>CAWGLS010000013.1:0-74479 GCA_963823475.1 uncultured beta proteobacterium
GAACATCGGCCTCATCAACTCGCTCGCGCTGTACGCGCGGACGAACGAGTACGGCTTCCTCGAGACGCCGTACCGCCGCGTGCAGGACGGCAAGGTCACCGACCAGATCGACTACCTGTCGGCGATCGAGGAAGGCCAGTACGTGATCGCCCAGGCGAACGCCGCGATCGACAAGAACGGCAAGCTCGACGACGAGCTCGTGTCGTGCCGCAGCAAGAACGAGTTCATGCTGTCGACCGGCGACAAGGTCAACTACATGGACGTTGCGCCGTCGCAGATCGTGTCGGTGGCCGCTTCGCTGATCCCGTTCCTCGAGCACGACGACGCGAACCGCGCGCTGATGGGCTCGAACATGCAGCGGCAGGCCGTGCCTTGCCTGCGTCCGGAAAAGCCGCTCGTCGGCACCGGCGTCGAGCGCACGGCGGCCGTCGACTCCGGCACCGCCGTCATGGCGCGCCGGGGCGGCAAGGTCGACTACATCGACGCCTCGCGGATCGTCGTGCGCGTGCACGACACCGAGACGGCGGCCGGCGAAGTCGGCGTCGACATCTACAACCTGACGAAGTACAAGCGGTCGAACCAGAACACCAACATCAACCAGCGTCCGCTGGTGAAGGTGGGCGACGTCATCGCCCGCGGCGACGTGATCGCCGACGGTGCGTCGACCGACATGGGCGAGCTGGCGCTCGGGCAGAACATGCTCGTCGCGTTCATGCCGTGGAACGGCTACAACTACGAGGACTCGATCCTGATCAGCGAGCGCGTCGTCGGCGACGACCGCTACACGTCGATCCACATCGAGGAATTGTCGGTGGTCGCGCGCGACACCAAGCTCGGGCCCGAGGAAATCACCCGCGACATCTCGAGCCTCGGCGAAGCGCAGCTCGGCCGCCTCGACGATTCCGGCATCGTCTACATCGGCGCGGAAGTCGAAGCCGGCGACGTGCTGGTCGGCAAGGTCACGCCGAAGGGCGAGACGCAGCTGACGCCGGAAGAGAAGCTGCTGCGCGCGATCTTCGGCGAGAAGGCCTCCGACGTGAAGGACACCTCGCTGCGCGTCCCGTCGGGCATCAGCGGCACCGTCATCGACGTGCAGGTGTTCACGCGCGAAGGCATCGAGCGCGACAAGCGCGCCGCGCAGATCATCGACGACGACCTGAAGAGTTACCGCAAGGACTTAAACGACCAGCTGCGCATCGTCGAGAACGACGCGTACGCGCGGATCGAGAAGCTGCTGCTGAACAAGGTCGCCAACGGCGGCCCGAAGAAGCTCGCCAAGGGCGCCAAGGTCACCCACGACTACCTGGAGACCGTCGCCCGGCACGACTGGTTCGACATCCGTCTCGCGAGCGAGGAGACGGCGCAGCAGCTCGAGGCCAGCAAGGAGGCGCTGGCCCAGCTGCGCGTCACGTTCGACGCCATGTTCGAGCAGAAGAAGAAGAAGCTCACGCAGGGCGACGAGCTGCCGCCGGGCGTGCAGAAGATGGTGAAGGTCTACGTCGCGGTGAAGCGCCGCCTGCAGCCGGGCGACAAGATGGCCGGCCGCCACGGCAACAAGGGCGTCGTGTCGAAGATCGTGCCGGTGGAAGACATGCCGTACATGGCGGATGGCACGCCGGTCGACATCGTGCTGAATCCGCTCGGCGTGCCGTCGCGGATGAACGTCGGCCAGATCCTCGAAGTTCACCTCGGGTGGGCCGCGAAGGGACTCGGCCGCAAGATCGAGGACATGCTGAAGGCGCAGGCCAAGGCCGTCGAGGTCCGGAAATTCCTGGACAAGATCTACAACTCGACGGGCCGCAAGGAGGACCTCGATTCGTTCAACGACGACGAGATCCTGCACCTGGCCGAGAACCTCCGGCGCGGCGTGCCGTTCGCCACGCCGGTGTTCGACGGCGCGACGGAAGTCGAGATCAAGGCGATGCTGGAACTGGCGGGGCTGCCGCGCTCCGGCCAGGTGACGCTGCACGACGGCCGCACCGGCGAGGCGTTCGATCGCCCGGTGACCGTCGGCTTCATGCACATGCTGAAGCTGCATCACCTCGTCGACGACAAGATGCACGCGCGCTCCACCGGCCCGTACAGCCTCGTCACGCAGCAGCCGCTGGGCGGCAAGGCGCAGTTCGGCGGCCAGCGCTTCGGCGAAATGGAGGTCTGGGCGCTGGAGGCGTACGGCGCGGCCTACACGCTGCAGGAGATGCTCACCGTCAAGTCCGACGACGTCAACGGCCGCACGAAGGTCTACGAGAACATCGTCAAGGGCGAGCACAAGATCGAGGCCGGCATGCCGGAGTCGTTCAACGTGCTGGTGAAGGAAATCCGCTCGCTGGCGATCGACATCGACATGGAGCGGGACTGACGGAAGGCTTAGTCCACAAAGAGGCGCGGAGACGCTGAGAAGATCACAGGCCGTGGTTGCCTTCCTCTGCGCCTCGGCGTCTCTTTGTGAACAAATTCGAATTTGCAGCAACTCCGACCTCTATTCGGGAGTACGCATGAAAGCATTGCTCGATCTGTTCAAGCAGGTAACGCAGGAAGAAGAGTTCGACGCCATCCGCATCGGCTTGGCCTCGCCGGAGAAGATCCGTTCGTGGTCGTACGGCGAGGTGAAGAAGCCGGAGACGATCAACTACCGCACGTTCAAGCCGGAGCGGGACGGCCTCTTCTGCGCCAAGATCTTCGGGCCGGTCAAGGATTACGAGTGCCTGTGCGGCAAGTACAAGCGCCTGAAGCACCGCGGCGTCATTTGCGAGAAGTGCGGCGTCGAGGTGACGCTCGCCAAGGTGCGCCGCGAGCGCATGGGCCACATCGAGCTGGCCTCGCCGGTCGCGCACATCTGGTTCCTGAAGTCGCTGCCGTCGCGCATGGGCATGGTGCTCGACATGACGCTGCGCGACATCGAACGCGTGCTGTATTTCGAGGCATTCGTCGTGACCGACCCGGGCCTGACGCCGCTCAACCGCGCGCAACTGCTGACCGAGGACGACTACCTGTCGAAGGTCGAGCAGTACGGTGACGATTTCGAAGCCTACATGGGCGCCGAAGGCATCCGCGCGCTGCTGAAGTCGCTCGACGTCAACCACGAGATCGAAAAGCTCCGCAAGGAACTCGAGACGACGGGGTCGGACACCAAGATCAAGAAGATCGCCAAGCGCCTGAAGGTGCTCGAGGCGTTCAACAAGTCGGGCATCAAGCCCGAGTGGATGATCCTCGAGGTGCTGCCGGTGCTGCCGCCGGAGTTGCGCCCGCTGGTCCCGCTCGACGGCGGCCGGTTCGCCACGTCCGACCTGAATGACCTGTATCGCCGCGTCATCAACCGCAACAACCGGTTGAAGCGGCTGCTCGAGCTGAAGGCGCCGGACATCATCGTCCGCAACGAGAAGCGGATGCTGCAGGAAGCCGTCGACTCGCTGCTCGACAACGGCCGCCGCGGCAAGGCGATGACGGGCGCCAACAAGCGTCCGCTGAAGTCGCTCGCCGACATGATCAAGGGCAAGGGCGGCCGCTTCCGGCAGAACCTGCTCGGCAAGCGCGTCGACTACTCCGGCCGCTCGGTCATCGTCGTCGGCCCGCAGTTGAAGCTGCATCAATGCGGACTGCCGAAGCTGATGGCGCTCGAGCTCTTCAAGCCGTTCATCTTCAACAAGCTGGAGACGATGGGCCTCGCGACCACGATCAAGGCCGCGAAGAAGATGGTCGAGGCGCAGGAGCCCGTCGTGTGGGACATCCTGGAAGAGGTGATCCGCGAGCATCCGGTGATGCTGAACCGGGCGCCGACGCTGCATCGACTCGGCATCCAGGCGTTCGAGCCGGTGCTGATCGAAGGCAAGGCGATCCAGCTGCATCCGCTCGTCTGCACGGCGTTCAACGCCGACTTCGACGGCGACCAGATGGCCGTCCACGTGCCGCTGTCGCTGGAAGCGCAGATGGAGGCGCGCACGCTGATGCTCGCGTCCAACAACGTGCTGCTGCCGTCCAACGGCGAGCCCTGCATCGTGCCGTCGCAGGACATCGTGCTGGGCCTCTACTACGCGACGCGCGAGAAGATCAACGCCGCCGGCGAGGGCCAGATGTTCGCGGACCTCTCGGAGGTTTCGCGTGCGTACGAATCGCGCCAGGCCGAGCTGCACGCCAGGGTCAAGGTCCGCATCAAGGAAGTGGACCTCAAGGTCGGCCTGGACGGCACGACGGAGAAGGTCGAGAAGATCACGCGCTACGACACGACCGTCGGCCGCGCGCTGCTCTCCGAGATCCTGCCGCCGGGACTGCCGTTCTCGTTCATCAACAAGCCGCTCAAGAAGAAGGAAATCTCGCGGATCATCAACGCGAGCTTCCGCCGTTGCGGCCTGCGGGAAACGGTCATCTTCGCCGACAAGCTGATGCAGGCGGGGTATTCGCTCGCCACGCGCGGCGGCATCTCGTTCGCGGCCGACGACATGCTGGTGCCGGCGGAGAAGGTCAGCATCATCGCCGACTCCGAAGCCCAGGTGAAGGAGATCCAGGCGCAGTACACGTCCGGCCTCGTCACCGAGGGCGAGCGCTACAACAAGGTCGTGGACATCTGGGGCCGTGCCGGCGACGACATCGCGAAGGCGATGATGACGCAGCTGGGCAAGATGACGGTGACCGACCGCGAAGGCAAGCAGGTCGAGCAGGACTCGTTCAACTCGATCTTCATGATGGCGGATTCGGGTGCGCGCGGCTCGGCGGCGCAGATCCGGCAGCTGGCCGGCATGCGCGGCCTGATGGCCAAGCCCGACGGCTCGATCATCGAGACGCCGATCACCGCGAACTTCCGCGAGGGCCTGAACGTCCTGCAGTACTTCATCTCGACGCACGGCGCCCGGAAGGGCCTGGCCGACACCGCGCTCAAGACGGCGAACTCGGGCTACCTGACGCGCCGTCTCGTCGACGTGACGCAGGATCTCGTGGTCACCGAGGACGATTGCGGCACGACGAACGGCGTGCACATGAAGGCACTGGTCGAAGGCGGCGAGGTCATCGAGCCGTTGCGCGAGCGCATCCTGGGCCGCGTGGTCGCGGCGGATGTCGTGCATCCGGAGACGCAGGCGACGCTGTACTACCCGGCCACGCTCCTGTCCGAGGACGAAGTCGAGCTGATCGAGGCGCTGGGCATCGACGAAGTGAAGGTGCGCACGCCGCTGACCTGCGACACGCGTCATGGCCTGTGCGCGAAGTGCTACGGCCGCGACCTGGGCCGCGGGCATCTCGTCAACGTCGGCGAGGCGGTGGGCGTCATCGCCGCGCAGTCGATCGGCGAGCCGGGCACGCAGCTGACGATGCGGACGTTCCACATCGGCGGCGCGGCATCGCGTACGGCGGCGGCTTCGCAGATCGAAGCCAAGTCGGCGGGCACGATCCGGTTCTCCGCGCTGATGCGCTACGTCACCAGCGCCAAGGGCGACCTGGTCGTCATCGCGCGCTCCGGCGAGGTGACGATCCACGACGACAACGGCCGCGAGCGCGAGCGCCACAAGGTGCCGTACGGCGCCACGCTGCAGGTCAAGGACGGCGATGTCGTCAAGGCCGGCAAGGTGCTGGCGACATGGGACGCGACGGCGCGCCCGATCATCACCGAGTATGCCGGCCGCGTGAAGTTCGAGCACGTCGAGGAAGGCGTGACGGTGGCGAAGCAGGTCGACGACGTGACGGGCCTGTCCACGCTGGTCGTCATCGACCCGAAGCGGCGTGCGACCAGCACGGCCAAGGGCGTGCGTCCGCAGGTGAAGCTGCTCGACGAGAACGGCGAGGAGATCAAGCTCGCAGGCTCGGAGCTGCCGGTCAACATCACGTTCCAGCTGGGCTCGATCATCACGGTGAAGGACGGTCAGCAGGTGAACGTGGGCGAGGTGCTCGCGCGGATCCCGCAGGAAACGTCGAAGACCCGCGACATCACGGGCGGCTTGCCGCGCGTGGCGGAGCTCTTCGAGGCGCGGTCGCCGAAGGACGCCGGCATGCTGGCGGAAGTCACCGGCACCGCGTCGTTCGGCAAGGACACCAAGGGCAAGCAGCGTCTGGTCATCACGGACGTCGACGGTG
Organism: uncultured beta proteobacterium; assembly: GCA_963823475.1. GTDB lineage: Bacteria > Pseudomonadota > Gammaproteobacteria > Burkholderiales > Casimicrobiaceae > VBCG01. Next base: position 6,061 of record CAWGLS010000013.1, read on the forward strand.
TCGCGCACGAGTTCCTGATCGCGAAGGACAAGCACGTCACGGTTCACGACGGGCAGGTGGTGAACAAGGGCGAGACGATCGTCGACGGTCCGGCGGACCCGCATGACATCCTGCGGCTGCTGGGTGTCGAGTCGCTCGCCCGCTACATCACCGACGAAGTGCAGGACGTCTACCGGCTGCAGGGCGTGAAGATCAACGACAAGCACATCGAGGTGATCGTGCGCCAGATGCTGCGGCGCGTGATCATCACCGAGCCGGGCGACACCCGCTTCATCCGCGAGGAAGGTGTGGAGCGTTCGGAGCTGCTGGACGAGAACGACCGCGTGATCAAGGACGGCAAGGAGCCCGCGCAGTTCCACCATCTGCTGCTCGGCATCACCAAGGCGTCGTTGTCCACCGACTCGTTCATCTCGGCGGCGTCGTTCCAGGAGACCACGCGCGTGCTGACGGAAGCCGCGATCATGGGCAAGAAGGACGACCTGCGCGGCCTGAAGGAGAACGTGATCGTCGGGCGCCTGATCCCGGCCGGCACGGGCCTCGCGTATCACACCGCTCGCAAGAAGGCGAAGATGGGCGGCTCGGAGGCGGCGCAAGCCGCGTTCATGACCGGGGAGGAGGCCGCCGCTGCAGCAGCCGCAGCGACACCGACGACCGAGGTCTCGGCCGACGCCGCGTAACGCGCATCAAGGGCGGTTGCAGCAACCAAGGGCCGGCAGGCGACTGCCGGCCCCTTTCCATTGGGCGCGGAAATTCGCGCGGGGCGCCGTGCAGGTCCGCGGAGGCGGACGCGACGCGGTCCCCGAAAAGCGCTTCGCGTCCGCACGCCACGCCCGTCGCGTGGCATTGCCGCATTCAGTCGGCGCTGCGCAGTGCGTCCGCCAATGCGTGATGGAAGCGCGTCGCGTGCTGCGCCGCCAGCGCGAAGGCGCGCTCCTGCGGCGCGCCCTTACGGCGCATCAGGCTGGCGAGCGCCGCGCGATCGCCCGGCGACCAGGTGTCGATGTCCCCGATGATGGCGACGACGGGCGCGAGCAGTTCGAACCCGCGCCGCTGCGCCTTGGGCCAGCGCGCCAGGTCGTCGATGCCGAGCTGCAAGGCGATGGCGCCGGCGATGCGCCGCTCTCCCTCGCTGCGTCCCCATGCGGGTTCGGCCGCCAATCGCCGCGCCGTGGCCGCGCCCATGTGCGGCAACAAGGCCTCGTCGAAAAAGTCGGCCGGGTCGTAGCCTTCGAGGTCGAGATATAGGTCGCCCGTAGCGAGCAGCTTCAGCGTGCGCGCGTCGCTGCGGTACTTGCGGTCGTCGGCCATCCGCCGCGCTTCGCGTGACGCCAGCGCACGCGTCCTGGCATGGGCCGGGCGGAAGCCCAGCCGATGGTAGAACCAGAACGCGCCGCTGCGAATGGCCTCGGCGTTGCCGGCGCCGAACTGGTACGCATTGACGACGAAGCGGCGGCTGCCATAGAGCGTGTGGAAGGCGCGCAGCATCTGCGCCCACAGGAATGACGCCTCGCCGCCGCGGAACGCGTCGAAGATGTTGATGCCGGTGTTGGCCTGGCGAAACAGCGGCGTGACGCCGCCGTAGCCGATCGGGATGCCGTTGGCGAACAGCAGGTATCCGTTGTTGGTTTCGAGCGTGAGCCGCAGTTCGCGCGCGATGCCGATGACCGCCAGCGTCACGCCTTCGCCAAGCTCGCACCACCAGACCTCGTCGAGGTTCGGATACGACATCGCGTTCACTTCGCGGCAGCGCGCCGCCAGCGCGGCCCGCGCCGACGCCACGACGCGCCGCGCGCGGGCGCGCGGCAGGCGCTCGATGGCGGCCAGCGGCAGAGCGACATGCGCGGCGATATCGGCAGGCGGACGGCGCATTCCGCCACGCAACGCCACCGTGGCCGACGGCAACGCATTGTGCGTGACCGGCCAGCGCGCATCGCGCAGCCCCCATTGCACCGGAACTTCCGCGGCGTCCCATTCATCGGCGTAGCGCTCCGCCATCGCGGGCGCCGCGGGTGCCGCTTCCAGCAGCCACTGCACGTCCGTCCTCGCGTCGGCGCGGCGGGCCAAGCGGATCCAGTCGCGTGTCGCGAACTCGCCGCTCTCGAACGCTTCACGCTCGGCGCCGCAGGACACGAGACCGACGAACCCGTCGAGTCGCGCCGGATCGTTCAAGGCGCGCCAATCGATCTCGACATCGGCGGGTACCGCACGGGCGAGCCAGCGCGCGACGGGAAACGGGTAGGTGTGGCGGGTGATCGAGTCCGCGATGCCGGAGTCGTCGGCGAGCGCGCGTTGCGCCCGCGGCAGGCGGGAGAGGCGCGGCCCGATCTCGCCCAGCAATCGCCGCGCGAGCGTGCGCGTCGCCTTCGCGCCGGGAAACGCGCAGAGAAACAGCAGGTCCTCGTGCAGCGCGAGGATCGCCGCGGCCGTGCGCAGGGGGATCGTGCGCAGTTGCGCGAGCAGTGCGCGCTTGCTGCGCTCGGCCTCGTTGCCGTAGACGTTGCGCAGCGCGCGCAGGCGCTGTTGCAGGGCGTTCGACGATCGCATCGCGACGGTCCTGCGCCGGCCGGCGTCGTTTTGGGGGTTCCCGCGGGATGCCGGCCGGTTTACGCGCTTGTCCGCATCACGGGGCGAGGCGCACGCCGCCGATGTTGCCGCGGAATTCGCAGCTCGAGTCGCGGCCGGTGTAGTTGCCGACCAGGCCACCCTTCTCGAAGCGCAGGCTCGAGAACTTCACCGCACCCTGGGCGCCGTTCGTGCACTCGTAGCGCCCGTCGATGCTGCCGACCTGCCCGTGTTGCGTCCAGGCGCCCTCGTAGAAGCACGTGGGCGCGTGAACGACCGCGAAGTTGTCGACGAGCGTGATGTCGAGTTGCCCGCGGTCGATGGTGACGAGCCCGTTGTTCGCGGCGTTATTGCAGTTGAACGTGACATCGGACGTGCCGCCATAGAAGGCGCCGACCGGCGAGATCGCGGCGAACGTCTGCCGCGTGATGGCACGGGTCACGACGATGCCGTCCGCCGTGTAACGCAAGAGGCCGTGCGCGTCGTCACCGAATTCGATCGTGGCGGTGCCGACCGTCCGGTATTTGATCAGCGCGGGATTGTAGGGCGTGCCCTGGGCCGGGCCGCTCGTCTCGAGCAGGTCCCCGCCGTAGGTGACCGCGCCGTTGGCGCCGGTCGATTGGTACGCCAGCGTGACCGAGTACCAGACGGCCTGCCCGCCCGCGCCGTAGACGAAGAACGTGGAGAACAGCGCATCCGACTGCTGGCTGATGTTCAGGCCCCAGCCGGGTTCATCGGCATTCCACCACAGGTCGCTGTAGTTGGTCGGCAATGCGGCCGCCGCCAGCGACGAGGTACCGACGGCCATGGCGAACAGCGAGTATCCGAGAAGTCGAACGAGTCGTGTTTTCATCGTGTTTCCTTTCGGTGAGCGTAGGAAGAAAATGTTCAGCGCGGTGAACCGTACCAGTATGCACGAGCGGCGACGGGCAAGCCGGTTGCGGGCGGCACGGCCTTGGGAGCGGTCGAGTGCGCCGCCAGGGCGGCGGGCGCCGTCCCGGCGACGTACGGGCAACCCGCAGGCGGCGTGGCCGCTCGCGCTTCGTTATGGTATCAATCCTCCGTGACGACGATTGATGGAACCTGGGCGTGCGTACCGGCCCGCCGCGGCGGGCCGGGCGCGCAGTGGACTGCCGTCCCGATGCTGCTGCTGGTCGCGGCGCTCGCCGCGTGCTCCGATGCGCGTCCCCCCGGATACCAGGGCTACGTCGAAGGCGAGTTCGTCAACGTGGCCGCGCCGATCGCCGGGCGATCGGCAGCGTGCTGCCGCTCACCTACTACAATCGGCTGGTGCGCGGCATCCTGCTGAAGGGCAACGACTGGCCGGACCTCTGGCCCAGCAGGTGGCCGCTGATCGTGTTCGCGCTCGTCGTGATGGCGGTGGCCGTGAAGTTCTACCGCAGGACGCTCGATTGAACGCCGCGCGCATCGCCCGGATGTGCGCGCTCGGCGCGATCGCCTGCGGCTGCACCGTCGGTCCGGATTTCCGGACGCCCGATCCGCCTTCCGTCGACCGTTACGTGGCGGACCCGCAACCGGTGGCGGGGGGAATGGTGAGGCTCGCCGCCGAGCGTGACATCCCGGCCGAATGGTGGGCGGTGTTCGGTTCCGACGAACTCGATGCGCTTGTCCGCCGCGCGCTCGAACGCAGTCCGACGCTCGATGCGGCGCGGGCCCGGCTGGCGCAGGCGCGGGAACTGCGCACCGCGCGTGCGGGCGCCACCGCGTATCCGCAGGTCGACGCGACGTTCGGCGCGGTCCGGCAGCGCATCGACCCCGCGACGTTCGGTTTCCCGGAGGCGCCCAACCCGGGACCGTTCAACGTCTTCACCTTTGGCGCCGACGTCTCGTACAACTTCGACCTCTTCGGCGGCAACCGCCGGGAACTGGAGGCGCTGGCGGCCGAAGTCGACTACCAGGCCTTCGAACTCGAAGGCGCCCGCCTGACGGTCGCCAGCAATGTCGTCGCCGCCGCGATCCGGCGGGCGGCGCTCGGGGCGCAGATCGAGGCGGCGTCCGCCATCCTGTCGGCGCAGCGGCAACAGCAGGACATCGTCGAGCAGCGCTATCAGCTGGGCGGCGTGGCCTGGCTCGACGTGCAGAACCAGCGGGCGCTCGTCGCGCAGACCGCGGCGGCGGTCGCGCCGCTCTCGGCCCAGTGGGCGCAGGCCGGCCACGTGCTCGCGGCGCTCATGGGGGACCCTCCGGCCCAGGCGGACCTCCCGCGCATTGGCCTGCACGAACTCGAGCTGCCGGCGGAACTCCCGCTGCGGATTCCTTCGGAAATGGTGCGGCAGCGGCCCGACATCCGCGCCAGCGAGGCGCTGCTCCATAAGGCGAGCGCCAACGTGGGGGTGGCCACTGCCGACCTGTATCCAAAACTCGTTATCTCCGGCGGATTCTCAACAAGTCAGCTCAACATCGGCGATCTTCTTGGAAATGGCATCAACATCTGGAATATCGGCGCCAATCTGCTGCAACCGCTGTTTCGCGGCGGCGAATTGCAGGCGCGCAGGCGTGCCGCCATCGCCGCCTACGACCAGGCCGCGGCTGCTTACCGGGCCTCCGTGCTGAATGGGTTGCAGAATGTCGCCGACGTGCTGCGCGCACTCGAGGGGGACGGGCAGGCGCTGGCGGCGCGCACCGAGCAGGCCGCCCGCGCCGACGATGCCTACCGGATCGCGCTGGGGCGATACCATGCCGGCGGCGCCAGCCAGCTCACGGTCCTGGACGCCGAGCGGCAACGGTGCAGGCCGAATCCGAACGTTTGCAAGCGCTCGCTAACCGCTACGCCGACGCGGCGGCGCTGTTCCAGGCACTGGGTGGCGGCTGGCAATAGCCGCGAACGGGCGGGCAGGCACGCCCGCGGGCCGGCCCCGACCGCGGCGCGGGATACGGATTCGACATGCCCCCCCGGCCCGGCGGCCGCCCAGTCGTCCCCGGGGTTTTCCGAGCGCCACCCTTGGAAATGGCGGTCCCACCCGCACCTTCCGGCATTCGGTGCGGGGAGAGAGTATTGACCCAGCGTGCGGTTAGCCGCTATAATCGTCCTCTTTTCGCCTTCCGGCCGCCAGTTCCAGCAAGAACTGCGACGTGACCGACAGCGCGACGCGTACCTGGCTGCGAAGCATTCGTCGGCCAAGGCGCGATAAAGGTGGCCCCAGTGCCGCGCCCGGCTTCAAGTCAATACGGCGCGAACGCGGGCCACTTTGATTTGCAGGAATCGGAAACAGGAACCAGCGCAGCAACGAACGGAAACGCGATGTAACGAAGTAGTTTCGCGAAGCCGGCGACGCGGCAGGAATGCGGCGCCGAGCCCTAGGCCTTGCGGCTTTTTCGCAGAAGCGAAAGCCGCACGAAACGGACAATCAGGATGCCAACGATCAATCAGCTCGTGCGGAAGGGCCGCAAGCCCGCCGTGTCGAAAAGCAAAGTGCCGGCGCTGCAAAACAGCCCGCAAAAGCGCGGCGTATGCACGCGTGTCTACACGACGACCCCGAAGAAGCCGAACTCGGCGCTGCGGAAGGTCGCCAAGGTGCGCCTGACCAACGGCTTCGAGGTCATCAGCTACATCGGCGGCGAAGGCCACAACCTGCAGGAGCACTCGGTGGTGCTGATCCGCGGCGGTCGCGTGAAGGATCTGCCGGGCGTTCGCTACCACATGGTGCGCGGCGCGCTCGATACCGCCGGCGTCAAGGATCGCAAGCAGGCGCGCTCGAAGTACGGCGCCAAGCGGCCCAAGGCCGCCTAGTTTTTCGACAGCTTTTTCCGCGTCGAATCATCGGGTCCTTAGTCAAGTGAGCCCGTGAGTCGACGGTAACTAAACCGGCCGAAAGTAGGTTTTCACTTTCGGACGAATGGAGTATTCATGCCACGTCGTCGTGAAGTCCCCAAGCGCGAGATCCTGCCGGATCCGAAGTTCGCGAACACCGATGTCGCCAAGTTCATCAACGTGTTGATGGACAGCGGCAAGAAGTCGGTCGCCGAACGGATCATCTACGGCGCGTTCGAGTCCATCTCCAAGAAGGGCGGCAAGGACCCTCTGGAGGTCTTCAACCAGGCGCTGTCCAACTCGCGCCCGATGGTCGAGGTGAAGAGCCGCCGCGTCGGCGGCGCCAACTTCCAGGTGCCGGTCGAAGTGCGCCCGGTGCGCCGGACGGCGCTCGCGATGCGCTGGCTGCGCGAAGCGGCGCGCAAGCGCGGCGAGAAGTCGATGGGCCAGCGGCTTGCCGCCGAGCTCCTCGAGGCCTCGGAAGGCCGCGGCGGCGCCGTCAAGAAGCGCGAGGAAGTGCACCGCATGGCCGAAGCCAACAAGGCGTTCTCGCACTTCAGGTTCTAGGCAGAAGACGCAAACAAAACTGCGCGTACACCTACAGGAAGAAATGAGCGACCGGGCGTGAAAGTGCGCCCGACCGCATGAAAAGGCGTTGACCCAAAGTGCCCCGAACTACCCCCATTGACCGGTATCGCAACATCGGCATCAGTGCCCACATTGACGCCGGTAAAACCACGACCACCGAACGCATCCTGTTCTACACGGGCGTCTCGCACAAGATCGGCGAGGTGCATGACGGCGCCACCGTGATGGACTGGATGGAGCAGGAGCGCGAGCGCGGCATCACGATCACGTCCGCCGCCACCACCTGCTTCTGGAAGGGGATGGACAAGAATTTCCCCGAGCACCGGATCAACATCATCGACACGCCGGGCCACGTCGACTTCACGATCGAAGTCGAGCGGTCGATGCGCGTGCTCGACGGCGCGTGCATGGTCTATTGCGCGGTCGGTGGCGTCCAGCCGCAGTCGGAAACCGTCTGGCGGCAGGCCAACAAGTACAAGGTGCCGCGGCTCGCGTTCGTCAACAAGATGGACCGCCAGGGCGCGAACTTCTTCAAGGTCTACGACCAGATGAAGTCGCGGCTGAAGGCCAACCCGGTGCCCATCCAGGTTCCGATCGGCGCCGAGGAGAAGTTCGAAGGCGTGATCGACCTGATCCGGATGAAGGCCATCTACTGGGACGAGGCGTCGCAGGGGATGAAGTACGAGACCCGCGACATCCCGGCCGACCTTCTCGACACCGCCAAGGAGTGGCGCGAGAAGATGCTGGAGAGCGCCGCCGAGGCGAACGAAGAGCTGATGAACAAGTACCTCGAGTCGGGCGACCTGACGGCCGAGGAGATCAAGCTCGGGCTGCGCACGCGCACGATCGCCAGCGAAATCGTGCCGATGATGTGCGGCTCCGCGTTCAAGAACAAGGGCGTCCAGGCGATGCTCGACGCCGTCATCGAATACATGCCGGCACCCAACGACATTCCGCCGGTGACGGGCGAACTCGAGAACGGCAAGCAGGGCGAGCGCCATGCGACGGACGAGGATCCGTTTGCCGGGCTCGCGTTCAAGATCATGACCGACCCGTACGTCGGCCAGCTGATCTTCTTCCGCGTGTATTCGGGCGTCATCAAGTCGGGCGACACGATCTACAACCCGACCAAGGGCCGCAAGGAACGCATCGGCCGCATCCTGCAGATGCACGCCAACCAGCGCGAGGAATTGAAGGAAGTGCGCGCCGGCGACATCGCGGCCGCGGTCGGTTTGAAGGAGGCCACGACCGGCGACACGATCTGCGATCCGGATCACGTCATCATGCTCGAGAAGATGATCTTCCCGGAGCCCGTGATCCACGTCGCCGTCGAGCCGAAGACGAAGGCCGACCAGGAGAAGATGGGCATCGCGCTCAATCGCCTCGCGCAGGAAGACCCGTCGTTCCGCGTCCGCACGGACGAGGAATCGGGACAGACGATCATTTCGGGGATGGGCGAGCTCCACCTCGAGATCCTGGTCGACCGCATGAAGCGCGAATTCGGCGTCGAAGCCAACGTCGGCGCGCCGCAGGTGGCGTACCGCGAGGCGATTCGCAAGCCGGTGCAGGTCGAAGGCAAGTTCATCAAGCAGTCCGGCGGTCGCGGCCAGTACGGTCACGTCTGGCTGAAGATGGAGCCCAACGAAACGGGCAAGGGCTACGAATTCGTCGACGCGATCAAGGGCGGCACGGTGCCGCGCGAGTTCATCCCGGCCGTGGCCAAGGGCCTGCTCGAGACGCTGCCGAACGGCGTGCTCGCCGGTTTCCCGGTCGTGGACGTCAAGGTCACGCTGTTCGACGGCTCGTCGCATGACGTCGACTCGAACGAAAACGCGTTCAAGATGGCCGCGTCGATGGCGTTCAAGGACGGCATGCGGCAGGCGAGCCCCGTGCTGCTCGAGCCGATGATGGCGGTCGAGGTCGAGACGCCCGAGGACTTCATGGGCAACGTCGTCGGCGACCTGTCGTCGCGGCGCGGCATGATCCAGGGCATGGACGACCTGCCCACGGGCAAGGTGATCAAGGCCGAAGTGCCGCTGGCGGAGATGTTCGGCTACTCGACGACGCTGCGTTCGCTGTCGCAGGGACGCGCGACCTACACGATGGAATTCAAGCACTACACCGAGGCGCCGAAGAACGTCGCCGAAGCGGTGATCAACAAGAAGACTTAAGGACACGACCATGGCCAAAGGCAAATTCGAACGGACGAAGCCGCACGTGAACGTGGGGACGATCGGGCACGTTGATCACGGGAAGACGACGCTGACGGCGGCGATCACGCTGGTGCTGTCGAAGCTGTTCGGCGGCGAGGCGAAGGCGTACGACCAGATCGACGCGGCGCCGGAGGAGAAGGCGCGGGGGATCACGATCAACACGGCGCACGTGGAATACGAGACGAAGAACCGGCACTACGCGCACGTGGATTGTCCTGGGCACGCGGACTACGTGAAGAACATGATCACGGGGGCGGCGCAGATGGACGGGGCGATCCTGGTGGTGTCGGCGGCGGACGGGCCGATGCCGCAGACGCGGGAGCACATCCTGCTGGCGCGGCAGGTGGGGGTGCCGTACATCATCGTGTACATGAACAAGGCGGACATGGTCGACGACAAGGAGCTGCTGGAGCTGGTCGAGATGGAGGTGCGGGAGTTGCTGTCGAAGTACCAGTTTCCGGGCGACGACACGCCGATCGTGATCGGCAGTGCCAAGATGGCCTTGGAAGGCGACAAGAGCGAGATGGGGGAAGGGTCGATCCTGAAGCTGGCGGAGGCGCTGGATACCTATATTCCGCAGCCGCAGCGGCTGATCGACGGGCCGTTCCTGATGCCGGTGGAAGACGTGTTCTCGATCTCGGGTCGGGGCACGGTGGTGACGGGGCGGGTGGAGCGTGGGGTGGTGAAGGTGGGCGAGCCGCTGGAGATCGTGGGGCTGAAGCCGACGCTGCAGACGGTGTGCACGGGGGTGGAGATGTTCCGCAAGCTGCTGGATCAGGGGCAGGCGGGGGACAACGTGGGGGTGCTGCTGCGCGGCACGAAGCGGGAGGAAGTGGAGCGTGGTCAGGTGCTGGCGAAGCCGGGGTCGATCACGCCGCACACGGAGTTCACGTGCGAGGTGTACATCCTGTCGAAGGAAGAGGGTGGACGGCATACGCCGTTCTTCCCGGGCTATCGTCCGCAGTTTTATTTCCGGACGACGGACGTGACGGGGAGCTGCGTGCTGCCGGAAGGCACGGAGATGGTGATGCCGGGGGACAACATTGCGATGACGGTGACGCTGATCCAGCCGATCGCGATGGAAGAGGGCCTGCGCTTCGCGATTCGCGAGGGTGGCCGCACGGTCGGCGCCGGCGTCGTGGCCAAGATCATCAAGTAACGGCGAAAAGTAAAAATCTACTTTTCGTAGAAACGGCAACGAAAAACCGAGCGTTTTGCGACGGTTTTTCCCAGGGTGAAGGCCCAGTGAGGATTTGATGAACAACCAACGCATCCGTATCCGGTTGAAGGCTTTCGATTACAAACTGATCGACCAGTCGGCGCTGGAAATCGTCGAGACGGCCAAGCGCTCCGGCGCCGTCGTCAAGGGCCCCGTGCCCCTGCCGACCAAGATCGAGCGCTTCGACGTCCTGCGCTCGCCGCACGTCAACAAGACGTCGCGCGACCAGTTCGAGATCCGCACGCACCTGCGGCTGATGGACATCATCGACCCGACCGACAAGACGGTCGACCAGTTGATGAAGCTCGATCTGCCCGCCGGCGTGGACGTGGAAATCAAGCTGCAGTAATTCAAATACGTTTCACAAAGAGACGCCGAGCATGCCGAGGACGGCAAAGAATTTACTCTGCGTCTCTGCGGCTCCTGTAATGAGCAGTTGCAATCGTTGTCTAACGTGAGCCCCCGGTCAATCGTAATCGGGGGCGTGGAAAGGAAAACGAAAATGAGTCTCGGACTTGTCGGTCGCAAGATTGGCATGACCCGCGTCTTCACCGATGACGGCGCCGCCGTTCCGGTGACGGTGCTCGACGTCGGCAACAACCGCGTCACGCAGATCAAGACCCCGGAAACCGACGGCTACTCCGCCGTCCAGGTCACCTACGGCAAGCGCCGCGCATCGCGCGTGACCAAGCCGGAAGCGGGCCACCTCGCGAAGGCGGGTGTGGAAGCCGGTGTCGTGCTGAAGGAATTCAAGGTCGACGCCGACGTGCTCGCCAGGTTCAAGGCGGGCGATGTCGTCGGCGTGGACACGTTCGCCGTCGGCCAGCTGGTCGACGTGACGGGCACCTCGAAGGGCAAGGGCTTTTCGGGCGTCATCAAGCGCCACCATTTCAGCTCCAACCGCGCATCGCACGGCAACTCGCGCTCGCACAACACGCCGGGCTCGATCGGCATGGCGCAGGATCCGGGCCGCGTGTTTCCGGGCAAGCGGATGGCCGGCCAGCTGGGCAACGTCACGCGCACGACGCAGCTCCTGAAGGTCGTCCGCGTCGATACCGAACGCGGCCTGCTGCTGATCAAGGGCTGCGTGCCGGGCGCCGACGGCGGTCACATCGTGATCCTCCCGTCGGTCAAGACGCCCATCAAGAAGGGGGCGTGACCATGGATCTCAAACTCCTTTCCGGCAACGGCGAGAAGACCGCGACTGTCGCGGTCTCCGACGCGCTGTTCGGCCGCGAGTACAACGAGGCGCTGATCCACCAGGTGGTGGTGGCGTTCCAGGCGAACGCGCGGCAGGGCACGCGCGCGCAAAAGGGCCGTGCCGACATCAACAAGTCGCACAAGAAGCCGTGGGCGCAGAAGGGCACCGGCCGCGCACGCGCGGGGCAGGCGAACAGCCCGCTGTGGCGCGGCGGCGGCAAGATCTTCCCGTCCTCGCCCGACGAGAACTTCTCGCACAAGGTCAACCGCAAGATGTACCGCGCGGGGCTCGCATCGATCCTGTCGCAGCTCGTCCGCGAGGACCGGCTGTCGGTCATCGAGGCGCTGACGCTCGATTCGCCGAAGACCAAGGCATTCGCGCAGAAGATCAAGGGCTTCGGCCTGACCGGCACCGTGCTGGTCGTGACGGACAATCTGGACGACAACACGTACCTGTCGTCGCGCAACCTGACCGACGTCCTCGTCCTCGAGACGCGCGAAGTCGATCCGGTGAGCCTCGTGCGCTTCAACCACGTGCTCGTCACGCGCGGCGCCGTCGCCCAATTCGAGGAGATGCTGGGATGAACGCGATTGCCAGCAACGTGAAGAAGTACAACAACGAGCGCCTGATGACCGTGCTGCTCGCGCCGGTCGTGTCCGAGAAGGGCACGTACGTCGCCGACAAGCACGAGCAGGTGATCTTTCGCGTCGTGCCGGACGCCACCAAGCCGGAAATCAAGGCCGCCGTCGAACTCATGTTCAAGGTGCAGGTGGAAAGCGTCCAGGTCTCGAACGTGAAGGGCAAGGAAAAGCGCTTCGGCCGCTTCATCGGCCGCCGGCGCAACTGGAAGAAGGCCTACGTGTGCCTGAAGCCGGGTCAGGAAATCAACTTCGCGGCGGAGGCGTAACGCCATGGCCCTCGTTAAAGTCAAACCGACATCGGCGGGTCGCCGCGCGATGGTCAAGGTCGTCAACGCGTCGCTGCACAAGGGCGCGCCGATCGCTTCGCTCGTCGAGCCGCAGATCCGCGGATCGGGCCGCAACAACAACGGCCACATCACGATCCGGCACAAGGGCGGCGGGCACAAGCAGCATTACCGCATCGTCGACTTCAAGCGCAACAAGGACGGCATTCCGGCCAAGGTCGAGCGTCTGGAATACGACCCCAACCGGAGCGCCAACATCGCGCTGCTGCTCTACGCCGACGGCGAGCGCCGCTACATCATTGCGCCGCGCGGCGTCGCGGTGGGCAGCCAGCTGCAGTCCGGCATCGAAGCCGGCATCAAGCCGGGCAACTGCCTGCCGCTGCGCAACATCCCGGTCGGCACGACCGTGCATTGCGTCGAGATGCAGCAGGGCAAGGGCGCGCAGATCGCGCGTTCGGCCGGCGCCTCGGTACAGCTGCTGGCGCGCGAAGGCATCTTCGCGCAGCTGCGTCTGCGCTCGGGCGAGATCCGCAAGGTGCACGTCGATTGCCGTGCCGTCATCGGCGAAGTCGGCAACGAGGAACATAACCTGCGCTCGATCGGCAAGGCGGGTGCGAATCGCTGGCGCGGCATCCGCCCGACGGTGCGCGGCATCTGCATGAACCCGGTCGACCATCCGCACGGCGGACGTTCCAACGGCGGTGGCCATCCGGTCTCGCCGTGGGGCACGCCGACCAAGGGCTACAAGACGCGCAAGAACAAGCGGACCGACAACATGATCGTGCGTCGCCGCCACGCGACGAAGGGATAACCGAAAATGGCACGCTCACTCAAGAAAGGTCCGTTCGTCGATCAACACCTGATGGCCAAGGTGGAGAAGGCGCGCGCGATCAACGACAAGAAGCCGATCAAGACCTGGTCGCGCCGCTCGACCGTCACGCCGGATTTCGTCGGCCTGACGATCGCCGTCCACAACGGCAAGGCGCATATCCCGGTCTATGTTTCGGAAAACATGGTCGGCCACAAGCTCGGCGAGTTCGCGCTGACGCGCACCTTCAAGGGCCATTCGGCCGACAAGAAGGTTGCAGCGCCGGCACCGCCGAGAAAGAAGTAAGGAGCCCATGATGGAAACCAATGCCACGCTGCGCGGCGTTCGCCTGTCGGCCCAGAAGGGCCGGCTCGTCGCCGACCAGATCCGCGGAATGCCGGTCGCGCGCGCGCTCGACGTGCTGACGTTCAGCCCGAAGAAGGGCGCCAAGATCATCAAGAAGGTGCTCGAGTCCGCGATCGCGAACGCCGAGCACAACGACGGCGCCGACATCGACGAGCTGAAGGTCACGACGATCTACATCGACAAGGCGGCCGTCCTGAAGCGCACCAGCGCCCGCGCCAAGGGCCGCGGCAACGTGATCAGCAAGCAGAGCTGCCACATCCACGTCGTCGTTGGCGACGGAAACTAGGGAGAACAAGGTCATGGGTCAGAAGATACATCCGACCGGGTTCCGGCTTTCCGTCACCCGGAACTGGGGTTCGAAGTGGTTCGCGAACAGCAAGAACTACGCGCCGACGCTCGCCGAGGACATCCGCATCCGCGAATACCTCAACAAGAAGCTGTCGCACGCCTCGGTCGCGAAGATCACGATCGAGCGTCCGGCGAAGAACGCGCGCATCACGATCCACAGCGCCCGTCCCGGCGTCGTCATCGGCAAGAAGGGCGAGGACATCGAGACGCTCCGCGCCGACCTGCGCAAGATGATGGGCGGCGACGTGGGACTGAACATCGAGGAAATCCGCAAGCCGGAAATCGATGCGCAGCTCATCGCCGACTCGATCGCCCAGCAGCTCGAGAAGCGGATCATGTTCCGCCGCGCCATGAAGCGCGCGATGCAGAACGCGATGCGCCTGGGCGCGCAAGGCATCAAGGTCATGTCGTCGGGACGCTTGAACGGCGCCGAGATCGCCCGCCGCGAGTGGTACCGCGAGGGCCGCGTGCCGCTGCATACGCTGCGCGCAGACATCGACTACGGATTTTCCGAAGCACGCACGACCTATGGCGTCATCGGCATCAAGGTCTGGGTGTTCAAGGGTGAACGGTTGGCGCACAACGCCGAACCGGTACAAGCGCCCGCACCGGCGCCGGACGCGCCGAAGCGTCCGCCCCGCCGTACGCCGCCGCCAGGAGCGAAGAATGCTGCAGCCAGCTAGAAGGAAGTACCGCAAGGAACAGAAGGGCCGCAACAAGGGCGTTGCGACCGTCGGCAACAAGGTGAGCTTCGGCGAATTCGGCCTGAAGGCCATCGGCCGCGGCCGCCTGACGGCGCGGCAGATCGAGGCCGCGCGGCGGGCGATGACGCGCCACATCAAGCGCGGCGGCCGCATCTGGATCCGGATCTTTCCGGACAAGCCGATCTCGCGCAAGCCGGCCGAAGTCCGCATGGGCAACGGCAAGGGCAGCCCCGAGTACTACGTCGCGGAGATCGTTCCCGGCAAGGTGCTCTACGAGATGGACGGCGTCGAGGAAGCCTTGGCCCGCGAAGCGTTCGCGCTCGCGTCCGCGAAGCTCCCGATCCGGACGACCTTCGTGCATCGCCTGATCGGCGGCTGACCGGGAATTTCGGGGACATCATGAAGAAATCGGAAACCAAGAAGGGGCTCGCGGGCAAGTCGCCCGCCGAGCTGCAGACGGAGCTCGAGGCGTTGCTGAAGGAGCAGTTCGGCCTGCGCATGCAAGCCGCCACTCAGCAGCTGACCGACAACTCCAAGCTCAAGACCGTCCGCCGCGGCATCGCCCGCGTGCGCACGATCATTCATGCGAAGGCCGCATCATGACCGAACAGCAAGCCACCACCGAGAACGCGGCGACCGCGCCGCGGAAGGCGCTGATCCAGACGTTCGTCGGCCGTGTCGTCAGCGACAAGATGAACAAGACGGTGACCGTGCTGATCGAGCGCCGCGTCAAGCATCCGCTGTACGGCAAGATCGTCATGCAGTCGCGCAAGTTCCACGCGCACGACGAGAACAACGATTGCAAGATCGGCGACCTGGTCGAGATTTCGGCCACGCGCAAGCTGTCCAAGACCAAGGCGTGGCGCGTCTCGAACATCCTCGAGCGGGCGCAGCCGGTCTGACGATACGGGCGCCAGCCGAGGCCGAAGCGGGCCGGCTGGACGTGATTTGAACGGTCGACCCCGGGAACACGAGCCGCACGGGGTTGCGGAGGCAGCCGAAACCTGCCATACTTTCGGTTTTCGTCCATCGCGGACACCGAAGTCGGGACGTTCGCGACGGTCCATCCCCCGGGAGTGCCGCCTTAAAAGGCAGCGCCCCACTGCGGGATCCAAAACTGGCCGCCGTCCGAGCTTCATGGCAGCGTCCGCCCGAACCTAGCAGCATCGGGCGAACGGCGGGTTAAGTTGGAGAGTAGATAAATGATCCAGATGCAGTCGGTGCTGGACGTCGCCGATAACACGGGCGCGCGTTCGGTGATGTGTATCAAGGTGCTCGGCGGCAGCAAGCGCCGCTACGCCCACATCGGTGACGTGATCAAGGTATCCGTCAAGGATGCGGCGCCGCGCGGGCGCGTCAAGAAGGGCGAGATCTACAACGCCGTCGTCGTGCGCACCCGCAAGGGCGTCCGCCGGCCGGACGGCGCGCTGATCCGCTTCGACGCCAACGCCGCGGTGCTGCTCAACGCGAAGCTCGAGCCGATCGGCACCCGCATCTTCGGGCCGGTGACGCGCGAACTGCGCAACGAGCGCTTCATGAAGATCGTCTCGCTCGCGCCGGAAGTGCTGTAGGCCCAGGCACTTCGCCGACATTCGAGGAATAGCCAAATGCGCAAGATCAAGAAGGGCGACAACGTCGTCGTCATCGCCGGCCGCGACAAGGGCAAGCGCGGCGACGTCGCCACCATCGTCGACGACCGTCACGTGATCGTGAACGGCATCAACACCGTCAAGAAGCACGCGAAGCCGAACCCGATGAAGAACCAGCCGGGCGGCATCATCACGAAGGAGATGCCGATCGACGTTTCGAACGTCGCCATCTTCAACCCGGTCACGCAGAAGGCGGACCGCGTCGGCATGCGCGTGCTCGAGGACGGCCGCAAGGTCCGTTTCTACAAGAGCAACGGCGAGCAACTCGTCTAGGATATCGGCGAAAAATCATGGCCCGTTTGAAAGACGTCTACAAGCAGGAAATCGCCCCGGCGCTGATGAAGCAGTTCGGGTACAAGTCGCCGATGGAAGTGCCGCGCATCACCAAGATCACGCTGAACATGGGCGTGGGCGAGGCGACGGGCGACAAGAAGATCCTGGACAACGCCGTCGCCGACATGCAGAAGGTCGCCGGGCAGAAGCCGGTGGTCACCAAGGCGCGCAAGGCGATCGCGGGCTTCAAGATCCGCGAAGGCTACCCGATCGGCTGCATGGTCACGCTGCGCCAGGAACGGATGTACGAGTTCCTCGACCGCTTCGTCACCATCGCGCTGCCGCGCGTGCGCGACTTCCGCGGCATCTCGGGGCGCGCGTTCGACGGCAGGGGCAACTACAACATCGGCATCAAGGAACAGATCATCTTCCCGGAGATCGAGTACGACAAGATCGACGCGCTCCGCGGGATGAACATCTCGATCACCACGACCGCGAAGAACGACGCCGAAGCCCGCGCGTTGCTCACCGCGTTCCGTTTCCCGTTCAAGAACTAGGAAAGCCGCCATGTCCAAGCTGGCTCTGATCAACCGCAACGAGAAGCGCAAGAAGCTCGTCGCCAAGTTCGCCAAGAAGCGCGAGACGCTGCAGTCGATCATCGACGATCCCAAGGCGTCCGACGAGGCGCGGTACGAGGCGCGACTGGCGATCCAGGCGTTGCCCCGCAACGCCAACAAGACCCGGCTGCGCAACCGTTGCGCGCTGACCGGCCGTCCGCGCGGTGTTTACAGCAAGTTCGGCCTGGGCCGCAACAAGCTCCGCGAATTCGCGATGCGGGGCGAAATCCCCGGCATCGTCAAGGCCAGCTGGTAGCCCACGGAACCGAGGTTATCGAATGAATATGACAGATCCCATTGCCGACATGCTGACGCGCATCCGCAACGCGCAGATGACGGAAAAGGCGACCGTAGCCATGCCGTCTTCGAAGGTGAAGATCGCCATCGCCAAGGTGCTGCAGGACGAAGGCTACATCGACGGCTTCAAGGTCGCCGGCGAGGAGCAGAAGCCGCAACTCGAGATCGCGCTCCGCTATTACGCGGGCCGCCCGGTCATCGAGAAGATCGAGCGCATCTCCAAGCCCGGCCTGCGCATCTACAAGAGCAAGGACGAGATCCCGCGCGTGATGAACGGGCTGGGTATCGCCATCGTGTCGACGTCCCACGGCGTCATGACCGATCGCAAGGCGCGCGCCACCGGTGTCGGCGGCGAAGTGCTCTGCATCGTGGCGTGATGATGACCCCCACGCTCGCAGGCTTCGCCTCGCTCGCTGCCCCCCGTGGGGGCAGGTCAGTCGGTCGGGGCGGCCCTTCCCGACTGACAGGAAACTGAGGAACACGAATATGTCCCGCATTGGCAACAATCCGGTCAAGCTGCCGCCGAAGGTCGAAGTCACCCTCGCGGCCGGCGAGATCAAGGTAAAGGGTCCTCTCGGAGAACTGACGCGCACGTTCGGCGACTCCGTGACGATCGAGAAGGACGGCGACCAGCTGGTGTTCAAGGCGAAGAGCGACGAGACGCGCGCGATGCAGGGCACGCTGCGCGCGCTCGTGGCCAACATGGTCAAGGGCGTGACCGACGGCTTCTCCCGCAAGCTGACGCTCGTGGGCGTCGGCTATCGCGCGCAGGCCGCCGGCGACAAGATCAACCTGACGCTGGGCTTCTCGCACCCCGTCGTCCACACGATGCCGAAGGGCGTCAAGGTGGAGACGCCGGTGCAGACGGAGATCATCGTCAAGGGCATCGACATCCAGGCCGTCGGCCAGGTCGCCGCGGAGATCCGCGCCTACCGTCCGCCCGAGCCCTACAAGGGCAAGGGCGTGCGTTACGCCGACGAGCGCGTCGTCATCAAGGAAACGAAGAAGAAGTAGGGGTTTTCCCGGAATTTTGTGCCTTGAATTTACTGGCTCTGCCAGAAATTCAAGGGTGACCAAACCGGACAAAAGTAGGGTTCCACTTTTGTCCGAATGGAGTCGTTATGGACAAGAAACAAGCTCGCAACCGCCGCTCCCGCCAGACCCGGGTGCGCATCGCCCTGCAGCGTGCGACGCGGCTGGTCGTCAGCCGTTCGAACAGCCACATCTACGCGCAGATCATCGCGCCCGAAGGCGATCGCGTGCTCGCCAGCGCGTCGACGCTCGAGGCCGACGTGCGCAAGGATGGCAAGAGCGGCGGCAACAGGGCCGCGGCCGAACTCGTGGGCACGCGCATCGCCGAAAAGGCGAAGTCGCTGGGTATCGAAGCGGTGGCATTCGACCGTTCCGGTTTTCGCTTTCATGGTCGCGTCAAGGCGCTGGCGGAAGCCGCCCGCGCCGGCGGCCTCAAGTTCTAAGGCGGGAAAGTAATCCATGGCCCAACAACGTTCAGGTGGCAGGCAGCAACAGCAGGACGATCGCGGCGACGGACTGCGCGAGAAGATGATCGGGATCAACCGCGTCACCAAGGTGGTGAAGGGCGGACGGATCCTGGGCTTCGCGGCGCTCACCGTCGTCGGCGACGGCGACGGCCGTGTCGGCATCGGCAAGGGCAAGGCGAAGGAAGTCCCGGTGGCCGTGCAGAAGGCGATGGAAGAGGCGCGCCGCCGCATGGTCAAGGTCAGCCTGAAGAAGGGCACGCTGCATCACCCGGTGATCGGCCGTCATGGCGCGACGAAGGTGTTCATGCAGCCGGCGGCCGACGGCACCGGCGTCATCGCCGGCGGTCCGATGCGCGCGGTGTTCGAAGTGGTCGGCGTCACCAACGTGCTCGCCAAGTGCCACGGCTCGACCAACCCGTACAACCTGGTTCGCGCGACGCTGAACGCGCTGCAGAACTGCAGCGCGCCGTCGGAAATCGCGGCCAAGCGCGGCAAGACGGTCGAAGAGATCCTGGGAGCGTAACGATGGCTGGCGAGAAAAAAATCAAGCTGACGCTCGCGAAGGGCGTCGCGCGCACGCGCCGTGACCACCGCGAGACCGTGCGCGGCCTGGGGCTCAAGTGGACGAACCACTCGGTCGAGATCATCGACACGCCCTGCACGCGCGGCATGATCAACAAGGTTGGCTACCTGCTCAAGGTCGTCGAGCAGTAACCGCAAGGCAAGGGGATTTCGCGATGCGACTCAATACGATCAAGCCGGCCGACGGCAGCAAGAAGAACCGCCGCCGCGTCGGACGCGGCATCGGCTCCGGCCTGGGCAAGACCGCCGGCCGCGGCCACAAGGGCCAGAAGTCCCGCTCGGGCGGCTTTCACAAGACCGGCTTCGAAGGCGGCCAGATGCCGCTGCAGCGCCGTCTTCCGAAGCGCGGCTTCGTGTCGCTCGCCAAGAACGACGGCGCGGAAGTCCGCCTGTCCGACCTGCAGAAGCTGCCGCTCGTCGAGATCGACGTGCTGGCGCTGAAGGCCGCCGGCCTCGTGCCGGGCTCGGCCAAGACGGTGAAGGTGATCAAGACGGGCACGATCGAGAAGGCAGTCAAGCTCTCCGGCATGCTCGCCACCAAGGGTGCCAAGGCGGCGATCGAAGCCGCCGGCGGCAGCGTGGCGTAACGCCGCGCGACAAAGATTCCAGGATCGAAAGAAGATTACGTGGCCATTGCCAACCCGGCGCTGAAGAGCGGCAACAAGTACGGCGACCTCAAGCGACGCTTGATGTTCCTGCTGGGTGCGCTCGTCGTTTACCGGATCGGGACGCACATCCCGGTGCCGGGCATCAACGCGTCCGTGCTCGACGAACTGTTCCGCTCGCAACAGAACGGAATCCTCGGCCTGTTCAACGTGTTCTCGGGCGGCGCGCTGTCGCGCTTCTCGATCTTCGCGCTGGGGATCATGCCGTACATCTCGGCGTCGATCATCATGCAGCTGTGCACGGTGGTCGTGCCGACGCTGGAGGCGCTGAAGAAGGAAGGCGAAGCCGGCCGGCGCAAGATCACGCAGTACACGCGCTACGCCACACTCGGCCTTGCATTCTTCCAGGCGCTCGCCATCTCGGCGGCGCTGGAGGCGCAGCCCGGTCTCGTGCTGACGACGGGACTCACGTTCCGCATCGTGTCGGCCGTCACGCTCGTGTCGGGAACGATGTTCCTCATGTGGCTGGGCGAGCAGATCACGGAGCGGGGCTTGGGCAACGGCATTTCGCTGATCATCTTCGCGGGCATCGCGGCCGGTCTGCCGCAGGCCATCGGGCAGACGCTCGAGCAGGCGCGGACGGGTGCCTACTCGATTCCGCTGGTGCTGGGGATCGTGGCGCTGGTCGTCATCGTCACGGCGTTCGTCGTGTTCGTCGAGCGCGCGGTGCGCAAGATCCTCGTGAACTACGCGAAGCGGCAGGTCGGCAACAAGGTGTACCAGGGGCAGAGCTCGTTCCTGCCGCTGAAGCTCAACATGGCCGGCGTCATTCCGCCGATCTTCGCGTCGTCGATCATCCTGTTCCCGGCGACGATCGCGCAGTGGTTCGGCTCCGGCGAGAACACGGTCTGGCTGCGCGACCTGGCCGCGACGCTGTCGCCGGGCCAGCCCGTGCACGAGCTCTTGTACGCCGCGGCGATCATCTTCTTCTGCTTCTTCTACACGGCGCTCCAGTACAACCCGAAGGAGACCGCCGACAACCTGAAGAAGAGCGGCGCGTTCATCCCGGGCTACCGGCCGGGCGACCAGACGGCCAAGTACCTGGAAAAGATCACGCTGCGGCTGACGTTGCTGGGATCGATGTACCTCGTGATCGTTTGCTTCATCCCGAACTTCCTGATCGCCTGGAAGAACGTGCCGTTCTACTTCGGCGGAACCTCGCTGCTGATCATCGTGGTCGTCACGATGGACTTCATGACGCAGGTACAGGCGTACCTGATGTCGCAGCAGTACGAGAGCCTGCTCAAGAAGGCTAATTTCAAGGGGGGGATCCCCACGCGTTGATCCTCGGCCCACCCTCACCCCTGAACCCCTCTCCCGCTCGCGGGCGAGGGGAACAGAAAGCGCCCTTCCCCCTCCGGGAGAAGGGTCGGGAATGAGGGAAATGGTTAAGGACCGCTGCGCGGCCGGATAAGAATGGCGAAAGAAGACACGATTCAGATGCAGGGCGAGGTCGTCGAGATGCTGCCCAACGCCACGTTCCGCGTGAAACTGGAAAACGGGCATGTGGTCCTCGGACATATCTCGGGGAAGATGCGGATGCACTACATCAAGATCTTGCCGGGCGACAAGGTGACGGTGGAGGTTTCTCCCTACGACCTCTCGCGGGCACGGATCACGTTCAGGGCGAAGTAGGAATTCAAGGGCAACACCTTTAACCACGAAGGACACGAAGAACACGAAGAAGATGCTGGGATGAACCCGCGGCGCGGAGCGGTTTGCGGGATTACCGATCTTCGTGCTCTTCGTGTACTTCGTGGTTCAAGATCTTCAGGTTCGGACGTGTTCGAGAGGAAGCGAAATGAAGGTTCTGGCATCGATCAAGAAAATCTGTCGCAACTGCAAGATCATCCGGCGCAATGGCGTCGTGCGCGTGATCTGCACCGACCCGCGCCACAAGCAACGCCAGGGTTGAGAAGCGGCGTACGACCACCACATTAGACAGGTTTAAGACATGGCCCGTATTGCAGGCGTCAACATTCCGAACCACCAGCACACCGTGATCGCGCTGCAGGCGATCTACGGCATCGGCCCCACGCGCGCGAAGATGATCTGCGCGTCGACCGGCATCGCGCCGGCGACGAAGGTCAAGGACCTTTCCGACACGGAAATGGACAAGATCCGCGAGCAGGTCGGCAAGTTCACGGTCGAGGGCGACCTTCGCCGTGAAGTGACGATGAGCATCAAGCGGCTGATGGATCTGGGTTGCTACCGCGGCTCGCGCCACCGCAAGGGCCTGCCGGTCCGCGGCCAGCGCACCCGCACGAATGCACGGACCCGCAAGGGACCGAAGAAGGGCCGCACCGTCGCGCTCTCCAAGGGCGTCACCAAGTAAGCCGGCGCGAACGTAATTCTCGAGGATCACCGAATGGCACAGCAACCGTCCCAGAAGGCAACCGCGGCCCGCGCGCGCAAGAAGGTCAAGAAGAACGTGACCGAAGGCATCGCGCACATCCACGCGTCCTTCAACAACACGATCATCACGATCACCGACCGGCAGGGCAATGCGCTGTCGTGGGCGACGTCCGGCGGCGCGGGCTTCAAGGGCTCGCGCAAGTCGACGCCGTTCGCCGCGCAGGTCGCCGCGGAAGCGGCAGGCCGCGCCGCGCAGGAATGCGGCGTCAAGAACCTGGAAGTGCGCATCAAGGGCCCCGGCCCGGGCCGCGAGTCCGCGGTGCGCGCGCTGAACGCGCTGGGGATGAAGATCTCCAGCATCACCGACGTGACGCCGGTGCCGCACAACGGCTGCCGTCCGCCGAAGCGTCGCCGCATCTGACGCCTCTGGTTTTCGTAGTTTTCTTCCGTCAGGGATCGACTGGCCCAAAGCTGACAAGTCGACCAGCGATTCCTAAAGTAACCCCCATCGGCCGAAGGCGAAGTCTTCACTTTCGTCCGAACCAATTACTGGATAGCTAAAAGTGGCTCGTTATCTCGGACCCAAATGCAAGCTGGCGCGACGGGAAGGCACCGACCTTTTCCTGAAAAGCGCGCGTCGATCACTCGACTCCAAGTGCAAGCTGGACACCAAGCCCGGCCAGCACGGCGTCAAATCCGGCATGCGCATGTCGGACTACGGCAACCAGCTCCGCGAAAAGCAGAAGCTGCGCCGCATGTACGGGCTGATGGAGCGCCAGTTCCGGCGGTATTTCGCCGAAGCTTCGCGCCGCAAGGGCTCGACCGGCACGAACCTGCTGCAACTGCTGGAATCGCGCCTGGACAACGTCGTCTACCGGATGGGCTTCGGCTCGACGCGCGCCGAGGCTCGGCAACTGGTCACGCACTGCGCGATTATGGTCAACGGCAAGCTGCTGAACGTGCCGTCGGCGATCCTCAAGGCCGGCGACGTCGTCTCGGTGACCGAGAAGTCGAAGGCCCAGCTGCGCATCGTGGATTCGCTGCAACTCGCCGAAAAGGTCGGCTTCCCGCTGTGGGTCGAGGTCGACGCGAAGAAGATGACCGCCACCTACAAAGGTGCGCCGGACCGCTCCGAATTCGGCCAGGACATCAACGAGAGCCTGGTGGTCGAACTGTATTCGAAGTAGCAACAAGGATTCTGGCACTTCAGAAAGTCGCGCAATTCCGGCGCCCCCTCCGGATTCGCAAGAGGATTTCGCATGCAGAGCAATGTTCTGTTGAAGCCGCGCATCATCGACGTGCAATCGACGTCGCCGTTCCACGCCAAGGTGGTGATGGAGCCGTTCGAGCGCGGGTATGGCCATACGCTGGGCAACGCGCTGCGTCGCGTGCTGCTGTCGTCGATGCCCGGCTACGCGCCGACGGAAGTCAAGATCACCGGCGTGCTGCACGAGTACTCGGCCCTCGATGGCGTGCAGGAAGACGTCGTCGACGTGCTGCTCAACCTGAAGGGCGTGGTGCTGAAGCTGCACAACCGCGACCACGTGATGCTGCGCCTCGCCAAGTCCGGCGAAGGCGTGGTGACGGCCGCCGACATCGAGCCGAACCACGACGTCGAGATCATCAATCCCGACCACGTGATCGCGCACCTGACCGCCGGCGGCAAGCTCGAGATGGAGATTCGCGTCGAGAAGGGCCGTGGCTACCAGCCCGCGACGGCGCGCGTGAAGCCGGAAGGCGGCCGCACGATCGGCAGCATCCTGCTCGACGCATCGTTCTCGCCGGTCCGCCGCGTGAGCTACGCGGTCGAGTCGGCGCGCGTCGAACAGCGTACCGACCTCGACAAGCTGGTCCTCGACATCGAGACCAACGGCGTCGTCGAGCCGGAGCAGGCGGTGCGTTATGCCGCTTCCGTGCTGGTCGAGCAGCTGTCGGTGTTCGCGGACCTGAAGGGCACGGATACGCCCGCGACCGAGCGTTCGTCGCCGCAGGTCGACCCGATCCTGCTGCGTCCGGTCGACGACCTGGAGCTGACGGTGCGCTCGGCCAATTGCCTGAAGGCCGAGAATATCTATTACATCGGCGACCTGATCCAGCGCACGGAAACGGAACTGCTGAAGACGCCGAACCTGGGCCGCAAGTCGCTGAACGAGATCAAGGAAGTCCTGGCCTCGCGCGGGCTTTCGCTCGGCATGAAGCTCGAGAACTGGCCGCCGGCCGGGCTCGATCGGCCGTAACCGACGGAGTCCTGCTTTCCTCGGGAGGCAGGACTGCCCGGGAATCGCGGCGCATTCACGCAACCCTTGAATGCGTCGCCTCCCGGTTGCAGAACAAGCAAATAGCAAGAACGAGCGCCGTGCGAAGCGGTGCCACCTAACTGAAAGGTCAACGTCATGCGTCACCGTCACGGACTGCGGAAACTGAACCGCACCAGCAGCCATCGCCTCGCGATGCTGCGCAACATGATGAACTCGCTGTTCACGCACGAGGCGATCAGGACCACGCTGCCGAAGGCGAAGGAACTCCGCCGCGTCGCGGAGCCGATGATCACGCTGGCGAAGGTCGCCACGGTCGCGAACCGCCGTCTGGCCTTCGACCGCCTGCGCGATCGCGACGTCGTGACCAAGCTGTTCAACGAGCTCGGTCCGCGCTACCAGGCGCGTCCGGGCGGCTACCTGCGGATCCTGAAGTTCGGCTTCCGGCAGGGCGACGCGGCGCCGATGGCCCTCATCGAACTTGTCGGACGTCCCGACGCCGACGCCGCGCCGGAAGGCACGAAGGCCGAGTAGCAGCAGCGCGCGGCGGGCCCTGGTGCCCGCCGCGCCGCCGCGCCGCCGCGCGAGGCTTCAGGCCTTGCCCGGAAGCAACCGGAACGCCGGGCCATCGCGCCCGGTTTTCTTTTGGGTCGTGGCGCCCCTCGTGTAGCATCGTCACCTTCTCCACGATGTGACGCACATGCCAGAAACCATTCTCGTGACAGGCGGCGCGGGCTACGTCGGCTCCCACATCGTCGTCGAGCTCGCGCGCGCCGGCTACGCACCGGTCGTGCTCGACAATTTCGCGAACAGCACGCCCGCGGTGCTGCCGCGCCTGCAGGCGCTCGCCGGCCGGCCGGTGCCGTCCGTCACGGCCGACGTGCGCGACGTCGCGGCGCTGCGCGCGGTCTTCCACGACCATCCGATCGCGGCGGTCATCCACTGCGCCGGCCTGAAGGCCGTCGGCGAGTCGGAGGAGCGCCCGCTTGCCTACTACGACGTCAACGTCGGCGGCGCCATCGCGCTGGCCGAGGTGATGGGCGAGGCGGGCGTCGCGACGCTCGTCTTCAGTTCCTCGGCGACGGTCTACGGCCAGCCCGAAGACCTGCCGGTGACCGAAGCCGCCGCGCTGCGGCCGCACAGCGTCTACGGGCGCACCAAGCGTGTCGTCGAGGATTTCCTGCGCGATCTCGCGCATGCCAACGGCAACTGGCGTATCGCAATCCTTCGCTACTTCAATCCGGCGGGTGCGCATTCGTCGGGCATGCTGGGCGAGGCGGCGCGCGGCCGACCGAACAACCTGCTGCCGCTGCTCTGCAAGATCGCCGCCGGCGAACTGGCCGAGGTCGCGATCTTCGGCGGCGACTGGCCGACCCACGACGGCACCGGCGTTCGCGACTACCTCCATGTGCAGGACCTGGCCGAAGGCCACGTCGCCGCCCTCAGGTACCTGGCGAGGTCGCAGGGGGCGGTGACGCTCAACCTCGGGGCGGGCCGCGGGCATTCCGTCATGGAGGTGGTGGCGGCGTTCGAGGCGGCGTGCGGGCGCCGGATCACCAAGTCGATCGCGCCGCGCAGGCCCGGTGACGTCGCTTCCTACTACGCCGATCCGACGCGTGCGGAGGAACTGCTTCAATGGCGCGCGACGCGCGATCTCGCCGCGATCTGTGCCGATGCCTGGCGGTGGCAAAAAAACGGCGGCCGATATTGAAGGGCGGATTGACGTGCGCGCAATTTGTGACTGATGCTGCCGTGCATTTCCCGCGGGGGTCAGACTCGAAATTCGCCGGATGCAACGCGTCAAGGCAACGTTTGCCTGGCGAAATTCGAATCTGACCCTTACATGCGCATAGCCGACGTCCGCACCCACGTCCTCGAAGCGCCGTTGACGGAGCCATTCCACTGGTCGTTCAACGGCACGCGCACGCGCGGCGCATGCCTCGTGGAGATCGTCGCCGACGACGGCACCACCGGCTGGGGCGAGTGCTTCGGCCCGCCGGCATTGAACTCGGCGATCGTGCTCGCGTATGCGGCGCGGCTGGTCGGGCGCGACCCGCTCGCCATCGAAGCCCTCTGGGAGGACATCTACGGCGCGTACCGCGACCAGGGGCAGAAGGGGCTCGCGATCAGCGCGCTCTCCGGCGTCGACATCGCGCTGTGGGACTTGAAGGGCCGCCACTTCGGCGTGCCCGTGCACCGGCTGCTGGGCGGGCCGCTGCGCACCGAGGTTCGCGCGTATGCCACGGGCACCTATCGCGTCGAACACGGCGATCCGTTCGAATACGTCGTCGACGAGGTCGCCGGCTACGCACGGCAGGGCTTTCATGCGGCGAAGGTGAAGATCGGCTTCGACGTGGCCGCCGACGCGGAACTGATCCGCGCCGTGCGGCGCAAGGTGGGCCCGAAATTCGGCCTGATGCTGGACGCGAATCACGGCTACGACGCGATCGAGGCCATCGCGCTCGGACGCGCGGTCGCCGACCAGGACATCGGCTGGTTCGAGGAGCCCGTGATCCCGGAGGACCTTGCGAGCTACCGCGACGTGCGGCGCGGCCAGCCGATTCCGGTCGCCGGCGGCGAATGCGAGTACACGCGCTGGGGCTTTCGCGAGATCTTCACGTCGCGCGCGATGGACATCGTGCAGCCGGACACGTGCGCGGCGGGCGGCCTGTCCGAATGCAAGAAGATCGCCGACATGGCGGCCGCGTTCGGCATCCGCTACGTGCCGCATGTCTGGGGCACCGGCGTCGCGCTGGCCGCCTCGCTCCAGTTGCTTGCCGTGTTGCCGCACAGCCCGCTGCGCCGCACGCCGCAGGAGCCGATCCTCGAGTTCGACCGCTCCGAGCATCCGTTTCGGCAAGCGGTGCTGACGCGTCCGCTCGAACACGAGCGCGGTGTCGTCCGCATCCCCGACGGACCGGGACTGGGCATCGAAGTCGACCGCGGCGCGCTCGAACGCTTTCGGGCGCCGGTGGGGTAAGGATCCCCCCGAAGCTCGCTTTGCTCGCCTCCCCCCAAGGGGGCGGCGACCTCGGGAGCGGCCCTTCGGTCGCCCGGCCCCCCCGAAGCTCGCTTTGCTCGCCTCCCCCAAGGGGGCGGCGACCTCGGGAGCGGCCCTTCGGTCGCCCGGCCCCCCCGAAGCTCGCTTTGCTCGCCTCCCCCAAGGGGGCGGCGACCTCGGGGCGGCGGGATGGATCCCCCCGACGCTCGCTGCGCTCGCCTCCCCCCAGGGGGCCGCGACCTCGGGGCGGCCCTTCGGTCGCCTGGTCGCTTCAGGCGGGCGTAGGCAGTGCGGCCACCTTGATCGCCTCGATGCGGATCTGCTCGGTCAGCTCCGCCTTGAGCGCGGAGAACTCCGGCGTGGTCTTGATCGTGTAGTGGCGCGGATGCGCCAGCGTGACCGCCACCTCCGCCTTGATGCGGCCCGGACGGGCGCTCATCACGACGACGCGGTTCGCCATGAAGATCGCTTCCTCGATGTCGTGCGTGACGAAGAGCACGGTCTTCCGGTCCGACTCCCAGATCGACAGCAGGAGTTCCTGCATCAGCGAGCGCGTCTGGTTGTCGAGCGCGCCGAACGGCTCGTCGAGCAGCAGGATCTTGGGATCGTTGGCCAGTGCGCGGGCGATCGCCGTGCGCTGCTGCATGCCGCCCGACAGCATCTTCGGAAAGTGGTGCTCGAAACCGGTGAGTCCCACCTTGTCGAGCCAGTAGCGCGAGACCTCGTCCTGGCGGGACTGCGCCATGCCGCGTTCGCGCAGCCCGAAGCACACGTTCTGCCGGATCGTCAGCCACGGAAACAGCGTGTAGCTCTGGAAGACCATGCCCCGGTCGACGCCGGGGCCGGTGACCGGGTCGCCGTCGAGCAGCACGCGGCCGCGCGTCGGCATGTCGAGGCCCGCGACGATCCGCAGCAGCGTCGACTTGCCGCATCCCGAGGGTCCGAGGATCGTGATGAAGTCGTTGTCGACGACCGTCAGCGACGTCGGCACCAGCGCCTCGGTCGGCGGGCCGTCGCGAATTCCGGGGAATGTGCGCGCGACGCCGTCGATGACGAGCTTGCTCATGCGCGCGCGCCTTGCGCCGCGGTCGCAGCGAGCCGCAGCGGCTGCTCATGGCTCAAGCGAGGCTCCACGGAAAGAGCCGCTGATTGAGCCACTTGAACAGGAAGTCGGAGACGAGGCCGATGATGCCGATGACGATGATGCCGAAGATGATCTGGCCGGTGTTCAGAAGCGCCTGCGAATCCGTGATCATGTGGCCGATGCCGGACGACGCGCCAATCAGTTCGGCCACGATCACGTAGGTCCACGCCCAGCCGAGCACCAGGCGCAGCGTCTCCGCGATCTGCGGCGCTGCGCTGGGCAGCAGCACGCGGCGGACGATGCCGGATGCGGACGCGCCCAGCGTGTACGCAGCTTCGACGAGATCCCGGCGCGTCGCGCCCACGATGACGGCCACCATCAGCACGATCTGGAAGAACACGCCGATGAAGATCACCAGCAGCTTTTGCGTCTCGCCGATGCCGGCCCACAGGATCAGCAGCGGGATGAACGCCGACGCCGGCAGATAGCGCGCGAACGACACGAAAGGCTCGAAGAACGCCTCGATCGGCTTGTACGCGCCCATCGCGATGCCGAGCGGAACGCCGAACACCGTGGCGAGGACGAAGCCGCCGCCGACGCGCCACACCGTCACGCCGATGTCCTTGATGAAGCCGTGCTGGGTGAAGAGCGCGTAGCCCTCGTCGAGCATCGTCAACGGATCGGCCAGGAACGTCTTCGACACGAAGCCGCCGAACGTCGCGATGCTCCACGCCCCGACGAAGACGACGAAGAACGCGATGCCGTAGACGATCCTGCGTGTCTGGCTGACGGGCTTGAGCGGCGTCATCGGTCTGGAGTGCCGATATCCGCCCTGCATCGTCGTTCCCGCGCCAGCGGGAACCCAGCGGCGTTGGGTTCCAAAGTCGTCCGATCCGCCGCTTTAGTTCGTCGTTCCCGCGCCAGCGGGAACCCAGTGGCGTCGGGTTTGAACGTCACTGGATCCCCGCATTCGCGGGGATGACGCCTGCCCTACGCTTTGCCGCGCGCTTCGCGCTTGCAAAACGTGGTCAGTCGTCACTTGATGAACTGGGTGTCGACGATGGTGGTGAGGTCGGGCTTCTGCTTGATGATGCCCATCTCCAGCAGCAGGTCGGCGGCCTCCGCGCTGAACTTCTGGAACTCGCCGCTGAAGAACTGCTGGTTGGCGGCCTTGTCCTGCCAGCGCAGGTACGCGGCGGACTTGCCGAACTGCTCGCCCGTCTGCTTGACGTCGGCGCCCATGATCTCGTAGCTCTTTTTCGGGTCCTTCTTGATCATCTCCACCGCCTCGAAATAGCTGTCGACCATCGCCTTGACCGCCTTCGGGTTGGCCTTGATGAACGTCGGCGTGCAGCCGAACGTGTCCATCACCATCGGGTAGTCGAGCGTCGTCGCGATGATCTTGCCGGACTCCGGCTTGTCGCGGACGCTGGACAGGTAGGGTTCATACGTCATCGCGGCATCGTTCTGGCCGGCGACGAAGGCCGTCGCCGCCGCCTGCGGACTCATCGTGGCGACGGTCACGTCCTTCATCGACATGCCGTTCTTCTTGAGGATCCAGCCCAGGCCGAAGTAGGGCGACGTGCCGGGCGCATCGACGCCGATCGTCTTGCCCTTCAAGTCCGCGATCTTCGCGATGTTGCCGCGGACGGCGAGGCCGTCGGCCCCGTACGACTTGTCGAGCTGGACGACCTGCGTGATCGGCACGCCGTTGGCGTTCCACACGATGTACGTCTCGACGGTCGTCGCCGCACACTGGATGTCGCCCGAGGCGATGGCCAGGTGCCGGTCCTTCTGCGGAATCTTCTTGATCGAGACGTCGAGGCCGTTCTTCTTGAAGATGCCGGCGTCCTTGGCGAGCGTCAGCGGCGCGAATCCGGTCCAGCCGGAAATGCCGATGGCGACCTTGGTTTCCTGGGCGCTCGCGCTCATGGCAACGGTGAGCGCGGCGGCGCAAAGGGGCAGGGCGAGCATGGAACGCATGGGAACGGTCTCCGCGAGAGTGAAAGGCAGGAAATGGAATCTAGGCGCAGGCGAGCAGTCCTGTCAACGCGCGGCTGCGCAGCGGTTTACAATCGTGCGACCGCGCGCCGCGCGGGTGCAGGGACCGCACCGAAATGCATCGTTTATTGACGCCTGCCGACTATCGCCGGATGCCGTGGAAGAACGGCGGCGGCGAAACGCTGGAAATCGCCACCGAGCCGCCTGCCGCGGACATCGGGTCGTTCGCCTGGCGCGTCAGCGTGGCCGACATCGCGCACGACGGCCCGTTTTCGACGTTTGCCGGCGTCGACCGGACGCTCGTGCTGCTCGATGGGAACGGCATGCGGCTGTCGGGCGCCGGCGATCCGCTCGACCTGCACCTGCCGTTCGAGCCGGTGGTATTCGCGGGCGAGGCCGACCTGCAGTGCACGCTGACGGATGGCCCGACGCGCGATTTCAACCTGATGGTGCGGCGCGCCGCCGCGGCCGGCGAGGTCGTCGTCGTGCGCGACAGCGGCTGCGCACTCGCGCCCGCGTGCGCCTACGTCTGCTTTGCCGCGCTGGGCACGTGCGAATGCCTGCTCGCGGGCTTCCCGCCGCTCGAGCTCGCGCCACTGCATACGCTCGTCGTGCTCGCGGACGAGGCAACGCCCGCGGTCGCCATGCGCGTGTATCCGACGTCGGCGCAGTCCGTGGCGCTGGTGGCGGTGATCAACGGACCGGCGCCCGGCGTGCTCCAATGAAGTTCGTGGCGCCGCATGCACTGTTGCCGCAGGGCTGGGCGGCCAACGTGGCGCTCGACGTCGACGACGCGGGCACCATCGTGTCCGTCACGCCGGATGCCGATCCGAGCGGGGGCGATGTGCTCGGCGGCCCGGTCGTGCCCGCGATGCCGAATCTCCATTCGCACGCGTTCCAGCGGGCGCTCGCCGGCCGCTCCGGCCGCGCGTCGCCCGGACAGGACGACAGCTTCTGGACGTGGCGGCAGGCGATGTACGCGTTCCTCCATCGCATCGACGCCGATGCGATGGAGGCGATCGCCGCGCAGGCATACGTCGAGATGGCGAAGGCCGGCTATTCGGCGGTGGCCGAATTCCATTACGTCCACCACGATCCGGCCGGCAAGCCCTACGACGATGCCGCCGAGCTGGCGCTGCGCATCGTGGCCGCCGCGAAGACCGCGGGCCTTTCACTCACGCTGTTGCCGGTCTTCTACGCGCACGGCGGTTTCGGCGGCATGCCCACGACCGGCGGCCAACGGCGCTTCGTGCACACCGTCTACACGTTCACGCATCTCGTCGACCGGTTGCGCGAACGCGCGGCGGAGCACGGCTTCGTCCTCGGGGTGGCGCCGCACAGCCTGCGCGCGGTGACGCCGGAGGAACTGGGGCAGATCATGCGGCTCGCGGGCCCGGACGCGCCGATCCACATCCATGCCGCCGAACAGACGCGCGAGGTCGACGACTGTTTCGCGTGGAGCCGCATGCGGCCGGTGGAGTGGCTGCTGACGCAGGCGCATGTCGACGCGCGCTGGTGCATCGTGCACGCGACCCACATGACACCACGCGAAGTGGCGGCGCTCGCCGCGAGCGGGGCCGTCGCGGGGCTCGCGCCGACGACCGAGGCTGACCTGGGCGACGGCACGTTCCCCGGCGCCGCGTATTTCAGCGCCGGCGGACGGTTCGGCGTCGGCAGCGATTCGAACACGCAAGTCTCGCCGTTCCTCGAACTGCGGCAGCTCGAATGGTCGCAGCGCATGCGCGCGCGCCGTCGCAACGTGCTCGCGGCGGCCGGCGCCGATACGATCGGGACGTCGCTGTGGGCCGGCGCGGCATGTGGCGGCGCGCAGGCGCTCGGGCAGCCGGTCGGCGCGCTTGCCGCCGGCCGCCGCGCGGATTTCGTCGTGCTGAACATGGACGACCCGGCGCTCGCCGGCCAGGCGCGTGACGAAGTCCTGGACGCCGCGATCTTCGGACCGTCGCGGCTGCCGGTGCGCGATGTCGTGGCGCGTGGCCGCTACATCGTTCGCGACGGACATCACGAGCAGGAAGACGCCGTGTTCGCGCGCTATCGCGCGACGATGGCCCGCCTGACGAAGGCAGTCCAGTGAGCCCGCCGGGCCGCCCCAAGGGCGAACACCGGAGTGCGCAGCACGAAGGTAACCAGTGAGCCCGCCGGGCCGCCCCAAGGGCGAACACCGGAGTGCGCAGCACGAAGGTAGTCCAGCGAGCCCGATGCACTTCGACCTGCTGCTCGAGGATGTCCATCTCGCGACGATGCGCGGCGGCGGCGCCCCGTACGGCGCGCTGCGCGACGGCGCCGTGGGCATTTGTGGCGACACGATCGCGTGGGCGGGTGCGCGCCGCGAACTCCCGCGCGACACGGTCGCGGCGCAGGCGCGGTCCTGCGACGGTGCGTGGATGACGCCTGGCCTCGTCGACTGCCACACGCATCTCGTCTACGCCGGCAACCGCGCCCGCGAGTTCGAGCAGCGGCTCTCGGGGGCGAGCTATGCGGACATCGCCCGCGCGGGCGGCGGCATCGCCGCGACCGTCCGCGATACTCGCGCCGCGTCCACCGCGGATTTGGCGGCGCAGAGCCTGCCGCGGTTGGCGGCGCTCGCCGCGGAAGGCGTGACGACCGTCGAGATCAAATCGGGCTACGGGCTCGATACGGCGACCGAGTCGAAGCAGTTGCGCGTGGCCCGCGCACTCGGCGAGTCGCTCGGCGTGACGGTGCGCACGACGCTGCTCGCCGCGCATGCGCTGCCACCCGAGTACGCCGGACGCGCCGACGCGTATGTCGACTACGTCTGCGGCGACACCATACCTTCCGTCGCGCGCGAACGGCTCGCCGACGCCGTCGATGCATACTGCGAAACGATCGGCTTCACCGCGGCGCAGACGCGGCGCGTCTTCGCGGCCGCGGCGGCGCACGGACTGCCGGTCAAGCTGCATGCCGATCAGCTTTCCGACATGGACGGCGCGCGCATCGCCGCCGATTTCGCCGCGCTGTCCGCCGATCATCTCGAATACACGAACGACGCCGGCGTGGCCGCCATGGCGCAAGCGGGTGCCGTCGCCGTGCTGCTGCCCGGGGCGTACTATGCGCTGCGGGAGACGAAACTGCCGCCGATCGACGCGCTGCGCAGCCACGGCGTTCCCATCGCGATCGCCACCGATTGCAACCCCGGGACGTCCCCCACGACATCGCCGCTGCTGATGCTCAACATGGCCTGCACGCTGTTCCGGCTGACGCCGGCCGAGGCACTGGCCGGCATGACCGTGCATGCCGCGCGCGCACTTGGATTGCGCGATCGCGGGTCGATCGCGCCGGGCATGCGCGCCGATCTCGCGTGCTGGTCGATCGCCGAGCCGGCGGAACTCGCGTACCGGATCGGCGGCAATCCGGCGCTGGGCGTGGTCCGCGGCGGCGCCATCGTGCATTGGAGTCCGTGATGGCCCTCTGGGAACTGGTGCCTGGCGACAGTCCGCTCATCGTCGACGTACCGCATGCGGGAACGCTGCTGCCGGCGGACATCGGCGCGCGCCTGACGGTCGCGGCCCGCGCGACGCCCGATACCGACTGGCACGTGGAAAAGCTCTATGCGTTCGCGCCGTCCGTGGGCGCGACGCTGATGCACGCGACGCACTCGCGCTACGTGGTTGACCTGAACCGCGACCCGTCGGGCGTCGCGCTCTATGCCGGCGCGGACAATACCGAGGTTTGTCCGACGCGAACCTTCGCCGACGAACCGGTGTACGAGCCCGGCATGGCGCCCTTCGCGGAGGAGGTCGCCCGCCGCATCGCCACGTATTTCGATCCCTATCACGAGAGGCTGGCGGCCGAGATCGAGCGCGTCCGCGCCCGTCACGGCTACGCGGTGCTGCTCGATGGGCACTCCATCCGCGCGGAAGTGCCCCGGTTCTTCGCGGGACGCCTCCCCGACCTGAACCTCGGCACGGCCAATGGCGCAAGCTGCGCGCCAGCGCTCGAGGCGCGCGCGGCGCAGGTGCTGGCGGACGCCGCCGGCTTCACGCACATCGTGAACGGCCGCTTCACGGGCGGGTGGATCACGCGGCGCTACGGACGTCCGGTCGAGCGCGTCCACACGCTGCAGCTCGAAATGGCGGAATGCTGTTACATGGACGAGGCGCCGCCCTACCGATGGGACCCGGCGCGCGCGCAGGCGCTCGGTGCGGTGCTGCGCCAACTCGTGGCGGCGCTGAGCGAATGGCGGCCGCCCGCATGATCCGCATCTACATCGCGACGCAGCGCTACGACGCGTGGCTCGTCGCCGACCGCCTGAACCAGGCGGGCATCCGCGCGCACGTGTTCAATCAGTACGCATCGAGCATCGTCGGCGACGTGCCGCCCGACGTCGCGCAGCCGCAGGTGTGGCTGGAGCGCGAATGCGACCGCGAGCGCGCGCAGGTCGTGCTGCAGGAAATAGAGGCGGCCGGCAAGCGCACCGGCACCCGCACCTGCGGCGCGTGCGCCGAGCATTCCCCCGCCAATTTCGACCTCTGCTGGAACTGCGGCGGCTCGCTGTAGCGCGGATGTTCGCGGGGTTCTCCCCGTCGGTGCCGAAGGACGGCCAGGCGCCCCGGTCTGCGCCCGATCACGTCCACCAATAGCGCGTCAGGTGGAAAAAGATCGGCGCGGCGAACACGACGGAGTCGAGCCGGTCCAGCATGCCGCCGTGGCCTTCGATCATCTGGCCCCAGTCCTTGACGCCGCGGTCGCGCTTGATCGCCGACATCACGAGCCCGCCGAAGAAGCCCATCACGTTGATCGCGAACGCCATCAGCGCGGCCTGCCATGGCTTGAACGGCGTGATCCACCACAATGCGGCGCCGAGCGCGGTGGCGCTCAGCACGCCGCCGATCAGGCCTTCGACGGTCTTCGACGGCGACACCTCGGGCGCGACCTTGTGCCGGCCGATCAGCTTGCCCCAGACGTATTGCAGCACGTCGCTCGACTGGACGACGATGACGAGGAACGCGATCAGCAGCAGGTTGCGGTTGTCATAGCCCGGGATCTCCAGCGTCAGCAGCGCGGGCACGTGCGATATGCAGAACACGCAGACCATGAGGCCCCACTGGATCTTGGCCGTGCGCTCGAGAAAGCGCTTGGTGTCGCCGGCGACCACTTCGAGGATCGGCAGCAGCAGGAACACGTAGACCGGGATGAAGACCGAATAGAGGCCGTACCACCCGATGTAGACGAGGAAGTACTGCACCGGCAGCACGAAGAAGAAGGCCGCGGCGAGCGCCAGGTAGTCGGCGCCGCGCGTGTACGTCAGCGACAGGAACTCGCGCAGCGCGGCGAACGAGACGAACAGGAACAGCAGGATGACGCCGACGCGGCCGAACAGGAACGAAAACCCGATCACCAGCACCATCACCCACCACGCCTTGACGCGCGCGTTGAGATTGTCGATCGTCGCGTTCGGCTGGCCGCGGGCGACCGTGGCCTTCAGCGTGAAGCCGATGAGCGACGCGACGACGAGGACGACGCCGATGCCGACGAACAGCGAGTACGTCTGCTGCAGCGCGCTCATGCTTCGGGCGGCTGCAATGCCAGCAGCGCGTTGCGCGTGCGGTCGACGAACGCCGCCTTGTCCTCGGCCGGCAGCAGCCTGATCGGTGCGCCGACCGTCAGCGTGCACAAGAGCGGCAACGGCAGCAGCTTGCCCTTCGGCATCACGCGCCGCGCGTTCTCGATCCACACCGGCACGAACTCGACATCGGGGCACGCCTGCGCCAGATGGTAGATGCCGCTCTTGAACGGCAGCAGCGTTTCATCGCCGGTGTTGCGCGTTCCTTCCGGAAACACGATCAGCGAATCGCCGTGCTCGACAATCGCGGCCATCTGCTTGATCGGGTCCTCCTTGCGCGTCTCCGGATTGCGGTCGATCAGCACGGCGTGGATCACCCGTTCGGCGACGTACCGGCGCAGCGTGCCCTTCAGCCAGTAGTCGGCGCCGGCGACCGGCCGCGTGCGCACGCGCAGATCCGGCGGCAGGCAGCTCCACAGCAGCGCGAAGTCGCCGTGGCTCGCGTGATTGGCGTAGTACACGCGGGGACCGGCGGCCGGCGCGCAGCCTTGCCACAGGATGCGGGCGCCGGTGAGCGCCTTGGTGAGCACGCACAGCGCGTACGCGCCGAGCGAGTCGAGCGTCATCGGCGATTGGTTTTCAGCGGGTCAACGGAGCGCGATGGTGCCTGCGGCCGCGACAAAGAGCAATCCCTGCGCCGCGGCCAGCCAGCCGAGCTGGCGCATCAGGTTGAGCGCGCCGCGGCAGCGCGTGTCCCAGTCGCGGCCTTCCTTGCTCGCCGGCAGCATCCCGACGCCGCGCAGCGCGCGGTCCAGATGCTCGGTGCGAAAGCCCGATTTTTGCACGGCGCTGACCAGTTCCGCGAATACGGCGGCGTCGAAGCGGACGCGCACCGCCATCCACTTGGCCGCCAGGCCGAGCACGACCACGGCCCCGAGCAGCACCAGCGCGACGACGGCGATCGGATGCCACAACGCGACGCCGATGCCGGCGGCGCCGACGACAGTGAACCCCGTCGACAGCGTGTCGATGCTGCCGGCGGCTTCGAGGGCGTCGGCGGTCAGGCGCAGGCGCCAGGCCAGCGCCTCGTCGATGGTGTCGGAGAGCGTCACGGCGTCACCGCCCTGTGCATCGCGCGCAAGCCGTGGCATGCCGCTCACCAGGACCGCCTGCGCGCGGGCGCCGCGAACGCGCGCCAGCGCCGCGTCGACCGACGCGACGCGGCCGGTGGCGAGCAGCCAGGCGGCGACCGCGCAGGCGCTGCGCGAAAGCCGAGCGCGCAGCAGACGAGCACGGGTCCGTAGCCGCGCATCCGCTCGATGGCGCGCGCGGCGGCGGCGAGTTGTTGCGGTCCGGCGTCGTCAGGTCGAGGACGGGCAGCACCGCGTGGTGCCGGCCGCCGTGCCGCAGCGGCAGTTCCGCGTCAGGTCGACGATGCCGGCGAAGCGCGCCGTCCTGGCGTCGCGCGCGGACGGCTTGCGGCCGATCCACACGTCGTCGCCGATGGCCACCGGCTGCGGATGGCGCCGCGTCCACCAGCGCGAGTTGAGCCGGGCGCCCGCCAGGTAGGGTGCATGGAGCCAGCGGGAAGCGAGGCTCAAGCGGCCGTCGGGCCGCTTCTGTAATCCCGCGGCGCCAAGGCCGGCGTAGCAGGCGGCGACCAGGCCGAGCGCCAGCGCCGGCCAGGCGAGCCGCAACGCTCCACCGCCGAACGCCAGCGCGGCGATCGCGCAGGAGAGGGCGCCGACGGCGTAAAAAAGGGCGAGACGGTGACGCGGAGGGGCAGTCGAAAGTCGCCATGCGGCGGCCGGATTCGCCACAGCTTCGTCCGGCAGCGGCGACAGCCACACGCAGAGCCAACCCAAGGCAAAGCCCGTCGGAATGTCGATGAAGTGGTGCTGATAGGTGGTCAGCACGGACGCGGCGATCAACATGAACCAGACGTCGAGCAAAATGCGCGCCACGCCGCGAACCTTGCGGGCGTATAGCCCCAGAGGATGACCGCCAGCGCGATGTGCAGCGACGGGACCTGGTTGTACGGGAGGTCGAACCCGGCGAGCGCGTCGAACATCGCGCCGAAGAGGCCGTCGGCGGCCGGCCGGTCGAACGAAAGGCGGTGCGGCGCGGCGACGACGCAGGCGACGGCGACGAGCTGCGCCGTCAGGCAGCCGCTTCGCGTGGGCATCGAGTTCGGCGCGCGCGTGACGCAGACCAGCAGCGACAGGCCGTACAGCGCATCGATCGGGCGGCAAAGAAGATCGACGCCATCGTGCGTGCGGAACGTCCGCTCGCGGACCGGCCGCTGCGCGGCGACCATCGACGACATGTCGTTCATTGTTCGCCGCCCTCGGCAAGGCCGCGCCGCACGCGATTGACGATCGTCGCCACCAGCGCGACGGCGAGGAGCGGCATCACGTACGCCGCCCAATCCGGCAATGCCGAAGTGACGCCGATGGAGAGGCCCAGCGCGCCGAAGACGAACGCGCGGTCGCTCTTGCCCATCGGGCCGTCGTAGCGGCGCGTCGCGCCCACCATCGGCCCCAACACGCCCGCGAACTCCGAGATCACCGCGAGCACGATGACCACGCCGGTCCACAACGGCGAGAACGGCGCGACCAGCGCGAACGGCAGGTACAGCGCCGAATCGGAAATCACGTCGGTCAGCTCGTTCAGGTACGCGCCGAGGCGGCTCTTCTGCGCGAATTCCCGCGCGAGCATGCCGTCGATCGCGTTGAACGCCATCCGCAGGAACATCCACAGCGGAATCAACAGGAACGGCCAGCGCTCGGGGGTGCGCGCGGCGACGAAAAGGCCGAGCACGACCGAGATCACGGCAGCGGTGACGGTCACCGCGTTCGCGGTGACGCCGGCGCGCGCCAGCGCGGCGGTGAGCGGACGCAGCAGCGCCTGGAACTTCGGTTTCAGTGCATAGATGGACAACGCGTACGGCTCCCGTGGCGTGCGGCGGGCGCGGGCGATGCCCGCGGGGCTCGCGCAGTCTAGCGAATCAGGGAAGCAAAGGCGAACGCCGGATCAGGCGCGCGGATCGTCGAGCAGCTCGCGCGCTTGTTCGACGCCGGCGTCGACGGCGCGGGGATCGGGCGGCGTGTCGTCGTCGTCGTAGCCCCTGCGGCCGCGCCGGCGCAGCACGAGCGCCCAGATCGCAGCACCGCCCGCAAGCAGGACGAACGGGCCGAACCACAGGAGCCACGTCGTGCCCTTGACCGGCGGGTTGTAGAGGACGAAATCGCCGTAGCGCGCGACGAGGTACTCCTTGATCTCCGCGTCGTTCTTGCCC
This sequence comes from uncultured beta proteobacterium, assembly GCA_963823475.1. Taxonomy (GTDB): domain Bacteria; phylum Pseudomonadota; class Gammaproteobacteria; order Burkholderiales; family Casimicrobiaceae; genus VBCG01. The sequence continues at coordinate 45,885 of CAWGLS010000013.1, forward strand.
TGCTGCGCGAGGCCGCGCACTTCGCGGCGCAGGTCTTCGGCCAGCGGCGCGCTGGAATCGGCGAGCGACTGGTTCTGGCAGACGAGGCAGCGCAGCTCCTCTTCCAGCTTCTTGAGCCGCGCGTCGAGGGCCGGGTCGGGCTGCGCGCCCACCGCCGCGGCGAACGCGAGCGCGGTGACCAGTGCAACGGCCGCGAGGACGTGTTTCATGCCTTCTGCAATTCGCGGACGAGCGGGAGGATCTTCTTCTCCAGCGCTTCGGTGGTGAGCGGGCCGATCTGCTTGTAGCGGATGGTGCCGACCTTGTCGATGACGAACGTTTCGGGGACGCCGTACACGCCCCAGTCGATGCCCACGCGGCCGTCGGCATCGACGACCGACAGCCGGTACGGGTCGCCGTGCTGCTTCAACCAGGCGATGCCCAGGTCGTTCTTGTCCTTGTAGTTCAGGCCGACGACGGGAACGACGTTCGCCTTCGCCAGCTCGACCAGCAGCGGATGCTCGACGCGGCACGACACGCACCACGACGCCCACACGTTGAGCAGCCACACCTGGCCCTTCATGTCCGCCGTGCTCAACTGCTTGTCCGGCGCGTGCAGTTGCACGAGCTGGAACGCGGGCGCGGGCTTGCCGACCAGCGGCGAAGGCACTTCGCGCGGATCGCGGGACAGCCCCTTCCACAGGAACAGCGCGAGGATGATGAAGACGGCGAGCGGCAGCGAGGAGGCGCAGTGCTTTCATGGTTCGTCTTCCGCGATCAGGCCGGGGCGCCCGCCATGCCGGCAATCTTCTGCTTCGCGGCCAGCCGGTAGCGGCGGTCGGTCATCGCGATGAAGCCGCCCAGCGCCATCAGGAAGCAGCCGCCCCAGATCCAGTCGACGAACGGCTTGATGTAGACGCGCACCGCCCACGCGCCGTCGACGCCCTTGTCGGTCACCGGCTCGCCCAGCGAGACGTAGCGATCCCCCAGCAGGCCGGTGTCGATGGCGGCTTCCGTCATCGGCATTCCGCTGGCGTTGTAGATGCGCTTCTCCGGCCGCAGCGTGTCGAGCAGCACGCCGTCGCGGCGCATCTCGACGACGCCCGCCATGCCCGAGTAGTTGGGGCCATTGACCGGCCGCACGCCGCGGAACGTGAAGTCGTAGCCGCCGACACGGGCGGTCTGGCCGCTTTCCATCGTCAGGTTCTGCTCGATGCCATAGCCCTTCACCAGCGTGACGCCGATGATGAACACGGCGATGCCCAGGTGGGCGGTCACCATGCCGTACCACGCGGCCGAATTGGCCGCGAGCTTCGCGCCGAGGCCCACCTGCGGCGACTGCCGGAAACGCTGAATGACCAACGCGGCGGTGGCGGCGATCACCCACAGCGCGAGGAAGAGTCCGAAGGCGATCAGCGGCGACCAGCGGCCGAGGACGAACGGCAGCAGCAGCGACGTCACGACGGCGACGGCCAGCGCCCACTTGAGTCGCGTCCACAGGTCGGGCAGCTTCGCCTGCCGCCAGCTGGCGAAGGGACCGATGCCCATCAGGAACACGAGCGGCGCCATCAGCGGGAAGAACACCGAGTCGAAGTACGGAGGGCCGACGGAAATCTTGCCCAAGTCGAGGGCGTCGAGGAACAGCGGATAGAGCGTGCCGAGCAGCACGCTGGCGCAGGCGACGATCAGCAGCACGTTGTTGGCGAGCAGCAGCGACTCGCGCGAGACCGGCGCGAAGCCGGCGCCGCCGCCGACCGCGCCGGCGCGCGCCGCGTACAGCGTGAGCGACCCGCCGATGACGATGACCAGGAAGATGAGGATGAAGACGCCGCGCGCCGGATCGGTGGCGAACGCATGCACCGATGTCAGCACGCCGGAGCGCACGAGGAACGTGCCGAGCAGCGACAGCGAAAAGGCGACGATGGCGAGCAGCACCGTCCAGCTCTTGAACGTGCCGCGCTTTTCGGTGACGGCGAGCGAATGCAGCAACGCCGTGCCGACGATCCACGGCATGAACGACGCGTTCTCGACCGGATCCCAGAACCACCAGCCGCCCCAGCCCAGCTCGTAGTACGCCCACCAGCTGCCGAGCGCGATGCCGATCGTCAGGAACGACCAGGCGGCCGTCGTCCATGGCCGCGACCAGCGCGCCCACGTCGCGTCGAGCTTGCCGCCGATCAGCGCGGCGATCGAGAACGCGAACGCGACCGAGAACCCGACGTAGCCCATGTAGAGCATCGGCGGATGGATGACCATGCCCGGGTCCTGCAGCAGCGGATTCAGGTCGCGCCCTTCGGCCGCCGCGGGAACGAGGCGCAGGAACGGATTGGACGTGAACAGGAGGAACAGCAGGAAGCCGACGGCGACCAGGCCCATCACGGCGAGCACGCGGGCGAGCAGCACCGCCGGCAGGTTGCGCGAGCGCAGCGTGACGGCGGTCGCCCAGCCGGTCAGCATCAGCATCCACAAGCAGCAGCGAACCCTCGTGCGAGCCCCACGTCGCGGCGATGCGGTAGGGCAGCGGCAGTTGCGTGTTCGAATGCTGCGCGACCAGCTCGACCGAGAAGTCGCTGGTGGCGAAACTCCACGCGAGGCAAAACGACGCGAACGCGACCAGCAGGAACTGCGCGTGCGCGGCGGGCTTCGCGATGGCCATCAGCGCGGCGTCGCGCCGGTGCGCGCCGATCAGCGGAAGGGTGCCCTGCGCGATGGCGACGAGCAGCGCGAGGATCAGCGCGAAATGGCCGAGTTCGGGGATCATGTGGCTTCCTTCAGCGTCGACACCGACATGCCCTGGCCCTTGTGCGCCTTGTCGACGGCGGCGGCGGCCTCCGGCGGCATGTAGTTCTCGTCGTGCTTGGCGAGCACTTCCGTGGCTTGGAACCTGCCGTCGGGGCCCAGCGAGCCCTGCGCGACCACGCCCTTGCCTTCCTTGAAGAGGTCGGGTAGCAGGCCGCTGTAGACGACCGGCACGCGCTGCGCGGTGTCGGTGACGACGAACGTCACGTCGACGGTGTTGGGGATGCGCTTCAAGCTGCCCGCTTCGACCAGGCCGCCGATGCGGAACGGACGGCCCTGCGGCGCTTCCTTCTGCGCGACCTGCGACGGCGTGAAGAAGAACACGAGGTTGGACTGGAATGCGTTCAGCACCAGCGCCGACGGCGATGCCGAGCACCGCGATGCCGGCGGCGATCCACGCGAAACGACGATGACGTGCCTTCATGGCGAGTTCTCCGATTGCGGCGTTGCGGCCGCGAGCCTTGCCGCCGCGCGGCGGCGCGCGCGCAGGCTCACGATTTCAGCGGCGATGACGAGCGCCGTCACCCCATAGGCGCCCCAGACGAAAAATCCGTATCCGCCCATGGCCAGAAAATCCATCATCGCGATGCTCCGGTGAGCCCGAGCCGTGCCGCCACCCAGCCGGCACCGCGTTCGCGCTCGAGGATGATCGCCTGCACCCGCCACAGCGAGACGGCGATCGTGTAGAACCACGCGGCAAAGGCCATGACCAGCATGCCGAGCAGCATGGTCGTCGCCATCTTCGGCGCCGCGGTCATGCTGACCGACGCGCCCTGATGCAGCGTGTTCCACCATTGCACCGAGAAATAGATGATCGGGATGTTGACGGTGCCGACGATCGTCAGCACCGCGCACGCGCGGTCCGCGCGCCGGGCATCGTCGATGGCATTGCGCAGTGCCATCACGCCGAAGTACAGGAACAGCAGGATCAGCTCGGACGTCATCCGCGCATCCCAGGCCCAGTACGTGCCCCACGTCGGCCGGCCCCACAGCGCGCCGGTCCACAGTGCGATGAACGTCATCAACGCGCCGGTCGGAACGAGCGACTGCGCCATCATCGCCGACAGCCGCGTGTTGAACGTCAGCGCCAGGATGCTCCAGAAACCCATCACCAGGTAGATGAACATCGACATCCAGGCGGTGGCCACGTGGATGAAGATGATCCGGTAGGCCTCGCCCTGCTGGAAGTCGGTGGGCGCGATGCCGAAGCCGATCCACAGGCCGGCGACCGTCAGCAGCGCCGCGGCGACGGCGAACCACGGTGCGAGCTTCCCCGCGAACGGATAGAACGTGGCCGGCGATGAGAACTGATAAAGGTTCACGGAGCCCCCACGCTTGCGGCATTCGCCGCTGCGCTGCCCCCCGGGGGGGAGCAATTCGCGCCTTGGGACGGCCCGGCGGCGCGAACGTGGGCCCCCACGCTTGCGGCATTCGCCGCTGCGCTGCCCCCGGGGGGGGCAATTCGCGCCTTGGGACGGCCCGGCGGCGCTCATGTTCATCAATCGAGCGCGATGCGCACGGAGGCGGCGGTGGCGAGCGGCGCGCCGACGAGCGCGATCAGCAGTCCCGCGCCCAGCAGCGACAGGTTGGCCGACGCGGACAATCCCGCGCGCACGGCGTCGGCGGCGCCGGCGCCGAAGATCAGCACCGGCACGTACAGCGGCAGGATCAGCAGCGCGAGCAGGCTGCCGCCGCCGCGCACGCCGAGCGTCAGCGCGGCGCCGATCGCGCCGAGCAGCGACAGGATCGGCGTGCCGACCAGCAGCGACAGCGTGACGATCGTCAGCGCCGTGGCGTCGAGCCCGTACTGGATGCCCAGCAGCGGAGCCAGCAGGACGATCGGCAGTCCGGTGGTGAGCCAGTGCGCGAGGATCTTGCCGAACACCAGCGCCGGCAGCGGATACGGCGACATCGCGATCTGCTCCAGCGTGCCGTCGCCGAAGTCGCTGGCGAAGAGCCGCGGCAGCGACAGGAGCGACGCCAGCAGCGCGGCGACCCACAGCACGCCGGGCCCCATGATCGCGAGGAGCGTGCGTTCGGGTGTCGAGGCGAGGGGAAACAGCGTGACCACGATCACGTAGAACATGAGCTGGACGCCGAGTTCCGAACGCGACCGCAGCGCGAGCCGCAGGTCGCGCGCGACCGACCAGCGCAGCGCCGCGCCGACGCCGAACTCCAGGTCGCGCTCGGGCACGATTCCGCGATCGCGGGCCTCGGCGCGGCCTTCGGCCTCGCCCGGCACCTTCATGTCATCACCAGCCGTTCGAGGCGGTCGGCCGGAACGTCCAGCAGCTGGTGCGTGGCGGCGATCACCGCGCCCCCGGCGGCGAGCTGGCGCGCGATCAGCTTCGCCAGCAACGCGAGTCCCGTCGTGTCGAGCGCCGTCGCCGGCTCGTCGAGCAGCCACAGCGGTCGCCGCAGCAGCGCGAGCCGCGCGAGGCCGATGCGCCGGCGCTGCCCTTGCGACAGCACGCGCGACGGCAGCGCGCGTTGCGCTTCGAGCGCAACGTCCGCCAGCGCGGCGCGCAACGCTTCCGGCGACGGCCGCAAGCCCCGCGAGTTCGACGAGGCTGCGCAGGTTCTCCTCCGCCGTCAGCTCGTCCTTCAGCGCCGGCAGATGGCCGGCGAATACGCATTCCGTCCGCAGTGGCAGCGAATACGGCGCGACGGGCTCGCCGCGCCAGCGGATCTGTCCGGCCGCGGGCAGCGTCAGCCCGGCGAGGATGCGCAGCAGCGTCGTCTTGCCGGTGCCGTTGGGCCCGGTGATCACCAGCGCCTTGCCCGCGCCGACGCTCAGCTTCAGTCCGCGGAACAGCGTGGCGTCGCCGCGGCGCGCGGCCAGGTCTTGCGCTTCGAGCATGGCGATCGGCAATAGGTCCGGATGATGGCGAGAACGCGTGGACGCGCTTCGCGGACGTTAACATAAGTAATTGATTATACGCCGTATTCAATGCCGGGTCAGGGGACGACGCGGTCGATGGTCACGCGCACGTCGCGGGCGCCGGGCGCGACCGGCGCGCTCGTTCCGGTCAGGTCGCCGGACTGCGGAACGACGTTGCCCGACTTGCTGACGCGCGCCTCGATCACGACCTTGCTGGCCTTGGAAATGGTGGCGGTGGGTGTCATCGCCATGGCGTCGGTCAGCGCGAACGATTTCGGCAGGTCCGCCACGGCGATCTTCATCGCCGCCAGCGGCATCCGCGGGCCGTCCGGATCGCGCGCGAAGATGAACACGGCATCGCCCGGCTTGGCGTTGGCGACGAGCTTGGGATCCAGTTCGACGCGGCCTTCGACCGATGCCCCTGCGGACGATGCGGATGCCGTCGCCGCGGGCGCCGCCGGGCGGGGGGCTGGGGCGGGCGCGGGAGCGGCCGCTTGCGGCGCGGGCGCTGCAGGCTGTTCGCCGACCCGCGCCAGCACCGCATCCACCTGCGCGATATCGGGGCTGTCCGGCGGCAGCACCGCGCGCAGCCGCTTCCACATGGCGACCGCCGTCGCCGGGTCGTCGCGTTCCATCGCGGCCGAACCGCGCAGCGCCAGCGCTTTCGGATGAGCGGGGTCGGCCGCCAGCGCGCGGTCCAGCAAATCGGTCGGCTGGCCGATCAGGCTCTTGCCCTGCGCCTGTGCGACGGACTCCGCCCAGTCCGCGTACAGCGACGCGTTGGGCGGCAACCGCTTGGCGGCTTCCCCGTACGCGAGTGCCGCGGCGTCGAAGCGCCCCAGCGCGCGATACGACCGGCCGAGCAGCGCCCAGCCTTCGCCGTCCTCGGGATTGGCCTGCAGCCGCTGGGCGAGCGCGTCGACCATCGCGACGGTCTGCGCGTCGTTCAGCCCCTTCTCGCCGCCGTGGGCGGGAGCACCGGCAGTGGCGGTCATCGCCTCCGGGTTGCCGATCGTGAAGTAGGTGATGCCCGCCACCACCGGCAGGCACGCCACCAGCACCAGCGCGGCGATCCAGCGCGGCCGCTCGCTCGCCGCATGCACGACGGGCGTCTCCTGCGTGAGTTCCTGCCCGAACCGGGCGGCCAGGTCCGCGAGCGCGGCGTCGCGCTCTTCGGCGCCGATCGCCCGGGTCGCGAAATCGTCCTCGATCTGCCGCTTGTGGTCGCGGAAGACCGCCGTCGCCGCCGAGCGGTCCGCGGGCGCATCGGTGCCGGCGGAGCGCCGCAACAGCGGCCACAGCAGGGTGGCCAGCGTGGCGACGAGCAGCGCGAGTGCGATGACCCAGAACAGCGGCGACGACAGCATGTCGATTGGGAGACAGCGCCCCGAAAGGGGCGTGCCTAGAGGGAAAAGTGTCGAAATTATACCTTCGCGGGTGTACGCCGCTGTTTGACACAGCGCAGACTCCCCGATTGCGCCAAGGCGGCCGCGGGCGTTGGATTATGATGTTCGGCCCGACGCGTCATGCTTTGGCGTCCCCGCTGCTCGCCGCCCGTCGTCGACCCCCTCATTTGCTCCTCATCTGACCATCGACCACATGCCGGACAAAGACATCCGCGAGGCCTCGCTCGAGTATCACCGGCAATATCCGCCGGGGAAGATCGCGCTGCTGCCGACCAAGCAGTTGACCAACCAGCGCGACCTGGCGCTCGCCTACACGCCGGGCGTGGCCGCCGCGTGCGACGAGATCGTCCGCGATCCGCACGAGGCATCGAACCTGACGGCGCGCGGCAACCTGGTGGCGGTCATCACCAACGGCACCGCGGTGCTGGGCCTCGGCGCGATCGGGCCGCTGGCGGCGAAGCCGGTGATGGAAGGCAAGGCGGTGCTGTTCAAGAAATTCTCGGGACTCGACTGCTTCGACATCGAGATCAACGAGCTCGATCCGGACAAGCTGGTCGACATGATCGTCGCGCTCGAGCCCACGTTCGGCGGCATCAACCTCGAGGACATCAAGGCGCCGGAGTGCTTCTACATCGAGAGGAAGTGCCGCGAGCGGATGAAGATCCCGGTGTTCCACGACGACCAGCACGGCACGGCGATCATCGTCGGCGCGGCGGTGCTGAACGGGCTGCGCGTCGTCGGCAAGAAACTCGACGAGGTCAAGCTCGTGTGTTCCGGCGCGGGCGCCGCGGCGCTCGCGTGCCTCGACCTGCTGCGCGGACTGGGCATCAGGCGCGAGAACATCTTCGTGTCCGACATCGAGGGCGTCGTGTACGAGGGCCGCACGAAGCTGATGGACGAGCACAAGATCATCTACGCGCAGAAGACCGACGCGCGGACGCTCGCGCAGATCCTGCCCGGCGCGGACATCTTCCTCGGACTTTCCGCCGGGCGCGTGCTGAAGCCCGAATGGCTGTCGACGATGGCGGCGTCCCCGCTCATCCTGGCGCTCGCCAATCCCGAGCCGGAAATCATGCCCGACATCGCCAAGGCGGCGCGTCCGGATGCGGTGATCGCCACCGGCCGCTCGGACTTTCCGAACCAGGTCAACAACGTCCTCTGCTTTCCTTTCATCTTCCGCGGCGCGCTCGACGTCGGCGCCACGACGATCAACGAGGAGATGAAGCTCGCGTGCGTGCACGCGCTCGCCGACCTCGCGATGGCCGAGCAGTCGGACATCGTCGCCCATGCGTACAACATCGAGAACCTGCGGTTCGGGCCCGAATACCTGATCCCCAAGCCGTTCGATCCGCGGCTCATCGTGATGATCGCGCCGGCCGTGGCCAAGGCCGCGATGGATTCGGGCGTGGCCACGCGTCCGATCGCCGACTTCGAGGCGTACCGCGACAGGCTGATGCAGTTCGTCTACCACTCCGGCCTGCTGATGAAGCCGATCTTCGCGGCGGCCAAGGCGGGGCCGAAGCGCATCGTCTATGCGGAGGGCGAGGACGAGCGCGTGCTGCGCGCCGTGCAGGTGGTGGTCGACGAAGGGCTCGCGCGGCCGATCCTCGTGGGCCGGCCCGCCGTCATCGAGCGCCGCATCGAGCGCTACGGGCTGCGCATCGCGCCGGGCAACGACTTCGAGATCATCAATCCCGAATGGGACGAGCGCTACCGCGACTACTGGATGGAGTACTACCGGCTGACGCAGCGCCGCGGCGTGTCCGAGGCCTACGCGCAGATCGAGATGCGCCGGCGGCTGACGCTGATCGGCGCGATGGCCATCCATCGCGGCGACGCCGACGGCATGCTGTGCGGCACGTTCGGCACGCACGAGCTGCACCGCGCGTACATCGACCAGGTGATCGGGCTGCGCCGCGGCGTCAGGTCCTTTGCGGCGATGAACGCGGTGGTGCTGCCGACGCGGACGGTGTTCATCGCCGACACGTACGTCAATGCCGATCCCAATCCCGAGCAGCTGGCCGAGATCACGCTGCTGGCGGCGGAGGAGATACGCCGCTTCGGCATCGTCCCCAAGGTCGCGTTGCTGTCGCATTCGAGCTTCGGCTCGTCGACGCATCCGCAGGCGAGGAAGATGCAGGCCGCGCTGGCGCTCATCAACGCGATGGACCCCGACCTCGAGGTCGAAGGCGAGATGCACGGCGACGCGGCGCTGAACGAGGAAGTGCGCATGGCGGCGTTCCCCAATTCGCGATTGAAGGGCGAGGCCAACCTGCTGATCATGCCGACGGTCGACGCCGCCAACATCGCGTTCAACCTGCTGAAGGTGTCGGCGGGCTCGGGCGTCACGCTGGGCCCGATCCTGCTCGGCGTCGCCAAGCCCGTCCACATCCTGACGCCGTCGGCGACCGTGCGGCGCATCGTCAACATGACGGCGCTGACGGTCGTGGACGCGACGACGCAGCGGCAGCCGTCGCTGCTTTAGAATTCAGGGTCAGAGCAACTTGCGTCTTAAGGGTCAGAGCGTGAGGGTCCGTCTTAAGGGTCGTCTTAAGGGTCAGAGCGACTTGCGGGTCCAGACTGCGAATTTCCGGTTGCAGATCGGAGCGTCGACGAGTCGCTCTGCGACCCGCAAGTCGCTCTGACCCTTAAGACGGACCCGCAAGTCGCTCTGACCCTTAAGACGCAAGTCGCTCTGACCCTCATTTCTCGCCAGCACTCGATTCGCGGGAGAAGCCGATGACCGACGTGGCAATCGATGGCGTGCCGCTGGGCGAAGCGGACGACCGCGCCGCCCGGCACCGCGCCGAGCTGTTCGAGCGGATGATGAAGACGCCCACGTGCCTGCTGATCACGCACGATGCGGCGGGCGGCATGCACGTGCGGCCGATGACCACCCAGTACGTCGAGGCGCCCGGGATCATCTGGATGTTCATGGCGGCCCACGGGCATCTCGCCGACGAGATCGCGACGAACCCGAACGTGCTGATCACGTACGCCGACACCGGCGACAGCGCGTTCGCCGCGGTCCGCGGCCACGCGACGATGATCCGCGACGCCGAAAAGGCGCACGAACTGTGGACGGCGGCGGCCGGCGCGTGGTTTCCCGGCGGCGCGGACGATCCCGACCTCGCGCTGCTGCGCATCACGATGTCGTGGGCCGAAGCGTGGGAGCCGGCGGGCAAGGTCGCGCAATTGCTCGAGATGGCGACGGCCGCGCTGTCGAACCGCGCCCCCGACGACGAGGACACGCATCGGCGCATCGATTTCTGACCGGCGCCCGCGCTGGTACGCGTTTCGCTAAACTACCTTCCTGAAGCCTCGTACGACGGTGTACGAGGCGCGGGTGCCTCGGACTGGTGCGATGATGGCCGTCGGCGGCGCCGTTACGGTGCATTCTGGGGAGAAATCCATGCGTGGGGTTCGTGCCTTGATTCGAGGTTGCACGTTGCTGGCCGTCGCCGGCGGAATTGGTCTCAATGCGCTGGTCGCATCGGCGCAGGATACGAAGATCGCCTTCCAGCTCGACTGGCGCTTCGAAGGCCCGGCAGCCTTGTTCCTGCTGCCCAAGGCCAAGGGCTACTTCGCGGCCGAGAAGCTCGACGTGACGATCGACGCCGGCAACGGCTCGGGCAACGCCGTCAATCGCGTCGCGTCGGGCACGTACCAGATGGGCTTCGCCGATCTCGCGGCGCTGATCGAATTCGTCGGCAACAATCCGACGGCGCCGAACAAGCCGGTCGCCGTGATGATGGTGTACGACTCCACACCCGCCGCCGTCTTCTCGCTGAAAAAGTCGCGGCATCAAGGCGCCCGCCGACCTGCAGGGCAAGAAGATGGGCGCGCCGGTGTTCGACGCCGGCCGTCGCGCGTTTCCGATCTTCGTGAAGGCCAACAAGCTCGACGCCGGCAAGATCGCGTGGACGGCGATGGACCCGCCGCTGCGCGAGACGATGCTCGTCCGGGGCGACGTCGACGCGATCACCGGCTTCTACTTCACGAGCCTCCTGAACCTGAACGCGCGCGGCATCAAGGACGAGGACGTCGACGTCATGATGTACCCGAAGTACGGCGTCAACCTCTACGGCAACGCGATCATCGTCTCCGAGCAGTTCCTGAAGGAAAAGCCGGAGGCGGTCAAGGCCTTCCTGCGCGCGTTCACCAAGGGAATGAAGGACGTGCTGGCCGATCCCGATGCTTCGATCAAGTACGTGAAGGAGCGCGATGCGCTCGTCGACGAGACGCTCGAAAAGCGACGGATGAAGCTCGCGATCGAAAGCGTGATCATCACGCCGGAAGCGAAGGCCGACGGTCTCGGCGCGGTGCAGCCGGCGCGGCTGAACGACATGGTCACGCAGGTCTCCTCCGCGTTCGACCTCAAGAGCCCGGTCAAGGCCGACGCCATCTTCAACAGCGCCTATCTTCCGGCCAAGGCGGACCGGATGGTGTTCCCGAAGTAATCGTGCCGGCCGTCCGCTCCGTCGTCGTCCCCGCGAACGCGGGGACCCAGTGTCGTGCGCCTGTGCCGCAGTCGCATCGCCTTCGCGATAGTGCGGGATGCTGGGCGCACACGCATGTCTGATCCGGTGAGCAAGGCTGCTCCCTCTCCCGCTCGCGGGAGAGGGCTGGGGTGAGGGCGCATGGGTAGCGCGGCACCCCTCACCCCAACCCTCTCCCCGCACGCGGGGAGAGGGAGGTGCGCGTGCGAGCGCGGCGCGTCGCTGTGGTGCTCCCTCTCCCGCTCGCGGGAGAGGGCCGGGGTGAGGGCGCATGGCTGAGCCGACCGCAACGAATCCTCCCTCGCCCGCGCCGGCGGGAGAAGGCCGGGGTGAGGGCGCACGCCCCTTCGTCGACTTCCGCGACGTGTTCCTGGCCTACGAGGGCCATGCCGAGTTCGCCGTCGAGGACATCAACCTGACGATCCGGCCCGGCGAGTTCGTCGCGATCGTCGGTCCTTCCGGCTGCGGCAAGTCGACGTTCATGAAGCTCGCCACCGGACTTAAAGCCCCGACCAGGGGCACGGTGACCGTCGAAGGCGCGCGCGTGACGGGGCCCTTGAAAATCGTCGGCATGGCCTTCCAGGCGCCCACGCTGCTGCCGTGGCGCACGACGCTCGACAACGTGCTGCTGCCGCTGGAGATCGTCGAGCCGTATCGGTCGACGTTCAAGCGCGACCGCGAGAAATTCGCGCAACGCGCACGTGCGCTCCTGAAGACCGTCGGCCTCGAAGGCTATGAGGACAAGATGCCGTACCAGCTTTCCGGCGGCATGCAGCAGCGCGCGTCGATCTGCCGCTCGCTGGTCCACGAGCCGAAGATGCTGCTGCTCGACGAGCCGTTCGGCGCGCTCGATGCCTTCACCCGCGAGGAGCTGTGGTGCATCCTCCGCGACCTGTGGTCGGCGCAACGCTTCACCGTCATCCTGGTCACCCACGACCTGCGCGAAGCGGTGTTCCTCGCCGACACCGTGTACGTGATGAGCGCGCGCCCCGGCCGCATCCTCGCCCGGCGCGAAATCGACCTGCCGCGTCCGCGCGACCTCGACGTGACGTACTCGGACCCGTTCTCGCACATCGTCCACGACCTGCGCGAGCGCATCGGCATGGTCCGCAAGGCGAAAGAGCCCGCGTGACACGCATCCAGCAGCAGCGGCTCGAAAAGGCGGCACCGTGGCTGATCTCCGCTGCGATCCTCATCGTCTGGCAGGCGATCTGTTCGCTCTTCAAGGTGTCCGATTTCATTTTTCCCAGCCCGATCACCATCGTGCAGGCGCTGATCGAATACGCGAAGCCGATCGCCGGCCACGCGTGGCAGACGTTCTGGACGACGATGATCGGCTTCTCCATCGCCGTCGTCGTCGGGCTGGCGCTCGGCGTCGCCGTGGGGACGTCGCGCTTCGTCTATCGCGGCATGTATCCGCTGCTCGTCGCGTTCAATGCGATCCCCAAGGTCGCGTTCGTGCCGATCCTCGTCGTCTGGTTCGGCATCGGCAGCGTGCCCGCGGTGCTGACGGCGTTCCTCATCAGCTTCTTCCCGATCGTCGTCAACGTGGCCACCGGCCTCGCCACGCTCGAGCCCGAACTCGAGGACGTGCTGCGCTCGCTCGGCGCGCGCAAGAGCGACATCCTGCTGAAAGTCGGCCTGCCGCGGTCGCTGCCGTACTTCTTCGCGTCGCTCAAGGTGTCGATCACGCTCGCGTTCATCGGCACCGTGGTGTCGGAGACCGTCGCGTCCAACGACGGCATCGGCTACCTCATGATGTCGGCGGGTTCGTCGATGAAAATGCCGCTGGTGTTCGCGGGGCTGTTCGTGATCGGAGTGATGGCAATGGCGATGTACGAAGTGTTCGCGGTGCTGGAGCGGCGGATGACCGGCTGGGCCCATCGCGGCGCGCATGCCAATGGGTGAGATCCCGCATCCGAAGTCGCGCCTGTTCTCGCCGCTCGAGCTGCGCGGCCTCACGCTGCGCAATCGCGTCTCGGTGTCGCCGATGTGCCAGTACTCGGCGCAGGAGGGCTTCGCCAACGACTGGCATTTCGTCCATCTCGGGCAGTTCGCGATGGGCGGATTCGGACTCGTGTTCACCGAGGCGACCGCCGTGCTGCCCGAGGGCCGCATCACGCACGGCGACCTGGGCCTGTGGTCCGACGCGCATATTGCACCCATCAAGCGCGCCGTCGACTACGTGCGCTCGCTGGGCGCTGCCGCCGGCATGCAGTTGGCGCACGCCGGCCGCAAGGCCAGCATGCAGCGTCCGTGGTTCGGCAACGCGGCGCTCGGCCCCGCCGATCACGCGCGCGGTGAAAATCCGTGGCGCATCGTGGGTCCGGTCGACACGCCGCACATGGACGGCTGGCTGGTGCCGGAGGCGCTCACCCGGGACGGCATCAAGCGCATCGTCACCGCCTTCGGCGAGGCGGCGGCACGCGCGTTTGCCGCCGGGCTCGACGTGCTCGAAGTGCACGGCGCACACGGCTACCTGACGCACTCGTTCCTGTCGCCGTTCGTGAACACGCGGCGCGACGAGTACGGCGGCGACCTCGCCGGCCGCATGCGCTTCGCGCTCGAAGTGGTGCGCGCCGTGCGCGCGTCCTGGCCGGCGACCAAGCCGCTGTTCTTCCGCGCGTCGTCGGTCGACGGCATCGTCGGCGGCTGGTCGCTCGACGACACCATTGCCCTCGCAAAGGAAGTGAGGGCCGCGGGGGTGGACGTCATCGACTGCTCGGCCGGCGGCTTTTCCGGGTCGCGGCTGGAACTCGGCCCCGGCTACATGGTGCCGTTCGCCGCGCGCGTGCGCGCGGAAGCGCGGATTGCCACCCAGGCCGTCGGCTTCATCGCCGACGCCGCGCAGGCCGAGGCCGTGCTGCAGAGCGGCGCCGCCGATCTCGTCGCCGTCGCGCGCGAGGCGCTGCTCGATCCGCATTGGGCGGGACGCGCCGCTGTCGCGCTGGAAGGCGACGCCGGCTGGGCGCTGTGGCCCGCGCAGTACGGCTGGTGGCTCGAGCGGCGGGCCGCGTTGCTGCGCGGCTTCGCGGAGAAACGATCGGGCTGAGACGGGGTGCCGGTTTCGCGCGCGGCCGCCCGGCAGCTACTCCGGCTTGATGCCGATCGACTTCACCAGCGCGCCGAAGCGCGCGACGTCCTGCTTCACGATGCTGGCCGCGGCCTCCGGCGTGCCGCTGCCCGGGATCAGGCCCGCGGCCAGCAGCTTCTGCGCCACTTCCGGCGACGTCACCGCCTTCTGCAACTCCGCGTTGAGCTTCGCGACGATCGCCGGCGGCGTGCCCGCGGGTGCCGCCAGCGCGAAGAACGTCGGGATCAGCGTATCCGCGCCGCCGCCGGCTTCCGCCAGCGTCGGCACGTCGGGCAACTGCGCCATCCGCTTGCCCGATCCCACTGCCAGCGCGCGCACGCGGCCGTCCTTGATGAAGCCCGCCACCGCGGGCAGTGACGCGAGGACGCGGTTGGCGGCGCCCAGGTCGTCGACGAGTTCGGCGAATGCAGGCATCCGCGCATTCTTGCGCGGATTGCGGCGCGGGGAGGGCGAGACACGACGCGTTCCGCGAGGGTAAGATCGGCTCCGGCGGGGATCCAGGTGTACACATACAACGCCTGCCTTCAGCGCGCGGTGGATGGCCATCGCCCGCGACGGGTTCCGATTCACGCCTTGCGGCAGCCAACTCTTCCGATGACCTTGCGCACGAACATTCCGATGTCTGACGCCGGCAGCGCACTGAATCTCGCGACGGATCACGCCGGCCTGGTGCAGCGTTACGACGAGATCGCGTACAACGCGTTGCCGCACGCGCTGACCCATCCCGATCACCTCGGCACGGTGGCAACACTCCTCGGCATGCGTCCGGCAGCGGTCGCGCAATGTCGCGTGCTGGAAGTCGGGTGCAGCGACGGCGCCAACCTGATCCCGATGGCGGCCGCGCTGCCGGGCGCACGGTTCGTCGGATGCGACCTGTCGCCCGTCGCGGTGGCCAAGGGGCGCGCCATGATCGACGCCGTGGGATTGACCAACATCACGCTGCTCGAGGAAGACCTCGCGACGCTGGCACCCGAGCATGGTCCTTTCGACTACATGATCGCGCACGGCGTCTACTCGTGGGTGCCGTCCGCGGTGCGCGACGGGCTCTTCGCACTTGCATCCGCGCAACTGGCGCCGAACGGCGTGATGTTCGTCAGCTTCAACGTGCTGCCCGGCTGCCGCGTGCGCCAGGCGACCTGGGATGTACTGCATTGGCATGTCGATCACATTGCGGACCCGCGCGCGCGGCTCGCCGCGGCGCGCGAACTGGCGAAGGTGATCGGCGGCGGGGGCAAGACGCTGCACGAGGCCGACGATGCCATGCGCGCCGAGTTCCGTTCGATTGCACAGAGTTCCGACAGCGAGCTTTTCCACGACACGCTGGCCGTTCCCAACGATCCGTTTTCCTTTCACGAGTTCGCCGCGCACGCGCGCCGGTTCGGCCTCGTGTATCTCTCCGAAGCCGAGATGTCCACGATGAGCGCCGCCGGCCTGTCGGCGGAGGCGCGCACGTTTCTCTCGCAGCTCGATTCGCAGGCGCGCGAACAGTACCTGGACTTCGTGCGGCTGCGCCGCTTCCGGCAATCGCTGCTGCGCCGCGACGGCACCCCGTTGCCGGACAGCCCGCTCGCGGAGCGGTTTTGCGGCATGCATGCGGCGGCCAGCGCGCCGCTGGTGCAGGCCGCGGCGGAGGGCAAGGTGGCCGACCTCGCACGAGGATTGGACCCGGCCGGCGGCGGCGGCGGTCCCGTCCGCGATATTCTCGACATGCTGGTGCGACAGGCCCCCGCCGCGTGCCCCGTCGCGACGTTGCACGACATGGTCGGCACGAGGCCGATGCAGAAGCCGCTCGAGGCCATCCTGCGGGACGCCTACCTGTCGGTGCTCATCACGCTGCACGTGCATCCCCCGGCGCTCGCTCCGGTTCCCGCGGAGCGGCCCGTTGCCGGTGACTTGATCCGCTTCGAAGCGCGCACGCAGCAAGCCGTGACCAGCCTGCTGCACGTTCGCGTGCAGATTCCCGATGCCAATGCGCGGTACCTGCTCACGCTGCTGGACGGCACGCGTGATCGCGCCAGCCTCGCTGCGGCAATGACGGCGTCCGCGTTCAGCCAGCAGCCCGATATGGCCGCCCGGTTCGTCACGCATGCGCTCGCGCAGTTCGCGCGCATTGGATTGCTGGTCGGCTGAAGCGACCCGGTAGGGCGGTCGCGCGTTGGGCCAGTCTGGTGGACTTTGCGCCGCAGGAGAGCGGTGACGCCGGCGAACGCGCCGAATTGACGGCCTCGGGGCGCCGGGCCGTATCGGGTAAAATGCGGTCCACCGGAGAGGTGGATGAGCGGTTTAAGTCACACGCCTGGAAAGCGTGCGAGGGTTAATAGCCCTCCGCGGGTTCGAATCCCGCCCTCTCCGCCAGAGCGAAGGCTCGCAAGTTCCCAGGCGTACCAGCTTTACTAATGTTTAATTTATTAAACAACGGGTTACAGGTCTAAGGAGTCCGACGAAGGCCCATTGCGGCGCAGATCAAATAGGGGCAACATTTGGGGGGACTTGCCCCCACCCTGAAAAATTGCCCCCATGCCACTTTCGTCGGTCCAGGTCCGCAACGCGATAAGGATCGCTGCCGAACGGCGTGTAGACAAAAGTGCGCATTCGACCGCGCGCTACTACGATGCGCTCGGCTTGTACCTCGAAATGTCGCCCGCCGGCGGGCTGTGGTGGCGCCTCAAGTACCGTTTCGGCGGAAAGGAGAAGCGCGTCTCCCTCGGGACGTGTCCCAACACTTCTCTTTTGGAGGCGCGAGGCAAGCGCGATGACGCTCGCAAGTTGCTGGCGAAGGGTGTCGACCCATCGCAACAGCGCAAGGCCGACAAATTGGCGGAGGCACTGCGCGACACCAACAGTTTCGAGTCCGTCGCGCTCGAATGGCATGGCAAGCAGAAGGGCACATGGGACGCGAAGCATTCGGATGACGTGCTGCGGCGGTTGAAGGCCAACCTGTTTCCCGACTTGGGTGCCCGCCCCATCGCCGACATCAAGGCGCCCGAACTGCTGGCCGCTGCCCGCAAGGTCGAGAGCCGCGGCGCCCACGATCTGGCACACCGCATGGTCGGTGTGGCCGGTCAGGTTTTTCGGTACGCGGTGGCGACTGGCCGGTGCGAGCGCGATCCGTCCGGCGATCTGCGCGGTGCGCTCACGCCGCACCGGCCACGCCATCAGAACGCGATTAAGCCCGAAGAGTTGCCTGCTCTGCTGCGCGCCATCGATGGGTACGACGCCATCGGAGACAAGCAGACAGCGCTGGCGTTGCGCTTGATATGTCTGACATTCGTGCGCACTTCGGAGTTAATTGGCGCCGAGTGGCACGAATTTGCGGACCTCGGCGGTGCGCTGCCGACTTGGGAAGTCCCGGCCACGCGAATGAAAATGAAGGAGCCGCACATCGTGCCGTTGTCGCGGCAGGCGGTGGCGATCTTGCGCCAATTGCAAACCATTGGCGCTGGCAGCCGCTTCGTGCTCCCCGGCCGAAACCTCGACAAGCCCATCAGCAATAACACGCTGCTGTTCGCGTTGTACCGACTGGGCTACAAAGGGAAGGATGACCGGCCACGGGTTTCGGAGCGTTGCTTCGTCGTCACTGAATGAAGCAGGCTTTCGGTCGGACGTTATCGAGCGTCAACTGGACCACGTCGAACGAAATAAGGTGCGTGCCGCGTACAACAGAACTCAATACCTGCCGGAGCGGCGGAAGATGATGCAGCAATGGGCTGACATGGTCGACGCCTATGCGAAGGGCGCGAACGTCGTGCCGATCAAGGGCCGCGCTCGCGGCTGACGGCACTTCGATCCAGGCGAAAGCGCCGCGGTCGGCGCGCATCTGTGCAACGTCCCGACAGACTCGCATATCTGGCTTCGCTACAGTGGAAGCACCTATGAACCCCCTTGCTCCCGGCCAAGTTCGGACCCAACGCCCAGTTCTTCGAGGTCGAGGGAATCCCGGTGGCGTCGGCTTGGTACACGCCGCTGTTTTGCGCCGCGTTTAACGTGTCCGCGCTCGACTCGGACTCGATGCGCCGCGACGGCGCGCCTATTTCCGAAGCAGCGTTCAAAGTCATGGTGGCTACCGACCCGCGAGCCCCGCAATACTTCGTGGTTTCCGAGGGACGCGGACGGTGCCGGATGCGCGACGGAACGATCGGCAAGCTGTTCGAAGCGACGCCGGAACGGCACAAGGCGGAGGGCGACGCGATGATAGCCGCGCTGGGACGCAACTTGAACCGCGGGGACCGCGACGCACCGTAGCGGGCGGCGGCGCGTCGTTCATAGAACGTTGCGCGGTACCCCGGTCAAGGCATCCGCCCACATAGGAACACCGAATCGGGCGACACGCCCGCCATCGGCGATGTCCTGCTCGCGTCGCCCGTCACGGTGACGGTGACGATCTACCTGGGGCTGGACCTCGAATAGAACGTTGTCCAGAACGTCGTCGTTCTCGGCGCCGTCGGAATGGCCACGGCCACCTGTTTCCGGGGCCGGCCGGGATCGGTCGGCACTCACGCAAAGGCCGAGGGACAACCGAACCACTCTTGGCAAACAATCTCATCACGTCCCGGCCAATCCCGACCGGGGGAAGTTGTGACGAGGGAATCGTGACCAAGCACGCCAAAGCCAAGCAAATCGAACGCCGCAAGACCATCCTCCGCCGCCGTGCCGTCGAGTCGCGCACCGGCCTCTCCCGCTCGTCTATTTACCGCAGGCTGACCGACGGGTCGCAGCCCCCCTTCCCCCACCCCGTGAGCCTCGGAAACCGGAGCGTCGGCTGGATCGAGGAAGAAGTTGACGCGTGGATTCTCGCCTGCATCGCTGGATCGCGCAGGGGGCCCGAATGAATCTTGAACGTGACGCCGCCGCGGACCCTGGACAGGTGCGGCGGCGGGATGACGCAGGACAGCAGCAAGTGAACCGCCAGCATACTCTCGCGGCGTCCGGCCGCACATCGGTCGTCATGACGAAGGCATCGGGCGCGCGGATCGTGTTCAACCTCTACGACGATCGCGCCGAGGCCGAGCGCGTCGCCGCGCGCTTGCGCGAAGTCGGATGCGCCGTGCATGTCGAACCGAGCGAAGTCCCGTCGCCCGCCGTTCAGGCGGAGGCGGGGAAGTGCGTGGCGATGCTGTTGTACAACTTCGGCGCGCGCTCATTGGACGAGACGAAAGTAGCCTTTCGTCGTCACCCTGCATGGCGGTCAGCGTGAGCACCGACCCGCAGATGCAGTTCATCGACGCGATTCGCGCCGCCGGACTGACGCCGCCGGATAGCATCGAATGCCGACGGCGAGTTGCATCGCTTCGCCAGCAACGGCAAGCGCGACGACGATGCCGGCTGGTATGTCTACCATGGCGACGGCGTACGCGGCGGGCGCCTTCGGCGATTGGCGCACCGGGCTCGACCGGAAATGGCGCGCGGACATCGGGCGCGCGTTGACGCCGGATGAGGAAGCGGCGCAACAGGAACGCGTTAGAGCCATCCGCGCGCAACGCGAAGCGGAGGAAGCCAAAGCACAGGAGGGGGCCGCGAATCTGGCGGCAGCACATCTGGCACGACTCCAAGCCGGCGCCGAGCAATCACGGGTATCTGACGCGCAAAGGCATTGAGCCGAATGGCGCACGGGTCCAAGGCGAGCGCCTGGTGCTTCCCATGCGCGACGTGGACGGGAAGCTGTGGAATGTCGAACGCATTAGTCCGGTGAAGCCGGCGGATGGTACCGACAGGAAAAGCCTTCCCCGGGGTCGGCGTGCCGGCTGCTACTTCGGCCTCGGCAGGACCGGGCGCGACGCTCTTGTGCGTCGTCGAAGGTTTCGCTACGGGCGCGACGGTGCACCAGGCGACGGGCCATCCTGTGGCTGTGGCGTTCGGGGCTGGCAACCTGATGGCGGTGAGCAAGGCGATGCACGCGAAGCGCCCACACATTCCGCTGATCTTGTGCGCCGACGACGACTACCGCATCGACGGCAACCCCGGCATCACGAAGGCGACCGAAGCGGCGCGCGCTGTCGGCGGGCTCCTGGCAGTTCCCGATTTCGGCGCCGAACGGCCGGATGGCGCAACCGATTTCAACGACCTGGCGCAGCAACGCGGCGCGGACGCCGTGAGACGGGCTGTGGCGAACGCCAGCGCGCCGGTGGTAGGGGCATCCCCGGTCGCAACGCCGGATGCGGCAGCGGGCGATTCTGCGAGTTACGAATGGCCCGAACCGCAATCGCTCGTCCTGGCGGAAGACGTGGCGGCGTATCCCATCGACGCGCTGCCCGTCGGCATCCGCGAGGCCGTCGCCGAAGTTCTCGCCTTTGTTCAATGCCCGCCCGTGCTCGCCGCGTGCTCGGCATTGTCCACGCTGTCGCTTGCCGGTCAGGGGTTGGCGGACGTGCAGCGGGCCGAGAATTTGGAAGGGCCGGTCAGCCTGTATCTGTTGGCGGTCGCGGAGTCCGGCGAACGCAAGACCACCTGTGACGGCCACTTCCTGCGGCCGATCCGCGAGTGGGAACGCGATCAGATGGAAGCCGCACGGCCGCACATTGCCCGACATGCCGCGATCATCGCCGCGTGGGAAGCGCGCAAGGACGGGATCAAGACTCGCATCCGCGACGCGAGCAAGAAGGGTAAGAACTGCGACGCCATCACGCATGAATTGGAGTTGGTGGAGGCAGAGAGGCCCGCACCATATCGTGTCCCGCGCCTAATTCACGCGGATGCGACGCCCGAGGCACTGGCATGGGGTTTGGCAATGGCATGGCCGTCCGGCGGCGTGATGTCCAGCGAGGGGGCGTTGTGCTCGGCGGGCACGGCATGAACCGGGACTCCGCCATGCGCAATCTGGCGCTGCTGAACGCCCTTTGGGAGGGCGGACGCACTGCGTGCGACCGGCGCACGTCGGAGAACTTCATGGTTTCCGGCGCGCGCCTGACGATGGGACTGGCGGTGCAGCCGGAGACGCTCCGGCAATTCATGGAGGGTACGAAGGGCCTCGCACGGAGCAGCGGCTTCCTGTCGCGTTTCCTGATCGCCGCTCCGGTGAGCACGCAGGGATCGCGGGCGTTCAAGTCGGCGCCGGAGTGGCGACATATGCCCGCGTTCGCGGTACGCCTGCGGGAGTTGCTCGAACTGTCGGTACAGCCGGACGAGTCGGGCGCGCTGGTGTTGCCGATGCTGACGCTGACGGCAGAGGCCCGCGCGCTGTGGGTTCGCTTTCATGACGACGTGGAGCGGGAACTTCGACCCGGCGGCGATATGGCCGAAGCCCGCGACGTGGCGAGCAAGGCGGCCGACAACGTCGCCCGCATGGCCGCCTGTTTCACCTGTTCGCCCATGGCCCCACCGGACACGTCGGGGCGGACTCTGTTGCTGCCGCGGCGCGCATCGTCGGTTGGCATCTGTATCAGTCGCGGGCGTTCCTCGGAGACGCCGCGGCGCCGCGTGAACTGACCAATGCCCGCAAGCTGGATAAGTGGCTACTCGATTTCTGCCAGCGTGGCGGGGTCGCGGGAGTGGATCGCCACACGATTGCCAACAGAGGACCGAGTGCAGTGCGCGGCAAGCATGCGCTTGATGCTGCGCTCGCGGAGTTGAGCGAGGCCGGCCGTGTTTGCGAAGTCGGTGAAGGGCGCAAGCGGTTGGTACAGGTCAACCCGGCACTGCTCGGGACCGGCGATGGCCCTTCTTGATCGGATGGGTGCGACCGACAGTTGCGACTCTGCGACACTTGGGCGGGGGTGGGGGAGAGCGGACTGTCGCAACTGTCGCAAATGTCGCAGTCGCAAACTCCACGAATCGCGGGGGACAGCAAGGCGGCGCGACGCCGGAACAGGAACGTGAATTGCGCGTGTTGATCCGGTTGATCCTGGCGGATGGGCCTGACGTTGATCGCGTCGAAGCTCTCGCGGTGGCGCTTGCTGATCCCGAAGCTGCGTTGACAAGCTTCCGTCGTTTGGTAGCGGAACTTGACGAGGGTCGGCCCGTACCCGCGCCCGAGGACATCGACGATCGTCGTCGCTGCGCCGACTGCGTAAACCTGGCGCCGCGCGAGCACCGCTGCCTCGCTGCATGGCGGGGGGAGCAGCCGGGTGGTGTCGCGCGCCAATACCATCCGGTGATCGACATCCCCCGCCGCTGCGAGTGCTACCAGCCGCAACCAGCCGACCCGGATCAACGTACCGGGCGAGCGCGCTGGCCATACCTGACCCAGCCTTCACCAATCACCAAACCAACCGCAGTAATCCCGAATGGCCGAAGGCGCAGCCCTTGAAAACGTACTACGCTCGTCCCGTGCTCAAACAATCACTCTCTACAACCGTTGGTGACGCCGAGGCCGTCCCCAGGCGCGGGCGAGCCAGGGAACCCTCGCCCCACCGGGGCAGCAAGACGCCGACAGGGCGTGCGGCACTCGACGCCATTCTCGCGGACATCACGGCGGGCGAGCCCGCCTATAGGGCCGCGCAGGCCCACGGCATCCCGATGGGCACGTTTTGGCGGTGGCTCGCGCATGACGGGAAATTGATGGAGAAGTACATGCGCGCGAAGAAGGTCGGGCTTGAACGCTACGCCGAGGACATCTTGCAAGTCGCCGACGACTTGACAGTTCTGCCGGAGCACAAGCGGCTCATGATCGACTCCCGCAAATGGTTGTTGTCGAAGCTGCTGCCGAAGAGTTCGGCGACACGTGGCCATCGAACACAGTGACGGCGATGCCCTCCTGAACGCCCTGCGCGAAGGCCGCGCGCGGGCGCTGGCCAAGTAGGAGGATAGCTGGACGAAGCAACGACTGAACCGCGCGTCCGTCGGCGAGGCCGATTTGGCGAGTCCCGCGACGGCGCAGACTATCGCAATAGGCGCTACGACATCGGACCGGACCATTGATCAGTCGAGCAATTTTTCCCATTTCGCATTACAGTTTCGGAAGAACGATGTTTTGCTTTCCGTCGCTTTTAGGTTTCCCGATTTTTTGTTAGGCGTCAGGTCGGTGAGCATCGGAGCAATGCATGCACCTTCGTTGCGGCACCTCGACATGCGTCCTCCGGCGAGCATCGGTGGTGCTGACATTCAGGCGGACTCGACGCGCTCGACCATAGGCACCGGCGGCGTCTCCAGCGTTCCCGTGCTGCCGCCGCCTCGCGCCAGCGGCTTCCGTGCCCACGTTCGCAACCTGCTACCGCACGGCGTTGCCAACGCCATCAGCTGCGCGCAAGCTGGCACACCACGCGTCATGCGGGAGCTTCCGCCAATGCCCACGCCGGTGTGTCCAGCGCGCTCTTGGTCGCCGTGCGCCGGTTCCGTCAACCTGCCGCCTAACCCGGCGGTCGAGCGGACGCGCCGGTGCGTGGCTTCTACTTGGCGCGCGTCAGCGCGGCGCGCCGCTCACCTTGTGCGTTAGGCCCGCAACAAGTGCAGCGTCGCGCGGTTCTCGGCTGCGGTGATCGCCGGTGTTGGTCTGCCACCGCATGCGCTCGCCCTCCGGTGCTTCCCTCAGGGTCGCGCCGGCGTTCTTCCCCGCGACTCATCAGCACCTCAGGGGGGCGGACGGCATGGTGCCACTTCCTGTCCAGTTGGGTTTCGCTTTCTCCAGTCGGCGTTTGCGTCCGCTCGCGCGTGGCGCTATCGTTTGGCGCATGTCCTTCCCCGCGCTTTCGCCAGCCCCCTTGCCGCGGCCTAACCCGGCGCTCAACCGGACGGGCCGGCACGCGGCTCGTTTCTCGCGCGCGTCGGCGCGGCCCGCCGGTTAGCTTGATACGTTAGGCGTCACGCTTGGCTCAACTCACGCCACTCGGGAGTTGCATCTGGTGAGGTTTCCATTGAATTTGACTGGCCTTCCACCGCTAGCGCTGGACTGCATCACGGAATCAATGAAACCGAAATTCCAGGGCTACTTTGAATTCACGCGAGACACGCGAAGGTCAATCCCAAGGTGGGATGCCGACGGAAAGGCGTTCTTCGAATACCCGAATGCCTCGATGATCTCGGATATCACTGTGCTTTGGGCCTTACTCAACGAGATGTACGAGGCAATCAGAGAGAGCAGCGGGGAGGACGCAGATCAAGCTGTCGCAAGTCTCTTTACATCCAATCCAGGACTCGATTTGCCATTCCTAAACATATTGAAGAATGGCGAATATTGGAGAACGGATACTTTGCAGCAACCGTCCTTCCGTCGAGTACCGGACTCGGAAATCGCAACTCGCCTCCCTGAGATTTGGAGAACACTTCGCAACGGGTTTTCGCACTTTCATTGGCGATATAACAACATCGATGCACAACGATACTGGGCGGATCAGCAATGGGACACTTCGTCTGCGGAGCCAGCATTCGATCTGCCCAATCGTACTGCCAACAATTACACGGCTTACATCATCGACGCCAAGCTTCCTTGGAATTCAAGCGCATTCTGGTCGATGAAGGATTTGCGGATCATTGTCATGAAGTACGACACCTTTCGATATTGGATTTTCGTCTTCTTGAATCTGCTGTTGAACGATGATGGGAAGGGTCCCTTTGGCCACGACGAAGTCAGAACCTCTTGACTGTCGCGCATATTGCTCCATGACGCCCAACCCAGCGCTCAACCGGACGGGCCGGTACGCGGCTTTAAATTGGCGGGTAATCGTCAACGCGTCGGTTACCTTTGTTAGCTGTGGGACAACACGCGGCAGTCGGCTATGTCGCGCCTGCTGCCGAAGAAGTGCGGCGACCGCGTGGCGGTCGAGCACTCCGGCGGCAATGAACAATTGACCGCGAGACGCGAAAGTCGATAGTAGTAGATGCCGGTAACGGACTTCAAACAGCGGCTTATCCGGTGACGAGACGGTAATCGCCGTATGGCAACCTACGCGGCGGGTGCATGCTCTGTCTGTGCGTTTGCTGACACAGGGCGGAGTTCATCGCTATCCAAACAGTAACGTCAGAACGCGAAACCTCCAATAGCGCGATATAGCTGCGCCGGCCGCTGCGGTCCCCGCAGGAACTCGCCAAGTACCTCAACAAGCGTGGGGTCGCCTGCGATCTTGCGTCGGAACGCCCCCTTGTCGAGGGCACGCCCGAGAATCGCCTCGCAGGCGCGTTGCAGGTCGGTTAGCGTGAACTTCGCCGGCAATAGGTGCAGGGGCAGCGCGCCCTGCTCCACCTTCGCGCGAAGGGTATCCAACGCGGCTTTCAAGGCCGCACCGCATGGTCAAAGGCCAGCCTATGGCCCGGCCGGCGGGATCGCACCACTCGATTGCCTCGGTCTTGTCGCCCGCCACCGCCGGCACCTTGTCGCTCGGCAGGAGCGCGTAGTAGAGGATGCTCACCGACCATCCACGCGGGTCACGGTCGGCGCCGCTGCTAGTCGGCGACCTGCTCCAGATGCGGTAGCACCACCGCGGGTCTTGCTCGCCACCGCCCGCAGCGCGGCGTCGTCCACGGTCGGTCGATTTCAGGCTTCAACACCGCACCCGGCAGCGCCCATCCACCAGGCGTCGGCTCGTTTGCTCGCTGGATCAGGAGCACGCGCAGGCTTGTGATCGATCAGACGTGAACAGCGCCACGTCGGCGGTCACGATCGGGAACAAACGCTTCTGGGGCTCGGCCACTTAATTGCTTTCTGCCACTATGTGCGATAAGATAGTGTCATTATGTCACCAAGAGGACCACAGATGAAGACCCTAGAACGAGCCATCGCCATTGCCGTCGAGGCCCACGCGGGCCAGATCGACAAGGCCGGCGCGCCCTACGTCCTGCACCCGTTGCGGATGATGCTCCGCATGGACACCGAAGCAGCGATGATGGCTGCCGTGCTACACGATGTCGTCGAGGACGGCGCAGGCTGGTCGTTGGAGCGACTGGCCGGCGAAGGCATCCCCGCAGATGTCGTAGAGGCCGTGGACTCCCTTACCAAGCGCCCCGAGGAAGAGGCCGACTACATGGCCTTCATCAGGCGTGCCGGCATGAACGTGATCGCCCGATCGGTCAAGTTGGCGGACCTGGACGACAACATGGACCTGGTCGCATTGCCTACCCCGTCGAGAAAGATTTCATTCGGATGGAAAATATCGACGGGCTCATGCTTACCTATCGTGTGCCGGTGATCTGCTTGCGTCAGGCCCCCGGCCAGTTCAACGAAAATTTTGGGGCAACCCGTGGCGATCGCCGAAGTTGATGGGCGGGTCGCGTTGGCCGAGAAGCCGTTCACCAGCCTGAATGCCAGCGAGCTTGCAGATGACAAGCCAGCGCTTGAGTCTGATCCCGTCCAGCTCGATCGCGTCCTAGCGGCGGCGAAAAGAATGGTGGCGGCTATCAACGGTGAGGGGCCGAAGTGCGACCCGGTTACGGTGTGCAAGCGAGCCGACGGCACGTATGAAGTGCTAGATGGCCACGACATTTTGCAGGCGGCCAAGCTCGCCGGCTGGACCAAGTTGCCGAATACGGTGGTCGAGACACTGATGAACTACGATGTCATCGGTGACATCCACGGTCAGGCGGACAAGCTCGTCGTTCAAGTCATGAACGCATGATTGCCGACTAATCCTTATCCTCCGAGCAAACAAATGAAGACTGACGAAATCAAGAAGGGCAAGCGTGTGCAGATGCGCAACGGGTCGAAGGCACGATGCTCGACAACGCTATAGGCGAAACGCGCCGGGTGATGGTGGAAGGCGACTATCGGGAAGCCGGTACATCGCACGACATCGCTTACGTTATGGACCCAGCGGGCGACTGGCAACTGGTAGAACACACACCAGAGCAGGTTCGCCTGCGACTACTCGCTGGGCAGTTGGGACTTGGCCATGGGTGAGAGGAAGAGACTTCACAGCTTGCCCACCGTATCGTCCGACGATCCTATCGGGGTGTTCCATTCGTCCGAGCTGGACCCCGCCATGCACGCGGAGGGCCTCTACATTGACGCGTTCGTCAGCCCGGTCATCGGCTGCGTTGTCGGGCCCTACGAATTTGGCGAATCCCGCGACCGCCCACTATCCAGTTAAGTGCTACGAAATCAGGCCGGACCGTTGATTGGTCAAGCAATTTCCCCATTTTCGCAGTAGAGTTTCGGATGGACGACGTTTTGTTTTCGTTTTTGTTAGGTTCTCTGTTTCTTGTTAGCCCACGGGAGCTACGCGTGCCTTTATATCGCATCGACAAAGACACCGTTACACGACTAGTCGAGCACCCTGAGTCCGGCATGGGGTATCAAATCGTTCGACATCGGGGAACTGTGTTCGTCATCTTCAACGCGACAGTTGCCATCCCCTTGGACGAACTGAGGGACCGACAATTCACCGAAGGTGAGTATTCATTGTTATCGGGCGACCCCGACATTTTTGGTAATGAATCGCTTGATCGCCTTTCTATTGAAGGAGACCTGTCAATCGCATTCTCGCTATTTGACCGCGATGCTCAGGCTGAACAACTCGACCTTAAGTCGCCCTACTCGGTGATAACGCCGTCGGATTACGTAATAAGTTCGAGCGCCTCATTCCTACTATCGATATTCCTCGTACTACCGAGATCGCCGCATCCAGACACCAACGGGGAAATTTTCTGCCTGGTACATATGCAACAACATTCAATGATATGCACTTTGTACCAAGTGGATTTGCCGCAGTCGGCCGCTACGCCTTGCCTAACCCCGCATCTGCGCGCTTCTTATTCCAGCTTGTCACATTCGATCGCCCGGAACTAATCGGGACTGCGACGCCCAATTTTGGGCAGGCGGGTGGCGGCGTCGAAGTACTCTTCAAAAATGGCGCAACGAACAGACCAAGTGCGAGCTTTCGAATTGCCGTGGGCTAACCCAGCGCTCACCCGGACGTGCCGGCACGAGACTTCTACTTGTCGTGCATCGGCGCGGCCCGCCGGTTAGCTGGGTTCAGTTACCCTCATTCCCTACATGCCACCAGAGTTCGCTCAGTTCGTTAACGCAAACGCAAGCGCAATCTTTGGCTTGTTGGGCGCGCTTGGCGGCGGCGTTC
>CAWGLS010000014.1:0-105082 GCA_963823475.1 uncultured beta proteobacterium
GCCTTCGAGTAGATCTCCGCACCCTTCTTCACGAACTCCACGGCCTTCGCCTCCATGCCCTTGGCGAGCGCCTCGGACTCGGCGATGCCCTGCTTCGCCGCGTACTCGCGCACGTCCTGCGTGATCTTCATCGAGCAGAAGTGCGGCCCGCACATCGAGCAGAAATGCGCGAGCTTGGCGCCATGCTGCGGCAGCGTCTCGTCGTGGAATTCGCGCGCCTTGTCCGGGTCGAGGCCCAGGTTGAACTGGTCCTCCCAGCGGAACTCGAAGCGCGCCTTCGACAGCGCGTTGTCGCGCATCTGCGCGCCGGGGTGACCCTTGGCGAGGTCGGCGGCGTGCGCGGCGATTTTGTAGGCCATGATGCCGTCCTTCACGTCGGCCTTGTTCGGCAGGCCCAGGTGCTCCTTCGGCGTCACGTAGCAGAGCATCGCGGTGCCGTACCAGCCGATCATCGCGGCGCCGATGGCGCTCGTGATGTGGTCGTAGCCCGGCGCGATGTCGGTCGTGAGCGGCCCAAGCGTGTAGAACGGCGCCTCGCCGCACAGCCGCAGCTGCTCGTCCATGTTGTGCTTGATCATGTGCATCGGCACGTGGCCGGGGCCTTCGATCATCACCTGCACGTCGTGCTTCCACGCGACTTGCGTCAGTTCGCCGAGCGTGGCGAGCTCGCCCATCTGCGCCTCGTCGTTGGCGTCGTGGATCGATCCGGGACGCAGGCCGTCGCCGAGCGAGAACGCGACGTCGTACGCCTTCATGATCTCGCAGATGTCCTCGAAGTGCGTGTAGAGGAAGCTCTCCGGTGATGCGCGAGGCACCACTTGGCCATGATCGAGCCGCCGCGCGACACGATGCCGGTCATCCGCTTCGCCGTCATCGGGACGTAGCGCAGCAGCACGCCGGCGTGGATCGTGAAATAGTCGACGCCCTTGCTCGGCCTGCTCGATCAGCGTGTCGCGGAAGATTTCCCACGTCAGGTCCTCGGCCTTGCCGTCGACCTTTTCCAGCGCCTGGTAGATCGGCACCGTGCCGATCGGCACCGGCGAGTTGCGGACGATCCATTCGCGCGTCTCGTGGATGTTCTTGCCGGTGGAGAGGTCCATCACCGTGTCGCCGCCCCAGCGGATCGCCCACGTCATCTTCTCGACTTCCTCGCCGATCGACGACGACACCGCGGAGTTGCCGATGTTGGCGTTGATCTTGACGAGGAAGTTGCGGCCGATGATCATCGGCTCGGATTCCGGGTGGTTGATGTTGCTGGGGATGATCGCGCGGCCGCGGGCGACCTCGTCGCGGACGAACTCGGGCGTGATCACCGCGGGAATGGCCGCGCCGAAGTTCTGGCCCGGATGCTGGCGGCGGACGCTTTCCGGGAACTGCGCGACGCGCTCGGCCGTAGCTGGTTCTCGCGGATCGCGACGAACTCCATCTCCGGCGTGACGATGCCGCGGCGCGCGTAGTGCATCTGCGTGACGTTCGTGCCCCGGCTGTGGCGACGCGCGGCTGGCGGTGGAGGTCGAAGCGCAGGCCGGCCAGCGCGGGATCCGCGAGCCGCGCCTGGCCGAACGCCGACGTCGGACCCGGCAGTTCGACCGTGTCGCCGCGCTCGGCGATCCACGCGGCGCGCAGCGGCGGCAAGCCCTTGCGGATGTCGATCGCCGTGTCCGGGTCGGTGTACGGCCCCGAGCAATCGTAGACGACGAGCGGCGGGTTCTTCTCCGCGCCGAACGTGGCGGGCGTGTCGCTCTGCGCGATCTCGCGCATCGGCACGCGCAGGTCGGCGCGGGAGCCCTGCACGTAGATCTTGCGCGACGCCGGCAGCGGTGCGACGGCAGCCGAATCGACCTTCGCGTCACGCGCGAAGAACTGGTCGTTGGCATTCATGGCGTACTCCTCGGGTGAGGACATGCAACGCGAGGAGCGGAAGGGAGGAGGCGCTTCACGCTTCCCTGCGCCGGCATTATCCGGATCAGGTTCCAAGGGTTTCATCTCACCCGGCCGCCGAACCTGCAAGCGGCGACCAGGACCCCTAGCGTCGAAGGGACGTTACGCCGATTGCGACGCAGGGGCAAGTCGCGTCAGAATCGCGTTGCGATGGCGACCCCTGCCGACGCCTGTCCGAGTTGCCGCGCGGCGGTCCCCGCGGGGGCGCGGTTTTGCCCGCAATGCGGCACGGCATTGCGCGACGGCACCGTCACGGCGGCACCCGAGGCGCCGCCTCCGGAACGGCGGCAGGTCGCCGTGCTCTTCGCGGACCTGTCGGGCTACACGGCGCTGTCAGCTGAGCTCGACCCGGAGGAAGTGCACCGGCTGCTCACCCGCTACTTCGAGCTGGTGGACGGCCTGATCGGCCAATGCGGCGGCGCCATCGACAAGCACATCGGCGACGCGGTGATGGGCGTGTTCGGTGCGCCCGTCGCCTACGGCAACGACACGCAACGCGCGCTGCGCGCGGCGATGGGCATCCACGCGGCGATGGCCGCGCTGTCGGCGGAGTTCGGCCGGCCGCTGGCGGCGCATGTGGGGGTGGCGAGCGGCGAAGTCGTGGCGGCCGCCACGGGAAGCGCCGTGCACCGCCACTACACCGTCACCGGCGACGCGGTGAACCTGGCGCCGCGGCTCGACCGGCGACATCGAATGCGAGGCGCAGGCATTGTCGGGACTCGCCGACGTGCTGTATGCCGACGGCCGCATGGCGTCCGCGTATGCGGCGTTCGAGCGGTGAGTCGCGGTCTGCGACCGCGGCGGCCTGACGCGATTTTCGCTGAACAATCGCTGCATGCTGGCGATCGTCCATACCTACCTCGAGCCCGCCGACGCCGCGTTGCCGGAGCTCGACCGCGTGCGCGCGAAATCGGTTCGCGACGGTGGGTGGTGTTCGACCTCGCGCTGCTCGCGTACGCGTACTGGCACGCCGGACGGCGCCGCGACGCGCGGTTGGCGCTGGACGGGGCGTTCGCGGATGCCGAGGGCGTCGGCCTCCGCTTTGTCGGCGGACTGCTGCTCGGCGTGCGTGCGCTGATGGTCGAGGATGCCGACGATCTCGCGCCGGTGCTGGCGGAAGGCGAGCGGTCGCTGGCGCCCGGCTGTCCCGCGCATAGCCATTTCTGGCTTCGCCGCGAGGCGATCGATGCGGCACTTCGCCATGCCGACTGGGACCTTGCGCTGCGGCAGGTGGCGGCGCTGGAGGCCCTCACGCGGTCCGAGCCGGTGCCGTGGATCGATTTCCAGGTCGCGCGCGGGCGCGTGCTTGCGGCGGCGGGTCGCGGCGCCCCTGATCGCGCCGCGCTGCTCGATTGTCGACGCCGGGGCACGGCGATGCATCTGCCCGGTGCGCTGCCAGCGCTCGATGCGGCGCTGGCCAAACTCGGCTGAATGCCGGCGGCGCGCCGCGAAGGCAATGCCACTGCATTTGCCCGGAAACTCCGCGAAGCATTAGAATCGGGCCGGTCGCGGGTGTAGCTCAATGGTAGAGCAGAAGCTTCCCAAGCTTACGACGAGGGTTCGATTCCCTTCACCCGCTCCATCGGCCTTCCACGCCAGACCACGCCAGACCACCTGAGACAAGGCGATTCAAAGGCTTACGTTCTTGGAGCCTTCGCGCGTGTTGTCTTCGATGGTCCTGTTTGGTCCCACATTCACACGTAAATTCACACTTTGCCGGTCGCGTGGGTCGCGTGTGAATTGCATCTCGTTGTGCCGCGGAAACGCTCGGCTCCCCCACGTGCGCCAGGCCCTCTTGAGCCTGGCGCTAATTGCCCCCGCCGATATCAGTTCACGTCCAGCATCTTGGACGCGATGAGCAGGACCCACATGGCTGCCATGAGCCACGTGCCAGAAGGTTTTCGGCATGCCCCTAAGAGGGCTCCCGGAATCGCGAGGAGGACTATCAGGAACTGAACCATGGTGCTTCTCCTTTGGAGTTGTTTTGGATATGCAAGACCGGCACCTGACGGACGAGGTGGCTGTCGGTTAGGTGCCGGCCTTGTCTCGGTAATGCCGGCCGACGGCGCGTAAGATTCGAGGCAAAATCGACAATACAATCAATAGCTTGTATGCAGTCTAGAAATTGCGTCCAAGACTTAGCATTGCTCCGCAACCAGCTTGCTTGACAGTCGTCAACCCTGCGTTTCCGCGCCCCGCCTAACATTTCGACACCGGCATCGTGAATCGTGAAGGGAAGGTTGATGTCATCCGCGAGTCCAATGGAATTCGAATACAAGGTTATCGACGTAGCCGATGGTGCAATCAGTTCGGTGCTATTGGGTGATGGGCGAATCGAAACCGGGGTGCTCGAGGCATACATCAACGCGATGGCTTCCGAAGGATGGCGGCTCGTATTCATGGTCAAGGTGATGCAACGCCACGTGGTCATCGCGCAACGCGAGACACTTATGGTGACGTTCGAACGACGGATTCCCGAAGTGGAACGAGTGGCACGGGCCGCACGTTGTATTGACGACGTTATCGCGGCGGAAGAATCCGCCAAGCACAAGGGACATATTGCGGCGGCGGGCGCCGTGGGTTTGGCTGTCGGCACTACCGTGCTCGGAGCCGCCATAAGCCACCTCGCTGACGACGAGTAGCCGTCGCATGGACCTGAACGCGAAGATAGCAGCGCGGCGGCAGGAGTTGGCGGCACTGGCCAAAGAGAAATTGCTCGTGGAGCGGGCCGAATTGCGCGCTGAGGCGGCGCGCACACTGGAGGCACTAGGCGTTAAGGACTCAGTACCACCGGTCGCAGGGGAAGTGGCGCCGGGTGCGACGGTAAGTGCCCAAGTTAACTCGGCGATAAACGCGGCTGCTACTCGGCGTTTTGCTCGCGGCGACTGGGCCGGGGTGGTTTTCGCCTTGGGTGCAGCGATAGCGTTGTTCTTTAATGACAGCGCGGCACTGGCGCTGCTTCTTGTCGCAGGTGTTGATGGCTGCCAGAACCCGCGGATATTTGCCGCGGAGCGTAGATTGCGTGCTTCCGTAGCCTGATCGCTGGCGGATCGCGTCGATCGATTCGGTTCGTCTTTTGGGGGTGGGTTGCAGCGCTCCACTGTGCCGTGGAACTGAGGTGTGCGTTGCTGGCGAACGCTGGTGGGTGCCGGTGCGCCACCATGGCGGTGACGCGCGCCCGATAATGGCGGCGCCGAAGTAAAACAAGCGCGACGACGGTCCTACCAGGAAGTATGTTCCGTCGCCGCGCCCCACACCGGGGAGCCGTGCGGCGCCCCTATGCGCTGTCGAGTATTGCATCCAGCGCGCTTGGTGTCCATCGCACTTCGGCTGTGGCCGAGGGCGAGGATGAACGAGCCGGGACGGATGTTTCTGTGCGGGCGGTGTCGCGCCCAGGTAGTGCTATGCAGTCGCTGCGACCGGGGCAACGTGTATTGCGGACCGGGGTGCGCGCAAGCCAGGCGCCGGGAGTCGGTGCGGGCGGCCGGCAGGCGCTATCAGGGCAGTCGCCCGGGTCGCTTTGCCCACGCCGCGCGCTCGCGGCGGTACCGGGTCCGCTGCCAGAACGTGACGCATCAGGGTTCCGTCGCCCCGGCAGCCGATGCTCTACTGCCTGCTGTAGCGGCGTTGCCGCCGCCCCTGCCGGACACCGCCAATGGCGGCACTGCGGTCACGGTGCCGTCGCCGGCGATGGCACCCACGCTGCGGTGCAGTCGGTGCGGTGCCGCGCGTGCGAGCGCGGTGCGTCTGGGCTGGCTGCGGCATCACCGCCGGGTCGCCGGTCCCCCGACCGGCGCCAAGTTGGAGAGCGAGTGCCGATGATTTCCCGTGAGCGCGAAGCCCAGATCCTGCGCTTCTACCATGTCGAGAAGTGGCGTCTGAACACGATTGCGGTGCAACTGGGTGTCCATCACACCACCGTGCAACGGGTGCTGGCCCAGGCGGGGTTGCCGCGTCCGGGGACGACGGTGCGCCCGAGCGCGGTCGATCCCTACGTGGGGCTGATCGTGGAGACGCTGCGGCGCTTCCCGCGGCTGACCGCGAGCCGGCTGTTCGTGATGGCGCGCGAGCGCGGCTTTGCCGGCAGCGCCAGCCAGTTCCGCCACCGCGTCGCCCTGCTGCGCCCGCGCCCGCCGGCCGAGGCGTACCTGCGGCTGCGCACCCTCCCGGCGGAACAGATGCAGTGTGATTGGGGTCATTTCGGTCACCTGCAGGTGGGACGCGCGCGCCGCCCGCTGATGGCCTTCGTGATGGTCTTGAGCTACTCGCGGGCCATCTATCTGCGCTTCTTCCTCGACGCGCGCATGAGCAGCTTCCTGGCCGGCCATGCCGGAGCCTTCGCCACTTTCGGTGGGGCGGCCAGGGTCGTGCTCTACGACAATTTGCGCAGCGCCGTGCTGGAGCGCCAGGACGACGCTATCCGGTTTCACCCGACGCTGCTGGCGTTTGCCGCTCATCATCGCTACGAGCCGCGGCCCGTGGCACCGGCGCGGGGAAATGAGAAGGGTCGGGTGGAGCGGGCCATCCGCTACGTCCGCGATGCCTTCTTCGCCGCCCGAGCCGTGACCGATCTGGCCACGCTCAATGCCGAGGCCGCGGCCTGGTGCGCGGGCCCGGCCAGGCAACGCCGCTGTCCCGAGGACAGCGACCTCACCGTGGCCGCGGCGTTCGCGCAGGAGCAGCCGCTGCTGCTGGCGTTGCCGGCCGACAGCTTCGATCGGCATGAGCGCGCCGTGGTGCGCATCGGCAAGACACCCTATGCCCGCTTCGACCTCAACGACTACTCGGTGCCGCACACCCAGGTGCGCCGCCAGCTCACCGTACTCGCCGATACCGAGCGCGTGCGCCTGGTCGACGCCACCAGCGTCGTCGCCGAGCACGCGCGCAGTTACGACCGCGGCGCGCAGATCGAAGATCCGGCGCATCTTGCCGCGCTGTGCGAGCACAAACGCGCCGCGCGCCGGCACCGTGTCAGCGACGCCCTGATCCACGCGGTGCCGGCGATCCGCGACTTGCTGGTGCGCGCCGCCGCCCGCGGACACAACCTCGGCTCGATCACGGCAGCGCTGCAACGGCTGCGCCAGCAATGCACCATCGCTGAACTGGCCGCCGCCGTGCAGGAGGCCCTTGCCCGCGACGTGCCTCACCCCAACGCCGTGCGCCTGGCGTTGGAGCGTCACCGCGAGCAACGCGCCCAGCCACCCGCCAACATCGTCACGCTGCCCGCGCACCTGCAGCAGCGCGACGTGATCGTGCGCCCTCACCACCTCGCCGCCTATGACCGCCTCCAGGACTCGCCCAATGACCGCGACCCCGACTGAACTGCGCGCCCGGGCCCAGGCCCTGCACCTGAACGGTGTCGTCGCCCACTGGGAGGAGGCCGCCAGCGCGCCGTGGCTCGCCCCCTTGCTGCAGTGGGAGGAACAAGAACGCGCTCGGCGCAGCATGGAGCGCCGGGTGCGCCGCTCGAGCATCGGTGCCTTCAAGCCGATGGTCGACTTCGACTGGAGCTGGCCCACCGTCTGCGATCGCCAGGCAATCGAGGAACTGCTGCGCCTGCAGTTCATGACCGAAACCGCCAACGCCGTCCTCATCGGCCCCAACGGCATCGGCAAGTCCACCATCGCCCGCAACGTCGCCTACCAGGCGCTGGGGGCCGGACACACCGTGCTGTTCATCAGCGCCGGCGCCTTGCTGGGTGAGTTGACCGCCCTCGACAGCGCCTCCGCGCTGCACCGCCGCCTGCGCCACTACGCCGGCTTCGACCTGCTCTGTATCGACGAGGTCGGCTACCTCTCCTACTCCAACCGCCACGCCGACCTGCTGTTCGAACTGACCAACCGGCGCTACGAGAAGAAGAGCACGGTCATCACGACCAACCGGGCGTTTGCCGAATGGCATGAGGTGTTCCCCAACGCCGCCTGCGTGGTCTCGCTCATCGACCGGCTGATCCACAACTCCGAAGTCATCGCCCTCGATGGCAAATCCTACCGGCTCAAAGAAGCCGAGGAGCGCGCCGCCAAACGCAAGCAACGACGCACCGGCAAGAAGTCATGACCGCCCATCGCATTCGCCCACTGGAGCTGCCCGAACACTGGACCCCGGCCGAGGCCCTCGCCGTGTTCGAAATGATCGACCTGCTACGCGATCAGATCTGGAGTTACTACGGCCATGACATCCAGCACGCCCTGCGCGAGCAGATCGACGATCCGAACGACGACCACGACCTGCGCCAGGGCTATCTACCCTTCGATTCGGAACCGCAGTTCTGACCGCCTCGGCCCGAGCGCGCGTCACCGCCAAGCGGTACCTCGCGGCTCCGCGGCAAATTCCCGCGGTTTTACGCAGCCACTAACAGCCGGGCACGCTGACCCTGCACGCCGACCGCGGCACCAGCATGCCGCTCCAAGCCCGTCGCGCAACTGCTGGTCGATCTGGACGTTGCCAAGACCCACAGCCGACCGCACGTCTCCGACGACAACCCGTTCTCGGAGGCGCAATTCCGGACCTTGAAATATCGCCCCGACTTTCCGGAACGCTTCGGCTGCATCGAGGATGCCCGCGCCCATTGCCAGCGCTTCTTCGATTGGTACAACACGCAGCATCGCCACAGTGGCATCGGCATGATGACCGCCCGAGACCGTTCACTACCATCGCGCCGCCGTCGTCTGCAAGCAACGTACCTCGACTCTGGATGCCGCTTTCGCACGCAACCCCAAACGGTTCCAAGGGCGTACGCCCGCAACCCCCTTCCGCAACAACCGCCGTCTGGATCAATCCGCCCGCCAAGGAGCCCACCTCACCGACCACACCCACCCATTGCACAGTAATTTCCATCAACGCGGTGTCTCAAAGTCATTGACACGGCCCGATGTCGTGTTGCGCCGCTTTCGGTACGGCCGGCTGCAACGGGCGGACAAGGGCCTGGTCGTGCGTTATCTGATGCGCACCACCGGCTACTCGCGGCCGCAATTGGTCCGGTTGATCAAGCGCGCCCGGACGGGGGCGCTGAAGAAGGGCTATCGGGCGCCCACGCACGGCTTTGCCCGCCGCTTCTCCGATGCCGACGTTGCCCTGCTGGCGGCCACCGACCGCTTGCACGGCACGCTCTCCGGTCCGGCCACACGGCATTTGATGCAGCGCGCGCTGACGGCCTACTGGCGCCACTCCGCTACGCCCGTCTGGCGGTGCTCTCGACGGCCCATCTGTACAACCTGCGCCAGCGCACCGGCTACCTCGCGCGGCGGCGGGAGTGGACCAAGACGCGCGCGACCCAAGTCAGCATCGGCGAGCGGCGCGCGCCGGTACCCGAGGGGCGCCCGGGGTTCATCCGCATCGACAGCGTGCACCAGGGCGATCAGGACGGGGCCAAGGGTGTCTATCACATCAACGCCGTGGACTGCGTGACCCAGTGGGAGCAGGTGGCCACCTGCGAGAAGATCAGCGAGGCGTATCTGCTGCCGGTGATCAAGGCCTTGCTCGCCGGCTTTCCCTTCCGGATCCTTGGCTTTCATGCCGACAACGGTTCCGAGTACATCAACCATCAGGTGGCCAAGATGCTCGACAAGCTGCGGGCGGAATTCACCAAATCCCGGCCCCGCCACTCCAACGACAATGGCTTGGCCGAGACCAAGAACGGCGCCGTGATCCGCAAGCAACTGGGCTACGCCCACATCCCGCAGTGCTTTGCCACCACGGTCAATGCCTTCTGCGCCGAGCACCTCAACCCGTACCTCAACTTCCATCGGCCCTGCCTGTTCGCCGAGGCGATCACCGACGCCAAGGGCAAGATCCGCAAGCGCTACCCGCAACGCTTGGTCATGACCCCGTTCGAAAAACTGGCCTCCCTCGACCACGTGCAGCGGTTCCTGCGGCGCGGGGTCACCCTGGAATCCTTGCATTGCCAAGCAGCGAGCATGTCCGACAACGAAGCGGCCGCCCGGCTCAACGACGCCCGCAGTCAACTCTTCGCCCTTATCCACAAACGATCCAGGAACGCAGCTTGAGACTCACCCGGAACCCGGGTCGTTCAGGCTCATACCTCTATTGGAATTGACTTCCCTCGCAAGTAGCGCTGTATGCCAGCATAGGATTCGTGTTCTGGAAGTACGTGCTCGACGTGGATGCGGGAGAGCTGTTGCGGCATGGGTCGGTTCGAATGGGCCTGTCAGAAACTTTGTGTGTGAGGGGGCATAGCATGTCGACAAGGAGCATGAATGCCACGCAAGACGAAGACAACCGCTGTAGCGACAAGACGGCGCAGCCGCAATTCTTGGCCGCATCGCTTGAACAATTGATCCTAAAAACCGCAGTTACCCGCTTGGCCGAAGATGACTTTCGAGAAGGCGGGAAGCCATGGGTGGTCGAATGCCGGCGAGGACCTCTTTGAGATGGTCGCAGACGAGATGCCAGACGGTTGTCGAGTTCAACTGCTCCGCAGCGCGCTCGGTCCATGCCTTGAGCATGGCGGAGACACGCATCAGGGCGTCACGGGCTTTGCCGAAATGCGCGTGCAAGCCGGTGAGGGTAATCGTCGTCTGTCCGGCATGTTGCGTCTTGCGGCCGATCGAGGACATCAACCAAGGCCGACTGGTGATGGCCTCGCGGCGGGCCTCGGGGTTGGCGAGCCGGACGAACAGGCTCCACCAGTTGTAGATCAGCGCCACGGCGCGCGCCGACAGTTGGCAACGATGCAGATCATGGGTGGTGAAGCCACCCCAGCCCCATTGGTTCTTCAATTCGTCGAAAGCATTCTCGGCATCGGCCCGGTCCCGGTAGAGTTGGCCCAGCGCGAGAATCTCGTGCTCGAGGTTGGTCACCAGCACTGCGTACTCGTAGCCGGTCGTGCGTTTGCCCACCTTGCGGTCGGACTCGACAAAGCCGAGCAGGCCCTGCGCCATCATCCTGCGCGATCAGCACTTCGCCCTTGAGCGGGCGACGCAGGACGAGGACGCGCCGGTGGCCCTTCCAGCCGGACAGACGCAATTGGCCGTCCTTGCCTTCCCAGCCTTGACCGGCATCGGTCCAGTCGCCATCCCAGAACACCCGCTCGATGTGGCGTTTGACGTTCTTCGACAGCCGCAGCTTGAACAGATACGATTGCTGGCGCTCTTCCAGTGGCTGCATGAACGTATCCGACCCGAAGCCACAATCGCCGCGCACGATCTTTGGTCGCCGATCCGCCGGCAAGGCATCGAGGATCTTCAGCAGCCCGGGCAAGCTGTGGCTGCCCGAGTGTTCGTCGCCCGCCTTGACCTCGGCGCCGACCACCAGCCGCAGTCCGGCCATGAGGTAGGTGTGATAGCTGTGCGACGGGCGCCCCGGTTTCTTCGGGTTGTAGGAGACCACCGCGCCTTCCTGCTTGCCGTAGAGCGGCTTGACGGTGGTGTCGATGTCGAGAATCCACGGCGCATCGAGCAGCGGCGCCACGCTCTCGTCCAGATGCCGGTCCAGCCAGCTGATCCCTGCGGCCTCGGGGGTCGCCGTCAGGGCCCGGCGCAGGGCGTCCTCGCTGATCACCTTGCTCATGCCCAGCAGCCCCGGATTGACGCCGTCGCAGCGAATCGCGGTGACGTGCGAATAGCGCCTGTGCCCCGACAGAATCGACAGCATCCAGGTACCAAGCACTTCGGCCTTGGTCGGCGCATTCGGGCTGACGTAGGCCAGCGGAAAGCCCTCCTGCCAGCGCGACCACAGCCCGGTGAGCGTCAGAAATTCGATGAAGTACGCCAGTTGCCCCATCGGCGTCGCCGCGCTCTCGCTCTCCCAGCGCACCTGCACTCGACCTGCAACCGTCTGCACGCCCGCACACGATTGCATCGATCCTTGCGACTTCACCTGCCTTCGCTTTGCCTCACCCATCCGGTGACCTCGATCAGCACGATAAACACCCGCATTCTCGCCCTGAATGCCGCCCATCTACCAACCACCAAATGCGGTTTTTAGGTTCATTTGTCGCGCGCCGGGCGGGTCGCCAGGAAATCGTCTACGGCGGCGGACGCCGACGGAAAGAAACGCTCGCGGCCCATCGTGTCGGGGAACCAGCGCGACAGCTGCTCGCGCAGCGGACGGTTGGCGCGCGCGAAGCGGATGTCGACGCCTTCGCTTTCGAACTCGTCGTGCAACTCGCGCAGGACTTCCAGCGCCGACACGTCGACATGCGACACCGCCTGCAGGTCCAGCACGATGCAGCGCAGCGGCGGGCGGGCGGCATTCGCCAGCGTGCGCAGTCGTTGGGCGACGTACCGCGCATTGGCGAAGATCAGCGGCGCGTAGAGCCGATAGACGAGCACCGCCGGCGTCGTTACGCCGCCCTCGTCGTCGGCCAGGTCGTGAAATCGCCGGTCCGTCGGCAGCCGCCGCAGCAGCGCATCGCGCGGCCGCGCCACTTCGATCAACACCCGGGCAAGCGACAGCGCGACGCCGAGCAGCACGCCCGGCAAGACGCCGAGGAACAGCACGCCGAGCGTGACGGCCATCGCCACGCCGTACGCCTTGCGGTCGAGCTTGTGCAGCACGCGCAGTTCCCGCAGGTCGAACAGCCGCACGCCGGCGGCGATCAGGATGGCGGCCAGCGCGACACGCGGCAGCGCGTCGAGCGTCGGCGCGAGCAACAGCACGAATGCGGCCAGCAGCAGCGCGGCGATCCACTGCATCAACTGCGTCTGTCCGCCCGAAGCATCGGCCGTCACCGAACGTGACGTGCTCGCCCCCACGGGAAAGCCGCTGACCAATCCGGCGGCGACGTTGCCGGCGCCGAGCGCGGTGAGTTCGCGGTCGGGGTCGACTTCCTCGCGATGCTTGGCGGCGAGCGTGCGCGCGAGCAGCACGCCCTCGGCGAAGATCAGCAGCGCCAGCGCGATGGCGCCGGGCGCGAGCGTCTGCACGTCGCGCAACGTGAACCGGGGAATCGACGGCGCCGGGATCGCCGCGACCAGCGGCGTCAGGTGCACGACGCCGAGCGCGGAGAGGTCAAGCGCCATCGACGCGCCGATGGCAACGGCGCACGCCAGCAGCGCCGCGGGCATCCGCGGGGCGAAACGCGACAGCAGCAGCATGCCGCCAATCAGCGCCGCGCCGAGGATGAGTGTCGGTACTTGCGCGTGCGGCAGCGCCAGCGCGGCGTCGTAGATGCGATAGAAGAACGCATCCCGCGGCAACGCGACGCCCATTAGTGCCGGCAGCTGCGTGCCGAGGAGAATGAGCGCCGCCCCGTTGGCGTAGCCCACGAGCACCGGCGTCGACAGCAGGTCCGCGACGTTGCCTAAGCCGATGCGGCCGGCGACGATCAGCAGCCCGCCGGCCATCAATGCCAGCATGGCCGCCAGCGCCGCGGCGCGCGTCGGGTCCCCGAGCGCCAGCGGCGCGATCACCGAGCCGGCGAGCAGCGCGATCGTCGTATCCGGGCCGACGATGATGCGGCGATTGGGCGCAAACAGCGCGTACACGATCATCGAGGCGAGCGCGGCATACAACCCGGCCTCCGGGCGCACGCCCGCGAGCTCGGCGTACGCGAGCACCGACGGGATCATCACCACGCATATGGACAGCGCAGCGAGGACGTCGCCGCGCAACGCGCCGGGCGGATAGTGCGTCAGCTGCGCCAGTCCGGGCAGCCAGCGCAAGAGGCGGCTGTTGGGAGAGGGTGCCGACGGGTCCGCCATGGCATCACCGTGCCGGTGTGTCAGGTTCCGCGCGTCAGCGGCGCGAGCGTCTCGCCGGAATGGAAGACATCGCGGTAGCTCACGTAGTCGGACACGTGCAACGTGGCGGCGAAGAACAACGAGTACGGGAGCAGCAGTGCGATCACGATCAGCTGGCCGGCGGGCGGCGGCACGACCATCGCGATCACCGCGATGATGAGGCCGGGGGCGACGAGGCCGTAGAAGAACACGCCGAGGCCATAGAAGAGGAGCGGCTTCCAGTTCGCGACCGCCGCGCGCAGGCTGGCGGCCAGCGCCGCGGCGGCGCCCGCGTCCTGGAAGACGACCAGCGCCGGCGCCCACCAGGTGGCGATGAGAACGGGGATGGACAGCACAGCCGAAAACAGCATGCCGAGCTGCAGCGCAGGATCGGCGAGGCTTGCCGTCAGTTGTTCCTCGGTCATCGCGCTGCCCGAACCCATCAACTCGAGCAGCTTGCCGCCGTCGACCAGCGACGATGCGAACACCGCCAGCGTGACGCCCGCGACGAAGAACACGCCGATCGCCAGCAATGCCCAGAGGTTTGCCCGGAACCCCTGCAGCAACTGGCCAAGCGCCGGCGTGCCTCCGCGCTCCTGCGTCCACGCGGCGGCCAGCAGTCCGACGGCGAGCACCGGCTTCATCACCGTCATCGCGTAGGGACCGATGAACGGCACCACGCGCAGCATGAGCAACGCGAGGAAGTAAGCGAGCACGAGCACGACCCACGCGAGCCGCTGCGCCTTGAACATCGAGTACGCGGCCGCCAGCCATACGAGGCCCTGCCGCGCCGGGTAGCGGGTGAATACGAACTCGCGCGGAATTGCGCTCAACGGTCGGCCCGTTCCGGAAGCGGACAGCGCGCAGGGGTGCTCGCGCGCTCGCGCAGGATGCGCTCGAAATGCGCGGGATCGTGCGCGTGCGTGAGTTCGCCGGGGCGCGGCAGGTGGAGGTCGTATAGACGCGACAGCCAGAAGCGCAGCGCCGCCGCGCGCAGCAGCGCCGGCCACGACTCGCATTCGTCGCGCGTCAGCGGCCGCAGCGAATCGTAGGCGGACATCATCGCCGCCACGAGGTCCGGATCGAGGCGACCGCTGGCATCGGCGAGGCACCAGTCGTTGACGGTGATGGCCAGGTCATACGCGAAGAAATCCGTTGCCGCGAAGCCGAAGTCGATGATGCCGGCCACGCGTTCGCCGGCGAACAGCACGTTGTCGCAGAAGAGGTCGCCATGGATCGCGCCCTTGGGCAGCTTGCCGCGGCCGAATCCCGTCTGGAACTTGATCTCCGCGTCGAGCAGCGCCGCCTGCGCATTGGTGAGATGCGGCCGCACGGCGCGCGATGCCTGCCGCCACCAGGCGGGACCGCGACGGTTGGTGAGCCGCGCGCGATAGGTCTGCGACGCCAGATGCAGGCGCGCCAGTGCGGCTCCCACCAGCGCGCAGTGCGCGGCGTCGGGCGCTTCCACCGGGACGCCGTCGACGCGCGCCACGAGACCCGCCGGCTTGCCGATGAGCAGCGAGAACAGCGCGCCGGTGCGATCGGGCACGGGCGCGGGGACCTCGACCCCGGCGCGCGCCAGATGCGCCATCAGGTTCAGGTAGAACGGAAGCTCGGCGGCGGGCAGCCGTTCGTACAGCGTGAGGACGTAGCGGCCGCGCTCGGTCGTGACAAAATAGTTCGTGTTCTCGATGCCCGACGCGATCGGCGCGAGTTCCGCGAGTCCACCGACCGCATAGCGCAGGAGCCAGGCGTCGAGATCGAGGGCGGTTACCGGCGTGTAGACGGACATGCGTGGTCGCGGCGGGCGTTGCGGCCGCACCGGCATTCAACGTTAAAGTGGCAGGGTCAGTTCACCAGGAAAACAGAAGCCACATCGGGGGTTTCAACCCGAAGTCGAGCGAATCGTAGCGCAGAAACGTCTGGCCGTTGCCGCTGGGAACGAGGTAGTACGGCGGCCCGAGACGCGGCGTCACCTTGACGTAGCGCAGTTCGCCCCCGACCCGGACTTCCTCGACGGTATCCGTCGCGCGCCGGATGATCGTGACCTGCGGCTCGAGTTCCGGGTCGCCGGCGACACCGGCGTCCGGCATGGGCGGCGGCGCCGGAATGTACGGCTCGGGCTTAGGCGGTGGCGGCGCGGGCGAAGGCGCCGGCTGCGCTTGCGCGCCCGCGGCCAACGCGATCGCAACAAACACCAGCAGAACGGAGCGCGGCACCATGCTTCTATTCTACAGCGACGCCCAAGCGCGAACAAATTGCATCACCGGCAGCCGCTGCGCGGCCCGCTACAAATTCAACATCTT
Organism: uncultured beta proteobacterium; assembly: GCA_963823475.1. GTDB lineage: Bacteria > Pseudomonadota > Gammaproteobacteria > Burkholderiales > Casimicrobiaceae > VBCG01. The sequence goes on from CAWGLS010000014.1 coordinate 15,929, forward strand.
CTCCCGCTCTTCGCGCGTGGGAACGAAGCCGCGGCTCTCGTAGAACTTGAAGATGGCCTCGACGATCGCCTCGGGCTCCTCGATGATCTGCATGAGGTTCATGTCCGCCGCGCCGATCATGCCTTCGCCGACGAGCTTGTCGCCCATCCATTCCAGGAGTCCGCGCCAGAAGTCGCCGCCGACGAGGATGACGGGAATCGTCCGGCTCTTGCCGGTCTGCACGAGCGTCAGCACCTCGGAGAGTTCGTCGAGCGTGCCGAACCCTCCGGGCAGGATGACGTAGGCCGACGCAAAGCGCACGAACATCATCTTGCGCGCGAAAAAATACCGGAAGTCGACCGAGACGTCCTGGTGCTCGTTGCCCGACTGCTCGAACGGCAGCATGATGTTGAGGCCGATCGCCGGGGACGCGCCGGCGTACGCGCCCTCGTTGGCGGCCTGCATGATGCCGGGGCCGCCGCCGGAGATCACCGAAAAGCCGGCATCGGAGAGCAGGCGGGCGATGTGCTTGGTCTTTTCGTAATACGGATGGCCTTCCTTGATGCGTGCGCTGCCGAAGACGCTGACGGCGGGCCGGACGCCGCGCAGCCGTTCGGTGGCGATGGCGAACTCTGCCATAATCCCCAGGACCCGCCACGCCTCCTGGCCGTTGCTCGTGTTGAGTGCGTGCGGATCGATGAGTTCCGGAATCTTGTGGGTCTGACGCATGCCTACGCTCGTGCTGGTGGACGGGTCTTCGTACCTGTACCGGGCATTCCACGCGCTCCCTGATCTGCGCACCCGAAAAGGTGAGCCGACGGGCGCGCTGCGCGGTGTGCTTTCGATGTTGCGCCGAATGGTCGAGGAGGGCAAGCCCGACTATTTCGCCGTCGTGTTCGACGCGCCCGGCAAGACGTTCCGCGACGATTGGTATCCCGCGTACAAGGCGAATCGGCCGCCGATGCCGGAGGACCTCGCGCGGCAGATCGAACCGTTGCACGAACTCGTCCGCGCGCACGGCTGGCCGCTGCTGATGGTCGAAGGTGTGGAGGCCGACGACGTCATCGGCACGCTCGCCGCGCAGGCGGCCAACGCGGGCATCGACACCATCATCTCGTCGTCCGACAAGGACCTGACGCAACTCGTGACGCCGCGGATCACGATGGTCAACACGATGAGCAACGAGAAGTTCGACGAGGCCGGCGTGCGCGCGAAGTTCGGCGTGCGCCCGGACCAGATACTGGACCTGCTGACGCTCACCGGCGATACGGTCGACAACGTTCCCGGCGTCGCGAAGGTGGGTCCGAAAACGGCAGCGAAGTGGCTCGCCCAGTATGGAACGCTCGACAACGTCATCGCGAACGCGGACGCGATCGGCGGCGTCGTCGGCGCCAACCTCCGCGAAGCGCTGCCGTGGCTGCCGCAGGGCAAGCGCCTGCTGACGGTGAAGACCGACTGCGAACTGCCGATGGCGGTGTCCGGACTCGCGATCGCCGCCGCGGATGCCGCGGCGGTGAAGGCGCTGTACGAGCGCTACGAGTTCAAGAGCTGGCTGCGCGACGCGCCCGGCGCCACCGACGCGGCGCAGGATTCGGCGCAGGATGCGGCGGGCGCGATCGCCAAGCGCGCGGCCACCGATGACGCCGGGCGCCGGTGGGACGTCGCCTTAGAAGCGGCGGAGGGCGACGTGCCGGCGCCTCCGGCCGAAATCCACTACGAGACCGTGCTCGACGAAGCCGCGCTCGCCCGCTGGCTCGCGGCCATCGACGGCGCGGAACTGTCGGCGGTCGACACGGAAACGACGAGCCTCGACCCGATGCAGGCACGGATTGTCGGCGTGTCGCTGGCGATCGAGCCGGGACGCGCGTGCTACATCCCGCTCGGCCATCGCTACGCCGGCGCGCCGGACCAGCTGGACCGCGACGCCACGCTCGCGCGCCTCGCGCCGTGGCTCGCCAATCCCGACCGGAAGAAGCTCGGCCAGAACCTGAAGTACGACGAGCACGCATTCGCCAACCACGGCCTCGTGCTGCGCGGCGTGGCGCAGGACACGCTGCTCGAATCGTATGTCGTCGAGTCGCACAAGCCGCACGACATGGACAACCTCGCGTGGCGCCACCTGAACGTCAAGACGCTGACGTACGACGAAGTGACGGGCAAGGGCGCCAACCGGATCGCGTTCGAGCAGGTGGCGCTCGACCGCGCGACGCAATACTCGGCCGAGGATGCCGACATCACGTTGCGGCTGCACCGGGCGCTGCATCCGCGCATCGCCGCCGACGAAAGGCTCGATTACGTCTACACGCAGCTCGAGTTGCCGGTGCGCGAAGTGCTGTTCCGCATGGAACGCAACGGCATCCTGATCGACGCGCAATTGCTGTCGCAGCAGAGTCGCGAGCTGGGCGAGCGCGTCGTCGCGCTCGAGCAGCAGGCGCACCAGTTGGCCGGCCAGCCGTTCAACCTGGGTTCGCCCAAGCAGCTGGGCGAGATCCTGTTCCAGCGGATGAACCTGCCGGTGGTCAAGAAGACCGCGACCGGGCAGCCGTCCACCGACGAGGAAGTGCTGCAGGAACTGGCGGCCGACTATCCGCTGCCGAAGGTGCTGCTCGAGCATCGCTCGGTTTCGAAGCTCAAGTCCACGTACACGGACAAGCTGCCGCAGATGGTCAACGCGAACACGGGCCGTGTCCACACGACGTTCGCGCAGGCGACGGCGGTCACCGGTCGGCTCGCCTCCAGCGATCCGAACCTGCAGAACATCCCGGTGCGCACGGCGGAAGGCCGGCGCATTCGCGAAGCGTTCATCGCGCCGCCGGGCCACGTGCTCGTCTCGGCCGATTACTCGCAGATCGAGCTGCGGATCATGGCGCACCTGTCCGAGGACCCGGCGTTGCTGCATGCGTTTCGCGCGGGCCTCGACATCCATCGCGCCACCGCCGCGGAGATCTTCGGCTGCACGCCGGCGGAGGTCACGTCCGACCAGCGGCGCTACATCAAGGCGGTGAATTTCGGCCTGATCTACGGCATGGGCGCATTCGGGCTCGCGCAGCAGCTCGGGATCGAGCGCGGCGCGGCGCAGCAGTTCATCGACAAGTACTTCGCCCGTTACCCGGGCGTGGCGGAGTACATGCAGCGCACGCGCGAGCTCGCGCGCGAGCACGGTTACGTCGAGACGGTGTTCGGCCGCCGGCTATGGCTGCCCGACATCAAGGCCGGGGGCGGGCCGCGGCGCGCCGGCGCCGAGCGCGCCGCCATCAACGCGCCGATGCAGGGCACGGCGGCCGATCTCATCAAGCTCGCGATGATCGCCGTGCAGGGCGCGCTCGACCGCGAGCAGCTCGCCACCAGGCTGGTGCTGCAGGTACACGACGAGCTCGTGCTCGAAGTGCCGGACGCCGAGGTCGAGCGCATCAGGCGCGACCTGCCCGGGTTGATGACCGGCGTGGCCGAGTTGCGCGTGCCGCTGGTCGTCGACGTCGGCGTGGGCGCCAACTGGGAGCAGGCGCATTAGCGGCCTGTGACGCCCAATTCCGAACTGCCTGGCTGGCGCTCTGCGCCGATTGCCGCGTTCGCCAAGCTTGCACGGGGACGCACCCTTGCTGCGCTTCCCCGCCTTGCGTTCGACGCAGAGCGCTGCGCCATGACACTTCGTTCAGTCCGGAATTGGGCGTCACAGGCCACCACGCGCCGCGCGCCGTCACCGATACGCGGGATTGCCGATTTCGGCGTCCGCCACGCCGAGCGTGTCCTTGTAGCCGGCGTAGGTCGTGCCGAACACGACCGGCCATACGAACAGCGCGACGATCATCGCGAGCACGAAGAACAGCACGAACAGGCCGATCAGCGCGCCCCAGCCGTTGTTGCCGCCGTCCATCAGCGCGCCCGCGCCGAGCAGCAGCGCCAGGCCGCCGAACAGCATGAAGGCGGCGACGACGATGCCGATCCCGATGGCGCCGTAGACGAGAAACGGCGCCCAGTTGCGCAGGCTGGACATGAACGAAAGCTTCATCGCCTCGAAGGCCGTGGCGCCACGCAGCGCGACCAGCGCCGGCGCGAACCAGTTCAGCATCGCGAACACGGCGGCGATGACGAGGATCAGCAGCATCGTCAGCAGGCCGGTGCCGGTCATCGCGCGCGCCGAACCCAGGAACGCCTCGAACGGATCGCCGATCGCGCCCATGCGCGCCACGTCGGCCAGCTTCATGCCGCCCATGACGCCGGCGACGGCGAGCGCGCCGATGCCGAGCGACAGCGCGATGTTGACGGCGCCGATGATCATCAACGGCACGAAATGCACGCCCTGGAAGCCCTCGAACAGGTGCGCGACGCGCAGCGGTTCGTTGCGTTCGATGGCCGCGCATCCCAGCATGAGGCCGCCCATGAACACGGGCGTCAGCAGCCAGTGCCCCACGTCGCCGACATACGGAATCTGGCTGATCAGCACCGTGATGATGATGTAGATGATCATGATGCCGATCCACGTCCAGAAGTTCGACGTGAAAAGCCGCCAGCCCGTGCCCCACCACGCCGCGCCGCGGCCGGCCTCGACCACGCGCGGCTCGCCGATCATGCTCTTCATCGCTTCGTTCTCCCGGTAAGGTTGGTCGGCAAGGGTGCCCGCAGCGTCACGCCATCGCGTGCCGCTCGAGATCATCGAGTGCGACCACGGCGAGCGTTTCCTCGTGCGTGGCGGCGAGCACCACCGGCGGCGCCATGCCGGCGGCGAGCGCCTCGCGCCAGCGGCCGACGCACAGGCACCAGCGGTCGCCGGCGCGCAGGCCCGGGAACCCGGACTCGGGGTGGGGCGTCGACAGGTCGTTGCCGGCCAGCCGCGAATAGACGAGGAACGCGTCGGTCATCACCGCGCAGACGGTGTGAATGCCGGTGTCGTCCGGACCGGTGTCGCAGCAGCCGTTGCGGAAAAAGCCGGTGCGGGGCGACTCGCTGCATGGCGCCAGCGCGCCACCCAAGACGTTCAGGGCGTTGTCCCGGGAACCGGACATGACGTTGCGCGCGGACGCCTAGAGCGCCAGGCGGCTGCGACTTCGGAAGGGTTGGCGACGCAGCTAGTTTAGCGCGCTGCGGGCGTCAACGGCGTCGCGCACGCGCGACGCCAGGCCGGCCGGCGCATCGGTGCGCAGGAACCAGCGCAGGCGCGGCGTGTCGCCGACGACGGCGAAGCCGAAGTCCGCCAGCAGGTGCTGCAGCGCGCTGACGTAGCGGGAGCTGCGCTGGACGCGCACGATCCATGTTTTCTGGCCTTGCGGTGTGGCGAACAGCGCCGCCAGCAGCGCGCGGCCGTGGCCGCCGCCGCGCGCCCCGAGGTCGAGCCCTGCCAGCCAAAGCTCGTAGCCGTCCTCGATGGCGCGGAAGAGTCCGAAGCCGACGGGTTGCGAGCCGCTGTGGCGGTCGTCGGGCCAGAAGACGTAGCCGGGGACGGCGACGGTGTCGATGCGGCCGGAGCGGCCCTCCTCGACGAAGTAGCCGGTGACCAGTGCCCGTTTCAGCTTGGCGAAGAACGCCTCCGTGTCGGGCGACGCCACGCCGAGTTCGCGGTCGAAGTTGCCATCCTGCGCGCCCTGCCGGATGAGCGAGCGGAGCATGGCGAGGTGTCCGACGTGGGCGGGCTGGAGCATGGCGTGCTTCGCAGTAAACGTATGGGCGCAAAGTAATCCCGTCGCGCTCCCCCGTGGTGGACCGGCTTACGAGCGGTGGGTATGAGGGCGTGAGCGGCGAGAGCCGCAGGCGGCGAGCCAACGCGAATCGACCGCGAGAGGCCGACGGCCCGCGTCACGCTCCTGCGCAGCGCGCCGGGCAGACCGCGGACGTCGGCGCCGCGGGAGCGACGCTAGAACGCGAGATAGACGGCGAGCACGATGCCCAGCAGCGCGAGGACCACCGACAGCGAGATCGGGTAGACCGCGGCGTGCGAGCGCGGCACGTCGGCCGGCGGCAGTGTCGCGACATAGCTGCGGTGCTGGACCGCGCCAAGGATCATGCAGCCGACGCCGATCAGGACCAGCGCGATCCCGATCACGTTCGATACATGATGGTGCATTGCCGCCTCCATGGCCCCCGTCCCCTGCTGCACGGCGAGCAGGCGCAGGAAGAGGCCGAAGCGCGCGACGACGAAGCCGAACGCCATGATGGTGAGGCCGGTCCGCACCCATGCCAGCAGCGTACGTTCGGCGGCAAAGAAGACCCGGGGATCGCTCATCATGTTCGTGGCCATGCCGATAGCGTACCGGCGTTGCGGCGCCGCGAACAGCGCCGCACGGTGATATGGGGGACTTGAATTTCCGGGTCCGTGGCCGTATTATTAGCACTCGCGGCGATTGAGTGCTAACAAGCGCCGTCGCCGCGGTTGCCGGACAAATGGCGGAGTACCCGGGCGCATCCCGCGCCGTGCATCCGCCCCAGATTTGTGCGGTAACAAGCTGTTTTTCCAATCATATTCACAGGAGTGAGTGTCCACTATGAAGCTGCGTCCCCTGCACGACCGCGTGATCGTCAAGCGGCTCGAAGAAGAGCGTAAATCGGCTGGCGGCATCGTCATTCCCGATACCGCCGCGGAAAAGCCCTCGATGGGTGAAGTGATCGCCGCCGGCCCGGGAAAGACGGACGACAACGGCAAGCTGGTCGCCATGGGCGTGAAGCCGGGCGACAAGATCCTCTTCGGCAAGTACTCGGGCCAGGAATTCAAGCTCGAAGGCGCCGATTACCTGCATATGCGCGAAGACGACATCATCGGCATCGTCGGCTAACGCTCACCCAAGAATTCGCACCAGGAGAAATGAACCATGGCAGCTAAAGACGTCCGCTTCGGCGAAGGCGTGCGCAACAAGATGATGGTCGGCGTGAACGTACTCGCCAACGCCGTCAAGGTCACGCTTGGCCCCAAGGGCCGCAATGTCGTGCTCGAGCGCAGCTTCGGCGCGCCGACGATCACCAAGGACGGCGTGTCGGTCGCGAAGGAAATCGAGCTGAAGGACAAGTTCGAGAACATGGGCGCGCAGATGGTGAAGGAAGTCGCGTCCAAGACCTCCGATGTCGCCGGTGACGGCACCACCACGGCGACGGTCCTCGCGCAGTCGATCTGCAACGAGGGCTTCAAGTACGTCGCCGCCGGCATGAACCCGATGGACCTGAAGCGCGGCATCGACAAGGCCGTCGTGGCCATCGTCGACGAGCTGAAGAAGATCAGCAAGCCGTGCACGACCAGCAAGGAAATCGCCCAGGTCGGCGCCATCTCGGCCAATGCCGACGAGTCGATCGGCAAGACGATCGCCGAGGCGATGGACAAGGTCGGCAAGGAAGGCGTCATCACCGTCGAAGACGGCAAGGGCCTCGAAAACGAGCTCGACCTCGTCGAAGGCATGCAGTTCGACCGCGGCTACATCTCGCCGTACTTCATCAACAACCCGGACAAGCAGGTCTCGCTGCTGGAAGACCCGTACGTCCTGCTGCACGACAAGAAGGTCAGCAACATCCGTGACCTGCTGCCGCTGCTCGAGCAGGTGGCCAAGGCCGGCAAGCCGCTGCTGATCATCGCCGAGGACGTCGACGGCGAGGCGCTCGCCACGCTGGTCGTCAACAACATCCGCGGGATCCTCAAGACGACCGCCGTCAAGGCGCCGGGCTTCGGTGATCGCCGCAAGGCGATGCTCGAAGACATCGCGATCCTCACCGGCGGCACGGTGATCGCGGAAGAGCTCGGACTCAAGCTCGAGAACGCAACGCTGAAGGACTTGGGTCGCGCGAAAAAGATCGAAGTGGGCAAGGAAGACACGACGATCATCGACGGCGCCGGCGAAAAGGCCGCGATCGAAGCTCGCGTCAAGAACATCCGCAAGCAGGTCGAGGACGCGACGTCCGACTACGACAAGGAAAAGCTGCAGGAGCGCGTGGCCAAGCTCGCCGGCGGGGTCGCGGTGATCAAGGTCGGAGCGGCCACCGAAGTCGAGATGAAGGAAAAGAAGGCGCGCGTCGAAGACGCGCTGCACGCGACCCGTGCGGCCGTCGAGGAAGGCATCGTCGCCGGTGGCGGTGTTGCCTACCTGCGCGCCCGCTCGAACCTGAAGGGCCTGAAGGGCGACAACTCGGACCAGGACGCCGGCATCAAGATCGTGCTGCGCGCGCTGGAAGAGCCGCTGCGGCAGATCGTCGCCAACGCCGGTGACGAGCCGTCGGTCGTCGTCAACAAGGTCGTCGAAGGCAAGGGCAACTACGGCTTCAACGCCCAATCCGGTCAATATGGCGACCTGGTGGAAATGGGCGTCGTCGATCCGACCAAGGTGACGCGTTTTGCGCTGCAAAACGCGGCGTCGGTGGCGTCGCTGCTGCTGACGACCGAAGCCATGGTGGCCGAACTGCCCAAGGACGAAAAGGGCGGCGGTGCCGGCATGGGCGGCGGCGGCGGCATGGGCGGCATGGGCGATATGGACATGTAAGCCGGAGGGAGGAGGGGCGCGCATCGGCAACCCGATGACGCCTTTCCCAGGGCCTGCGGTCCGCCCTGCGACCCCAGCAAAGCCCGGCCTCGCGCCGGGCTTTGCTTTTGTTGCGCGTCCGCGACGAGGCGCCGCACCCGTTGGCGGCTACAAGATCGCGGGCGCCGCGGCCCGACCGGGATCCATGCCCGCCGAGGCCTGCAATGGCCCCTTTGCCTTCCGGGATTGTCGTCCCCACCGGACTTCGGACTGCGGTGCCGGCAGCCGCTGTCGGCCGCCCGCGCGCGCCGGACGTTGGCGTTGCATTCCCCAAATGCTTTAGACTACAAAGGATTATTGGGGAAACCTGCCGAACAGAATCGTATGGGGCGGGGTCATTGTGGCGCACAAGTCCACTGACCGCGAAGGGGATGGGGTTCGATGAATCAGGGAGTGCTCTTTGCGCTGATGATGGCGATTTTGATCGTCGTCGTCGTCATCGGCTTCGTGCGGCGAAGCCGGGCGATTCGCGGTACCGCGCGCGGCGGGGCCGATTCGCCGAACACCGTCGCGCAGTGGACGGAGGGCGAAACCACGCGCCTCCTGTCGTCCGCCGAACTGCCGGGACTCTACCTGCTGCGGCCGCGCTTCCTCACCAAGGCGGAAAGCGTCGTCTACCTGCTGCTCAAGGCGGCGTTCCCCCGCAACGAGATCTTTGCGCGCGTCCGCCTGGCCGACGTGTTGCAGGTGAAGATCGGCCCGCAGGGCATGGAGCGGCTGCGGGCGTTCCGCAAGATCGCCAATCAGCACGTCGGCTTCGTCGTCTGCGACCGCGACATGACGATCATCGCGATCGTCGATTCGAAGGAGCCGGACCAGGTCATCAATCCGCGCGACCAGAAGCTCGAAGTGATCAAGCAGCGCTGCCTGCAGGCGGCGCAGGTAAAGTATCTCTGCGTCTACCCGCCGCAACTGCCGCGGTATCGCGAGCTGCGCGAGCAGATCCTCGGCCCGGCGGCAGATCTCGTCTAGTCCGCCGTCGGGTTCGCATTCCGCAGGCGCAGCGGAAGGGCCGCGTGGCGCCCGCTTCCCGGCTGTCCGATGCCCGCGCGGCGGCGCCCCGCCCGGAACGGCCGCGAACCCCGCACTCGTGAAGTCCGACCCTTCTCCCCTGTTCGAGCCCGACGTGCTGCACACGTGGTGCGTGCAGGCCGACTGGCGCGCGCCGACGATCGTCGGCGGCCGGGGCGCGATGCTCGTGACGGCCGACGGCCGGGAGATCCTCGACTTCTCGTCGCTCGCCGAGTGTTCGAACCTGGGGCACCAGCACCCGCGTGTGGTCGCCGCCATCAAAACGCAGGCGGATGCGCTGTGCTTCGTGACCAGCGCCTGGGGCGCGCAGCCGCGGCAGGCGCTCGCGCATGAACTCCTGGACCGGGCCGGATTCGCCGGCGGGCGGGTGCTGTTCACGCTCGCGGGGGCCGACGCCAACGAGAACGCCGTCAAGCTCGCGCGCTGGTACAGCGGGAAGCCCACGGGGCGCATCGTCGCCCGCGACCGCAGCTACCACGGGGCGACGTACGCGACGATGGCGCTGTCGGGCGATGCGCGCGTCAAGTCGTTGCCGTCCGCGTTGCCCAATGTCGCGCATGTGCCGCCGCCGTACTGCTATCGCTGTCCGTGGGGGCTCGCGCGTCCCGCCTGCGGCATCCGCTGCGCCGACGAGGTCGGCGCCGCCCTGGCCGCCGCGCAGGGCAACGTCGCCGCCGTCATCATGGAACCGCATGCGGGCACCAACGGCATCGTCGCGCCGCCGGAGTACTGGCCGCGGCTGCGGCGTGTCTGCGACGAGCATGGCGCGCTGCTGATCGCCGACGAGGTGATGAGCGCGTTCGGCCGCGTCGGCGAATGGTTCGGATGGCAACGCTACGGGAGCGCCGGGCGGCCCGACCTCGTCACGCTCGCCAAGGGCCTGACCGGCGCCCATGCGCCGCTGGGCGCGCTGCTGGTCTCACCCCGTGTTGCGGAGTTCTTCGAAACGCGGATGCTGGAGACCGGACTTACGTATTCGGGGCATCCGCTGTCGTGTGCCGCCGGGCTCGCCGCGCTCGCGGCCTATCGCGACGAGCGGCTGATCGAGCGCGCGGCGGCGATCGGCGCGACGATGCGCGCACGGCTCTCGACACTTGCCGCCCGGCATCCGGCCATTGGCGACATCCGCGGCGATGGCGCATTCTGGGTGATCGAACTGGTGCGTGACCGCGCGACGCGGGAGCCCCTAAGTCCGTGGCCGCAGACGGCGCCGGAGTTGCGACGCTTGGTCGCGCTGGGCCTGGCGCGCGATGTCTCCTTCGCCGTGCGCGGCAACCTGGTGCTGCTGGCGCCGCCGCTGGTGATGGGCGACGCGGAACTCGATCGCGGATTGTCGCTGCTCGATACGTTGTTGACGCAATGCCTGCCTGCTGGAGTCTAAGCAATGAATGCCGGATTCAAGCTCACCTATTCGACGATGTTCGATCCTCCGCCGGAACTGCACGAGCGCTTCGAGCAGGCGCTGGCGCTCATTCGCGGGCACCTGGGGGGCGAGCATCCGATGCTGGTCGGCGGGCACGACGTGCGCGCGCCGCGACAGTTTGCCGTGCGGTCGCCGATCGACACCCGCGACGTGCTCGGCCGCTTCCAGGCCGGCTGCGACGTGCACGCGCGCGATGCGGTCGCGGCCGCCAGGCGCGCGTTTCCCGCGTGGGCGGCGATGCCGTGGCAGGAGCGCGTGCGCCTGTTGCGCCGCGCGGTGGCGCTGATCGAGGAGCGTGTCTATTTCATCGGCGCGGCGCTGGCGCTGGAGGTGGGGAAGAACCGGATGGAAGCGCTGGGCGAAGCGCAGGAGACCGCCGACCTCATCGCGTACTACTGTGACCAGATGGAACGCAACGACGGATACGCGAAGCCGATGGCGCGCGACCCGCTCGCCGGATTCGTCAGCGAGAACGCGAGCGTCATGAAGCCCTACGGCCCGTGGCTGGTCATCGCGCCATTCAACTTTCCGCTGGCGTTGTCCGGCGGGCCGGCGGGGGCGGCGCTGGCCGCCGGCAACACGGTGGTGTTCAAGGCGGCGTCGACGACGCCGTGGAGCGGCCGCCTGCTGGCCGACGCGTTCCGCGACGCGGGCTTGCCGCCCGGCGTGTTCAATTTCGTGACCGGTCCCGGCGGCTCGCTCGGCGAAGCGCTGATCCGCGATCCCGACTTCGCCGGTGTCACGTTCACCGGCAGCTACGGCGTTGGCATGCATCTCCATCGCACGTTCGCCGGAGGCCGCTGGCCGCGACCGTGCATCGCCGAAATGGGCGGCAAGAACGCGGCGATCGTGTCGCGGCACGGCAACCTGCAGGACGCGGCCGTCGGCGTGATGCGCTCCGCCTTCGGGCTCTCGGGCCAGAAGTGCTCGGCGTGCTCGCGCGTGTACGTCGACCACACGGTGTTCAACGATTTCGTGGCGGCGCTGCACGGCGTGACCAACAGCATTCGCGTCGGCGATCCGACGATCCGCGACCACTGGATGGGGCCGGTCATCGACACGGCGGCGGTGGCGCGCTTCGAGGACGCGGTGGCCCAGGTACGCGCGCTGGGCGCCGCCGGCGGCATCGTGCACGGCGGCGAGCGGCTCGACCACGGCGATCTCGCGCACGGCCACTATTGCGCGCCGACGATCGCCCGCGCGCCGCTCGCGCATCCGCTGTGGCAGACGGAGCTGTTCGCGCCGTTCGTGCTGGTCGCGCCGGTCGCGACGCTGGACGAGGCTTTCGCGCACGCCAACGGGAGCGAGTTCGGACTGACGGCGGGCTTCTACGGCGCGCCCGACGAAACCGAGCGGTTCTTCGCGGAGATCGAGGCCGGCGTCTGCTATGCGAATCGGCCGCAAGGCGCGACGACGGGCGCGTGGCCGGGTTACCAGCCCTTCGGCGGGTGGAAGGGGTCCGGCTCGACGGGCAAGGCGGGCGGGTCGCTGTACTACCTGCCGCAATACATGCGCGAGCAGTCGCAGACGCGCGTGCGCCGCGGGAAGTCGGGTCAGAGTCGACTTTCGTGTCGGACATGAATGGGCACATGCGGGGCGGGAAGTCGACTCTCACCCGCATTGGCCCGGCCGCTAACCTCGCAGCGCGAGCGCCGTCCCCGCGACGATCAGCGCGCCGCCCGCGAGCATGCTGGGCGTCAGCACCTCGCCCAGGAACAGGTAGCCCCACAGCACGCCGAACAGCGGGATCAGGAACGTCACCGTCAGCGCGCGCGTCGGACCGACGTCGGCGATCAGCTTGAAATAGATGAGATACGCGACGGCGGTGGATGCGAGCGCCAGAGCGACGACGTTCGCGATTACGAGCAGCGTGACAGGCCCCGGGATCGTGGCGAGCGGCGCCGCCGGCGCGAGAACGATCGCGGCGGCGAGCTGGCTCGCGCAGGCGACGGCGAAGCTCGGAACGTCGGCCAGCGTCCGCCGGGTGTAGGTCCCGCCAAGTCCATAGCACAAGGCGGCCGCCAGGCACGCGGCGATCGCCAGCGCGGTGTCGCGCGTCATCGATTCCGGATGCCATCCGACGAGCACGGCGACGCCGATGAACCCGATCGCCATGCCGGCCGCCTTGCGCCACGTCAGCGCCTCGCCGAGCCAGATCGCGGCGGCGATCGCGCCGAAGATCGGGCTGGTCGCGTTGAGGATCGCCGCCGTCGATGCCGTCACGTACTGCTCCGCGTAGCAGAACAGCACGAACGGCAGCGCGGAGTTGACGATGCCGACGACGGCGAATTCGCGCCAGCGCGCGCGGAAGTCCGGCATGCGGCGCTGCGCGTACGCGACCGCCAGCAGTACCGCCGCGGCCAGCGCGACGCGCACGAACGCGAGCGGCACCGGTCCGAGCGCCGGCACGGCCACGCGCATGAACACGAACGAGCCTCCCCACAGCGCCGCGAGGATCACCAGCAGCGCCACCGACCGCGCAGTCATCCGAGTTGCCTAAGATTTTCGGATCGCGGCGCGCTCGAGGTCGAGCAGCTTCTGCTTGCGCGCGAGCCCGCCGCCATAGCCCGTCAGCGCGCCGTCGGCGCCGATCACGCGATGGCAGGGCACGATGATCGACAGCCGGTTGTCGCCGTTGGCGCGGCCGACGGCGCGCACGGCCTTCGGCTGGCCGATCTTCGCCGCGAGCTCGGCGTACGAGCACGTCACGCCCGCCGGAATCGTCCGCAGCGCGTTCCACACGGTCGTCTGGAACGGCGAGCCGATGATCGCCACCGGCGTCTCGAATGCGTGGCGCGTGCCGGCGAAGTATTCGGACAGCTCGCGGTCGATCTGCGTCAGGTGGCGGTGCTCGCCCGGAAGCACGCGCGCGCGCAGCCGTTTCTGCAGCATCGCGAGCGCGCGCTCGAGGCCGCGCCGGTCGACGAAGTCGAGCAGGTGCAGGCCGCGGTCGTCGGCGACCGCGAGCATCGGCCCCAGCGGGGTCTCGAGCCACTTCGCCTGCAGCACGCCCACGTCCTGCGCGCGCGAAGGCGCGGTGCCGACGAGGCGCGCGAACGCCTCGCGAAAACCGCTTCCGGATTCGAAGCCCTGGTCCAGTTGCGAGTCGAGCACGGTCTTTCCTTTCCTGATGTCCAGCAGGGCCAGACCCATCCGCCGCGCGCGGTGATAGGCCTGGAACGTCATGCCGCAATAGCGCTTGAACTGGCGTCGCGCCGTCCCCGGATCGATGCCCATGTCGGCGAGCTCGGCGTCGCGATAGCGGCGGCCCGGCTCGGTTTCCACCGCGAGCAGCAGTCTGCTCGACGAGCGGCGGCGGCTTGCGGCCGTGGTCGAGCGGCCGGCACTTGCGGCAGGGCCGGTAGCCGGCATGCAGCGCATCCGCCGGCGCGGCGAAGAACTCGACGTTCTCGCGCTTGGGCATGCGCGCGCGGCACGTGGGCCGGCAGAAGATGCCCGTCGTGCGGACGCCGAGCCAGAAGACGCCCTCGAATGCCGGATCGCGGCGCTCGAACGCGCGGTACATCGTGGCAGGGGCAGGCAGTTGCGACATGGAACGGATACTAGTGCTTCCGGAAAACGCGCGCCGCCGGAAATCGGGCAGGCAATTCGCGGCGGCCGGCGACCAAGGGAGGGCGGCTTACACCCGTCCGGGCTCCCACGTCATGTCCTCGAGGATCCGGACGTACACATCGCGATCGACGTTGCCGCCGCAGAGGATGACGCCCATCCGCTTGCCGACCCGGTGCGGGAACTTGAGCAATGCGGCCAGCGGCGCCGCGCCGGCGCCTTCGGCGAGCTGGTGCGTATCGTCGAAGTAGGCGCGGATCGCGGCTTCCACTTCGGCGTCGGTCACCTCGACGACGTCGTGCGCGCCGCGCCAGATGACGTCGAGCGCGGCGGCGACGGGCACGCGGACCGCCATGCCGTCGGCGACCGTGACGGCCGTCGCGGTCTCGACCACGTTCGCGCTTGCGGAACGACTGCGCATACGCGTTGGCGTTGCTGGAGACCACGCCGACGATCTGGGTTGCGAGTCCGAGCGCATCGCGCGCCGCGATGAGTCCGCAGATGCCGGAGCCGCAGCCGATCGGCACGAACACCGTGTGGAGGTCGGCAACGGCGCGCAGGAATTCGAGTGCGTACGTCGCGACACCGGCCACGAGTTCCGGCTCGAACGGGCCGACGAAGCGCAGCCCTTCGGCGCGGGCGCGGCTGCCGGCGTGCTCGCGCGCCTCGTCGAAGTCGCGGCCGTGCACGACGAGCTCGGCGCCGAACGCCTTCATCGCGGCGTTCTTGTCGCGGGAGTTGCCTTCGGGCACGACGATCATGCAGCGCACGCCATGGCGGCGCGCCGCGTAGGCCAGGCTCTGCCCGTGATTGCCGCGCGTCGCGCTGATGACGCCGGGAAATCCCGGTTCGCGGGCGACGAGCTCCGCCAGCAGGTTCAGGCCGCCGCGCACCTTGAACGCGCCGGTCGGCGTGTGGTTCTCGTGCTTGACCCAGACGTCGCAGCCGGCGCGGCGGGCGAGCAGCGGCCACGCGTACTGCGGCGTGGGGGACATCGCCGCGTACACGTTGCGGGCGGCGGCTTCGATGGCGGCGAGAGTGGGCATGGCGGCTTTTGCTTAGGGGTCAGAGCGCTTAACAATCGGCAGGTACCGAGCGCAACCGCGCACGCTCCACGCGGGCACCGACGCCGCCATTGCTAGCCATCGGGATCTCGATGCTGATCGGCAGGTCTGCGGCACGCTCGCAGGATCCCGAGTGTCGATCGCCTTGCCGGGCAGCAGGCGGTCGGCGCGCGCCTGGTGCATGAGCTCGGCCACGTGGTCGGACGTTCCGCCGGCGCGTCGCACATCTGGACATAGCGGAACCATGTGGGAGGGACGCCTGCTATCTCGGCGGCGACACTGCCGCCGCGATCGAAATGGATGAGGTCGATCAGCAGGCCCGCGTTGGCGCGCGCGGCGGCGCCGACGATCCGCGCGCCCTGCGCGAAATCGCGCGCATCGGTCCACGGCATAGGCTCGAGGCAGGGCGCGATGCCGAACGGGGCGGCGACGTCGCACAACTCGGCGAAGCGCTCGGTGAGGCGCGCTTCGTCGGGATCGTTGCCGGCGACGAGCGCATTGCGCGCCGACAGCCGCGCGGCGGTTTCGAGCACCGGCAGGAAATCGGCGACGCGGGTTTCCGGCTTCAGGCGCAGGATCTCGATGTCGAGCACCGCGATGCCCGTGGCAGCCAGCCGCGCGAGCGTCTCGCGGATGACCGGTGTGTCGCCGATCGTCGCCCAGTGCACTTCGGAGGGTGTCGCGGGAACGAGCCGCAGGCCGACGTGGCTGTAGCCCGCATCGGCGGCGCACGAGACCATGTCGGGCGGCGGAGTCGAGCGTCGGGAGGACCGTCAGCGCGCGGCGTCCATTTCGTCGAACACGTCCTGCGCCATGTGGAACGCGGAATTCGCGGCCGGGACGCCGACGTAGATCGCGCTTTGCAGCAGCACCTCCTTGATCTCGTCGCGGGTGACGCCGTTGTTGAAGGCGGCGCGCACGTGCATCCTGAATTCGTCGCCGCGGTTCAGCGCGATCAGGAACGCGAGTGTGAGCAGGCTGCGCGTGTGGCGCGGCAGCCCCGGGCGCGTCCAGATCTCGCCCCACGCATAGCGCGTGATCAAGTCCTGGTACTCCTCGTTGAATGCATTGCGTCCCTGCACGGTGCGGTCGACGTGCGCGTCGCCCAGCACGGCGCGGCGAACCTTCATTCCGGCATCATGACGATCGCGGTCTTCCATGGGCAGGGCTCCTTTTCACGCGGACAGAAACGACGACAGCGCCGCCGTGAACGCGGGCGCCATCTCGACATTGGACAGGTGCGCGGCGGGCAGCCGGACGATGCGCGCGCCGGCGATCTCCGCGGCCAGGAACTCGCCGTCGGCCGGCGGCGTTGCCGAGTCGGCCTTGCCGACGATGACGAGCGTCGGCGCTGCGATACCGGCAACCTCGTCACGCTGATCCATGTCGCGCACGGCGGCGCAGCAGGCGACGTAGCCTTCGGGCGGCACCCGCTCCATCATCGCCTTCATCGCGGCCAGCGTGGCCGGCTCGCGCGCGATGAACTCCGCGCTGAACCAGCGCGCCAGCACGGCATCCGCGATCGCGGCCATGCCGCCCGCGTTGACGCGCTCGATCCGGGCGTTCCAGAGGTCGGGCGGCGCGATGCGCGCGGCGGTGTTGGCGAGCACCAGCCGGCGCACGCGTTGCGGCGCGTGGATGCCGAGCCACATGCCCGTCATGCCGCCGAGCGACAGGCCGCAGACGTCGACGCGGTCGAGCGCGAGATGATCGAGCAGGCGACGACATCGCGCCCGAGGTCCTCGATGGAGTAGGGCCCGTTGCGGGACGGCGGACAGGCCATGGCCGCGCGTGTCGTAGCGCAGCACGCGGAAGTCGCGCGTCAGCGCGGGCATCTGCGGCGTCCCACATCGCGAGGTCGGTCCCCAGCGAATTGGACAGCATCAGCACCGGCGCGTCGCGCCGGGCCCGTCTCGTCGCGAACAGTGGAGTTCCGTGGCTTGGATCAGCGGCAGAAAGGCTCCGGAGATTCGCGCTTCAGGCGGTCGGACGGCGCGGTTCGCGCAGCGCGGCGCGGATCGCCTGGGCGCGCAGCGCGGTCGACGAAGCGGCCGCCGCCGAGATCGAGGGCGCGAGGTCGAAGGCGGCGGCGAGGCGCGTCCGTCGAGCCTGCCGGCACGTCCGGCGACGCCGCGAGCACGTCGCGCAGGGGCTGGCCGGTGTCGCGGACGATGGCGTCGCGTGCGCCACGCCACCGCGCGGTGCGCCATGGCGCGGCCGATCGTCTTCGCCGAGCGCCTCGGCGCGGCATCGGCGAACAGCATGCCGTGCGTCAGGTCGAGATTGCGCGCATGCGCTCGGCGTCGACCTCCAGTCCCTCCGCGAGGCGGCGGGCCTCGCGCCAGCGCGCCCGAGGCGAGGCAGAGCAGTCTCGGCAGCGTCTCCCATTCCGCGTGCCAGCGCGCCAGGCCGCCGCTCGTGCTCCTGCACCATCGAGGCGAGCATGGTGCGACCAGGCCCGGGCGCGCGCGCGGCAGCCGCGAGCGCGATCGTCGCGGCCCACGGGGTTGCGCTTGTGCGGCATCGTCGAGGAGCCGCCGCGTCCCGGCGACGTGCGGCTCGGCGCTTCGCCACTTCGGTCTGGGCGAGCATCGACACGTCGCGCGCCATCTTGCCGAGCGCGCCGACTGAGCATCGCGAGCGCAGCTCGCCGACCTCGGCGACGCGGTCGCGCTGCGTGTGCCACGGCAACGGCGGCGCAGCGAGCGCGAGCTCCCCGGCGAGTGCGTCGGCCACCGCCGGCCCGTGCTCGCCCAGCGCCGCCAGCGTGCCCGCGGCGCCGCCGAGCTGCAGCACGAGGAGTTCGCGCGCCGCAGCTCGCGGGCAGCGCGCTCGCGATGGCGCTCGACAGCGTCCAGCACCCGGCCGCCTTGAGCCCGAGCGTGACGGGCACGCGCGTGCTGCAGCCAGGTGCGGCCCGCGCAGAACGGCGTGCGCGATGCGCACGCTGCGACGCGCGAGCAGCCGCGGCGAGGCGCGCGAGATCGGCGTCGAGCAGGTCGAGGGCGTCGCGCATCTGCAGCACGAGCGCCGGTGTCGAGGACGTCCTGGCTCGTCGCGCCCCAGTGCACGTAGCGCGCGGCTTCCATCGCTGCCGTCGGCCACCAGCGTCGGTCAGCGCCTTCACCAACGGGATGGCCGGATTGCCGGCGCAGCGCGGTCGCCTCGCGCCAGTGCGGCGATGTCGTAGCGCGTCGGCGTCGCAGCGCCTGCGATGGCGCCACCACGGCCGCGCGGGGATCAAGCCGAGCCCGGCCTGCGCGCGGGCCAGCGCGGCCTCGAAGTCGAGCATCGCTGCACGCCGCGCACGGTCGGAGAAGACGCGCGCGCATCCGCTCAGTGGTCGAAGAACGGACCGGTCAGCGGCAGAGCGCGGTAGCTGACGGTGCCGAGACGCCTCGACGGGCTTCGCTCAAGTAGCGTCGATCCGAGGGTAGAACCGGCGCGCGATGCCGCACAGTGCAAGTAGCAGGCCTTGCGCGGCGTGCTCAGTAGTCGAAGAAGACGGTCTCGCTCGGCGCCCCTGCAGCCGCACGTCGAAACGCAGCGCGTCGCGCCGCCGCCGGCGCCTGCGCGATCAGCGTTGTGCCGCCGCTCGTGCGGGCACGCAGCGCGAGCACCGGGTCGTGCGCGTCGACGATGTCGTCGGGGAAGTAGATCCGCGTGATCCGGTGCGTCAGCAGGCCGCGCATGAAGACGCGTCACGTTGATGTGCGGCGCCTGCAGGCGTGCCGCCGGCCGGGCACACGCCCGGGCTTGACCGTCGCGAAACGGAACGCGCCGTCGGCATCGGTGGGCACGCGGCCAAAGCCGCATGAACGCCGGTCTGCGGCGTCTGCCGATGTCTCGGATGGGCGTAGCGGCCTTCGGCGTCGGCCTGCCAGATCTCGAGCACGGCATCGCGGCACGGGCGCGCCGTCGCCGTCGGTCACGCGGCCCTGCGATGCGTGATCGCTCGCCGGCGAGCACCGGGACGCGAGGTCGCCGCGGTAGGGCCAGGTCGAGTCCCGATGTGAAGGTAAGGACCGACGGTCTGGGACGGTGTCTGCGCGAGGCTCGTGATCGTCCCTGCAGTCCGGCAGGGCTCGTCTCCATGGGCGTCGCCTCGCGACCGCGCAGCACGATGTCGAACCGGTAGCCGAGCGCGTACTCGGGCATCGGTCGTGCTCCAAGTCGAAGCGCGAGATCAGCCGGCTGCCGCGCCTTGCTCGTCGGGGATGCTCTGGAAGATCGGGTCGAACTCGAGCAGCGGGTCGCCGGGGAAGTACATCTGGGTGACCAGGCGCGTCACGAAGCTCGGCCCGAACAGCGAGAAGTGGATGTGCGCGGGCCGCCACGCATTGTGATGGTTGCGCCACGGGTAGGCGCCCGGGCGGATGGTCGTGAAGCGGTACCGACCCTCGGCGTCGGTGAGCACGCGGCCCGCGCCGGTGAAGTTGGGGTCGAGCGGTGCGTCGTGCTGGTCCCTGGCGTGGAGGTAGCGCCCGGCGGCGTTGGCCTGCCAGACCTCGACCAGGGTGTTGGGCACGGGGCGGCCGTTCTCGTCGATGCACGCGGCCGGAGACGATGATGCGCTCGCCCAGCGGCTCGCCTGCATGCTGCTTCGTCGGTCGAGGTCGTTCTCGCCGGCCATCACCGACTCATGCCCGTAGACCGGCCCGGTCGAGCTCGGACAGCGTCTTCCGGCAGTGATCGACGAGAGGGCGCTTGGGGTGGCGCTTCTCGGGTTGGGCTGCGATAGCCGGGAAACGAATTCCTGGGATGCGCCAGAAGGCTTTCCCGCGGATGCACAATGCTCATGGTCCCTGCTCCCCGCCTTCAGGTCGTCAGATCCGCGCCAGCGCCAGCGCGACGCCCTGCCCCACGCCGACGCAGAGCGTCGCGAGGCCCAGCTTCGCATCGCCCTTTTCCAGCCGCCGGGACAGGCGTCAGCACGAGGCGGCGCCCGCTCGCGCCCGAGCGGATGGCCGAGCGCGATGGCGCCGCCGTTCGGGTTCACGTGTCGGCGTCGTCGGCGAGCCCGAGCCCGCGCGCACGGCGAGCGCCTGCGCGGCGAACGCCTCGTTGAGCTCGATGACGTCGATGTCGCCGACCGTCGAGCGCCGCGCCGCGCCAGCAGCTTCTGCGCGGCCGGCACCGGCCCGATGCCCATGATGCGCGGCGTCGACGCCCGCGCCGGCCACGCCGAGCACCCGCGCGCGCGGCGTGCAGGCCGTGCGCTGCGCACCGCCTCGGCGAGGCCAGGATCAGCGGCCGCCGCGCCGTCGTTGACGCCGGAGGCGTTGCCGGCCGTCACGGTGCCGTCGGCGCGCACGATCGGCTTCAGCTTCGCGAGCGCTTCGAGCGTCGTCTCGGCGCGCGGATGCTCGTCGCTGTCGACGACGACCGGCTCGCCGCGCTCCGCCGGGCATCGGCACCGGCACGATCTCCTCCGCGAAGCAGCCCGTCCGCGAGCGCCTTCGCCGCCCGCTGCTGGCTGCGCAGCGCGAAGGCGTCCTGGTCGGCGCGGGACACCTGGAATTCGGCGGCCACGTTCTCGGCGGTCTCGGGCATCGAGTCGATGCCGTACGTCGCCTTCATCGCCGGGTTGACGAAGCGCCAGCCGATCGTGGTGTCGTGGATCTTCGCGGCTGCGCGACGAACGCCGCCTCGGCCTTGGCCATCACGAACGGCGCGCGCGTCATGCTCTCGACGCCGCCGGCGATGACGAGCGTCGATCTCGCCCGCGCGGATGGCGCGCGCCGCCGTCGCCGACGGCGTCGAGGCCCGAGCCGCACAGCCGGTTGACCGTGGCGCCGGGCACGTCCTGCGGCAGGCCGGCCAGCAGCAGCGGCCATCCGGGCGACGTTGCGGTTGTCCTCGCCGGCCTGGTTGGCGCAGCCGTAGACCACGTCGTCGAGCGCGCGCCCAGTCGACCGTCGGCGTTGCGCGCCATCAGCGCCTTGATCGGCAGCGCGGCCAGGTCGTCGGCGCGGACGGCCGACAGCGCGCCGCCGTAGCGGCCGAACGGCGTGCGGATGGCATCGCAGATATAGGCTTCGTTCATGTATTCAGAGTCCTCTTCACGCAGCATCGGCGACGGTGGTGCCGTCACGCAGGGGCACGCCGGTCAGGCGCGCAAGCTCGGCGAACGTCAGGCCGGCGACAATGTCGATGGCGACGAGTCCCGTCGGCGTCACGTCGATCACGGCGAGGTCAGTGTAGATGCGATTGACGCACGCGACGCCGGTGACGGGGTACGTGCAGTGCTCGACGATCTTGCTTTCGCCCGCTCCTGGTCTGGTGCTCCATCATGACGTAGACGCTCTTGGCGCCGATGGCGAGATCCATCGCGCCGCCGACGGCGGGGATCGCGTCCGGCCGCCCGTGCTGCCAGTTCGCGAGGTCGCCCGCGACCGACACCTGGAACGCGCCCAGCACGCAGCAGTCGAGATGGCCGCCGCGCATCATGGCGAACGAATCGGCGTGATGGAAGTATGACGGCGCCGGGCAACGCCGTCACCGGCTGCTTGCCGGCGTTGATGAGGTCAGGGTCCTCCTCGCCCGGCGGCGGCGCCGGCCCCATTCCGAGCAGGCCGTTCTCGGTGTGCAGGATGACCTCGCGGTCCTTCGGCAGGTGGTTGGCCACCATTGTCGGCAGCCCGATGCCCAGGTTGACGTACGCGGCGTTGGGAATGTCGTGCGCGACGCGCGCGGCGATCTCTTGGCGCGTCAAGAGTTGGATGTCCTGGCTCATCGTAAATCCTCCGATTGGACGGCGCGCTTTGCTCGATCATGATCTTTTCCGGAAACCGGCCTCGGCCCCGGATGACGCGGGGCAGGCTTTTCGGGATCATGCTCTAGCCGTGCGCCACGGCGGCTTTGACCTCGACCACCCGCTTGACGAAGATGCCCGGTGTCACCACCGCTTCGGGATCGAGGGTCGCCGACCCCGACCACTTGCGTGACCTGGGCGATGGTGCACTTGGCGGCGGTCGCCATGACGGGACCGAAATTGCGCGCCGTCTTGCGATAGACGAGGTTGCCGAGCGGGTCGCCCTTGTGGGCCTTGATGAAGGGCATAGTCGGCGAAGAGCGGATATTCGAGCACGTACTGGCGGCCGTTGATCTCGCGCGTTTCCTTGCCTTCCGCCAGCGGCGTTCCGTAGGCGGTCGGCGTGAAGAACGCGCCGATGCCGGCGCCGGCGGCGCGAATGCGCTCGGCGATGTTGCCCTGCCAGATGCGCTTCAGGCACGTTTGCGAGTAGGCGGCCAGCAGGTCCTCGCGGCCGTCGGCGTAGAACGCGGCGAGCGCGCGCGCGAGCGTGCGCACGTCGGCGACCGCGAGGTTCATGCCCTTCAGCCCCGTCGGCGGCACGATATGCGCGGCGTCGCCGGCCAGGAACAGGCGTCCATGCTGCATCGGCTCGGTGACGAAGCTGCGCATGCCGGTGACGCTTTTTTTTCGAGCACCGGCCCCTCGATCAGCGTCCAGCCATCGCCGGTTTCGAGGCGCGTGTGCAGCTCGTCCCAGATCCTCTCGTCGGGCCAGCCCGCGATATCTTCGTCGGGCGCAACCTGCAGGTAGAGCCGCGTGATCTCCGGCGAACGCATGCTGTAGAGCGCGAAGCCGCGGTCGTGATACGCGTAGATGAGTTCCTCGTGCGTCGGCGGCGCCTTGGCGAGGATGCCCAGCCGAGCGAACGGGGTACCACCGCTCGAAGATCGACAGCACGCCTGCGGGGACCGCCTGCCGGCTGACGCCGTGGAAACCGTCGCAGCCGGCGGTGACGTCGCAGTCGAGGTGCACGTCCTCCCCGCCATGCACGTAGCGGATCGTCGGCTGCGTCGTCTCGATGCCGTGCAGCGCGACCCGGTCGACGTCGAACAGGATGGCGCCGCCGTGGCCAAGCCGCGCGCGGATCAAGTCCTTCACGACTTCCTGCTGGCCGTAGACGACGATCGAGCGCCCGCCGGTGAGCGCGGTCATGTCGATCCGGTGGCCGCGGCCGCCGAAGCGCGGCTCGATGCCGTGATGCGTGAGGCCCTCGCGCTGCAGGCGGTCGCCGACGCCGGAATCGACGAGAAGATCGACGGTGCCCTGTTCCAGCACGCCGGCGCGGACACGATGCTCGACGTAGTCGCGGTCGCGGCTTTCGAGGACGACCGACTCGATGCCCGCGCGGTGCAGCAGGTGCGACAGCGCGAGAGCCCCGGCCGGACCGGCGCCGACGATTCCTACCTGCGTGCATCGTCGCATCATCGGCAGGCTTTCTTCGCCGTGACCAGCAGCCGCGCCGCGATCGTAAGCGCGCAACCGCGATTGCGCAGCCGCGTGCCTGCCTCGCGCGTGCCGGGCAGGTTCGGGTCATTCGATGCCGGTACCGATGTCACGCCGCCTCGTTCGACGCATTCGCAGTGGTCGCAATCTTACCGGTACGCGCCGCTTCCGCGATCGCTTCGGTGACGCGCGGGTTCATGAGTCCGTCGCGGACGCCGACGAGCGGCGGTGCCTCGCCGCGAATCAGCGCGCAGATGTGCTCGACCTGCCGGACGAGCGGATCGGATCAGGACGCCCGCGGCCTTCGACACCGAGTTGCGCCGCATTCGGGCGGCCGGGTACGCGATCGGCGACGTGACGAACGCGGTCCGCCCGTCGGGCGTGAACATGAGACCCGTGATCTCGCGGCCCACCGGGCCGGTAGAAGCGGCGGAAGGCGCCGGTCGCCGGGTCGACGGCGAGCAACTGGTTATTGCCGAACATCGAGAACTGGTTTTTGTTGAGACGGCTGGGCGAAATGTCGGTCATCACCCACAGGCGGCCTTCGGGATCGAAGCGGACGCCATCGGGGTTGGCGAACTTGTAGATGTACTCGAACGCCTTGTCGTCGCGGGTGTAGATCGCGAGACGGCCGTCCGGCGCGAGCGAGGTGTCGCGCTCTCGTGACCGCAGCGGCCGAGCGCGGTGCGCTTGACCGGCGAGCGGCGCCGGGCGTGGCGCAGCCCGGGAGGCCGAACATCGCGGTGATGGCGGCGCGGTCCCGCGCGCCGCGCGTCCCGCTAGCGCAGCAGGTTGAGGTACGCCCAGATCAGGATCATCGCGCCCAGAATCGACAGGATCCAGCCCGCGGTTTGGAACTTGCCGTCCGACGATTTCCAGAACAGGCTGCCCAGCACGCCGCCCACCAGCGATCCGCCGATGCCGAGCAGCGTCGTCATCCAGAATCCGAGGCCGACGGCGCCCGGATAGAAAAAGCGTGCCAGTACGCCGACGATGAACCCGACGATGATCATTCCGATGATGCCCATGATGCCCATGGTGGTCTCCCCTACAGTGACAAGAGCCGTCGCCCGCACGCCTGACGGTCGTGCCCGGCCGGCGTCGAAAACCATGCTAGCACGCCGCCGGTTGTAACCTGGGCTCGGCGAACGCCGAATAACAGGACATGGATGCTCGCTCTTACCTGCGGCGCGCCGCCCGGCTGGCTTGCGGCGCCGCCGCGCTGACGGTGCTGGTGCAGGCCGGCAACGCGGTCGCCGCAGTGGCGTGTTCGGCGACGAGCGGACGCGACACGCTGCCGCTCGTGGAACTCTTCACGTCGGAGGGCTGCGACAGCTGTCCGCCGGCGGACCGCTGGCTGTCGGCGACGTTTCCGGTCGCGACGGCGCCACCCGTGGCTACGGTGCTCGCGTTCCACGTCGACTATTGGGACCGGCTGGGCTGGAAGGACCGCTTCGCGGCGCCTGCCTACACGGATCGGCAGTATGCGGCGATGCGCGCCAATGGCGCGACGTTCGTCTATACGCCGCAGGTGCTGGTGCAGGGCCGTGACGCCGAGTTCGGGCGGCGCCATCGCGCGTCCGAACTCGTCGACCAAGCGCGGAGCCGGCCGGCGCGGGCGCGAACGATCGCGCTCGAAACCCACGTCGGGGACGATGGCCCGGTCGCGGCGCGCGCCCATGTCACCGTCGCCGACGCGGCGCTGCGCCGCAATGCCGTCCTCTGGCTCGCGTATACGGAAAGCGGCCTCGTGTCCGACGTCAAGGCCGGCGAGAATCGCGGCGTCCGGCTCGCGCACGATCATGTCGTGCGCGCGCTGTCGGGACCGCATGCGGTGGACGGCATCGGCGATACGGAAGCGACGATCGCCCGGCCACGCCTGCCTGAGCGTGGGCGCGGCGCCGCGCTCGTCGCGGTGGTCCAGGACGCGAAATCCGGCGACGTGCTGCAAACCTTGACCTTACCGGCTTGCGGCGGGGGATAGGCGGCCTATACCATCGCCAATGCGCACGATGCGCAGATCCGCGTCGGTCCGGGCGCCGAAAGCCGCGGCACGGTGATCCGCGTCACGTTCCCGGGGCCGGACATGCCTGGTGCGCGTTAACGGCCCCTAGTTCACGACTTGCCGCAGCTCGCCCGACTGGTACTTGCCGGCGATCGACAGTAGCGGCAACGCCTTGATCTTCGACGCCATCCCGGCGCATCCGAACTGCTCGTAGCGCTCCTTGCAGATCGCCTTCGCGGCAAGCAGCGCGGGCTTCAGGAACTTGGACGGGTTCTCGGCCAGGAACTTGCGGACCGCGGCCGTCATCGCAAGCCGGATGTCGGTGTCGATGTTGACCTTGCGCACGCCGTGGCGGATGCCTTCCTGGATTTCCTCGACCGGCACGCCGTACGTTTCCTTCATTTCGCCGCCGTACATGCCGACTACGACTACAACATCGACGTGACGCGCAAGGTCGTCGACCGGGCGCACGCGATCGGCGACGGTCGAGGGTGAACTGGGCTGCCTGGGTTCGCTCGAGACGATGATGGGCGACAAGGAGGACGGCCACGGCGCCGACGGCGTGATGACGCGCGAGATGCTGCTGACCGATCCCGACCAGGCCGCCCATTTCGTGAAGCGCACGCAGCTCGACGCGCTCGCCATCGCGATCGGCACGTCGCACGGCGCGTACAAGTTCTCGCGCAAGCCGACCGGCGACATCCTCGCCATCGACCGGATCAAGGCGATCCACGCACGCATCCCGACGGCCACCAGGCACACTTCACGATGGTCGGCGCCGCGCTGCGTGCGCCTTGCCCGCGCCGCTTGTCCTACCGTGCCGCGCGCGGACGCACACTCTTGCGCGCCGCGCGTTTGTCGCGCGCCGCCGTCGCCGGCAGCACCTTGCGCAGCAGGCCCTCGCACGTCGCCGCCGACATGTAGCGCGGCACCGGATAGTTGGTGTCGGCCTCCCAGCAGGCGGCGCGCGCGAGTTCCGGAATGTCCTCTTCGCGCAGCGCGTCGAGTTGCGTCGGAATGCCCACGTCCCGGTTGAGCGCGGCGACCGAGGCGACGAATTTCTTCGCCAGCGCCGCCGGTCGCTCGCTCGGTCGCCCCACGCCGGCGCGCACCGCGAGGATGGCCAGCCGCTTGGTGATCGCGGAACTTTCGAACTCGAGCACGTGCGGCAGCATGATCGCGTTGGCGAGGCCATGCGGCGTGTGGTACTTGCCGCCGAGCTGGTGCGCGATCGCGTGGACGTAGCCGACGTTGGCGCGCGTGAACGCCAGGCCCGCATAGGTCGCCGCCAGCGCCATCTGCTCGCGCGCCGCCAGGTCGCGGCCGTTGCGGCAGACGGTGCGCAGGTTGCCGTAGATCATGCCGACGGCCGCCAGCGCCATGCGGTCCGTATGGGCGTTCGCCCAGTGGCCGACGAACGCCTCGACGGCGTGCGTCAGCGCGTCCATGCCGGTGGCGGCCGTCACGTGCCGCGGCAACCCGATCATCAGCGACGGATCGAGCGCCGCCATCGCCGGCACGAGGCGCGTATCGGCGATCACCAGCTTGCGTTCGGTCGCCGGATCCGAAATCACGGCGGCCACCGTCACCTCCGACCCGGTGCCGGCGGTGGTCGGCACGGCGTAGAGCGGCAGCGGCGCGCGCCGGCCCTTGAAATATCCGACCAGCTTGCGCGGGTGCTTGCGGTTGGCGACCGCCAGCGCGATCGCCTTCGCGGCATCCATCGGCGAGCCGCCGCCGAACGCCACGACCGCGTCGCACGCGTGCTTCGTGCAGAACGCGATGCCTTTCTCGATCACCGGGATCGGCGCGTCGGCCGTCACCTGGTCGAACGTGACATGCGCGATGCCGCCCGCCGTCAGCGCGGCCTTCAGCGCGTCCGGCAGGCCCATCGCGGAGACGACGCTGTCGGTCACGATGAGGATCTTCCGGTGGCCGAAGCCGACCAGCGCTTCGCCGAGCCGCCGGCTCGCCCCCGGACCCACCAGCAGCATCGGCTGCGGAATCGGCAGCAGTCCCGTCACGACGCCAGCCGCGCGCATCGCCGTCGACAACCCGACCGACCGCACGACGTCCGTGACCACACTCGGCATTTCGATCATCGTCGCACTCGTGCATTCGTCTTTCAGGAGTGGCCAGCTTGCACCAAACGACGGCTCGCGACCACGTTTTCCAGCGGTTTCCTCGACCGAGATCAAGGTGGGACGCCTCGCGCGGGCGCGCGCGGCCGGGGACCGCCGTACAATTGAACTGGCGGTCCGACGCTCGTCGCGCCAGCGCGGCAGGCTCTCCAACAGGCGGGGATGCGATGAAGCAAGTGGTGGGTATCAGCCTGGGTGCCAGCGACCAGGATTTCCAGTTCCGGGCGCGGTTCCTGGGACATCCATTCGACGTCCGGCGCCTGGGCACCAACGGCAGCGCGGCCCGTGCCGTCAAGCTGCTGAAGCACTGGCAGCAGCACGCGGACACGCTGGGGATCGGCGTCGTCAGGACGGCTACTCGGTCGGCGGGCAGCGCTATGTCGAGAAGGACAGCGCGCGCTTGACGGCGGCGGTGACGCGCGTTCCCGTCACGACCGGCGGCCGGCTGAACGACATCCTGCAGGAGTGGGCGCTGCGCCACGTGCAGAACAAGCTCGGCGACTATTTCAACAACGCGAGGGTGCTCTTCTTCTCGGGGCGGACCAACTACAAGCTGGCGCTGGCGATGTCGGAGTACACCGCCAACCTCCAGTTCGCCGACCCGCTGCTGCAGCTCGGCGTGCCGAAGATGCTGACGTCGCTCGACATGCTGGAGCTCTATGCGAGCGGAGCGCGCCATGTGCTCGACTGGGCGCCCGCGAGCCTGATGACGTCGGCGCCCGTCAGGCAATGGACGAAGTTCATCCTGCGCCGCGCGTTGCGGGACGCGACGGTCGTCGTCGCCCCCGTCCATGAGCTGGACGGCTTCGGCGCCGAAGAGCTGGCCGGCAAGACGATCGTGACCTCGACGGTCAACGACCAGCGGATCGCGCGATTCAAGGAGAAGGGCGTTCATCTGGTGATCGACGGCTCGCCGCTGCTCTTCGACCACGTGCTGGGTCCGAGCCTGCTCGACGCGATGATCATCGCGGCGACCGACAAGGCCCCCGACGAGATTCTCGAGGACGACTATCTCGAGATCATCGAGAGCCTCGCACTCGAGCCGCGCGTCATCTACCCGAACGGCTTCAAGCGCGTCAACCGCTTCGCCTTCGTCATCCATCCGCTGTCGCAGGAATACTTCAAAAACATCAAGCCGATCGAACTACTGTCGCAGGTGTCGCCGCCGGTCTTTATGGACACGGTCGAGAAGGCGATGGCGTACACGCCGCCGTTCGTCTATTCGAAGGTGTCGGGTATCAAGTCGCCCACCGGCGTCGAGGCCGAGGGCTGGCTCATCTCCGTGGGCGGAACGCCGAAGGAGATCATGAGCCACAGTCCCGAGTTCACGTATCGCCGCCTGCTGGAGGCGGCGCGGATGGCCAAGGGACTCGGCGCGCAGATCATGGGCCTCGGCGCCTTCACCAAGGTCGTCGGTGACGCCGGACTGACGGTCGCCCGGCGCGCGCCGCTGCCGATCACGACGGGCAACAGCTACAGCGCGTCGGGCGCGCTGTGGGCCGCGCACGACGCGGTGTTGCGGCTGGGCCTCGTGCCCGCGCCGACGCGCGGCGAGAAGGTGCAGTTCAAGGCGATGGTGGTCGGCGCCACCGGCGCCATCGGCTCCGTGTGCGCGCGGATGCTCGCGATGGTCGCCGAGGAGGTCTACCTCGTGTCGCCGGAGACCGCCAAGCTCTTGTCGCTCAAGGGGTCGATCCTGAAGGAGACGCCGGAGGCGAAGCTGTTCCTGTCGTCGCGCGCGGACACGCACATCGCCGGCATGGACATGATCGTCACCGCGACGTCGGGCGCGGGGAAGAAGATCCTCGACATCATGAAGGTGAAGCCCGGCTGCGTGATCACCGACGTTGCGCGCCCGCTCGACCTGCCGCCGGAGGAGGTCGCGAAGCGGCCCGACGTGCTGGTGATCGAGTCGGGCGAGATCCTGCTGCCCGGCAAGGTGACGATGAAGAACATCGGGCTGCCGAAGAACGTCGCCTATGCATGCCTGGCCGAGACCATCGTGCTCGCGCTCGACGGACGCTTCGAGAACTTCACCGTCGGCCGCAGCATCGAATGGGAAAAGGTGCGCGAGATCTACCGGATGGGCCGCAAGCACGGCATGAAGCTCGCGGCCATTTCCGGCGTCAAGGGGCCATTCTCGGACGCCGACATTCGCCGCGTGCGCAGACTGGCGCTTGCCGCACGCGCGCGCGCGAGCCAGGCCCGCCAAGGAGGCGGAAGCGCCGAAACGTCCGGCCACGGCGAAGCGACCAGCCACGGCGAGGCGACCGGGCCGACGCCCGTTGCAGCCCGCCTGACGACGGGGCACCCTCCGGCGTGAACAACGAACCGACCGGCGGAACCCGAGCGAATCCGACGGTGCCGTCGCCGCGGCGGCGACCCGCGCCGCGCGCGCGCAGCTCGTTGCACCCGGGCCACCTGCTGTTCGCGCTGCTGCGCCGCCTGCTGTACCTGATCGTGCGGACGCAGGTCGCGCCGGACTCGGCCGCCGACTTGCGCGTCGATGCGGGGAAGCCGCTCTGCTACGTCCTGCAGGACCGGCATCTGTCGAGCCTGCTGGTGCTGGAAACCGAGGCGCGGCGCTTCGGCCTGCCATCGGCGCTGGCGCCGATGGACGTCCGACGTTGCGCTCGGCGCGCGCGCGGTGTTCTCCGTCATCCTCAATCGCAATCCGCTGAGCACGCGGACGGCGGAGCCGTCGGCCATGCTCGCGCGGATGACGGCCGCCGTGCTGCAGGATCCCGCGCGTCGACGTGCAGCTGATGCCGGTGACGATCCTCTGGGGCCGCTCGCCGGGGTCGCAGGATTCGCTCGTCAAGGCCGTGCTGGCCGATGCCTGGGCGAGCGTGGGGCCGCTGCGCCAGCTGCTGATCATCGCGCTGCATGGCCGCCAGACGCGCGTCAGCTTCGGCGAGCCGATCTCGTTGCGGCGGCTGATCGACAACGAGCCCGACGCGACGACGGCGGTACGCAAGGCGAACCGGTTCCTGCGCTTTCACTTCCGCCGGATGCGGGAGTCGGCGATCGGCCCCGACCTCTCGCACCGGCGCAACCTGATCGAGACGATCGTGACGTCGGACCCGCTGCAGCAGGAAATCGCGAACGAGGCCGCGCGGCTCGGCGTGACGGCGGGCGCCGCCGAACAGCGCGCGCGCAAGTTCGCGTGGGAAATCGCGTCGGACTTCAGCTATCCCGCCGTGCGCGCCGGCGAGTTGCTGCTAAAGCGCCTGTGGCCGCGCCTGTACGACGCCGTCGACGTCCACCATGCCGACGAACTCGTCCGCGCGGCGCCGGGAAAGGGGCTCGTCTACCTGCCCAACCACCGCAGCCACATCGATTACCTGATGCTGTCGTACCAGGTCCATGCGCAGGGACTCGCGCCGCCGCACATCGCGGCCGGCGCCAACCTGAACCTGCCGCTCGATCGGTCCGTTCCTGCGGCGCGGCGGCGCCTTTTTCCTGCGCCGCACGTTCAAGGGCGAGCCGCTGTACGCGGCGGTGTTTCGCGAGTACCTGCACGCGATGCTGGCGAAGGGATTCCCGATCGCGTACTTCATCGAGGGCGGCCGCAGCCGCAGCGGGCGGACGCTGGTGCCGAGAGGCGGGCTGCTCGGCATGACGGTCGAGAGCTTCATGCGCGAGCATCCGCGAACGCTGCTGCTCGTCCCCGTGCATTTCAGCTACGAGAAGCTGCTCGAGGGCCGGACGCTGGTCGCCGAGCTGGAAGGCGCGCCGAAGCGGCGCGAGTCCCTGGGCGCGCTGGCGTCCGTCGTGCGCGACCTCCGGCACGAGTACGGCAGCGTCCACGTCAACTTCGGACTGCCGCTGTCGATGGATCATTTCCTCGACCGCGAAGCGCCCGGCTGGCATGCGCTCGCCGGCGACGAGCAGCGCGACACCGCGCGGCGGCTCACGACACCGCTCGCGCGCGAGATGGCGCAGCGGATCAACGCGGCGGTCGTCATCAATCCGGTCGACCTGTTCGCGATGGCCATCGTGCCCAGTCCGCGCCATGCGCTGGACGAGCGCGCGCTGGCGCAGCAGATCGCATGGCTGACGACGATCGCCGGGCGCGTGCCGTATTCGCCGTCGACCGTCCTCGTCGCAGCGCGAGCCGGCGGCGGTCATCGCGCACGCGATGCGGCTCGGCTTCGCCACGCGCGTCGCGCATCCGCTCGGCGACGTCATCACGGTGCCGGATGCGCAGGTCGCCGCGCTCAACTATTTCCGCAACAACGTCCTGCATGCCTACGCGCTGCCGGCGCTCGTCGCGTGCGTGCTCGTCGGCACCCGCGACGCGACGTCGCAGCGGATCGCCGAGTTCGCCGAGGGCGCGCTGCCCTTCCTGCGCGCGGAGCTGACGCTGTACCACACGCCGGAGGAGGCCGTCGCGGAAGCGCAGCGCGTCGTCGCGCTGTTCGTCGAGATGGGCCTCGCGCGGATCGGCGCCGACGGCACGGTGCGCGCGGCGGATCGCTACAGTCCCGAGCACGCGGGACTCGAGCTCCTCGCGCGTTCGCTGCGGCACCTCTTGCGCCGGAACTACCTGACGATCGCGCTGTTGAGCCGCGTCGGCGCCGGCACGCTGCAGCGGGAACGGCTGGAGGAGCTGATGCAGATGCTCACGCAACGGCTGTCGCTGCTGTTCGAATTCGCGCCGCCGGACTTCTACGAGCGCTCGACGTTCGCGTCCTACATCGACACGCTGCTGGAGACGGGGCTCATTCGCGAAAGCGCCGACGGGTCGCTCGAGCTGCCCGAGCACACCCGCAGCTGGGAGCGCAATGTCGAGCGGCTGCTGCCGGCCGATGCGGTGCTCGCGATTCGCCGCGTCGCCGTCGATCATCCGCCGCTCGCGGCTGCTGACGTCGAGCATCCCGACGGCTAGCTGTGAAGATTCATTGGGCTGTCTGCGTAACGGAGGATTCCTGCGCATCCGTCGCTGTCTCGCAAGCGGGACCTAATTGGGCTTTACTCGAATGCATGCCAAACTCCGTCGTTCCCGCGAAAGCGGGAACCCAGCGACTTCCCAGTACGACACTGGATCCCCGCTTTCGCGGGGACGACGACTGATCGAGATCGTGACAAATACTTCGTCGTTCCCGCGAATGTGGGAACCCAGCGACGTCGCAGTACGACACTGGATCCCCGCTTTCGCGGGGACGACACTGATGGCATGACGTTGCGACACAGGTACCCGAAACAACGTGCCGAAGGTTGACAGACGGCTCGTCTAATCGCGTCGCCGCCGTCAGCGCGAAACGGGCGGCGCGTACATGAGGTCGATGGCGAGCGGACCCTCGCGCGCGACGAGCAGTTGGCGGCCGTCGGGGCGCACGGCGATCGCCAGGCCAAACGCCGTGGGCGCGAACGCGCTGCGCCACGTCACGGTGCGCCGCTCGAGGTCGTAGCGGACGAGCTCGTCCCCCGCCGCTGCCGCGCGGTACCAGACGGCGTCGGCCGTCAGCAGCCAGTCGAAGCGGTTGCCGTCGGTGATCGGCAACGGCAGCGGTTCGCACTTCAGCGTGGCGAGATCGCACAGCGTCAGGCCGGACAACTGCGGCTGCGCGAGCGCCAGCCGCTGGCCGGCGACCTGGTACTCGCTCGCGAGCGGCAGCGGCAGCCGTTCCGCCACGCCGCCGGCGGCGGGGACGCGCATCACGCGCGCGGCGTTGCCCACCACCTCGCCGACGATCAGCGTCCGGCCGCCGTCGGTATCGCGCACGTCGTACACGTCGTCGCCGAGCGCCGTCAGCACGTCGACGCGCCCGTCGGGCACCGCGATGCGGATCGCCTGCTGGATGCGCGCACCGTCTTCGCGGCGGCTGGCGCGGATCGCGTAGATCGCGCGCCCGTCGGCCGACCAGTGCGGCCGCAGGTAGACGAAATCGTCGGGCAGCGGGAGCCGCTGCGCCGGACCGTCCGTCGCGGCGATGAAGATCCCGGACGCGCCGTCGCGATTGGAGATGAACAGCACGCGGCTGCCGTCGGGCGAGTACGCCGGCTGGTTCGTGTACCGCGTCGACGGCCACATCTCGCGCGGCGCGACAGCCGGCGCCTGCGGATCGACGGCGAAGAGGTTCGCCGAATAGACGGCGTTCTCGTAGACGATGCCGCCCGCGTTGTCGACGTCCGGAAAGCGCGCGCCGCGCGCGCCGACGATCGAGGCGGCGCCGGAGCCTAAGTCGAGCAGGTTGAGCGCACGGTGGCCGAACCAGTCGGCCGCGACGAGCAGCGGCCCCTGCGGACCGAGCCACGCCGCGCCGTACGCCAGCCCGCGCGGCGAGTCGAGATTGCGCGCGGCCGCCGCGCCGGCCACGTCGACCAGCCAGGCCTGCCGGTGCGATTCCGTGCCGCGAAAGAAGACGATGCGGGCGCCGTCGGGCGCAAAGCGCGGAAACAAGTCGTCGCCGAAGTCCGGCTCCGGCGCCGTCAACGTGCGCTCGTTGCCGGTGGCGAGTTCGCGCAGGATGAGTCCGCGCGGAAACTGCGGACGGAGGTCGCCGACGTAGACGAGATGCCGGCCGTCGCGCGCGATGTCGAAGCGCTGGTGCGGTCGTCGCGTGCAGTCGACGAGCGGCTCGATCGTCCCGGTCGCGATCTCCTGCGCGACGATGCCGCAGTCGCCGGACGCCGCGCGGCGGAAGTAGGCGACGCGCTTGCCGTCGGCGAG
Source organism: uncultured beta proteobacterium (assembly GCA_963823475.1). Classification (GTDB taxonomy): domain Bacteria; phylum Pseudomonadota; class Gammaproteobacteria; order Burkholderiales; family Casimicrobiaceae; genus VBCG01. The sequence goes on from CAWGLS010000014.1 coordinate 50,568, forward strand.
GAACACCGGCGCCACGTTGAGTTCGCCGGGGTCGCCGAGTTCCGTGCGCGCGTTCGAGCGCACGCCGCGAACGATGATCCGCGCGCGGGTTCCTGCACCCGCCGCGAACGCCACCAGCTGCCCGTCGGGCGAGAAGCGTGGTCCGGTTTCGAGCGCGGGATCGGACGAGAACGTCTCCGCGCGAGCGAGTTGCCGCTCGAGTTGCGCACGGTCGGCCACACCCGGCGCCGGGGGACGGAAGACGAGCATCAGCGTCAGCGCGATGGCGGCGACCAGCGCGCCGGCCAGCCGCCACGCCGCATGCCTGCCGCGCGTACGCGGGCGTGCGCCCGCCGCCGGCGCCGCCGGCGAATCCGCCGCAGCGGCCCGCGCCGGCCCGGACAGGCGCGTCCGGACGCAGGCGACGCCACCGCCGTCGCCGGCATGGCGGGAGCCACTCGCGCAACCGGCGCGACCAGCCGGTAGCCGGCCTTCGGCAGCGTTTCGATGAATCGCGCCTCGCGCGCATCGTCGCCGAGTGCCACCCGCAGGTCGGCGATGGCGCGCGACAGCACGTCGTCGTTGACCATCCGGCGCGGCCAGACGTCCGCCAGCAACGTCTCGCGGGTGACGACGTCGCCGCCGGCGGCCGCCAGCCGCAGCAGCACGTCCATGAGTCGCGGCTTCAGGCGGACGATCGTTCCGGCGACGACGATTTCGTTGGACGCCGGGCGCACTTCGACGTCGCGCAGCAGGAACGGCGCGCGCGCGCGGCCCGTCGCGACACCGGGAGGCCCGGTTCTTTGGCGTCGTCGATCAAGGGGTTGGCACGCTTTGGCGGGCGGCGTGAACAAAGGGAGAAAAAACGGAGACGGAAATCAGGACGGGCGAGCCGTCCGGACGGCACGCTCGCGGGGTTCCCACCACTGCCTTGTCGAGGTTCCCCGTGTCGAGATTGTTCGTTGTCATCATGGCCCTGATTGCCAGCGGTATCGCGTCCGCGCAGGGGGCATCGTGCCCGGCGCGCCTGTTCGTCAGCGGTTACTTCAGCACCGTGCATGTCTTCGATGCCTGCACCGGCGCCTACGTCCGCGACCTGGACACCAGCGCCCGCATCCAGGGTCCGCAGGCCGTCAAGCTCGGGCCCGACGGCCTCATCTACGTCACCAGCGAGATGTCGCAGCAGATTCTAAGGTACCGCAACGACACGCTCGAATTCGTCGACGTCTTTGTCACGATCCCGGGCATCGACCCGACCGGCTTCGCCTTCGCGCCGAACGGGGACGTCTACGTCGCCGGGTACAAGACGAACCAGGTGCGCCGGCTCTCCGCCGCCGGCACGCCGATCGACATTCCGATCACCGCCGGCGCCGGCGTGCTTACGGGGCCCGACAACGGCATCACGTTCGCGCCCGACGGCAACCTGTACATCCCCGGCTACGACTCGAACAACGTCGTGCGGTACGACCCGCGCACCGCCACCGTCAGCGTCGCGGTCGCCAGGAACGCGCAGGGGCTCGGGCATACGCGCGGGCTGCTCGCCGACCGCAACGGGCAGGCGATGTTCGTCACGGGCGAAGGTTCGAACCAGCTGCTGCGGTTCGAACTGGCGAACGGGCGCGTTGAGCGTACTGAACAAGACGCTGAACCAGCCGACGGGCATCGCCTACGGCCTGGACGGCAGCCTGCTCGTGCTCGAGCGCAACACCGTGCGCAAGCTCGACCCGGCCACCGGCGCCGTCACCGGCGTGCTGGTGCCACCGGGGACGGGCGGCGTCGACTTCGGCACCTACCTGGCGGTCATTCCCCTGCCGATCCCGCCGGCGGCGGCGGTGATCGAGTTCTACCACGCCGCCCTCGATCATTATTTCGTCAGCGCGCTGGCCGCCGACATCGCGGCGCTCGACGCGGGAAGCCTTTCGGGATGGGCGCGGACGGGATTGACGTTCAATGCCTACCTGTCGCCGGCGCCGGGCACGAGCCCGGTCTGCCGCTTCTATCTGCCGCCGGCCAACGGGGATTCGCATTTCTACTCGGCGTCGGCGACCGAGTGTGCGGAAGTCCGCACCCGGTTCCCGTCGTTCATCTATGAGGCGGCCGACGTCATGCACATGGCGCTGCCCGACGCCACCACCGGTCAATGCCCCGACGGCCTCGTGGCGGTGTACCGCCTCTGGAACAATCGCGTCGATTCCAATCACCGCTACACGACCGACGCGGCGGTCAAGGTCGCGATGCTCGCGAAGGGCTACGTCGCCGAAGGCTACGGACCCGACGCCACGATCATGTGCGCGGCGGCGTAGGCGGGGTCAGCACCGTCGACCGCCAACTACGCGGTGGAAGAAATGCGGGTTCACAATCGAAGAATTCCAAAAGGGGTGACTTCGCAGACGAATTCATGCGATGATATTTTCCGAGTGCGTTGCCACGATCTGGGAGGCTCGGATGGCAGTAGGGGAAGCACCATTCCGCACGGCACGACTCTCTTTGCGAGTTGCGCACAGGATGTGTATTCATCTGCCTGCGCAACCTTGGCCCATCTGAAGTGACGGCAAGGAGCGCGCGCTGCGCGAGTCGCTTAACGGTCGCCTTGGTTGCGGCCTTGGGCTTGGCTCTAGACGTTGCGGTCGCTCAGACAGCGTCGCAAATCCAGTATGTCTATGACGCCGCCGGCAATTTGGTCCAGGTCACCCGATCCGTCATTACTCCGCAGCCGGACTTATCTGTCAGTAATCTGACGGTGGGCGTGATCGCGATCAATGCTAATGGATCGTACAGTGTTCCGGTCTCGTTTCAGGTCAACAACGTCGGCACCAGTGCTGCGACTGCGACTTGGTATGACCGAGGATATCTCTCGGCGGACCCGGTGTTGCACGACACCGATCAAGTCTTGGGCGGGCACAATACGCGGTCGATAAATCTCGCTGCAGGGGCCGGCTATGTAGTAAGCGCAACATTCACAACCAATACGACAACCTCCGCCGGAAACCACACATTGATTGTCCGCGCGGATGGGGGAGCCACCACCGGACAGTACGGTCCGACGGGAGCGAATTACGTCCCTGAGTCGAACGAGACCAACAATACCCAGACAATTGTCATCACCCTTCCGGTAGATCCCCGGCCAAATTTATCGGTAAGCAACGCGAGCGTCGGGGCAATTGGAATCGCCCAGAATGGCGCGTACAGCGTGCCGGTGACATTCACGGTGACAAATACTGGCCCGGTGACGGCCTCGCCGGCGTGGTATGACATGGCATATCTGTCGGCCAATGCCACTTTGGATGATGCCGATCAGAATCTAAGTAGCTACAACTACCGAGGCGCGGCGCTGGACGCGGGCGCGAGTTACACGGTTACCATTCCGTTCACGACGACCGCAGTTACGACATCGGGCAACTACACACTGTTTGTAAAGGCCGATGGCCGCGGTACCGCCATGGGCTCAGGCACGAATACGGACGGGGGATTCGTTGCCGAGAGCAATGAGACCAACAACGTGCAGGCGTTATCGATCACGTTGCCGGCGAAGCCCGACCTCGTGGCCAGTGGGGCGGTGATCGGAGCAATTACGGTCAACCAGAACGGTTCGTACAACATTCCGGTTACGTGGGCCGTGACCAACAATGGTGGTTTACCCGCGGCCTCCTATTGGTTCGACTCGGCGTATTTGTCAACCAATGCGACGCTTGATACAGGCGATCTGCCGTTGGGGTACACGACGCGCAGCGCGTCATTGGCGCCCGGTGCGAACTATGTGATCAGCGCCAACTACGTCACGGCGACGACGACGACGCCCGGGGCGAAAACACTGTTTGTGAAGGCGGATGGACGTTATCCAGCCGTGAACGGTACCGCCACGGACACGGGGATGGTGGTGGAAGGCATCGAGAGCAACAACGTGCAGGCGCTATCGATCACGTTGCCGGCGAAGCCGGATCTCGTGGCCAGTGGGGCGGTGATCGGAGCAATCACGGTCAACCAGAACGGTTCGTACAGCATTCCAGTTACATGGACCGTGAGCAATAACGGGGGTTCGCCGGCCGCTTCCTATTGGTTCGACTCTGCATACTTGTCGAGCAATGCGACGCTGGACACGGGCGATTTGCCGTTGGGCTATTCAACGCGCAGTGCGCCGTTGGCCGCTGGGGCGAACTATCCGCTTAGCGTGAGTTATGTCACGGAGACGACGACGACGCCCGGTACGTACACCCTGTTCGTGAAGGCCGACGGGCGCTATCCGGCCCTAAGCGGTACCGCAACGGACACGGGGATGGTAGTGGAAGCCAACGAGACCAACAACGTGCAAGCGCTATCGATCACGTTGCCGGCCAAGCCGGATCTCGTGCCGAGCTTGCTACAGGTCGGGACCATTACCAAGAACGGCAATGGCTCGTACAACATACCCGTTTCTTGGGCGGTTACAAACAGCGGCGGATCTCCCGCCGCGCCGAACTGGTTCGACGTTGGCTATTTATCGAGCGATGGAGTCCTTGATAACGCAGATTTGTATATTGGATATACATCGCGCTCGGCGGGCTTGGCCGTCGGCGCAAATTATTCTGTCAACGTGACATATGTAACCGCAACCACCACGGCGGCTGGAACTTACACCTTGTTTGTAAAAGCAGACGGCAGGAGCGCCTATCTTTCGGGAAGCAATACCGACACCGGGACAATTGCCGAAAGCAGCGAGAGCAATAACACCATGGCCGTAACTGTGGTCCTGCAATAGCCGGAGGGGCGTGCTAATTGCAGTGGCCGCTGATGTTGGGTTCGGGTGCGTTGGAATGGTTGACAGGCAAACCGAAATGCCGGGCCAGACATACGGTGATGCTTTCGAGATCTCAAGGACCATGGCAGTGAGGAAATGATGCTAGGCGACGGAATTTCTTCGCAGTCCCGAAATGATTCCAGGTTTGCGCATATTGGCCGGTCTCGATTGCGTCCGGAAAGCACGCGCGAAGTGAATCACACGTCGCAGCAAAGTATGAAATCCGTGGCGTGCTTTGCGTACCTGCGACGATTGGTGTTGTTTTTGTTCCTCAGTTTGTTGTACATGCAGTTCGTACCGGACGCACAAGCGTTTGACTGGACGTGGACTTCTGGACGGGAAAGCGGAAAAGATCCGTTAGCCGTTGCATCGGCGACCTGTGCTACCGAACCTGGCGTAGGCGGCGCGGCTCACGAGACATTCGGCATACACGGAGAATACAATCAGTTTTATGGGTTTGGTTGCGACAACGGGGGATGGATAGATACGCTCATAAAGTATTGGACCTGCGATGGCAAGTATTGGCGACCGTACACTGTAGACGGCCGTCCGGAGTTCGCTACGTGTCGGCTGGAGAAAAATGCCGGACCCACCTGCGGTGTGGGCAACCCGGTGAATCCCAGCTACGGCAACAAGTATCAGGAAGAGACGGACTACGCTTCGTCCGGACTCTCGCCACTCCGCTTCTCGCGCACCTATAACAGCAAGGGCGACGTCCAGCCCACCGCACTCGGCCTTCGTTGGCGCAGCAGTTATGACAGAAGTCTGTCGGAGATCGTGGGCACCACCGCGCCAGGTATATGGCTATCCAGGCCGGATGGCCGCGGTCTCTACTTCACGCTTAAGAAAAACGGTGTCCCGGTGCCTCTGGTGCCGTACGACAGCGCGGCGGAGTGGACGTCCGATGCCGACATCTCCGACAGGCTGACGCGGCTCGTCGATGGTTCGGGGAATACGTTGGGTTGGTCGTATCACATCGCCGCGAGCGAAGAAGTCGAGACCTACGACAGCACGGGTCGACTGACCAACATTGTTTCCCGATCGGGGGTCGCGCTCTCCCTTGCATACAATCCGCAAGGCAAACTCAGTGTTGTGACGGATACGTTTGGGAGACAGCTGACTCTTGCATACGACGGATCTGGATACCTCCAATCAATGGTTGACCCGTCGGGCGCTACGTATCTGTACGCGCATGACGCTGCCGGCAACACAACGGCAGTCACGTTCCCTGGTGGCGCTACTCGCGGTTATGTCTACAATGAGCCGGCATTCACTCAGAGTACCAACCAGCCGTACGCGCTGACCGGAATTACGGACGAATTGGGGCAGCGCTTCGCCACCTTTGGTTACAACAACCAAGGCGACGCCATCTCAACCGAGCACGCTGGTGGCGTGAACAGGTACGCATTGACGTACAGCTTCGCCGGTTCGACATCCACAATCATCGACCCTCTAGGCGTATCGCGAACCAGCGCCTTCACGTCGCTTCTCGGCGTCAATCGATGCAGTGGTATCTCCCAACCTTGTCCGACGTGCGGAACAAATAGCAGCGCCATCACGTTCGACACAAACGGAAACGTAGCCTCGCGCGCAGATTTCAATGGCAAGAAGGTCTGCTATTCGTACGACTTGACGCGCAATCTGGAAACCTCGCGCGTGGAAGGCATTTTGAGCGGAGAGGCGTGTACTGCGGTACTTGCTTCACCGCCAAGCCGTCCGGACGTGCGCAAGACCACGACAACGTGGAACGCGAACTACCGCTTGCCTGCAACCGTCACCGAACCCGCCCCCGGCGGCAGCAAGACCACCACCTTAACCTACGATGCTTTGGGCAACCTGACCCAGAAAACAATCGTCGCCCCGAAGAACGACGGAACCGGCAATACGATCACGCGCACATGGTCCTGGACCTACGCCACGCTGGGCCGCGTACTCACCGCCACTGACCCGAACAACAACGTAACGACCTACACCTACTACGCTGGCAACGACGCCAATCTCGGTGGGCGCGGCAATGTGCAGACCATCACCAATGCTCTCGGACACGTCACGCAGATCACTGCCTACGATGCCAACGCACGGCCGTTGACGGTGGTCGACCCGAATGGTCTGGCGACGACGCTGACCTACGACGCCCGCGGACGCCTGACCAACCGCAACGTTGGCGGCGAACAGACAAGCTATGTCTACGACGGCGTCGGCCAGCTGACGGGAGTGGTGCTGCCCGACAACTCGACGCTGACCTACACCTACGACGCGGCGCATCGGCTCACCCAGATCCAGGACGGACTAGGCAATAAGATCGTGTACACGCTGGACGCTGCCGGCAACCGGACCCAGGAGCGTGTATACGACACGGGCAACGTGCTGGCGCGTACGCGCAGCCGCGTCTACGACGCCTTGAACCGGCTGGCGCAGGACTTGGGCGCGCCAAGGTCAGGCATCCGTCTATGGCTATGACGGCAACGGCAACCCTACCACCACGAGCGACCCGCTCACCCACGCATTCGGCAACAGCTACGATGCGCTGAATCGGCTGACGCAGGTGTTCGACCCCGCCGGCGGGACGACGCTGTATGCCTACGATGCAGGCAACAACCTGACCCAGGTCACCGATCCGCGTGGGCTGGCCACGACCTACACGTACGACGGGCTCGGCAACCTGACCAGGCTGGTCAGTCCCGACACCGGAATCACCAACAGCACGTTCGATGCGGCCGGGAATGTGCTGACCCGCATCGATGCGCGCGCGGTGACGGCGAGCTACACCATGGATGCGCTCAACCGGGTGGCGGCGGTCGTATACAGCAAGAGCGGCGCGCCGAACGAGAGCCACACCTTCAGCTACGACAGCGGCGCCAACGCCAAGGGCCGGCTCACCCAACTTGCCGATCCGGCGGCGACCACCAGCTGGACCTACACACCGCAGGGGCGGGTGGCGAGCAAGGCACAGACGGCAGGCGGGCTCACGCACACGCTGAGCTACGGCTACAACGCGGCGGGCCAGCTCACCACCGTGACCACGCCCTCGGGACAGCAGATCGCCTACACGTACCTCAACAACCGGGTGGCGTCGATCACGGTCAACGGCGGGCCGCTGGTGAACGGCATCGTCACCACCCCGTTCGGGCCGAGCGCGGCCTGGCAGTGGGGCAACGGCCTCTACACCTTTCGCGACTACGACGGCGACGGCCGGCTCAACCGGTGGACGTTCCGCAACGGCGCGGACGTGCTGCGCAACGACTTGACCTTCGATGCCGCGAGCCGGATCACCGCGATCGCCAACCCGGTCACGCCGACGCTCGCCGGCGTCTACCAGTACGACACGCTGGACCGGCTGACCGTGGCGCAGCAGGGCAGTCCGGTCAGCCATACGCAGCAGTTCGGCTACGACGCGCTGGGCAATCGGACCAGCGCCACCGTGGACGGTGGGGTTGCCAATCTTTACTACGGCTCCAACACCAATCAGCTGCAGTCGATGATCGGGACGGTGCAGTCCGGGCTATCTCAACGGTGCTACCGCGCTTGCCTTCACGTACAACAACGCCAACCGGTTGACGCAAGTGCAAAGCAGCGGCGCGACGGTGGCGAGCTACGCGGTGAATGCGCTGGGGCAGCGGGTGCAGAAGAGCGTGGGCGCGGCGGTCACGCGGTTCGTATACGACGAGCAGGGGCGGTTGCTGGGCGAGTACGATGGCTCGGGCGTGCTGATCCAGGAGACCGTGTGGCTGGACGACCTACCGATTGCCACCCTACGGCCGACCGGGACCGGCACGCCGCCGCCGATCGCGATTCACTATGTGCATGCCGATCACCTTGGTAGCCCAAGGGCGGTCACCCGGCCATCCGACAATCAGGTCATGTGGCGGTGGGACAACAGTGATCCGTTTGGGAACAACGTCGCCAACGAGAACCCGGCCGGACAGGGGATGTTCAAGTATGGATTGAGGTTCCCCGGACAGTACTACGATGCGGAGGTAGGGACGCATTACAACTACTTCCGGGATTACGATCCAACGATTGGCCGGTACGCGCAGAGCGATCCGATTGGGCTACGAGGAGGAGTCAATACATACGGCTATGTAAATGCCGATCCACTTGGCATGATTGATCCCCTTGGCCAGCAAATTGCCATACCGCCAGTCTTGCCGCTGCCGCCGATTTTTGGGTCATTCCACCCATTGTTGGTTGTATCGCAGCTCAGTGCTGGAGATGGATTGAACCGCTGCCGCCAGGAGGACCAATCGAATCCCGGCGTCGTGGTCGAAACGACCCATTCACGCTCCCAGATGTAAATCCGGGCCATGATTGCAATGGTAAGTGCAACCCATGCCCTCCTGGCAAGAAATGGTGGGTTGAAGGTCCTGGCCATGGTCATGCGAATGGATACTGGCACGAAATCAAATACAACCAAGATCAAAAAACTTGCATGTGTTATGCGGATCGGCCGAGCCGCGGCCTCGACGGAAACTGATAGCACTTGCCTGCCATGAGAGATATTACTGACAGGATGCTGCAGTTCAAGGAAGCAATTCGACACACATGGAACATGCACTTTGCTCTGACGGCGTCGAATCAATCACTGGAGATTCAGGAAGCATATGAGGCGATATGTAGGGCACTCTTGCTTGCGCTAGTTCTTCGCGGCACGCCAAAGTCAGGCGAGCGAGCCGCGGAGTATCGTGCTCGCCCGTTATCATTCCTTCTTATTCGACCCGTCGAGCAACTGCGGCAACTCCCAATGCGAATTGGAGAGCTTGACGCGTCGAACAACACAGTGTTTTCGGAATCGGTTGGCTTTGAAATCGATCAGGGATCGCGGATTGAGTTCTATGACTTCTTTAGTTGGAGCCATCGAGAGTACGTGGACCTACCGTATGTGCGCGCGAAGGTAACTGCTCTTTCCAGTGCGCCATCCATCGTGGGTCGGGTGGCCTTGATCGAGCAGCAGTATTGCCGATTTTTCCTCGATAACTAGGTTCTGGAGAAGCAGGGTGAGACGCGGTTCGCATGTGGCCGAATTGTGGCCTCGTTGATTTGTGTTCGCAAACCGGTACGAAAAGCCCGCTAGAATCGCCAGCATGAAGCGGCAGTTACTTGACACGAAATGCACCCGTAAGCTCCCCCGTCAAGTAGACAGTTCTAAACTGAAAGAAGTAGAAAGAAGTAGGGTCAGATTCGACTTTCAGGTGAAGGCGTCGAGCAGATCGCGATTTCGGCATCTGGAACGGCAACCGCCGCCCCAATTGGTCGCGTCAGGCACGATGCTCGCCGACCTTGACGATCTTCATCGTATTGGTGCCGCCTGCCTTGCCCATCGGCTCGCCGATCGTCAGCACGATGTAATCGCCGCTCTTGACCTGGCCCTTGGCGACCAGCAGCTCCTCGGCGGCGATGAGCACCATGTCGCGATCGGCCGGTCTGTTCGAGGAACAGCGGCCGCACGTTGCGATAGAGCGCCATCTTGCGCTGCGTGGCGATCCTGGGCGTCAGCGCGTAGATCGGGCTTCCGCAGTTGTGCCGGGACATCCACAGCGCCGTCGATCCCGAATCGGTCAGCGACGCGATCGCCTTGACCTTCAGGTGGAACGCCGTGAACAGCGTCGCCATCGCGATCGACTGGTCGACGCGCGTGAACGTGCGGTTCAGGAAATCGCGGTCGAGCTCGACGGTGTCGGATTTCTCGGCCTCGACGCAGATCTGCGCCATCGTCTCGACGGTCTCCACCGGATACTTGCCGGTCGCCGTCTCGGCCGACAGCATCACCGCATCGGTGCCGTCGAGCACGGCGTTGGCCACGTCGGATACCTCGGCGCGGGTGGGCACCGGCGCGTGGATCATCGATTCCATCATCTGCGTCGCGGTGATCGTCAGCTTGTTGCGCTCGCGGGCGAGCTTGATCATCCGCTTCTGCAGCCCGGGCACCGCTGCGTTCCCGACCTCGACGGCGAGATCGCCGCGCGCGACCATGATGCCGTCGGACGCCTCGATGATCTCCTCGAGGAACGTGATGGCCTCCGCCCGTTCGATCTTCGCGATCAGCATCGCGCGACCGCCGGCCGCGCGCAGCAGCTGCCGCGCCATGTACATGTCTTCCTTGTTCTTCGGAAACGAGACGGCGAGATAGTCGGCTTCGAGCGCCGCCGCCGTCTTCATGTCCTGGATGTCCTTCGCCGTGAGCGCCGGTGCCGTGAGGCCGCCGCCCATCCGGTTGATGCCCTTGTTGTTGGACAGCGTGCCGCCCAGCACGACTCGGGTGACGATGCGCGGGCCATCGACGGCTTCGACGTTGAGGCGGATCAGTCCGTCGTCCAGCAGCAGCACGGCGCCGCGCGCGACGTCCTGCGGCAGTTCCCTGTAGTCGAGGCCGACACGGTGGTCGTCGCCCAGTTCGCATTCGGCATCGAGGGTGAACGTCTGCCCCGGCGTCAGGTACACCTTGCCGGCGGCGAACTTCCCGACGCGGATCTTCGGGCCCTGGAGGTCGGCCATGATCGCCACTTCGCAACCGAGGCGCTGCGCGCATTCGCGGACGAGCTTGGCACGCGCGGTGTGGTCGGCGCCGGTGCCGTGCGAAAAATTGAGGCGCACGACGTCCACGCCGGCGGCGAGCATGCGCTGGAGGACGGCGGGGTCGCTGCAGGCAGGCCCCATCGTCGCGACGATCTTGGTGTTGCGCGTCACGGTGTTCCCGAAGGTCTTGTTGGCGTGTAGTGTGGACCACGGATGTTACGGCAATTCCTGCGCGGGCAAAAATCGCGGCACCGCGTGGCGCTGTCGCCGGACGCAGTGCGCGCCGCGCAACCGGCACCTGCCGACGCGCACTGGACAATCCGGCGCACTTCGATCATAACCGGCGTGCCGTCCCGGCGCCGCGTCGCCGGACACGAGCCTCCGTCGCCTCCGATCGCGAGCGGCGACCACCGGACGCGAGAGGAACGGGAACGCATGGAACGAACCGCAGCGATCGTCGGCGCCGGACTGGTCGGCCGCGCTTGGGCGATGGTCTTCGCGCGCGCCGGCTGGCAAGTGCGGCTGTACGACGCGGCCGCCGGGCAGCTCGACCTTGCACTGACGCATATCGCGTCGAGTCTCGCCGAGCAGCAGGCCGCCGGGCTCGTCGACGACGCGGCGGGTGCCGCGGAGCGCGTGTCCGTCGCGGGGCGCCTGGCCGACGCCGTGTCCGGCGCGGACTGGGTGCAGGAGAACCTGCCGGAAGAGGTCGACGTCAAGTCCGCCGTGTTCCGTGAACTCGACGGCTTCATCCTGAACCGCCTGCAGGGCGCGCTGCTGTCCGAAGCGATGCGACTGGTGGGCGAGGGCTACGTGTCGCCGGAAGACCTGGACAAGACGATCGCGCACGGCCTGGGCCTGCGCTGGTCGTTCATGGGTCCGTTCGCGACGATCGAGCTGAATGCGCCGGGCGGCGTGGCGGACTACTGCGCACGCTACGCCGGCTTCTATCGCCGGCTCGACGCCGATCCGCCATCGCCGGAGGTCTGGACTGGCGATGCGGCCGCGCTCGTGGTGGCGGCGCTGGGCGAGCCGCCCACGGCCGCCGAGCGCGACCGCAGGATGGACGAGCGCGACCGGCGGCTGCTGGCGCTGGCGCGGCACAAGCGAGAACAATCCGGTACCTGAACGACGAGGAGCAGTGCCATGGCGCAAGCCCGCAAAGTCATCATCACCTGCGCGATCACGGGATCGATCCACACGCCGTCGATGTCGCCGCACCTGCCGGTCACGCCGAAGGAAATCGCGGATGCGGCGGTCGCCGCCGCCGAAGCCGGCGCGGCGATCGTCCACCTGCATGCGCGGGACCCCGTCGACGGGCACCCGACGCAGGACCCGAAATACTTCCGCGAATTCGCGCCCGACATCAGGCGCCGGTCCGACGTCGTCATCAACTTCACGACGGGCGGCGCCGCGACGATGTCGATCGAGGAGCGCCTGCAGCCGGCGCTGCAGTTGAAGCCGGAGGTCGCGTCGCTCAACATGGGCTCGATGAACTTCGGCCTCTATCCGATGCTGAAACGCTTCCGGGAGTTCAAGTACGACTGGGAGCGCGAGTACCTCGAAGGCTCGGCGTCGCGGATCTTCCGCAACACGTTCGCCGACATCGAGCACATCCTGACGGCGTGCGCCGACAACGGCACGCGCTTCGAGATCGAGTGCTACGACATCGGCCACCTGTACACGGCGCACCACTTCTTCGAGCGCGGCATCGTGGCCGCGCCGCTGTTCATCCAGAGCGTGTTCGGCATCCTGGGCGGCATCGGCGCGCATCCGGACGACGTCATGCACATGAAGCGGACGGCCGACCGGCTGTTCGGCGACCAGTACCGGTGGAGCGTGCTCGGCGCCGGTCGCAATCAGCTGCCGGTGGCGGCCATGTCCGCCGCGATGGGCGGCAACGTGCGGGTGGGCCTGGAGGACAGCCTGTGGCTGGGACCCGGCAAGTTCGCGGAATCCAATGCCGCGCAGGTCCGCGCCGTGCGCCAGACGATCGAAGGGTTGGGCCTCGAGATCGCGACCCCCGACGACGCGCGGCGCATCCTCGCGCTGAAGGGCGCGGCGAACGTCGCCTTCTAACAGTTCGTTGAAAAACGCGGGAGGACAGCTTCCCCGCGTTTTTCAACGAGAACGAGCAATGCAAGAGATGAGCGGCGACTTCCTAGCGGCCGCGCGCCGCCGCTTTGGGGCCACGAAAATGAGGGCCACGAAAGAACGAGCGGCGTGCCGGCAGCAAGCGAATTTCAACATACTGCTAAAGGTACCGGACCGGCGTGCCCGGGACGCGGCAACCCGCGCGCGACCGCAGTCCGCTACGCCCGCTGCTCGAGGATCGCCACGGCCGGCAGCGTCTTGCCCTCGAGGAATTCGAGGAACGCGCCGCCGCCGGTCGAGATGTACCCGATCTTGTCGGCGACGCCGAACTTGGCGATGGCCGCCACCGTATCGCCGCCGCCGGCGATCGAGAACGCATGCGAGGCGGCGATCGCCTCCGCGATGGCCTTGGTGCCGCCGGCGAACGCATCGAACTCGAACACGCCGATCGGCCCGTTCCAGACGATCGTGCCCGCCGTCGCGATCATCATCTTCAACCCCGCCACCGTCGTCGGACCGACGTCGAGGATCAAGTCGCCGGGCTGCACGTTTTCGATCGCCTTCAACTCGGGCTTGGCGGTGGCCGAGAACTCGCGGGCGACCACGGCGTCGACGGGAATCGGCACCTTGCCCGGGAACTCGTCGAGGATCGCCTTCGCCTCGCCCACGAGATCGGGCTCGGCGAGCGAGCTGCCGATGTGGCCGCCGGCGGCGAGGATGAAGGTGTTCGCGATGCCGCCGCCGACGATCAGGCCGTCGACCCGTTCGATCAGCGAGCGCAGGATCGTCAGCTTGGTCGATACCTTCGAGCCCGCGACGATCGCGATCAGCGGCCGTGCCGGGTTGGCGAGCGCGCGGGAGAGCGCGTCGAGCTCGGCGGCCAGCAGCGGTCCGGCGCAGGCGACGGCCGCGAACTTCGCGATGCCGTGCGTCGTCGCCTCCGCGCGATGCGCGGTGCCGAACGCATCGTTCACGTACACGTCGCACAGCTTCGCCATCTGCTGCGCGAGTTCGTCGCTGTTCTTCTTCTCGCCCTTGTTGAACCGGCAGTTCTCGAGCAGCACGACCTGCCCGGGCTCGAGATCCGCATTCCACGCGCCGCCGTCGACCCAGTCGCGGACCAGCGGCACCGGCATGCCCGAGCAGTTCGGCGAGCCGCTGCGCCACCGGCGCCAGCGAGTCTTCGGCCTTCCATTCGCCTTCGGCCGGGCGGCCGAGATGCGACGTGACCATGACCGCCGCGCCGCGGGCGAGCGCATCGCGGATGCCCCGCACCGACGCGCGGATCCGCATGTCGTCGGTGATGCGGCCGGCGTCGTCCTGCGGCACGTTCAAGTCGGCGCGGATGAACACCCGCTTGCCGCGCACGTCGATGTCGGAGAGTCGCTTGAAGTTCATGTCGATGCCTTGTGGAGAGCGATGTCCATCAGCACGACGTCGTCGTACTCGCCGTCGAGCTTCTTGCCATCCTTGCGTATGCCCACTTCACGGAAGCCCGCCTTGCGGTACAGCGCAGCGGCCCCCGTGTTGCGGCCGTAGACGGCAAGGTCGACGCGTTCGATGCCCGCAGCGCGAGCGGCGTCCAGCGCCGCGTGGACCAGGCGCATCCCGAGACCTTGCCCGCGATAGTCGGCCAGCACGCCGATGCCCAGCGTGCCGCGGTGCCGATACACGGGAATCGTCGAACGCACGACGTCGCACCAGCCCACGGTGCGGCCGGCGTCGTCGGCGACGAACTGCGGATTGCCGGTGCGGAGATTGAACGCCACGAACTTCGCCGTCTCGTCGATCGGAAAGGGCTCGGATGTGCGCAAGCCAGACGCGTTCTTCGATCACCGCCGCCGTGCATGCGGCGAACGAGCCGATGTCGCCAAGCTCGATCGGTCGCACGACTACGCCGGGCAGTGCCATGCGCGCGACCCGCCGTCTACTTCGCCGCCATCAGCGCGACCGTCGTGTCGAGCATCCGGTTGGAGAATCCCCACTCGTTGTCGTACCAGCTCGACACCTTCACCAGCCGTCCCGACACCTTGGTCAGCGTCGCGTCGAACGTCGACGACGCCGGGTCGTGGTTGAAGTCGATCGACACCAGCGGCGCCGTGTTGTAGTTGAGGATGCCCTTGAGCGGACCGGACTCCGCGGCCGCCTTCATGATGCCGTTGACTTCGTCGACGGTGGTGTCGCGCGCGGCGATGAACGACAGGTCGACGATCGACACGTTGATCGTCGGCACGCGGATCGCGTAGCCGTCGAGCTTGCCGTTCAGTTCCGGCAGCACGAGGCTGACGGCCGCGGCGGCGCCGGTCTTGGTCGGGATCATGCTCATCGTGGCCGAGCGCGCGCGGCGCAGGTCCTCGTGGTAGACGTCGGTCAGCACCTGGTCGTTGGTGTAGGCGTGAATGGTCGTCATCAGGCCGGTGACGACGCCGATCTTGTCGTGCAGCGGCTTCACCAGCGGCGCCAGGCAGTTGGTCGTGCACGACGCGTTGGAGATCACCGTGTCGGACGCTTTCAGCGTCTGGTGATTGACGCCGTAGACGACGGTGCCGTCGACGTCCTTGCCGCCGGGCGCCGAAATGATGACCTTCCTGGCGCCGGCCTTCAGGTGCGCGCCGGCCTTTTCCTTGGTCGTGAAGAGGCCCGTGCATTCGAGCACGACGTCGACGCCGAGCGCGCCCCACGGCAGCGCCGCCGGATCGCGCTTGGCGAACACCTTGATGCGGTCGCCGTTGACGACCATCGCGTCGCCATCGACTTCCACCTTGCCGGGGAACTTGCCGTGCGCGGTGTCGTAGCGCGTCAGGTGCGCGTTGGTCTCGGGGCTGCCCAGATCGTTGATCGCGACGATCTCGATGTCGTGCTTCTTCCCGCCTTCGTAGTGCGCCCGCAGGATGTTGCGCCCGATGCGGCCATAGCCATTGATCGCGACTTTGATGGTCATGCTGTGTTCTCCCGTTCCACTCGAGTGATGGTCAATGCAGCGCGGCCGGCGCGCCGCCGGCGGCGATCAGGGCGGGCAGGTCGCGCCAGCCGTAGCCGACTTCGACGAGATCCATGCCGTCCCACGTGAAGGGTTGCTCGACGAGCAGTTCGGCGCCGAGCGCTTCATAGAAGGCGCGCGCCGGCTTGTTGCCGGCGATCACCCAGACGATGAGCCCGTTGGCGCCATGCGCGCGCTGCGCGGTCGCCACGGCGGCGACCAGCCGGCGACCGATGCCCGCGCGCTGCGCATCGCGGACCAGGTAGACGGCGGACAGCTCGGCGTTGACGCCATGCTTCGGCTCGGCCGAGCATCATGCCCGATGCGAAGCCGACGACCCGGCCGTCGACTTCGGCGACGAACGTGTTCGTCGCATTCGGTGCCGCCGTCAGCACCTTCTCCCAGAGCGCCGTGCTTTCCTCCACCTTCATCGCGGCGAGATACGCGTCGGGAATCATGCCGCGATAGGTGGCGCGCCACGCGTCGACGCGCACCTGCGCGATGGCGGACGCGTCGGCGGGGACGGCGGGGCGGATGGTGACGTCGTTCATCGCGGGGTCTGCTCGATGTCCCGAAGTGCTCGCTCTACAGCACGCCGCGCACGGCGGCGGCGACGCGTTCGACGGTGAAGCCGAAATGCTTGAACAGCACCGGCGCCGGCGCGGATTCGCCGAACGTGTCGATGCCGACGACAGCGGCGGCGGGATCGTCCGCCGCGCCGACGTACTTGTGCCAGAACGAGGTGACGCCGGCCTCGACCGCCACGCGCGGCACGCCGGCGCGGCAGCACCGACGCGCGATAGGCTGCGTCCTGGCGGTCGAACACGCTCGTGCACGGCATCGACACGACGCGCACGTTGACGCCGTCCCTGGCCAGCGCCTCGCGCGCCCCCAGCGCGAGCGCGACCTCGGACCCGGTCGCGAGGACGATGGCCAGCGATCCGGCGTTGGCCGCGTCGAAATCGGCGAGCACGTAGCCGCCGCGGCCGATGGCGGCGATCCGCGCCTCGTCGCGCGGCACGAACGGCAGGTTCTGGCGCGTGAACACGAGGCACGTCGGCCCGTGGCGGCGCTCGAGCGCCGCTGCCCACGCCGCCGCGGATTCGACGGTGTCGCAGGGCCGCCAGACGTCCATGCCGGGAATGAGGCGCAGGCTCGCCGTGTGCTCGACCGATTGGTGCGTCGGGCCGTCCTCGCCGAGGCCGATGGAGTCGTGCGTGTAGACGAAGATCGACCGCAGCTTCATCAGCGCGGCCATCCGCAGCGCATTGCGTGCATAGTCGGAGAACGTGAGGAACGTGCCGACGTACGGAATGAACCCGCCGTGCAGCGCCAGGCCGTTGGCGATGGCGCTCATCGCGAACTCGCGCACGCCGTAGTTCACGTAGTTGCCGGCGAGCCCGCCGGCCGCGTCGCGCGCGACGACCTTGCTGCCCGACCAGTTGGTGAACACCGACCCGGTGAGGTCCGCGGAGCCGCCGATCATCTCCGGCAGCACCTTGCCGAAGGCCTCGATCGCCTGTTGCGACGACTTGCGCGTGGCCACCGTCTCGCCCTTCGCGGCCTGCGCGGCGATGAACGCGGCGGCGCTGGCCGGGAAATCCGCCGGCAGGTCGCCGGCCGTGCGGCGCGTGAATTCGGCGGCGCGCTCCGGATGCGCGGCGCGGTACGCGGCGAACCGCGTGTTCCAGTCGGCCTCGAGCAGCGCCGCCGCATTCGCGGGCGTTCCATCCGGCATAGATCGCGTCCGGAATCTCGAACGGCGGATGCGTCCAGCCGAGCGCCGCGCGCGTGGCCGCCACTTCCTTCTCGCCGAGCGCGGCGCCGTGCACGTGTTCGGTCCCGCCCTTGTTGGGCGCGCCCTTGCCGATGATCGTCTTGCAGCACAGCAGCGACGGCCGGTCGGTGACCGCCTGCGCCGCCTCGAGCGCGGCATCGACCGCCTCCACGTCATGGCCGTCGATGTTCGCGATGACGTGCCAGCCGTACGCCGCGAAGCGCTGCGGCGTGTCGTCGGTGAACCAGCCCTTCACGTGGCCGTCGATCGAGATGCCGTTGTCGTCGTAGAACGCGATGAGCTTGCCGAGCCCCCACGTGCCGGCGAGCGAGCAGGCCTCGTGCGAAATGCCTTCCATCAGGCAGCCGTCGCCCAGGAACACGTACGTGTGGTGATCGACGATCGCGTGGCCCGGCGCGTTGAATTCGTGGGCGAGCAGCGCTTCGGCCAGCGCCAGGCCCACGGCATTGGCGAGCCCCTGGCCCAGCGGCCCGGTGGTGGTTTCGACGCCGGGTGTTGCGCCGGTCTCGGGATGCCCGGCCGTCTTCGAATGCAGTTGCCGGAAGTTGCGCAGCTCCGCCATCGGCAGGTCGTAACCCGTCAGGTGCAGCAGCGCGTACTGCAGCATCGAGCCGTGGCCGTTCGACAGCACGAAGCGGTCGCGATCCGGCCAGTGCGGGTTGGCCGGGTTGTGGCGCAGGTGCCGGTTCCACAACGCGACGGCAATGTCCGCCATTCCCATCGGCATGCCGGGATGGCCCGATTTCGCCGCTTCGACGGCATCCATCGCGAGCGCGCGGATTGCGTTGGCAAGTTCGATATCGGTAGCGCGTGGGGCCGTGGCTGCGGTCATGACGGGGAGCTTGCGGAAAAGTGGGACTGCAAGGTTGAAACGGGCGGAATTCACATTGAAGCAATGCGGAACAGCGGTAAATTATCGCTTCACGACGATAAATGTGCAATAATTCTATGTTTTCCCGGTGCGGAGACCCGTGCCGGGATCAATGCACTTCGCATCCGGGGATAGGCAACGGAAAACGCGAAAAGAAAAGGGACGGGTGCTGATGGACGGAATCCATCTCTTGGGGGAATGGTACGGATGCCCCGCCGATACGCCGGAGTTCACGCAGGCGGCGCCGTTGCGCGCCCTTTGCGTCAAGGCGGCGCGCGACGCCGGACTGACGGTCGTGGGCGATAGTTTCTTCCAGTTCGAGCCGCAGGGCGTGACGGGAACGGTGCTGCTCGCCGAATCCCATATCGCGATCCACACGTGGCCGGAAGCGAAATTCGTCACCGTGGACGTGTACGTTTGCAACCTCAACACGGACAACACCGACAAGGCGGAGCAGGTCTTTCAGACGCTGCAGGCCGCGTTGCGGCCGGAGCACACGCATTACCAGGCGATCCATCGCGGTGGCAAGGATGCCTGATCGCCCGGAGGACGGCGCGCCGCCTCCTCCCGGTGACATCGCGCCCGGCGCGATGACCGAATACCTGACGGACGACTGGGCGTTCTTCATCCGCTCGTCCCGGCAGTTCGAGAAATTCCGGTCGCCGTTCCAGGCGGTCGAGGTTCACGACAGCGCGACGTTCGGCAAGCTCTTCCGCCTCGACGGCCACTTCATGACGTCGGAGCGCGACGAGTTTTTCTATCACGAGAACCTGATCCACGTGGCGGCGGTGACGCACCCGCAGCCGGAGCGCGCGCTGATCATCGGCGGCGGCGACGGCGGGTCCGCCGAGGAGCTGCTGAAGCATCCGTCCATCAAGTCGGTGACGCTGGTCGAAATCGACCTCGCCGTCGTCGACATCGCGCGCAAATACCTGCAGGCCGTGCATCGCGGCGCTCTCGACGATCCGCGCGTGACGGTGAAGATCGAGGACGGCTTCGCCTTCGTCCGCAACACGACGGAGCAGTTCGACCTCGTCGTGCTCGACCTGACGGACGCCGGCGGCCCGTCGCTCGAACTCTACACGCCGGAATTCTACCGGGCTTGCGCGGCGCGCCTGTCGCTGATGGGCGCGATGACGCTGCACATCGGCAGTCCCGTCGCGCATCCCGAGCGCATCCGCACGACGCTTGGCCACCTGCGCGGCGCGTTCGCCACCGTCGCGCCCTACGTGACGTCGGTTCCGCTCTACGGCGGCCTGTGGATGATGGCCTGCTGTTCGGCGCTGCTCGATCCGCGCGGCATGACGCCGCTGCAGGTCGACCGCCGCGTCTCCCAGCGCGCGCCTCGCCGACCTCCGCTATTACAACGGCGATACGCACCGGGCGGCGTTCGCGCTGCCCAACTTCGTCCGCGCGCTGATCAGCTGACCGCCGTCCGTCGTTCCGCCCGCGCCGCCGGGCGGCCGCGGTCCTCACGGCGTTTCCTCCGCCCGTTATGGCGGTGAGAAGCAAGGGCGCTTGCCGGCGTGCTTGAAGGGCCGGCGAATCGCCCCCACTTTCGAACCAAGGAGGGTCCCGGCGGCCGGAACAGGCTGTGCGGGTGCCCGCCATCCGGATAAGGAACCGATGCGAATGCTCGAACTTTTCGACACGATGAAGGGCGCCGATTTCGTGGTGATCGACGGGGTCATCTTCGAGACCGGCTATCTGCGCGTGCCCGACGAATACACGGTCGCCGACGACGTCGTGCTGGAAGCGCGCCGCGGCGACACGGAAATCGACCTGACGCGGGCGGAGATCGAGGACGCCGAAGGCATGGGCGAGGGCGTGTTTCGCCTGAAGAACGGTTCGCTGGTGCGGTTCCTGTCGAGCGCGGTCATTCACTAGGCACCAGGAACTCCAGGGCAGCGGCTGGCGCCGCAATATGGCCGCGCATCGCGGCGCGACGCATACGGGCGGCGCCAGTGTCGTGCGGCCGATGCCGCACGCGGCGCGGCATCCGCCGCGAAACGCGAAAGCGACGGCACGCAGGCTATGGCGCATCCGGGGCGACTACGTCGAAAAGCCGCTCCTGTCCCCCGAAGGCGCCAACGTCGTCATCCACAAGGACGGCGGGACGATCGCGGCCGACGGCGAATACGGCGAGGAGGGGCGCATCTTCCAGGCGTACGCGCCGATCCCGCGCTTCGGCGACGACTACGTGACGATCGGCGCGTGGATCATCGGCGACGAGCCCGCGGGCATCGCCCTGCGCGAAGACGAGAGCCCGATCACGCGCAACACCAGCCGATTCGTCCCCACTACTTCACCGGAGGACGATTGCGGAGTATGAGCGAACGCGTCCGAACGTCGCGGGTCGTTCCGGCCATCGCTGCTGCTATTCGCGCTGTCGCTGGCGCTCGCTGGTCGTTCGTGCACACGCGTCATCTCGCCGTCACGCCCTACGCAGCGAGCTCGGCCTCATTCGGGACGGGAACGCCGCGGCCGCCATTTCGCTCGCCGGCGCCGTGATCGGCTTCGTGCTGCCGCTGGCGCGCGCCGTCACGCAGAGCGTTTCCGCGCTCGACCTCGCGACGTGGGAGGCATCGCGCTCGTCGTGCAGGTCGTCGTGTTCTTCATGATCGGCCACCTGGTGCCGAAGTTCGCGAAGCGTCGCACGGGCGCGTTGCGGGGGCCACTCTCCTTGCTGCGCATTCCGTCGGCGTGGGCATGCTCAATGCGGCGGCGATGACGACGTTTTCAGCACCGTCCATCTCGCCGTCACGCCCTGCCACGAGCCGGGCCTCCTGTTTCGCGGACGGCAGTACACGAAAATCTTCGGGCGGCCGCGACTTTCGCTGCAGCCAGCGCCGCGATCGCGCGTTCGTGCTGCCGCTGGCGCGCGCCGTCGCGCAGAGCCTGTTTCCGCGCTCGATCGCGCGTGGACACGGGAAGCGGGAGGCCGCGATTTGACACCGCAGCGTTTATGCGTATATGCTCATAAACAAATGACGGCAGCAAGAGCGAAAGCGGGCAGGAAGCGAGTGGCGTCCCCGGCGTCCGCCAGTACCGACGAGTTGGGGCGGGTCTTCGCCGTCGTTGCACGGTACTTCGGCATTCTGTCGGAGCCGACGCGGCTCAAGATCCTGCACACGATCTGCGTGGACGAGCGATCGGTGTCCGCGGTGGTCGCGGCCACGGGGGCCACGCAGACGAATGTCTCGCGGCACCTGGCGCTCATGTTGCAGGCGGGGGTGGTGAGCCGACGGCGCGAGGGCACCACGGTGTTCTATCGCGTCTGCGATCCGGAATTCGTGGAAATCTGCCGCAGTGTCTGCTTGCAGATCGCAAGCCGGATCGACGAGCAGAAGCCATTGAAGAAGGATCTGCTGCACTTCGCCGCTCAGCACTAGCAATGCAAGGAGGAAGGATGACGGGTCGCCACGGATTGCCGGGACGCATGCGCCCGGCGCCGGAAAATCATCTGACGGCACCGCCGGACCACGAGCGGCGGGGCTTCCTGCGCCGCGCGTCGGCGCTGGGCGGGGGACTGCTGGCGGCGACCGCCGGCGCGCACGCCCTGGCCGACGACGGGCTCGCGAAAAATCTGCCGCCGAACGTCCCGGAGTGGAGCCGTACGCTCGGTGCGCCGGTCCTGGCGTCGCCGTACGGCGTCCCTTCGAAGTACGAGGCCAATGTCAGGCGGCGCGAAAGCCCGGGCCTGACGCGCACGCCGCATTCGTCGGTGTCCTTCGCGCCGCTGCAAAGCCTTTTCGGCATCATCACGCCGTCGGGCCTGCATTTCGAGCGGCATCACGCCGGCATGCCGGACGTCGACCCGCACCAGCACCGGCTGATGATCCACGGGCTCGTCGCCCACCCGCGCGTCTACACGATGGACGACATCGTTCGCTTCCCTTCCGTTTCGCGCGTGCATTTCATCGAGTGCGGTGCGAACACCGGCATGGAATGGGGCAACGTCGCCGTGCCGACCGTCCAGTACACGCACGGCATGCTTTCCTGCAGCGAATGGACCGGCGTGCTGCTGTCGACGCTGCTCGACGAGGCCGGCATCGACCGGAAGAAGGCAAGGTTCGTGCTCGCCGAAGGCGCGGACGGCGCATCGCTGACGCGGACGATTCCGCTGGACATGGCGCTCGACGACGTCATGGTCTGCTACGGCCAGAACGGCGAGATGCTGCGTCCCGAACAGGGCTATCCGCTGCGGCTGCTGGTGCCGGGCGTGCAGGGGGTGTCGAGCGTCAAGTGGCTGCGCCGCATCGAGGTCGGCGACGCGCCGTGGAACACGCGCGAGGAATCGCTGCACTACGTCGACCTCATGCCGGGCGGCAAGCATCGGCAATACACGTGGATCCAGGAAGCCAAGAGCGTCATCACGTCGCCGTCCGGCGGCCAGGTGCTGCTCGACCGCGGCTATCACGAGATCACCGGCCTCGCGTGGTCGGGCCGCGGCAAGGTGAAGCGCGTCGACGTGTCGACCGACGGCGGGCGCAACTGGCGCGCGGCGCGGTTGCAGGATCCGGTGCTGTCGAAGGCGCTCACGCGCTTTCGCGCGGACTGGACATGGAACGGCGGCCCGGCGCTCCTGCAGTCGCGCGTCATCGACGACACGGGCTACGTGCAGCCGACGATACGGCAATTGCGCGCCGTGCGCGGCACGCGTTCGATCTATCACAACAACGCGGTCCAGACGTGGCGCGTGGATGCGACCGGCGAGGTCAGCAATGTCCAGGTGCTCTGACGTGCAAGTCCTGTTACAACGAGGCGCAGAGCCGCCGAGCAAGGCAATACGCACGTATTGCGCTTCTCTGCGTCTCTGCGACTCTTTGTGCGACGGCGACCTTCGCGGCCGCCGCGCCGCCGCTCCAGTTCGGCTTCGGCAAGCCGGCCTCTCCCCAGGAGATCGCCGGCTGGGACATCGACGTCCGGCCCGACGGCACCGGCCTGCCCAAGGGCCGCGGCTCGGTCGCCGAAGGCCAGCCGATCTACGACGAAAAGTGTGCGAGCTGCCACGGCACGTTCGGCGAGTCGAACAGCTACCTGCTGATCGCCGGCGGTGTCGGCTCGCTCGCCACCGACCAGCCGGTGCGGTCGACCGGCAGCAAGCTCAACTACGCAACGACGCTGTGGGACTACATCAACCGCGCGATGCCGTTCAACGCGCCGCAGACGCTGACGCCGAACGAGGTCTATGCGCTGACGGCGTACGTGCTCAACCTGAACGACATCCTGCCGGCCGACGCCGTCGTCGACCAGGACTCGCTGCCGAAGGTGAAGATGCCCAATCGCGACGGCTTCACGACCGATCACGGGTTCATGCGCCGCGACGGCAAGCCCGACACCCGCAATACCGCCTGCATGACCAACTGCGTGCAGGACGTGCGGCTGTCGTCGGAAATGCCGGATTACGCGCGCGACCAGCATGGCAACCTGGCCGAGCAGTCGCGAGGCATCGGCGCCGCGACGCCGCGCGATGCCGGCAAGGTCGCCGCCGCGCCGAAATCCGTTCTCGACCTGGCCCGTACCTCGGCATGCACGGCGTGTCACGGCGTGGCCGAAAAGCTGGTGGGTCCGGGATTCCGCGAAATCGCCACCCGCTATGCGGGCGATGCCGGCGCCGAATCCCGACTGGTCGCCAAGGTCAAGGCGGGCGGCACCGGCACGTGGGGATCGATCCCGATGCCGGCGCAGCCGCAGTTGAAGGACGCCGATGCCAGGGTGCTCGTGCAGTGGATTCTGGGAGGGGCCAGATAGCGATACCCTGTTGGCCTGGAGGCGCGCGCTCAGGTGGTCGTGTTCGCGCTAGAATGAAATGTTTCCGTGATCGGAGGTGCAACGATGAACACGCAACGCAGGGATGTACTAAAGGCTGGCGGCGGGGCGACGCTGCTGACGCTGCTCGCCGCGGCGGGATGGCTGAAGCCGGGTGACGCGCTGGCGGCCGACGCCTGGAACAAGGCCGCGTTCGACACGAAGACGCTCGACGAAACGATGAAGGCGCTCGGCGGCGGCGCGCCGGCGCAGAGCAAGGACATCACGTTCTTCCAGACGCCCGACATCGCCGAGAACGGCGCGGTCGTGCCCGTGGGCGTGACGAGCACGATTCCCAAGACGGAATCCATCGCGATCCTGGTCGAGAAGAATCCCAACATGCTGGTCGCGATGTTCGACATCCCGGCGGGCACCGAGCCGTCGCTGTCGACGCGGGTGAAGATGGGCCAGAGCTCGAACGTCTACGCGCTGGTCAAGGCGGACGGCAAGTACTACGTGGCGTCGAAGGAAATCAAGGTGACGCTCGGCGGCTGCGGCGGTTGATGTCCGCAACCGAGAGAAACTGAGGAGAGAGCAATGGCAGATCCGATGAGAATTCGCGCCAACGTCACCGGCGATTCGACCGAGGTGAAGGTGCTGATGAACCACGAGATGGAAACCGGGCAGCGCAAGGATGCGGCCGGCAAGGTCATCCCGGCGTGGTTCATCCAGAACGTGACGGCGACCTGGAACGGCAAGACGGTGCTGACGGCGCAGTGGGGGCCGGCGGTGTCGAAGAACCCGTTCCTGTCGTTCAAGTTCAAGGGCGGCGCCAAGGGCGAGAAGGTGAAGATCGACGTGGACCGACAACCGCGGCGACAAGCGGACCGACGAAGCCACGATCGCGTAACTAGGAGGCGTACATGATGAAGTCCCGCTGGCGGGCTCCGCACCCGCCTGGCCACTCTGACGTCCGCGGTCGCGCTGGCCGTTAGTGCCGCGCTGGCCCAGACGTCCGCCGTCGACGAGATCGCCAAGTACCGCGCCGCGCTGCAGGACGGCAATCCCGCCGAGTTGTGGGAAGCCCGCGGCGAAGACATGTGGAAGCAGCCGCGCGGCCCCGCCAAGGTGTCGCTCGAGAAGTGCGACCTCGGCCTGGGGCCCGGCGTGGTCAAGGGCGCGTACGCGCAGTTGCCGCGCTACTTCGCCGACGCCGACCGCGTGATGGATCTCGAGACGCGCCTCGTCTGGTGCCGCGTGAAGCTGCAGGGAATGAGCGAGGCCGACGCCATGAAGAACCCGTTCGGCGGCCCGGCAACAAGGCCGACATGGAGGCGCTGGTCGCCTACGTCACGTCGGAGTCGCGCGGCATCAAGATGAACGTCTCCGACGCGCATCCGAAGGAAAGGGAGATGTACCGCCTCGGCGAGAAGATGTTCTACTTTCGCGGCGGGCCGCACGACTTCGCCTGCGCCACGTGCCATGGCGACGACAACAAGCGCATCCGGCTGCAGGACCTGCCCAACCTGACGACTACGGCGGGCGCGCAGAAGGCGTACACGACGTGGCCCGCCTATCGCGTGTCGCAGGGCGAGTTGCGCACGCTTCCAGTGGCGGCTGAACGACTGCTTCCGCCAGCAGCGCTTTCCCGAACTCGTGTTCGCGTCGGACGCTTCGATCGCGCTGACGATGTTCCTCGCCAGGAATGCCAACGGCGCCGCGTTCGATGCGCCCGCGATCAAGCGCTGAAAGGGACATCATGAACACAGGCAATCATCGCGTGGACGACCGTCGTCGGCGCCGCGGCCGTGCTGATCGGCTGCGCGACGGCCCCTTCCGACGCCGACGTCACCGCCAAGGCCACGCAGGTGCTGAAGGCGTCGTTCAAGGCGAAGGGCCAGGCCGGACTCGATCGTCTCGACCAGGACGAGACGCAGAAGCTCTGCAGCGAGTACGCCGGCAAGGTGCCGCCGAAGGACGTCGTCGACAGGATCGAGAAGGCCAACTTCGCTTCGATCAAGTGGCCCGCCGACGGCAAGCTGCTGGGCGACTGGAAGAACGGCGAGAAGATCGCGCAGGAGGGGCGCGGCAAGCAGTACTCCGACGATCCCAAAGGTCCCGTCGGCGGCAACTGCTACGCGTGCCACCAGCTCGCGCCGCAGGAAGTCTCGTACGGGACGATCGGCCCGCCGCTCTACCAGTTCGGCAAGGTGCGCGGCTACAACGACGAGATCCGCAAGTACGCGTACGGCAAGATCTGGAACGCGGAAGCCTACAACGCGTGCTCGAACATGCCGCGCTTCGGCCACAGCCAGATCCTGACCGAGGCGCAGGTCAAGGACCTCGTGGCGCTGCTGATGGATCCGGACTCGCCGGTCAACAAGTGACATCGCGAACGCGAGCTCGCGACGTCATCCCCGCGCAGGCGCGGGATCCAGCAGCGTCGTGGCGCGCGCATGAACCGTCGCGAATTCCTGGAAGCCATCGCCGTGGCTGCCGCCGCCGGCCTGCCCGTCGGCAGCGTGTCCGCGCAAGGCAGCGCCGCCGGATGCCGACGTTCTACGACGGCGTCAAGCCGTTCGGCAACGTCAGCCTGCTGCATTTCACCGACTGCCACGCGCAGCTCCTGCCGATCTACTTCCGCGAGCCGAACGTGAATCTGGGCGTCGGCGCCGCGACTGGCCAAGCCGCCGCACCTCGTCGGCGAGCACCTGCTCAAGCACTTCGGCATCGCGCCCGGCACGCGCGATGCGCATGCGTTCACGTATCTCGACTTCGCGAACGCCGCGAAGGCGTTCGGGAAGATGGGCGGCTTTGCGCACCTCGCGACGCTGGTGCGCAAGCTGAAGGCGACGCGCCCGGGCGCGCTGCTGCTCGACGGCGGCGACACGTGGCAGGGCTCGGCGACTGCGCTGTGGACGAAGGGGCCAGGACATGGTCGACGCGCAGAAGCAGCTCGGCGTCGACGTCATGACCGGCCACTGGGAGTTCACGTACGGCGCCGACCGCGTGAAGGAGATCGTCGAGAAGGACTTCGCCGGCAAGGTCGACTTCGTCGCGCAGAACGTGAAGACGACGGACTTCGGCGACCCGGTGTTCAAGCCCTACGTGATCCGCCAGATCAACGGCGTGCCGGTCGCGATCGTCGGCCAGGCGTTTCCGTACACGCCGATCGCCAATCCGCGCTACTTCGTGCCCGAGTGGACGTTCGGCATCCAGGAAGAGGAGATGCAGAAGGTCGTCGACGAGGCGCGCGCGCAAGGGCGCGCAGGCCGTGGTCCTGCTGTCGCACAACGGCATGGACGTCGACCTGAAGCTCGCGTCGCGCGTGACCGGCATCGACGCGATCCTCGGCGGCCACACGCACGACGGCGTGCCGCAGCCCACGCTGGTCGCCAACCGCAGCGGCAAGACGCTCGTCACCAACGCCGGCAGCAACGGCAAGTTCCTCGGCGGTGCTCGACCTCGACGTGAAGGCCGGCAAGGTCGCCGACTTCCGCTACCGGCTGCTGCCGGTGTTCAGCACGCTGCTGCCGCCCGATCCGGCGATGGCCGCGCTCATCGCGAAGGTGCGCGCAGCCGTACGCCGCGAAGCTCGACGAGAAGCTCGCGACGACGGAAGGCCTGCTCTACCGCCGCGGCAACTTCAACGGCACGTCCGACCAGCTGATCCTCGACGCGCTGATGGCCGAGAAGAACGCGCAGATCGCGTTCTCGCCGGGCTTCCGCTGGGGCACGTCGCTGCTGCCCGGCCAGGCGATCCGCATGGAGCACCTGATGGACCAGACGGCGATCACGTATCCGTACGTGACCGTCAACGAGCTGACCGGCGAGACGATCAAGACGATCCTCGAGGACGTCGCCGACAACCTCTTCAATCCCGACCCGTATTACCAGCAGGGCGGCGACATGGTGCGCGTCGGCGGCCTGCAGTACACGATCGATCCGCGGGCGGCGATGGGCAAGCGCATCACGCGGATGGAACTCGGCGGCAAGCCGATCGACGCCGCGAGAAAGTACAAGGTCGCCGGCTGGGCGCCGGTGTCCGAGGAGGCGAAGGCCGCCGGCGGCGAGGCGATCTGGGACGTGTGCGCGCGCTACCTGCGCGCGCAGAAGACGATTCCGCCGCGAACGCTCAACCTGCCGACGATCGTCGGCATGCAGGGCAATCCCGGAATGGCGTAGCACCCCGCAAGATCCTGCGCTAACATCGCGCGATGAACCTCACTGCGCGCGTACCCGTCGCCGGCCCGCGGGCCCTGTTTTCGCTGTTGACGCTGGCGGTCGCCATCGCGGCCGCGATGCCTGCCTGGGCACAACCTTCGCCGGCCATTCCGGCCATTCCCGCCAAGCCCGGCGAAGCCGCGGGCACCGTCGTCATGGGCAACACCACGGTGACGCTCAAGTACGCGTATGCGTCCGGCCCGGAGGACGCCGGGGATCCGGTCTATCAGATCATGCTGACCGACGGTCCCGTTCCGCCGGACATCCTGGCCAAGGGAGGTGCCACGAAGGGTGCCAACGGCTTGCTGCGATCGGGCAAGTTGTCCGGCATCTCGATGCTGGTGGATGCGAAGGGCTTCCTGCGGAACATCATCCCGTTTGTCGGCGACCTGAAAGGCAACAAGATGCTGGCCAGCGCGGGCAGTCTCGACAAGTTCACGGCGACACCGACCGGGCTCACCGGCCAGGGCCGCATGGGCACCGCCGATACCGGGAACCAGGGGTGGAGCTACGCGGCTAGCTTCAACGCGGGGACGAAATGAGGGTCAGACAGACTCGAGTTTCCTGACGTAATTCGCCAGGTCGCGACCCTCCATGGATACTCGAGTCTGTGACCCTCATTTCGCAGTGGACCGCGGCGCGGCGCGTCTCGTGGAAACTCGAGTCTGACCCGCATTTCCCGCGGGACCGCGCGAAGGGCCCCGCGCCTGCCCGATCGGCAACTCGAGCAGCGCCTCCACCTCCTGGCCGCGCGCCTTCATCGCGTCGAACTCGGCCTCGAGCGACTCCGGCGACTGCTTGCTGGTGCGCGCGAGGAAGCGCGCCATGCCCGGCGACAGGTCGCGTTGCTTGATCAGGCCCTGCATCCACTCGATGCAGGCGTCGCCCAAGGCACGCAGCGCGATGAACGTGCCCACGAATCCCCACGGCGAGCCGGTGATGCCCGCCACCGGGAGTCCGAAGATCAGGCCGAGCTGGGTGACGAGCACGCGCAGCGACACCGATCCCACGTTGCGCGAGAGTTCCGCGAAGCTCCAGTGCGGCACGCGCGGCACGTCCCACAGCAGGAAGAGTCCCTGCACCAGGATCACGTACAGCAACGCGGCCCGCGCGTCGGCCCACGAGACCGGCCCCGCGATCTTGAACAGGAACACGAGCAGCACGACGAACACGCCGTGCGCGATCGTGAAGATCACGGTGATGCCGAGGAAGCCGCGCAGGTAGGCGTTCCCGTCGGAAAGCGAGCGCCCGCGCCTCGTCGACGCCCGCCTCGTGCTGCGACGTGACCTGCATCGACGCGTAGTGTCCGGCCCGGTCCGTGGCGCGGCGATGCAGGACGATGCGGATGGTGCCCGTGACGAGCAGCAGCACGGTCTCGAACCAGTACAGGAGGAGCAGCACCGCGGGCGAGCGCCCCGTCGCGATCACCTCGACCAGCGGCACCACGTTCATCAGCAGCGAGTACAGCAGCGCCGACAGGAACCGCATCGTGGTCTCCCGAAAGGCGCCGGCGGCGCCGCGATCAGCTGAGCGTCACCCGCGCGAACTTGCGCTTGCCTGCCTGCACGACGAACGTCTTGCCGGCCGGCAGCACGAGCGCCTTGTCGGCGACGACGTCGCCGTCGACCTTCAGCCCGCGCTGCGCGATCAGCCGCAGCGCCTCCGACGTCGATTCGACGAGGCCCGCCTGCTTGGCGAGCTGCGCGATCGGGAGTCCCGCCCCCGCGGTGGCGAGCGTCACTTCGGCCATGTCCTCGGGCATCGCGCCATCGCGAAACCGCGCCTCGAACTCCGCCAGCGCCGCGTCCGCCGCGGCGGCCGAATGGAACCGCGCGACGATCTCCTTCGCGAGCATGACCTTGGCGTCGCGCGGGTTGCGGCCGGCGTCGCATTCGCGCTTCAGCAGCGCGATCTCGTCCAGCGACCGGAACGACAGCAGCTCGAAGTAGCTCCACATGAGGACGTCGGAGACCGACATCAGCTTGCCGAACATTTCGCCTGCGCGCTTCAGTGATGCCGATGTAGTTGCCCTTGGACTTCGACATCTTGTCGATGCCGTCGAGACCCACGAGCAGCGGCATCGTCAGGATGCACTGCGGCTCCTGTCCGTAGTGCCGCTGCAGCTCGCGCCCGACCAGCAGGTTGAACTTCTGGTCGGTGCCGCCCAGCTCGATGTCCGCCTTGAGCGCGACGGAGTCGTAGCCCTGCATCAGCGGATAGAGGAACTCGTGAATGGCGATCGGATTGCTGGCCGGCGAAGCGCTTGGCGAAGTCGTCGCGCTCGAGCATCCGCGCCACCGTGTACTTCGCGGCGAGCTTGATCATGCCGGCGGCGCCCAGCGGCTCGCTCCATTCGGAGTTGTAGCGGATCTCGGTGCGCTCGGGGTCCAGGACCTTCGATGCCTGCGCGTGATAGGTCTTCGCGTTGGCTTCGATCTGCTCGCGGGACAGCGGGGGCCGTTGGTCGTTGCGGCCGGACGGGTCCCCGATCATCGACGTGAAATCGCCGATGAGGAAGATCACGTGGTGCCCGAGGTCCTGCAGCTGCCGCATCTTGTTCAGCACGACGGTGTGCCCCAGGTGGATGTCGGGCGCCGTCGGGTCGAGGCCGAGCTTGATCCGCAGCGGCTGGCCGGTCGCCGCGGCGCGCGCGAGCTTTTTCGCGACCTCGGCTTCCACCAGGAGTTCGTCGGCGCCGCGTTTGAACACGGCGAGTTGCAAGGCGATGTCCACGGACATGGCTTTAGGGCTTCCTGCGGCCGCGCCCATGGGCACAACCTGTTGATCTGCAAACGAAGGTCCGATTTGTCGTCGTTGCCCGACTCGATGTTTGCTAGAATCGCCGGACTTCAGGAAAGGTACGCACTGTTGGCCACAAGCAAACCTCCGATTTTAGCGCAATCGCCTGCCGCGTCCCGTGAGCCGCATTCGAGTGCCGCGCGCCGGCTGCCAACGCCCGGCCAGTGGCTGCTGCTGGCGATCCTCAGCCTGTCGGGGGTCGCGGCTTTCGGCCTGGCACCCGACACGGTCCTCCCGTCGGTGCCCACGCAGAACATCGAGCGCGCGCTGGCGCTGCCGTCGCTGCCGGACGCCCACGACGTCAACTCGACGTACTGGCGCGAGGAGCGCATCCAGCGCGGCGACACGATCGGCAGCCTGCTCGCGCGCGCGGGCATGGACGATCCCGCCGCCATGCAGTTCCTGCGCACCGATCCGCAGGCGCGCCCGCTGTACCAGTTGCGGCCCGGGCGCCCGGTGCGTGTCGCCGTCGACGACGACGGCGAACTGGTCGCGCTCAAGTTCCACACGAACGCGGGCGAGATGCTCGCCATCGAACGGCACGACGGCGAGTTGCGCGCGGCGCGCACGCCGGTCACCGAGGAAGTGCGCACGATGCTGCGCTCGGGCGAGATCCGCTCGTCGCTGTTCGGCGCGGCCGACGCGGCGGGCATTCCGGACGCCGTCACCATCGCCCTCGCCGAGGTCTTCGCCGGCGACATCGATTTCTATCACGACGTGCAGCGCGGCGACCGCTTCACAGTCGTCTACGAGGCGCGTTTTGTCGACGGCGAACCCGCCGGCACCGGCCGCATACTCGCGGCGGAATTCGAGAATCGCGGCACGACGCTGCGCGTGTATTTCTGGCGCGATGCCGACGGCACCGAGGGGTACTACACCGATGCGGGGCGCAGCTCGCGCGGCGCGTTCCTGCGTTCGCCGATGGAATTCTCGCGGATCACGTCCGGCTTCACGCTGGCGCGCTTCCATCCGATCCTGCAGCAGTGGCGTGCCCACAAGGGCGTCGACTACGCGGCACCGACCGGCACGCCGGTGCGCGCGACGGCGGACGGCATCGTGACGTTCGCCGGACGCCAGGGCGGGTACGGCAACGTGATCTTCGTCCGCCATCAGGGCACGTACTCGACCGTCTACGGACACCTGTCGCGCTTCGCGCCGCAGGCGAAGGCCGGCGTCCGGGTGCGGCAGGGCGACACGATCGGCTATGTCGGCATGACGGGCTGGGCGACCGGGCCGCACCTGCATTACGAATTCCGCGTCGCCGACGAAGCGCGCAATCCGCTGGCCGTCGCGTTGCCCACGGCGCCGCCGATCGGCGCGGACCGCCGCCACGCGTTCGACGCCGCGATCCTGCCGCTCGCCGATTCGCTCGCGCTCGCGCGCTCGTTGCCCAGCGCCGCGCTCGCCGCGACCGAGTAATCGCCCGCTCGCCGCCCGCGGCCGGCACCGTGGCAACTCCATGATCGTCGCCGGCGCCAGGGCTTCGCGATGACGGCCGGGCGTGAAATCTTCGCCGGCGTGATGTCGGGCACGAGCCTCGACGGCATCGATGCCGTGCTCGTCGATTTCTCGCAGGGCACCGCGACCTGCAAGCTGCTGGCGTCGACGCATATCGCGTTTCCCGCCGAACTGCGCCGCGAGCTGCTGGCGCTGCAGGCCGCCGCCGCCGACGAGATCGTGCGCTCGGCGCGCGCCGCCAATCGCTTGGCCGATCTCTACGCGCACGCGCTGCGCAGCGTATGCCTGGCGGCGGGAACAGCAGCGCACGAGGTCGTCGCCGCGGGCGTCCACGGGCAGACGATCCGCCATCGCCCGCGCGAAGGATGGACGGTGCAGATCAACAGCCCGGCCCGCGTCGCCGAGCTGGCCTACATGACGATCGTCGCCGACTTCCGCATGCGCGACATCGCGGCCGGCGGGCAGGGCGCGCCGCTGGTGCCCGCGTTCCACGCCGCGATGTTCACGGCGGCGGATGAGCACCGG
Source organism: uncultured beta proteobacterium (assembly GCA_963823475.1). Taxonomy (GTDB): domain Bacteria; phylum Pseudomonadota; class Gammaproteobacteria; order Burkholderiales; family Casimicrobiaceae; genus VBCG01. The sequence goes on from CAWGLS010000014.1 coordinate 84,334, forward strand.
GTGATCGCGAACATCGGCGGCATTGCCAACGTCACCGATCTTCCGCCAGGCGGCACGGTGCTCGGCTTCGACACCGGTCCCGGCAACGTCTTCCTCGACACGTGGAGCGGGCGACACCGCGGCCTCCCGTTCGACGCGGGCGGCGCCTGGGCGGCGACGGGCACCGTCGACGGCAAGCTGCTGACCGTGCTCCTCGCGGAGCCGTATTTCGCGTTCGCGCCGCCGAAGAGCACCGGGCGCGACCTCTTCGATGCGCAATGGCTGGACCAGCGGCTGGCCGCCGCCGGCCGCCAGCGCCGCCCGCAGGACGTGCAGGCGACGCTGTCGGCATTGACGGCGCGCACGCTGGCCGACGGCCTCCGCGCGCATTGCGCCGGCGCACACCAGCTGCTCGTTTGCGGCGGCGGCGCGAAGAACGCCACGCTGATGGCGATGCTCGCGGCGGAGATGCCGGACGTGCGCGTCGCGGCCACCGACAGCGTGGGGGTGGCAAGCGACCACGTCGAGGCCCTTGCGTTCGCGTGGCTGGCGCGCGAAGCGCTGGCGGGTCGTCCCGGCAACCTGCCCGCGGTGACGGGGGCGACCGGGCCGCGCGTGCTGGGCGCCATCTACCCGCGGTGAGCACCAGGAGTCCCGGTACTGGCAGCGCGCGCTGCAGGTGAATCCCAACATGGCCGGCGTCGAAGCCGCCACCGCAATAGATTCACGCGGACCGTGCGACGTCACCCGGCAACGAATGCGGCCGACGAATTCAATGTCCTGTTTTCAAAGGACAAGTCGTGGCTGGCACGCGAAATGCGACGTGTTGGCTGCCATGCCCAAAACCGCGCCCGCCGACGATGTCATCGGCATCGACCCGACGCCCGCCTACGCGACGGACGCCGAGATTGCCTTGGCCACACAACTGCGTCGTCAACTCGAGGAGCGGTATTTCGGTACGTCCGCATCGGCGTCCACCATCCCCGAGCGACCCGACAGCGTCCATTGAGCGCACGGCAAGCCGCCGGTCCCGCGATGGCGTTCCACTTCGGCGCCCCAGGCGTCGATCGGGGCCGACGGATCGTGGCATCGCTGCTTCGGGTACGCTAATGGCGTCGGTGCGTGGGACTGCAGCGAGCCACAGGTCGCGGAGTTGCGAGGCACGACCAGCGCTGCGCTGCGGCGCGCACTGCCGGCCCGGAACTCCGCGCGCTCGCCGACGAGCAGCGACGGCCGCAGCGCGACGACCGTGCGGAAGGGAATTCGTCGCGGAGCAACATTTGACGACAGGAAACGCCGCAATCCGGAACGCCGCGCGGGCCAGGCCAGGCACGTAGCGCGCCGGTGTGCGCGCACCAATGCAAACGGGGCCCGCAGGCCCCGTTCCGGATGCCGCACCTGCTTCGTCAGGCCGAGAAGCTCGACCCGCAGCCGCAGGTCGTCTGCGCGTTCGGATTCTTGATGACGAACTGCGCGCCTTCCAGCCCTTCCTGATAGTCGATCTCCGCGCCGACCAGGTACTGGTAGCTCATCGGATCGATCAGCAGCGTCACGCCGTCCTTCACCATCGCGGTGTCGTCCTCGTTGGTGACTTCGTCGAACGTGAATCCGTACTGGAAGCCGGAGCAGCCGCCGCCCGATACGAAGACGCGCAGCTTCAACTCGGGGTTGCCTTCCTCTTCGATCAGCATCTTCACCTTGAGGGCCGCCGAGTCGGTGAAGACCAGGGGCGCCGGCATTTCATTCATCGCATTCATCGTAGGGCTCCGTCGTGCGGGAAAATCGTCCCGCTCATCATCCTGCTTCGGGGGCCGCGCGTCCAGCACCTTCGCGCGGACCTTTGCTCTCGCGCAACCGGCTAGTCGGCCGCGACCCGTTTCAATTCGACAACGCTGGCCGTGCCAGGTTCGGCATGATGCAGCCGGCCCTGGACCACCGCGCCCAGCTGCATCTCCAGCGTGCGGTACTCGATGTCGCCGACAACCTTGGCCTTCGCCTGCAATTCCAGAAAGTCATTGGCCGTGATAGGGCCATTGACCGTCCCGTTGACCACCACGTGCGACACGGTGATCTCGCCGTCGACGCGCGCCTGCTCGCTGACGACCAGCGTGCCCGTCTCGCCATTGGCGGTGGTCACGTTGCCCCGGACGACGCCGTCGATGCGCAAGCCGCCGGTGAACGCGACGTCGCCGTGCACGGTGGTGCCGGCCCCGATCAGGCAGTCGATGCGCTTTTGCGGCGGCGCGTGCTTCTTCCGTTCGAACATGGTGTCTCCCTAGCTCAACGTCAAGTTTCGGGTCGCGCGGGGCACGCTCTGGCCGGTCTCGTAGGCCCGCACGGCCACCGCGGTGACCCGCCCCCCCGGTGCAACGCGGAATCTGCCTTCAACCCGCTGATAATACTTGAAATTGAGGGTGAGCGTCGACGCCGATCCGGGCTCGTCCTCGGGCAGCCGGACGACTTTCGGGGCCGTTTCGCCCTCCGCCGTCGCGCCGAGCGTCGCCAAGACCACGACGTTGCCGACGAAGTCGTCCTTGGGGCTCCCGCCGCGGACGATCAGCAGGCTGTAGCGCCACATGTCCTCGCCGTCGGGCTCGACCGTCAGCCGCTGGATCTGCAGGCCGACGGTCTTGCTCGCGTCCGACACGAGCTTTTGCAGGAACGCGAGTTCTTCCTTCAGCTGGGCGTTCTCGCCGGAGAGTTCGGTGGCCTGCCGCGACAACGCCTCCTGCGCGCCCTTGGTCATCCCCAGCTCGGATTCGAGCGCGGTGTTGCGCGCCCGCAACTCGGCGGCCTCGGTGCGCAGCTTCGCGCTTTCAGCCTCCAGCGTGACCAGGCGCTGCTCCACTTCCTTGCGGTTGAAGCCGCTGAAGATCTGGCCGAAGTCGAAGCCCCACCACCACATGCCGGCGATGATCGCCAGCAGCGCCGCCAGCAGCGCGCCGCGTCCCCACCACGGCAGGTGCGTCCGCACCGCCATCCGCGGCGCGGTGATGCCGAAGTGCTGGCGCATTCGGCGCCACCGGAGAGGCATCGCCCGTGGCGCCTACGGAAGAATGGGCGCGGCCGTGAGGCCCGCCGTCTCCGGCTAGCCCGAACATGAGGTTCATGTTCTGGATGGCCTGGCCCGCCGCCCCCTTGACGAGGTTGTCCTCGACGACGATGACGGTGACCATGTCGCCGCCGCCGGGACGGTGGACGGCGATCCGCGCGACATTCGATGCGCGGACGCTCCTCGTGTCGGGCGTCGAGTTGGGCGGCATCACGTCGACGAAGGGCTCGCCGGCGTAGCGCTTCTCGAACAGCGCCTGCACGTCGACGCTGGTGTCGGTCAGCCGCGCGTAGAGCGTCGAATGGATGCCGCGGATCATCGGCAGCAGATGCGGCGTGAAGACGAGCTGCACGGGCGTCCTGCTGCGCGTGGCGAGCTCCTGCACCGTTTCCGGATGATGCCGGTGGCCGGACACGCCGTAGGCCTTGAAATTGTCGGAGGCTTCGGCGAGCAGCAGGCCCACCTCGGCCTTGCGGCCGGCGCCCGATGCGCCCGACTTGCAGTCGGCGATGAGGTGCAGGCTGTCGACGACGCCCGCCTCGAGCAGCGGCACGAAGCCCAGCTGCATCGACGTCGGATAGCAGCCGGGATTGCCGACGATGCGCGCCTTGCGGATCGCGTCGCGATGGAATTCGGGCAGGCCGTAGACGGCCTCGGCGAGGAGGTCCGGGCAGGCATGCGGCAGCTTGTACCACTTCTCGAACAGCGCGGCGTCGCGGATGCGGAAGTCGGCGGCGAGGTCGATGACCTTGACGCCGGCATCGACCAAGCCGCGCGCCTGCGCCATCGCCACGCCGTGCGGTGTCGCGAAGAACACGACGTCGCACGCTTTCAGGTCGGTGGCGTCCGGCGCGGTGAAGGACAGCTTGTCGTAGTGGCCGCGCAGGCTCGCGAACATGTCGACGACGCGCGTGCCCGCTTCGCCGCGCGACGTGATCGCGCGCACGTCGGCGTCGGGATGCGATGCCAGGATCCGGAGAAGCTCGACGCCGGTGTAGCCGGTGCCGCCGACGATGCCGATCTTGACCATTGTGTGACCTCGTATCGGAGGAATGCGATTCTAGCCCAAACGAAAAGGCCGCCTCGTCGGCGGCCTCTCGTTCTGCTCGGGGAGCGCCTTAGCGCTTCGAGAACTGCTTGCGCTTGCGCGCCTTGTGGAGGCCGACCTTCTTGCGTTCGACTTCTCGCGCGTCGCGCGTCACGAGGCCCGCCTTCGACAGCGTGGGCTTCAGCATCGCGTCGTATTCCATCAGCGCGCGCGTGATGCCGTGGCGCACGGCGCCCGCCTGTCCGGATTCGCCGCCGCCGGTCACGTTGACCATGATGTCGAACGTCGTCGCGTGGTTGGTGAGAACCAGCGGCTGGCGGACGACCATCCGGCCTGTTTCGCGCGTGAAGAATTCGTCCACCGGCTTTTCGTTCACGACGAACTTGCCGGTGCCCTGCTTGATGAACACGCGCGCGACCGAAGTCTTGCGGCGGCCCGTGCCATAGTAATAGTTGCCGATCATGGGTCGATTCTTTGTGCGGGTCGTGAAGCGGATTACTTGACGGGATCGAGGGACTTGGGCTGCTGCGCGGAATGCGGATGCGCGGGCCCGGTGTAGTACTTGAGCTTCTTCAGCATGGCGTAGCCGAGCGGGCCCTTGGGGAGCATGCCGCGCACCGCCTTTTCCAGCGCGCGTCCCGGGAAGCGCGCCTGCATCTTGGAGAACGTCGTCGTCGAGATGCCGCCCGGATAGCCCGAGTGGCGGTGATACAGCTTGTCCTCCGCCTTGTTGCCGGTGACGCGGATCTTCTCGACGTTGGTGACGACGATGAAATCGCCGGTGTCCATGTGCGGCGTGTAGATCGGCTTGTGCTTGCCGCGCAGACGCAATGCGATCTGGCTCGCGAGGCGACCCAGGACCTGGTCGGTGGCGTCGACGACGTACCAATCCCGGGTGATGTCGGCCGGTTTGGCGGAAAAGGTTTTCATGGTGCTGTCTAGTCTCGCTGTAGGGCTTGGAGTTTGGTCGCGCACCCCGGGGTGCGGCTCGATCCGGGACGGGCAGGCGCCCGGGACCGCTCGAGTCTGCGGTCGTGCAGCAAAGTCGAACATTATACTATCGCCGACCTCCGCCGGTCAAGGCGAAGCCGGGCGGGTCCGGGAGGGGCGACCACGGCCGCTTCACCTTGGCGCCGCGTTCGCCCCGGGGCCCTAGAAGACCGCCCCCGCATCCGACCCCGATTCCGGGCAAAAAGAAGGCGCGGTCTTTAGAGGACCGCGCCTTGAGGATTCCACCATAGGAGGAGAATGGAGGAATGCGTCTGCGGTGCCGAAGGAGGAGTACGGCGAGGCCGCAGACAGTTATGATTCTTCCATATTGCAGCGCACAACGCAACATTTTTTGACGCGTTGCAGCATGCGTCGGCCGCGGTGTGGGCTGCGAAGCTGTTTGTGAGTGGTCACTATTCACGTGGAGGCCTCTGGACACGGGGCGGGACAGACGACCATGAAGACGCGGATCAAGTGGGTGGAGGGCGTGAGTTTCGTCGGGGAGTCCGGCAGCGGGCACGGCGTCGTGGTGGACGGCGCCGCCGAGCACGGCGGGCGCAACCTCGGCATGCGCCCGATGGAAATGCTGCTGACCGGGGCCGCCGCCTGTACGGCGTTCGACGTGGTCTCGATCCTGAAGAAGGGACGCCACGCGGTCGCCGACGTCACGGTGACCGTCGACGCCGAGCGGGCAGCCGTGCCCCCGAGGGTGTTCACCGCGCTGCACTACGTCTACACGGTGGCCGGCCGGGGGCTCGATCCCCGCCAGGTCGAGCGCGCGGTGGCGTTGTCGAAGGAAAAGTACTGCTCGGCGACGATCATGCTGGCGAAAACCGCCACCATTACCTACGAAATCGTCATCGTCGACGGCGACCGGGTGCCCGATCCTGCCTGAAACCCGCTACATGCCCATCGTGGCCGGCGCCTTCGGCGCTGCGGCGGGGGCGGGGGGGGGGCGGGCGGTGCGGCAGGACGTTCTGCTGCATCGCGGGAGGGGTCCGGCAAATGCTGCGGCGTCAACAGGCCGCGTACCAGCACATTCGTCGTCGCGCGCGTCTGCTTGCCGCGGGCGTCCCGGAACGTCAACGTCAGCGGCACCGGATCGCCGTTGCCGACGTCGCGCAGGAGGCCGGTCAACCGCAGGTGGTTGCCACGATAGGCCAGGCGGGTGGTCGTGCCCGCCTGCACCGGCAGCGATTTCACGAGGACTTCGCTCTCCGGATCGTCGATCTGCTTGACGACGATAATCCGCGCGCCGCGCGCGACGGGCGTCGTCGCGCCGACGAGATCGAGCGACTTGCTGCTCTCGATGTCGACGTAGACACGCGCCGTCTCGGCGCCCGCCCGCGCCGGGCGCATCCACGCGTTCGTCAGCGTGACGTCGGCGGCCTGCGCGGCCAGCGCGACGCCCAGGACGGCGAGCGCGACCGTCAGCTTCCGCGCGGGTCGATTCATTTCGAGCCGGTCGCGGGCGCTGTTCCGTTCGGCTCGTTGAGCAGGCGGATGAGGCTCGACGTATCCCAGCGGTTGCCGCCGCGCGCCTGGACCTGCGCGTAGTACTGGTCGACGGCGGCCGTCACCGGCAGCACCGCGCCGTTGCGGCGCGCCTCGGAAAGGCAGATCGCCAGGTCCTTGCGCATCCAGTCGACGGCGAAGCCGAAGTCGAACTTGCCGGCGATCATCGTCTTGCCGCGGTTCTCCATCTGCCACGACTGCGCCGCGCCCTTCGAGATCACGTCGAGCACGCGCTCGGCATCGAGTCCCGCGCGCATCGCGAAATGGATGCCTTCGGACAGGCCCTCGACGAGGCCCGCGATGCAGATCTGGTTCACCATCTTGGTGAGCTGGCCGCTGCCCGCGTCGCCCATCAGCGTGACGGCGCGCGCGTACGTCGCGAGCACGCTCTCGGCGCGCGCGAAGTCGGCGGCGTCGCCGCCGACCATGATCGTCAGCTTGCCGTTCTCCGCACCCGCCTGTCCGCCCGACACCGGCGCGTCGAGAAAGGCGATGCCCTTGGCCTTGGCCGCCGCGAACACTTCGCGCGCGACCTCGGCCGACGCCGTCGTATGGTCGACGAGGATCGTCCCCGCCGCCATCCCCGCCAGTGCGCCGTCGGCGCCATTGGCCACCGCCCGCACGTCGTCGTCGTTGCCGACGCACATCATGACGATGTCGGCGCCGCGCGCCGCGGCTGCCGGCGTGGGAGCGCTCCTGCCGCCGTACGTTTCGACCCACTTGGCGGCCTTCCCCGCGGAACGGTTGAAGACGGTGACGTCATGCCCGGCGCGCGCCAGGTGTCCCGCCATCGGAAATCCCATCACGCCCAGGCCCAGAAACGCGAGCTTCATAGCAGTTCCTCCATTTTGTTCGCACGCGCACGGCGGGGTACGCGGCCGAAGCGCCACTTCAACCAGAAGATCGTCAGCTGCAACGTCAGCGTCACCACGTTGGTCGCGATGAGCGGCAGCGAATCGAGCGTGATGCCGTACCAGAGCCACAGCGCGGACCCGGCGGCCAGGATCCCGAACAGCCACCACGAGATGTCGTACGCGGATCGCGTCCGCACGATGCGCACGACCTGCGGCACGAACGCCAACGTCGTCAGCGCGCCCGCGACGAGGCCCAGCAAATCGTGGCTTCCGAGCTCCATCCGGATCATGCGGGCGGCAGCGACTTGCGCGCCGCCGCCGCCGCCGCGCGCACCTGCACCGGCGCGGTGCCGCCTGAGTGGTTGCGGCTCGCCACCGAACCCTCGAGCGTCAGCACGCCGTGGACGTCGTCGCCCACCAGCGGCGAAAACTGCCGCAGGTCGGCCACCGTCAAGCCGGCGAGGTCGACGCCGCGCGCCTCGGCGTGGCGGACCGCGCGGGCCACCGCTTCATGCGCGTCGCGGAACGGCGCGCCGCGGCGGACCAGATAGTCCGCGAGGTCCGTGGCCGTCGCGAAACCTTCGCTCGCCGCCGCCCGCATCCGGTCACGGTTCACGCCGATGCCGGTGGCGACCAGGTCGGTCATGATCGCGAGCGTGTCGGCCAGCGTGTCCACCGTGTCGAACAGCGGTTCCTTGTCTTCCTGGTTGTCCTTGTTGTACGTCAGCGGCTGCGCCTTCATCAGCACCAGCAGCGCCACCAGGTGGCCGATGACGCGGCCGCTCTTGCCGCGCACGAGTTCGGGCACGTCCGGATTCTTTTTCTGCGGCATGATCGAGCTGCCGGTGCAGAAACGGTCGGCGAGATCGACGAACGCGAACCGCGGACTCGACCACAGCACGAGCTCTTCGGAAAAGCGCGACAGGTGGATCATGATCAGCGCCGCCGCGGCTTCGAATTCGATCGCGAAGTCGCGGTCGCCGACGGCGTCGAGCGAATTGGGGCAGAGCGAATCGAAGCCCAGCTCCTTCGCGACGCGCGCGCGGTCGATCGGGAACGACGTGCCCGCGAGCGCCGCGGCGCCGAGCGGCAGCCGGTTGACGCGCCCGCGGCAGTCGGCCAGGCGTTCCGCGTCGCGCGCGAACATCGCGTCGTAGGCGAGCAGATGGTGGCCGAACGTCACCGGCTGCGCGACCTGCAGATGCGTGAAGCCCGGCATGATGGTGTCGGCGTGCTGCTCGGCCAAGTCGATGAACGCGCGGCGCAGCGCCGTCAGCTGCGCGGCGAGCGCGTCGATCGCCCCGCGCAGCCACAGTCGCACGTCGGTGGCCACCTGGTCGTTGCGCGAGCGACCCGTGTGCAGGCGCTTGCCGGCGTCGCCCACCAGCGCCGTCAGGCGCCGTTCGATGTTGAGGTGGACGTCCTCGAGGTCGATCGACCAGACGAACGTGCCGGCGGCGATCTCGGCGCGTATCGCGGCGAGGCCGCGCTCGATGTCGGCCAGGTCAGGCGCGGACAGGATGCCGACGGCCGCGAGCATCCGCGCATGCGCGAGCGAGCCCGTGATGTCGGCGTCGGCGAGCCGCTGGTCGAAGGCGACCGACGCGGTGTACCGCTTGACCAGGTCGCTGACCGGCTCGGAAAAGCGACCCGACCAGCCTCCGTTGGAATCGGCGGCAGCGGGGGGCGTCTTGGCGTCGGACATGGCGTTTCTCTTGCGCCGGCGGCAACGCTTGCCGACAATGGTCACCGGGGAAACCAAAGGGCGCGGCACCTCGTCGCCGCCGGCGCGCGACGGGCCGGCAACGCCGGAATCCGCGATTCAAAGCATCAGCGCACGACAGGACAGCAACGCGGGATGGCGGACGGGCATGATGCTTGCATGCCCCCAGCTATCATGCAGTCGATTATAAGACAAAACGCCAATCGGCCCGTTTTGCCCGACTTCCGGAACCTGGGAACGATCCTGCGCATCCTGGTGGCGGTCAACGCCGGGGCCGTGCTGTACGCGTTCGCACGGGCGCCGTCGCCGTCCGCGATGTTCGACGAGTGGACGGTCGCGACGGCCGTCGTCGAGCCCTACCTGTTCCTGGTGCTGGCCGCGCTGTGGCTGGCGTCGCCCCGCCTGGCGCGCCTGCCGTTCTCGACCGGGGCGGTGTTCGTCGCGCTGGTGACGGTGTTGGCGGGAATGGCGTGGTTCGAGATCGCGCGGCTCCTGCGGCCGCAGCCCGGCATCGTGCTGCTCACGTGGCTCGTCTGGGCGCTGCTCGCGACGGGCGCGTTGCTCCTCTACTTCCAGTTGCGCTCGCGCGCGCTGTCGCCCGCGATCACCGAGGCCCGGCTGCAGGCATTGCAGGCGCGCATCCGTCCGCACTTCCTGTTCAACAGCATCAACGCGGTGCTGTCGCTCGTGCGCGGCGATCCCGCGCGCGCCGAGGAGGCGCTGCAGGACATGGCCGATCTCTTCCGCGTGCTGATGCGCGACAACCGCGATCTCGCGCCGCTCGCCGACGAAGTCGAGCTGTGCCGCCAGTACCTGGAGCTCGAACAGCTGCGGCTGGGCGAGCGCCTGCGCGTGGACTGGAACGTGAAGAGCATGCCGGGGGACGCACTCGTTCCGCCGCTGATGCTGCAGCCGCTGCTGGAGAACGCCGTCTACCACGGCATCGAGCCGTCGAGCGAGCCCGGCGTGGTTTCGATCAACCTGTTCCTGACGCGTGGCGAAGTTCACGCGATCCTGAAGAACCCGTATCGCGCGCAGGGCGGCCGCCACCACTCGGGCAACAAGATGGCGCTCGCGAACGTGCGCGAGCGGCTCGCGCTGCACTTCGACGCCGAAGCGAGCCTTGAATCGCGGGTGACCAAGGACGGCTACGAAGTGCACATCCGCATTCCCTATCGCACCGCCAACCCCCCTGTCGCGGCGGATCGCCCGGCGGGTGCGGCGTCGCCCGCGGCGCCGCGCAACGCCAACGGCGCCGGCCGCCGCGGTCCGACCGTCCGCGTGCTCCATTCCACATAAGGCGACCCATGACCGAGCCACCGCTGCGCGTGCTGATCGTCGATGACGAGGCACCCGCCCGCCGCCGCCTGCGCGACCTCCTGGACGACTGCGGCGCGGCGTTGCCGATCACCGTGATCGGCGAGGCGCAGCACGGACGCGAGGCGCTCGACCTGTTGCAGAGCGCGCCGGCGGACCTCGTGCTGACCGACATCCACATGCCCGACATGGACGGCATCGAGCTCGCGCGCCACCTGCTGAAGCTGCCGCACCCGCCGGTCGTCATCTTCACGACGGCGTTCCACGAGCACGCCGTGCAGGCGTTCGAGGTCAACGCCGTCGACTACCTGATGAAGCCCGTGCGCGTGCAGCGCCTGCTGGGCGCGTTGCAGAAGGTGCCGCGGCTGAAGCCCGTCACCGCCGAGAAACTCGCGCTGCTGCCGGCGTCCTCCCGGCGCTTCCTGTCGGTCACCGAGCGCTCGCGCGTGGTGCTGGTGCCGCTCGACGACATCGTCTATCTCAAGGCCGAGCTCAAGTACATCACGATCCGCACGCCGCAGCGCGAGCACCTGCTCGAGGAATCGCTGACCAAGCTCGAGGGCGAGTTCGGCTCGCGTTTCGTCCGCGTGCATCGCAACTGCCTCGTCTCCCGCGACTTCATCCGCGGCTTCGAGCGGCGCGTCAACGGCGACGGCGATTCGCACTGGGAAGTGCTGCTGTCCGGCGTGCCGGAGACGCTGCCGGTGTCCCGCCGGCAGCAGTTCGTCGTGCGGGATGTGGGCGGGTGAATGTGTAGATAAGTCAGAAGGGGTCGCAGGCCTGACGGCGCGACCCCTTGGAAAAATCGACGACGCTGACTGCCTGACGACAAGCTGAAGTGGGGCAAATCGCGGGCGGAGCCCGACGATTTGCTCTGGAAAGGGCGGCATGCCGCGTGCCCATGCGGGCGACGTGTGCGCGGCGCGGGCGACCGTGCCATCGGCGGCTGTGCGAAGGGGCTACACTTCGCCTTTTCGCCCACGCCACCCTCGCCCAATGCGCACACTCGTCTGCGGTTCGCTGGCCTACGACACCATCATGGTGTTTCCCGACAACTTCGCGCGGCACATCCTGCCCGGGCAGGCGCAGGTGCTCTCGGTGTCGTTCCAGATCGGCGAGATGCGGCGGGAGTGGGGCGGCTGCGCGGGCAACATCGCCTACAACCTGCAGCACATCGGCGGCAAGCCGGTCGTGATGGCGACGATCGGCGACGACGGCGTCGACTACCGCGAGCGACTCGAAGCGTTCGGCATCGCCGTCGACGGCGTGCGCCACGTTCCCGGCGCCTACACGGCGCAGGCGTTCATCATCAACGACCTGGACGACAACCAGATCACCGCGTTCCACCCGGGCGCGATGAACTTCTCGCACCAGAGCCGCGTCGCCGACGTCGCGGATATCGGTCTCGGCATCATCTCGCCGGACGGCAAGGACGGCATGCGCTCGCATGCCGAGCAGTTCGCGCAGGCGGGAATTCCGTTCGTGTTCGATCCGGGCCAGGGGATGCCGCTCTTCGACGGCCCCGAGCTGCTGGCGATGATCGCGCAGGCGCGCTACGTCGCCGTCAACGACTACGAGGGCCGCATGCTGACGGAGCGCACCGGCGTGCCGCTCGCGGGCATCGCGGAAATGGTCGATGCGCTGATCGTGACGCTCGGCGGCGACGGCTCGGTCATCCATGCGGGCGGCGCGACCTACGCGATACCGCCGGCGAAGCCGACGGCGGTGGTCGATCCGACGGGCTGCGGCGACGCCTATCGCGCCGGGCTGCTGTACGGCATCGCGCACGAATGGGACTGGGAGCGCGCCGGCGGCCTCGCGTCCGTGCTGGGCGCGCTCAAGATCGGCTCGCGCGGCGCGCAGAACCACGCCGTCAACCGGGAGACGGCCGACGCGCTGTATCGCGCGACGTTCGGCACGCACCTGTGGTGACCGGCCGGGCGGCGTCGCGACGATGGCGGTGAGCCGCGCGGCGTCCAACCCGCTGCCGGTGCGCTGCTATCGGTGGACGCGCACGTGCGTTCACGTGCTGGCGGGTGTGGCGACGACGATGTTCGTGTTCCCGCTGGTCAGCGACAAGCGCACGGCGCCACCTCGTCAAGCGCTGGAGCGGGCGCCTGCTGCGGATCCTCCGCGTCGAGACGCGGGTCGAGGGCAGCCTGACGGGCGGCCATGGCAACGTGATGGTCGTCGCCAATCACATTTCGTGGCTCGACATCTTCGTGCTGAACGCGCACCACCCGGTGCGCTTCGTCGCGAAGTCCGAGACTCGCGAAATGGCCGGTGGTGTCGCAGATGATCCGCGGCGCCGGCACCGTGTTCATCGAGCGCGAGCGGCGCCGCGACACGCATCGCGTCAACCACCAGATGGCGCGCGTGCTCGCCAACGGCGACGTGGTGGCGATCTTTCCCGAAGGCACGACGACCGACGGCACCGACATGCTGCCGTTCAAGAGCTCGCTGCTGCAGCCGATCGTCGAGGCGGAAGGGCACGTGCAGCCGGTGGCGATCCGCTACCGGACGCCGGACGGCGAGCATTCGCTCGCGCCCGCCTATGTCGGCGACACGTCGTTCGCCGAATCGTTCTGGAGCGTGTGCGGCGCCCGTTCGCTGACGGTGCACCTGATCGCGCGGCCGGCATTGCCGGCGCGGTCCGGCCACCGGCGCGAGCTCGCGCGCGCGGCGGAGGCGTCTATCCGAACGGCTTTGGCTGGATGGGAGAGCGCGAAGGCACCTGGTACACGCGACGATCCGGCAGCCTGATGCCGGTCAGCGTGCCGCCCCACAGGCACCCCGAATCGAGCATCAGCACGTTGGGCGCGAGCATCAGTTCGAGCGTCGACCAGTGGCCGCAGACGATCGTCGTGGATCCCGAGCGGCGCTCCGGATGCGCGAACCACGGCAGGAAGCCCTCCGGCACGTGCTCGGGTCCGCGCTTTTCCGCGAGTTCCATCGTGTCGTCGGCCGTGCAGAAGCGCAGCCGCGTGCACGCATTGACGATCGCGCGCAGCCGGTCGTAGCCCGTGAGGTCCGGCGACCATCGGCGCGGCTCGTCGCCGTACAGCACGCCCAGGAATTCGTGCGCGTCGCCGCTCGCGAGCATCGCCTGCACTTCGCCGAGAAGGCGACCGCGTCGGCAACGGTCCACGACGGGAGAAGTCCGGCGTGGACCATCGCGACGCCGCCTTCGGCGACGACGAGCGGCCGCGCGGTCAGCCAGCCGATCAGCGCGTCGCGGTCCGGCGCGGCGAGAACGGTGTCGAGCGTGTCGCCGCGATGCGGCTTGCGGTGACCGGCGGCGATCGTCAGCAGGTGGAAGTCGTGATTGCCGAGCACCGTGACGGCGGCATCGCCGAGCGCCATCACTTCGCGCAATACCGCGAGCGATCCGGGCCCGCGGTTGACGAGGTCGCCGACGAGCCACAGCCGATCGCTGCGCGGCGAGAATCCGATGAGGTCGAGCAGTTCGCAGAACTCGGCGTGGCAGCCCTGGATGTCGCCGATCGCGTAGAGCGCCATGTCGAAACCGTCGGGCGCGTCGCCGCGTCGCTGTTAGAATTGACGCGATTCTAACGTATTCGCTGCGTGTCTCATCCCCTCAACGCCCCGCAACGCGAGGCCGTTCGCTACTGCGACGGCCCGCTGCTCGTGCTCGCGGGTGCCGGCAGCGGCAAGACGCGCGTCATCACCGCCAAGATCGCGCACCTGATCGAGCAGGGTGTCGCCCCGGCGAGCATCGTCGCCATCACGTTCACCAACAAGGCCGCGCGCGAAATGCGCGAACGGGCGACCGCGCTGCTCAGGATGCAGGGCAAGGGCGAGCTCGCCGGCAAGGTCGCGATCTCGACGTTCCACGCGCTGGGCTTGCGGATCCTGCGCAGCGAAGCGAAGGCGATGGGCCTGAAGCCCGGGTTCTCGATCTTCGATCCGGCGGACCTCGAGGGCATCGTGGCGGAGCTCATCGCCACCGCCGACCGCGGCCGCGCGCGCGCGGCGCAATGGAAGATCAGCGCGTGGAAGAACGCGCTCGTCGGCCCGGCGGAGGCGCTGAAGACGGCGGGCAACGACGACGAGCTGGCCGCGGCGCGCGCGTACGTCAACTACGACGAGACGCTCGCGGCCTATCAGGCGGTCGACTTCGACGACCTGATCGTGCGCCCGCTGGCGTTTCTGGAGACCGATGCCGAGGCCGCGCAGCGCTGGCAGGCGCGGTGCGCGCACGTGCTCGTCGACGAGTACCAGGACACCAATCCGGCGCAGTACCGGCTGTTGCGCGCGCTGGTGGGCGAGAAGACGCCGTTCACGGCGGTCGGCGACGACGACCAGGCGATCTACGGCTGGCGCGGCGCGACGGTCGACAACCTGGCGCTCCTTCCGCGCGACTATCCCGGGCTGAAGGTCGTCAAGCTCGAGCAGAACTACCGGTCGACCGTGCGCATCCTGCGTTCGGCGAATTCGCTGATCGGCAACAATCCGAAGCTCTTCGACAAGCGCCTGTGGAGCGACCTGCCGACCGGCGACACGATCCGCGTGACGCCGGCCGCCGACGACGAGGCGGAAGCGGAAATGGTGCTGCACCGGATCTCGGCGCTGAAATTCGAGCGCCGCGCGAAGTATTCGGATTTCGCGATCCTCTACCGCGGCAACCACCAGGCGCGCGTCTTCGAGACCGCGTGCCGCGCGCAGGGCGTGCCGTACGACATCTCCGGCGGCCAGTCGCTGTTCGACAAGACCGAGGTCAAGGACATCGTCGCGTACCTGCGGCTCATCGCCAACGACGACGACGATCCCGCGTTCCTGCGCGCGGTCACGGCGCCGAAGCGCGGCATCGGGCAGACGACGCTGTCGCGGCTGTCCGAGATCGCGACCGCACGGGGCGAGAGCCTGTTCGCGGCGGTGTTCGCCCCTGAATTGCCGGACCGGATTCCCGCGCGCCAGTTCGAGACGCTGCAGGAGTTCTGCGCGCTGATCAACGGGCTGCGCGGCCGCGCCGAACGCGAGCCGGCTGGCCGCCTGCTCGACGAGCTGCTGGCGGCGACGCGGTACGAGGCGTGGCTCGTCGACACGCTCGACAAGCGCGATGCCGAGGCCCGCACGAAGAGCGTGCGCGACCTGACCGACTGGCTCGGACGCAAGGGCGAGGCCGACGAGCGCAACCTGCTCGAGCTGACGCAGATGATCGCGCTCATCACGATGCTGGAGGGCCGCGACGGCGAGGGACCGGAGGCGATACGCCTGTCCACGCTGCACGCGGCGAAAGGCCTCGAGTTTCCGCATGTGTTCCTCGTCGGGCTGGAGGAGGGCATCCTGCCGCATCGCGAGCGCGTGGAAGCGGGCGACGTCGACGAGGAGCGGCGGCTCATGTATGTCGGCGTCACGCGCGCGCAGCAGAGCCTGCACCTGTCGTGGTGCCGCACGCGCAAGCGCGCGGGCGAGCGTTCGACGTGCCAGCCGTCGCGCTTCATCGGCGAGCTGGCGCAGCAGGACCTGCGCTACGCCGACGCGCCGCTGCCCGCCGACGAAGCGGCGAAGGAAAAGGCGGCCGGTTCCGAGCGCCTCAAGAATTTGAAGGCGATGTTGGGACGCTGACGCGGTTCGACGTTCCGGCACGACGGTAGGTGCACGCCGGCCGCGACCGGCGCGGCTGGGTAGGAGTGGCAACCGATCGGGCGCGCATGGATGAGCAGGCACGGCGGATGGACGCGGCCGGGGAGTTCGCCACTCCGGAGCGCTGCCACATCATCGAGCTGTCGAACAGCGACGCGGACCCCGGGCTGTCGATCGCACGGGCGCGCGTGGAGCCGGGCGTCACGACGCGCTGGCACCGCCTCGCCGGCATCGCGGAGCGCTACGTCATCATCGAAGGCCGCGGGCGCGCCGAAGTCGGCGACGGGCCTGCCCATGACGTGGCGCCGGGCAACGTCGTGCTGATTCCGGCCGGGTGCCGGCAGCGCATTGCCAATATCGGCGCCGGCGATCTCGTCTTCCTGGCGATCTGCACGCCGCGCTTTCGCGCCGAAGCCTACGAGGACATCGATGCCGATCCCGTCCGTTGAGCATTGCCGAAATGCATGACAATTGTTCCGTCGTTCCCGCGTAAGCGGGAACCCAGCGACTCTCGTCGTACGACGCCATGGTCCCCGCTTTCGGGGAGGGGGCGCCTGTGGCAGGTGCCGTTGTCGAGCCGCTGCGTTCGAGTCGAATCCCCGCGGCGGCACGAACACCGATCCCGCGAACATGACCGCGATCGGCGACACGACCTGCGACGGCGGCTGCACGTGCCGCCACGTGCGCTACCGGTTGACGTCGCCGCCGCTCATCGTCCACTGCTGCCATTGCCGCTGGTGCCAGCGCGAATCCGGCGCCGCATTCGCGCTGAATGCGCTGATCGAGGCCGACCGCGTGCACTTGCTGGAAGGCGATGTCGAGATCGTCGACACGCCGTCGGCGAGCGGCAAGGGGCAGAAGATCGCCCGCTGCCCGCAATGCAGGATCGCCGTGTGGAGCAACTACGCGGGCGCGGGCGAGTCGGTGCGCTTCGTGCGCGTCGGCACGCTGGACGACCCCGACCGGTTCCGCCCGACATCCACATCTTCACGGCGTCGAAGCAGCCGTGGGTCGCGCTGCCGCCGGACACGCCGGCGGTGGCGGATACTACAACGCGCTCGAGGTGTGGCCGGCGGAGAGTCTCGCGCGCCGGGCCGCGCTGCGCGCGCGCACGGCGACCGCGGCGGCGCGACGCCCCAATGAAAAACGCGGCCTGGCCGGCCGCGTTCCTGGGATTGTGCGACGTGCGGCGTGTTACTTCGCGGCGGCTACCATGTAATCCACCGCGGCCTTGACGTCGGTGTCGGACAGCGACGGGTTACCGCCCTTGGCGGGCATGATGCCCTTGCCGTTAAGCGCCGCCGTATAGAGGGCGTCCATGCCGGTCTTGATGCGCGGCGCCCATGCGGCCTTGTCGCCGAACTTCGGCGCGCCGGCGACACCTGCGCCGTGACATGCGACGCAGCCGGCGTCGTAGACCTTCCTGCCGTCGGCGGCCACGGCCGCCGGAGCGGCGGCAGGCGCGGCCGCTGCGGCGGGCGTCGCAGCCGCCCGTGCCGGCGCCGGAGTTCATCATGTATTCGACGGCGTGCTTGACCTCGGAGTCCGACAGGTCGGCCATGCCGCCGCGCGCGGGCATCCCCGCATGTCCCTTGAGCGCCGATTGATACACGGCGTTCAGCCCAAGCTTGACGCGCTGGATCCACGCCGCGCGGTCGCCGATCTTCGGCGCGCCGCCGACGCCGGTGGCGTGGCACTTGGAGCAGGTGGTATCGACGACCTGCTGGCCGGTGCGTTCCCCCGCCGCCGGTGTCGCGGCGGCCGGCGCCGCCGCCACGGCCGGCGCCGTCCAGCTCGCACCCGCCTTGTTCGCCATGAAGACGACGGCACGCTTGACCTCGTCGTCGGTCAGGTCGCTGTTGCCGCCCTTCGGCGGCATCGCGCGGATGCCGCCGATCGCGTGTTCGAACGAGAGCTTCTCGCCTTGCGCCCCACTTTGGCCCAGGCGGCCTTGTCGCCCAGCTTCGGCGAGCCCGCGAGGCCCGTGTCGTGGCAGGTCTTGCAGACCTGGCCGTAGACCTGCTCGCCGGTCAGCATGCCCTTGGGGCCGGTAGCCTCGGCCAGCACGACATTGCCGATGGGCTGGATGCGCGACAGCACCAGGCTGTCGTTTTCGTGCGAACCGTGCTCGCCGCTCGTGACGAGCTGCGACACCATGACCGCCAGGGTGATCGGGACGGCGAACGCGAGCAGCACGACGATGATGAGCTGCTTCGGGGTCTTGATCGGGGAGGAGTGCTCTTCGGTCATGGTCGCGGGCGTTGGGTGTTTCTGCTTTTGTCCGCGCAATGCGGATCGGCGGCGGCTTGAAGGCTGTGGCTTTCAGCCGGATCAACGTTCGATTATACCGTCCCCGCCCCCCGTCGCGGAACCGCATGGACGAGGCCGCGCGGAAACGCTACAATCCACGGTTCGCGCCCGTAGCTCAGTTGGATAGAGTATTGGTTTCCGAAGCCAAGGGTCACAGGTTCGAATCCTGTCGGGCGCGCCATTCCGATACCAGCTTTTGGGTACCGAGGGAGTGCATCCCCCGGTGCCCATTGCGCGACGGGGGCAGCCAACTGAAGGCTCCCGCCGCTGACAACCGCCGTTTTGCGACCTACGCGGATCTCGGCGAACGGGTGGCGAGAAGGTAGCCTCGTGCAAGTGGGCGAATCCTCGGGCCGTCAACAGGGCGTCCTTGGGCGATCAGGGCGCGGTGGACTTCGAGCGACGAAACGGTGCTGGCCGCGCGCCGCGGCGCGCCCAAGGCCGCAGCGATCGCCGCGTCCTCCGGCAACTGCGTGGCCGGATCGAGCCAGCCTGCGCGCTGAGAAGGTGTCGCGCCAGCGCCGCCAGCTGGCGCCGAGGCCCTGTACTTGCCGCGAGCGATTTTTCTCGCGGTCGGACTCGCCGCGGGCGCCCAGCCGGACGAGCACCTGTCGATACTGAAACATCTCGATTCTCCTGCGGCCCCACCGCCACCTCCCACGGGATCGAAATCCCCGCAGCGGTAGGCCGACGGGGCCGGTTTCGGTTCGAGATGTCCGTCCTACCCGACTGGCTCCTATATGCCGAAAACCGGCTGGCTCCGCACTCCGCCAGATGCGAGCTTGACCTCGAAGCCGGCACGCAGGGCGCCTAAGGCAACAGCTTCCGCATAAAATCCACAATTCGAGCTCCCGACGACAAGCTGATCGTATTTGCAACAAGCTGATCTAATTGGCTTTGTGCAACTGCTAGAGCATGGCGGTCGGGCGCGCCATCATCCGCAATGAAAGGAAATTGATCCCTTTCGTGCGGGGCCGGCCTGGCCGGACACCCTGGAATTGGCAAATTGCTGCTTCCGAGATTGGAAGCACGCGATCGCCGTCGCGGTTCGTCCGCGGGTGTATCGCAGGTTCGCGGCGATCGTCGAACCCCTGCCTTCGCATTGGATTGCCGCGCGTTGCCTGACGAAGCGTCGTGCGCGCGCTCAGGCACGCTCGGGGCAAGCGCCGGGCGAATGCGGCGCACACCACCGTCCTGTCCGGGGGCTGCCCCGTGACACCTGCGGACGCCGGACGGCCCGCGCGCAACAGGCGATTCCTGGGCGACACCTGCAATTGCACGTCGTACAACGAACTCCGCTGGTACATCGACGTCATCGACGGCAAGGTCATCGCGCCGAGTTCCGGCGCGCACGTCGTCGTGCGGATCTCCATCGACTACCAAAAGCCGTTCCAGGCCGCCGGGCTCGACCAGTCGATCCCGTGGTATCAGGTGCTGGGCAACCACCGGCCACCGAGCATCGGGTATGTCGACATGAACGCGGCGCGCTTTCCAATTCCCGTGCCCGTCAACGGGTCGTACAACGGCGAGCTGTTGCTTCAATTGAGCCCGCAGATGGTGCGCGTGCTGAAGGCGAAATTTCCGCCGTCCGCCTGACTCGCGCGCCCGCCGCGTGACGCACGCGCCGGCTGCCGGCGGCGTCGCGCTAGTTCTGCCCCGCGCGGAGCCTGCCGACCATGGCCGGCGTCGCGTTGGGCGCCGCCTTGTTGCCCCAGCTCGTCCGCACGTAGTTCGCGATGTCGGCCACCTGCTGCTCGGTCAGCTGCGTGGCGAACCCGGGCATCGCGACGAAGCCGGCGCGCGCGGGAATGCCCTGGTCGACGACTTTGACGATGTTGTTGGGATCGGCGGCGACGACGACGGGATTGCCGGCCAGCGGCGGAAACACGCCGGGAATGCCGCGCCCGAGCGACTGGTGGCAGCCGCTGCAATTGTCCGAGTAGAGCTGCGCGCCGCGCTGCTTCGTCGGGTCGGGCACCACGCGCCCGGTCAGCAGCCGCGAATCGGGCGGCACCGATTTCAAGTACTCGGCCATCGCCCTGCGGTCGTCGTCCGTCAGGTACGAGAGGCTGTTGCGGATGACCTCCGCCATCGGGCCGAGCGTCGTCGTCTTGCCCTTCGCCACCCCGGTCTTGAAGTAGATGGCGATCTCGTCGACCGACCACGCGCCCAGGCCCGTCGCGATGTCGGACGTCCGGTCGAGCGCGAACCAGCCGTCGATGACGGCGCCGGTGAAGTCCTTGTTCTTCTCGATGCCGCCCATCAGGTTGCGCGGCGAATGGCAGTCGCTGCAGTGGCCGAGGCCCTCGACTAAGTAGGCGCCGCGATTCCACGACACCGACTGGCGATACGTC
>CAWGLS010000015.1:0-32169 GCA_963823475.1 uncultured beta proteobacterium
CCCCTCGCAAGCGCCGCGCCGGCGGGGCGGTCATATATAAGACACAAGAATGACGGCAGGAGGTGCGACCGGACGGCTCGAAGCCGGCGCGCCGCGACAGCGGCAGCGACCTTAAGCGCCGCGAGGCCCGCAACGGGCTTTCGCGGTCACGGCGCGGACGGGACCTTATGGCAGGGTCGCGCCGGCGCTTTGCGGAGGAGCAGATGGAGGAGAGGCTCGACACGTTTCCGCGGCTCCTGCAGCATCACGCCAGCGTGCGTCCGGAGCACCCGGCGACGCGCGAGAAGGACCTCGGGATCTGGCAGACGTGGACATGGCGCCAGGTGGCCGCCGAAGTCCGCGCGCTGGCCTGCGGGCTCGCCGCGGACGGCTTCCGCCGCGGCATGCACCTGGCGATCATCGGCGACAACCGTCCGCGGCTGTACTGGTCGATGCTCGCGGCGCAGGCGCTGGGCGGCATTCCGGTGCCGATGTACCAGGACGCGCCGGCCACCGACTTCATCTACGTGTTGAACGATGCGGAGATCGCCTACGCGATCGCCGAGGACCAGGAGCAGGTCGACAAGTTGCAGGAGGCGCAGCCGCAGGTCGCCTCGCTGCAGCACATCTATTACGACGATCCGCGCGGCCTGCGCAATTACGAAGGCGTGACGAGTTTCGAGCAGTTGCAGGAAAAAGGCCGCGAGTTCGATCGCGCCCATCCCGGCTGGTACGAGGCCGAAGTCGGGGAGGGTCGGGCGGCGGACGTGTCGGTGATGCTTTACACGTCGGGCACGACCGGCAAGCCGAAGGGCGTCTGCCAGACGCACGGGGCGTTCATCGCCGCCGGACGCGGTTGTTGCGAATTCGATCACCTGACCGCCGACGACAGCATTCTGTCGTACCTGCCGATGGCGTGGGTGGGCGATCACCTGTTCTCGATCGCGCAGTGGATGGTCGCGGGATTCACGATCAATTGCCCGGAGTCCGGCGACACCGTGATGACCGACCTGCGCGAGATCGGCCCGACCTACTATTTCGCGCCGCCGCGCGTGTTCGAGAACCTGCTGACGCAGGTGATGATCCGCATGGAGGACGCGACGGCCATCAAACGCGGCCTCTTTCATCAGGCCATGGCGGTGGCCCGCCGCTGCGGCGCCGAGATCCTCGACGGCAAGCCGGTGTCCCTCGGCGACCGGCTGCAGTACTGGCTCGGCAACCTGTTGATCTACGGTCCGCTGCGCAACGTTCTGGGGATGAGCCGCATCCGCATCGCATACACGGCGGGCGCGGCGATCGGCCCCGACCTCTTCCGCTTCTACCGTTCGATCGGCGTCAACCTGAAGCAACTGTACGGCCAGACGGAGACCTGCGCCTACGTGTGCCTGCAGCCCGACCGCGACGTCAAACTCGACACCGTCGGCATGCCGGCGCCCAATGTCGACGTGAAGATCGGCGAAGGCGGCGAGGTGCTCGTCCGCGGCCCGATGCTGCTGAAGGAATACTACAAGCGGCCCGATTCGACGGCCGAGTCGATCGACGCCGACGGCTACTTCCGCACGGGCGACGCCGGCTACCTGGACGAGGGCGGCCAGCTCAAGATCATCGATCGTGCCAAGGACGTGGGCAAGCTGTTCAGCGGCGCCATGTTCGCGCCCAACTACCTCGAGAACAAGTTGAAGTTCTTCCCGCACATCAAGGAGGCGGTCGCGTTCGGCAACGCCCGCGATCGCGTGTGCGCGTTCATCAATATCGACATCGGCTCCGTGGGCAACTGGGCGGAGCGGCGCGGAATCGCGTATTCCGGATACACCGACCTCGCGCAAAAGCCCGACGTGTATGCGCTGATTCGCGACTGCGTCGAGAAGGTGAACGCCGAGCTCGCGGACGAGGGCGACCTGTCCGACTCGCAGATCCACCGCTTCCTCGTCCTGCACAAGGAGCTCGATCCCGACGACGACGAACTGACGCGCACGCGCAAGGTGCGGCGCGGCTTCGTCGCGGAAAAGTACTCGGTGCTGATCGACGCGCTGTATGGCGGCAAGGCCGTCCAGCACATCGAGACGCTGGTGCGCTTCGAGGATGGCCGCACCAACATGGTGGCGGCGGACCTGCGGATCGAGGACGCGAAGACCTTCCCGGCGGCGCACAGGCGGGCGGCATGAACCGCGATTCCACGATGGGACGCAGCGACCCCGATCACAATGAGTTGTCTGCCTCCGCGCCTCTGCGCCTTCTTGTGAAGGTTTTCGGCACCCCATGAGCGCCAGCGAACGACGAATCGGCGACGTCATCCTGAAGCTCGACGGCATTTCGCTGGCGTTCGGCGGGGTGAAGGCGCTGACCGACATCAGCTTCGACGTCCGCGAGCACGAGATCCGCGCGATCATCGGGCCGAACGGCGCCGGGAAGAGCTCGATGCTCAATGTCATCAACGGCGTCTATCACCCGCAGCACGGCACGATCACGTTCCACGGCGAGGTGCGCCGCAACATGGACACGCACGCGGCGGCCGCGCACGGCATCGCGCGCACGTTCCAGAACATCGCGCTGTTCCGCGGCATGTCGGTGCTCGACAACATCATGACCGGCCGCAATCTCAAGATGAAGGCGGGCATCCTCGCGCAGGCGGTCTGGCTCGGCCCTGCGCGGCGCGAGGAACTCGAGAACCGCCGGAAGGTGGAGGAGGTCATCGACTTCCTCGAGATCCAGCATATCCGCAAGACGCCCGTCGGGCGCCTGCCCTACGGCCTGCAGAAGCGCGTCGAGCTCGCGCGCGCGCTGGCGGCGGAACCGACGATGCTGCTGCTCGACGAGCCGATGGCCGGCATGAACGTCGAGGAAAAGCAGGACATGTGTCGCTTCGTGCTCGACGTCAACGAGCAGTTCGGCACGACGATCGTGCTGATCGAGCACGACATGGGGGTGGTGATGGACATTTCGGACCGCGTGGTGGTGCTCGACTACGGCAAGAAAATCGGCGACGGCGCGCCGGACGAAATCCGCAACAACCAGGCGGTGATCGACGCGTATCTCGGCGTCGCGCACTGACGACGGAATTCACGATGAGACGCAGAGCCGCAGAGAAACGCATTCCGACCGCCGTGAACTCCTCGGCGCCCCTGCGCCTCCTCCCTGTGGGAAGCTGATCGCCATGTCGTTCTTCCTCGAAGTCCTGATCGGCGGCCTGCTCTCGGGCGTCATGTACTCGCTCGTGGCGCTCGGCTTCGTGCTGATCTACAAGGCGTCCGGCGTGTTCAATTTCGCGCAGGGCGCGATGGTGTTCTTCGCCGCGCTGACGTTCGTCGGCATCACCGAATTCGGCGTGTCCCCGTGGCTCTCGTTTCCGATCACGCTGGGCGTCATGGTCGTGCTGGGGCTGGTCATCGAGCGCGTCGTTCTGCGTCCGCTCGTCAACCAGCCGCCGATCACGCTGTTCATGGCGACGATCGGCCTCGCGTTCTTCATCGAGGGCCTGGCGCAGATGATGTGGGGCGCGAGCGTCCGCGGACTGGACCTGGGCTTGCAGGACGAGCCGCTGCAATGGGTGTCGGACCAGTGGGGGATGAGCATTTCCAAGTTCGACCTGGCCGCAGCGGGGGTCGCGGCCATCCTCGTCACGTCGCTGGCGCTGTTCTTCAGCCGCACGCGCATCGGCCGCGCGCTGCGCGCCGTGGCCGACGATCACCAGGCGGCGCTGGCGGTCGGCATTCCGCTGCAGCAGATCTGGGGCATCGTCTGGGGCGTGGCCGGGTTCGTCGCGCTGGTCGCGGGCCTCTTGTGGGGCGCGCGCAACGGCGTGCAGTTCGCGCTGACGTTCGTCGCGCTGAAGGCGCTGCCGGTACTGATCCTGGGCGGCTTCGAATCGATTCCCGGCGCGATCGTCGGCGGCCTCATCATCGGCGCCACCGAAAAGCTCGCCGAGGTCTACATCGGACCGATGGTGGGCGGCGGCATCGAGGGCTGGTTCCCGTACGTGCTCGCGCTCGTGTTCCTGCTGGTCCGGCCCGAGGGCCTCTTTGGCGAAAAGATCATTCGCCGCATTTAAGCAGGGTCAGACCCGATTTTTTCTCACCCATGTTCGGCCTGCGCCCTCCCATCGTCCAAAAAAGTCGAGTCTGACGCTACTTAAATGTTCTATCGCGAAGCCGGGCAGTTCAAGACCACGTACATCGCGGATTCGGCGATCTTCCCGATCCGCCAGGATCGGATCGGGATCGCCGTCATCCTGCTGCTGGCGTTCGTGGCCGTGCCGATGTTCGCCACGCCATACCTCTTCTCCGCGATCATGATTCCCTTCCTGATCCTCGCGCTGGCGGCGATCGGGCTCAACATCCTCACCGGGTATTGCGGCCAGCTGTCGCTCGGCACCGCGGCGTTCATGGCCGTCGGTGCGTTCGCGTCGTACAACTTCATGCTGCGCGTACCCGGCATGCCGATCCTCGTCGCCTTCATCGGCGGCGGCCTGCTGGCGGCGGCCGTCGGCATCGTGTTCGGCCTGCCCAGCCTGCGCATTCGCGGCTTCTATCTGGCGGTGGCCACGCTGGCCGCGCAGTTCTTCATCGTCTGGTGCCTGGCCAAGGTCGGCTGGTTTTCCAATTACAGCTCGTCGGGCGTCATCACGGCGCAGCAGGTCGAGATCCTGGGCTACAAGTTCGAGACGCCGGTGTCCAAGTACCTGCTGGTGCTCGTCATCGTCACCATCATGGCGCTGGCCGCGAAGAACCTGGCGCGAAGCAACATCGGACGTTCGTGGATGGCCGTGCGCGACATGGACGTGGCGGCGGAGGTCATCGGCATCCGCCTGATGCCCGCCAAGCTGCTGGCATTCGCGATCAGCTCGTTCTATGCCGGGGTCGCCGGCGCGCTGTACGCGTACATGTATCTCGGCACCGTCGAGCCGGAGGCCTACAACCTCGACCTGTCGTTCCGGATCCTGTTCATGATCATCATCGGTGGCGTGGGGACGATCCTGGGCTCGTTTCTCGGCAGTGCGTTCATCGCGCTGCTGCCGACGTTCCTGAGCCTGCTGGTCGCGTTCCTCGAAAACACCGTTCACCTGAGCGTATCGAAGAGCCTGACGTCGAACCTGGAGCTGATGGTGTTCGGCGGTCTCATCATTTTCTTCCTGATCGTCGAGCCGCATGGCCTGGCCCGGCTGTGGCAGATCGGGAAGGAGAAGCTGCGGCTGTGGCCGTTCCCGCATTGAATGCCCGTCGTGGAAGCGACGATGCGCCGCGACTGTTTGCTGTACGGTATCCGGACGTGGAGTCATCCTCGGATTGGTCGGTGAATGCTGTGACAACCATCGCTCCCTCGTGGAGACGATTTGCAAGGAGGAGAAGCATGAAGGCAACAATGAAATCGGCCCTGCTGGGCCTCACGATGCTCGGCGTCGCGTCCACCGC
The DNA here is from genome assembly GCA_963823475.1 of uncultured beta proteobacterium. Taxonomy (GTDB): domain Bacteria; phylum Pseudomonadota; class Gammaproteobacteria; order Burkholderiales; family Casimicrobiaceae; genus VBCG01. The sequence goes on from CAWGLS010000015.1 coordinate 5,388, forward strand.
GATCGCGCAGAACGAGCAGTTCATCCCGATCCTGTCCTACCGCGTGGGTCCCTACGCGGCCGGCGGCTCGGGTTACTTCGGCGGCACGATCGACTATTTCAACCTGGTCAACGCGCAGGGCGGCATCAACGGCGTCAAGCTGTCGTGGGAGGAGTGCGAGACGGAGTACATCGCGTCGCGCGGCGTCGAGTGCTACGAGCGCCTGAAGCAGAAGAACGGCGGCGCGACCACCGTCGACCCGTTGTCGACGGGCATCGCCTATGGCCTGCTCGATCGCGTCGGCCAGGACAAGATCCCGATGACCACGTTCGGCTACGGCAGCGCCAACGCCGCGGACGGTCGCGTGTTCCCCTGGGTCTATCCGATCGGCACGAGCTACTGGAGCCAGGCCGCGGCGATGATCGCCTATCTGGGCCAGCAGGTCGGCGGCGTCGACAAGCTGAAGGGCAAGAAGATCGTCGATCTCTACCACGACTCCGCGTTCGGCAAGGAGCCGCTTCCGGTATTCGAAGCACTGGCGGCGAAATACGGCTTCGAGTTCATCAAGATCGCCGTCGCGCATCCGGGCAACACGCAGGAGTCGCAGTGGCTGCAGATCCGGCAAGCGAAGCCCGACTACGTGATCCTGTGGGGCTGGGGGGTGATGAACCCGACCGCGCTCAAGGCCGCGGCCAAGGTCGGCTTCCCGCGCGACAAGGTACTGGGCGTCTGGTGGTCGGGCTCGGAAGAAGACGTGATCCCGGCGGGTGATGCGGCCAAGGGTTATATCTCCGCCGCGTTCTCGGCGCCGGGCACGAACTTCCCGGTGATGCAGGACATCCAGAAGAAGATCTACGGCGCCGGCAAGGGCAACCTCGAGGACACGTCGCGCCAGGGCTCGATCTACCATACGCGCGGCGTCGTCTACGGCATTGTGATCGTCGAGGCGATCCGCAAGGCGCAGGAAAAGTACGGCAAGGGCAAGGTGATGTCGCCCGAGCAGGTGCGCTGGGGCCTGGAGCACCTCGACCTCTCCGAGGCGCGGATCAAGGAGCTCGGCGCCGCCGGCATGTTCCCGCCGATCAAGACGAGCTGCCTCGACCATGAAGGCTCGGGCATGGTCCGCTTCCAGCAATGGGACGGCAAGGCCTTCAAGCCGCTGACGCCGTACATGCAGGCCGACAAGGCGCTGGTGCGCAAGATGGTCGACGAGAGCGCCGCCAAGTACGCCGCGGAAAAGAAGATCACGCCGCGCGACTGCTCGAAGGAAGGCTGACCGCGCAGGCAGTACTCAACACGCTGCGTCCCTCCCTCTCCCGCTTGCGGGAGAGGGAGGGACGCAGCCCATGGGCCACCCTATGATGACCGCCGCCGCACCGAAGCCTGAACCCGCGACGCCGTACCTCTCGGTGAACAACATCGAGGTCATCTACGACCACGTGATCCTCGTGCTGAAGGGCGTTTCGCTCGAAGTGCCCGAAGGCACGGTGGTCGCGCTGCTCGGCGCCAACGGCGCCGGCAAGAGCACGACGCTGAAGTCGATCTCCAACCTGCTGCGAGCCGAGCGCGGCGAGGTGACGAAGGGAACGATCGAGTTCAAGGGCCAGCGTGTCGACCGGCTCACGGTGAACGAGCTCGTCCGCAAAGGCGTATGCCAGGTGATGGAAGGACGCCATTGCTTCCAGCATCTGACGGTGGAGGAGAACCTGCTGACCGGCGCCTTCACCCGCCGCGCGTCGCGCGCGGACATCGCGGCGGCGCTCGAGAAGGTCTATCACTATTTCCCGCGGCTGAAGCAGCGGCGCTCGAGCCTGTCCGGCTACACGTCGGGTGGCGAGCAGCAGATGACGGCCGTCGGCCGCGCGCTGATGGCGCAGCCGACGATGATCCTGCTGGACGAGCCGTCGATGGGCCTCGCGCCGCAGATCGTCGAGGAGATCTTCGAGATCGTGCGCGACCTGAACTCCAAGGAGCGCGTGTCGTTCCTGCTCGCGGAGCAGAACACGATGGTGGCGCTGCGGTATGCCGACTACGGGTTCGTGCTCGAGAACGGCCGCGTGGTGATGGACGGCGCCGCCCAGGACCTCGCGGCCAACGAAGACGTGAAGGAGTTCTACCTCGGGCTGTCGTCGGGGGGCCGCAAGAGCTTCCGCGACGTCAAGCATTACCGGCGCCGGAAACGCTGGCTGGCGTGACGCCATCCACGCGCTGAAAACCCCGCCGCTGCCGCCCGCGGCAGTGGACGCGGGTCCAGGAACGCTTCGCCGATGAACCACGACTCGCTGCGCAAATACTGTGCGACGCTGCCCGGCGCCACCGTCGACATCAGGTGGGGCGCCGACGAATGCCATTGCGTCGGCGCGAAGATGTTCGCCGTGTTCCTGATCGCGAAGGGCAAGGGCAGCCGCGTGTCGTTCAAATGCGATCCGGAGCGGTTTCTCGAATTGACGGACATCGCCGGCATCGTGCCCGCCCCTTACCTCGCGCGCGCGCACTGGGTGCAGGTCGCCGATCCGAAAGCGCTGACGGACGAGCAGGCGCGCGAGCTCGTCGCCCGTTCCCATGCGCTGGTCCTCGCCAAGCTTACGCGGCGCGAACGCGATGCGATCGCCGCCAACACACTCCCTGGAAAGCGCTGACATGAGCGAACATTTCGACCGGCTGGAAACCCGCGATCCGGAGTTGCGCGATCGCGAGCAGTTCGCGACGCTCGCGCGCCAGCTCGCCTACGCCAAGGCGCACGCGCCGGCGTTCGCGCGGCGGCTCGCGGACGTCGACCCGGGCGGCGTGACGTCGCGCGCGGCGCTCGCGCGCCTGCCGGTCACGCGCAAGTCCGAACTCGTCGAGCTGCAGAAGGCGAGCCGCCCGTTCGGCGGCTTCGCGGCGACGCGCTGGGGCGAGGCGCGCCGCGTTTTCGCGAGCCCCGGTCCGCTCTACGAGCCGGAAGGGCCGCGGCCGGATCATTGGCGCATCGCGCGCGCGCTGTTTGCCGCGGGCTTTCGCCGCGGCGACCTCGTGCACAACTGCTTTTCGTACCACCTCGCGCCCGCCGGGTCGATGCTCGAGACCGGCGCGCACGCGCTCGGCTGCACGGTGTTTCCCGGCGGCACCGGGCAGACCGAACTGCAGGTGCAGGCGATGGCCGACCTGGCACCCAACGGCTATGTCGGCACGCCGTCGTTTCTCAAGATCATTGTCGACAAGGCGCAGGAGCAGGGCATCGCGCTGCCGTCGTTGACCAAGGCGCTGGTGTCGGGCGAGGCGTTTCCGGGGAGCCTGCGCGACGCGCTGGCGGCGCGCGGCATCGCCGGCTACCAGGTCTATGCAACGGCCGACCTGGGCAGCATCGCGTACGAGTCGCCGGCGCGCGAGGGTCTCGTCGTCGACGAAGGCGTCATCGTGGAGATCGTGCGGCCGGGCACCGGCGATCCGGTGGCGGAGGGCGACGTCGGCGAGGTCGTCGTCACCACGCTCTTCAACACCGATTATCCGTTGATCCGCTTCGGCACCGGCGACCTGTCGGCGCTGCTGCCGGGCACCTCGTCGTGCGGCCGCACCAACATGCGGGTCAAGGGCTGGATGGGACGCGCGGACCAGACGACCAAGGTCAAGGGCATGTTCGTGCATCCGTCGCAGGTCGCGGCCATCGTCGCCCGCCATCGCGAGATCGGCCGGGCCCGCCTCGTCGTCGACAATCCGGACGGCAACGACCGGATGACGCTGCATGTCGAGGTGCGCGGCAACGCATCGTCGTATCTCGACGCGATCGTCGCCTCGATCCGCGAGGTCACGAAGCTGCGCGGCGAGGTGGCGTTCCGCGCGACGGGGGAACTGCCGAACGACGGCAAGGTGATCGACGACGTCCGCAAGTACGACTGACGGCCGGGGTTTCGCGCGGACGCCGCAGTCGCCCGGGCGGGCGCCACGTCCGCCGTTACACGCGCCGGCCGGTCGCGCGGCATGGGGTTCGTCGCAGCGCGATCGACCCGGCATCGACGCTTCGCGTGCTAGCATTGCCTGCATTCGATCACGCTGCGGGAGATTTCCCCGTGCCGGAAGCCCCTGTCGTATCGCCCACGCCGCTGCGCGACGAAGCGCTGCGCGCGATTGCCGCTTCGGGTGTCGTCCGCCAGTTTCCGAAGCAGACGGTGCTGATCCACGAGGGCGACGTCGGCGACTCGCTCTACATCATCCTGGCCGGTCGCGTGAAGGTGTACGCGAGCAACGCCGCCGGACGCGAAGTCGTCATCAATTTTCACGGCGCCGGCGAGTACGTGGGCGAAATGTCGCTCGACGGCGCGCCGCGTTCGGCGTCCGTCGTCACCGTCGAGCCGTCGACCTGCGCGATCGTCAATCGCGCGCAGTTCCGCGATTTTCTCGCGGCCAATCCCGACTTCGCGCAGCATCTGATCACGACGCTGATTCACCGCGCGCGCGGTGCCACGGAGAACGTCAAGAGCCTCGCGCTGTCCGACGTGTATGGCCGCCTCGTGCGGCTGTTGAATGCGCTGGCGGTGAACCGCGACGGGCGCTTCGTGGTCCTCGAAAAGCTGACCCAGCAGGACATCGCCGATCGCGTCGGCGCCTCGCGCGACATGATCGGCAAGCTGATGAAGGATCTGGTCGGCGGCGGGTACCTGCTGGTCGAAGACCGGCAGATCACGATCCTCAAGAAGCTTCCGCCCGGCTGGTAGCGCCTTGGTCCCCGCGCCGCGTTTCGATCCGCGGCCGCGAAAAATCCGCAGCGCCGCGCCGGATTGCTCCGGCGCCCGGTGCGCGTTCCACCCCTAGCATCTGATCCTTAGGAGGCCCGGTGAAGCCGCGGCCTCGCAGCCCGCAGGCCCGGCGCCGGCGGGCCTCCCTGATCGCTGCAAGGAGAACATCATGGAACGCGACCACCCAGCATCGAGCGAAGGTTTCGGTTTCGCGTCGGGATTGAAGACGGCCGTCGTGATCCTGATCCTCGGCACCGTCGCGGTCGTCATGGATCACGCATTCTTCATCGCGCCTTATCGCGCGGCGCCGGTGGTTGGCGACGTGGTTCCCGCCGCGGTCGCGCAGATGCACAAGGGTCAGAATCGGAATTCGCAGCCAGGCGATGCACGAACCGACACTCCTGCCGCGAAGTTCGAGTCTGAACCTTGAATTGTGCGGGGTGGCGCTTCGCCAATTGCTACGGGGTCAGACTCGAAATTCGCGGTGGCAGCTTCCGTTCTTGCACGACTGTGTTGCGAAATTCGAATCTGACCCTTGTGCGAAATTCGAATCTGACCCTGTGCCGACCCTTGCGGACCCCGCGCTAGATGCCGCCGAAGCAGATGTACTTCACCTCGACGTATTCGTCGATGCCGTACTTCGACCCTTCGCGGCCCAGGCCCGACTCCTTGACGCCGCCGAACGGCGCGACCTGCGTCGTGATGAGGCCGGTGTTGACGCCGACCATGCCGGCCTCGAGCTGCTCGGCGATCCGCCACGCGCGACCGATGTCGCGGCTGTAGAAGTACGACGCCAGTCCGAACTCGGTGTCGTTGGCGAGCCGCACGACCTCCGCGTCGTCGTGGAAGCGGAGCAGCGGCGCGACGGGGCCGAACGTCTCCTCGGAGAATATCTTCATCTCCGGCGTGACGTTGGTCAGCACGGTCGGCTCGTAGAAGTTGCCGCCGAGCGCATGCCGCCTGCCGCCCAGCGCGACGGTCGCGCCGCGGCCGACCGCGTCGGCGACGTGCTCCTCGACCTTGGCGACCGCGTCGGCATTGATCAGCGGTCCCTGCGTGACGCCGGCGTCGGTGCCCGGGCCGACCTTGAGCTGCTTCACTCGTTCCGCGAGCTTCGCGGCGAACGCGTCGTAGACGCTGTCCTGCACGAACAGGCGGTTGGCGCAGACGCAGGTCTGGCCGGCGTTGCGATACTTGGAGATGATCGCGCCCTCGGCGGCGGCGTCGAGATCGGCGTCGTCGAACACGATGAACGGCGCGTTGCCGCCCAGCTCCAGCGAGAGCTTCTTGATCGTCGGCGCGACCTGCCGCATCAGCAGGCGACCGACTTCGGTGGAGCCGGTGAACGACAGCTTGCGCACCGTCGGGTTCGCGCACATCTCGCCGCCGATCTTCGCGGCCTCGCCGACGACCACGTTCAGCACGCCCGGCGGGAATCCCGCGCGCTGCGCGAGCTCGGCCAGCGCCAGCGCCGAATAGGGCGTGGCCTCCGCCGGCTTGATGACGACCGTGCAGCCGGCGGCCAATGCCGGCGCGACCTTGCGCGTGATCATCGAGCAGGGGAAGTTCCACGGCGTGATCGCCGCGCACACGCCCACCGGCTGCTTGACGACGACCAGCCGGCGATCGTTGCCGATCGTCGGGATCACGTCGCCGTAGACGCGCTTGCCTTCCTCGGCGAACCATTCGACGTAGGCGGCGCCGATGGCGATTTCGGCGTGCGCCTCGGCCAGCGGCTTGCCCTGTTCCGTCGTCAGGATGAGTGCCAGGTCGTCGGCGTGCGCCAGCATGAGCTCGTACCATTTGCGGACGATCGCGCTGCGATCCTTGGCGAGCATGTCGCGCCATGCGGGCCAGGCGCGGTCGGCGGCGGCGATGGCGCGGCGCGTCTCGGCGGCACCGCACACGGGCATCGTGCCGATCGCGCGTCCCGTCGCGGGATTGACGACATCGTGCGTCGCGCGATCGTCGGCGTCGGACCAGCCGCCGTCGATGTAGCACTGCATCCGCAGCAGCGCGGGGTCCTTGAGCGCGGGACGGGTTCGTTCGAGCGTGTCGGGGGCCATGCTTGCCTCCTCGATGGCGTGGGCTTTAAGCCCATCAGTTTAGCGCAGCGTCGCCGCGACGCAGGCGACCGCGCGGTGAGGCGCTGGGTTCCCGCGTTCGCGGGAACGACGCGGTAGTGTCGTGCACTTCGGCAAAACTCAGCGGACGCCGTCACTCCCAGCGCACGAGTCCGCTGTAGGCGGTGACCAGGATCACGGCGCCGAACGCGATGCGATACCACGCGAACGGCGTGAAGTCGTGGCGGCTCACGTAGCGGATCAGCCAGCGCACGCAGATGAACGCCGATACGAACGCGGCCGCGAAGCCGACGCCGAACGCGGGAATGTCCGCCGCCGACAGCAGATGGCGGTTCTTCACCGCCTCGTAGATGCACGCGGCGAACAGGGTCGGGATGGCGAGGAAGAACGAGAACTCGGTGGCGGCGCGGCGCGACAGGCCGAACAGCATGCCGCCGATGATCGTCGCGCCCGACCGCGACGTGCCGGGAATCAGCGCGAACGCCTGTGCGCAGCCCACCTTCAGCGCATCCGTCCAGCGCATGTCGTCGACGTCGTCGATGCGCACGGTGTCCGGACGCGTGCGCTGCCGCCGTTCCGCCCACAGGATGACGAAGGCGCCGACCGCGGACGCCACCGCGACCGGAATGGGGGCGAAGAGGTGCGATTTGACGAGGCGACCGAACGCGAAGCCGAGCGCGGCGGCCGGTATGAACGCGACGGCGAGGTTGACGACGAAACGGTTCGCCAGGGGGTTGCGGAACAGGCCGCCGGCGACCGCCTTCAACCGGCGGCGGAATTCCCAGCAGACGGCCAGGATCGCCCCGGCCTGGATGACGATCTCGAATACCTTGGCCTGCTCGCCGGTGTAGCCGAGCAGCGAACCAGCGACGATCAGGTGGCCGGTGGAGGAGATCGGCAGGAACTCCGTGAGCCCTTCGACGATGCCGAGCAGCAGTGCAACGAAAAGGGTCGGATGTTCCAAGGTGACGGGCAGGGACTACCGGCGCCGCGGGACGGGGGCGCCAGGCGGTGAATTGTCGCACAGCGTCGCGGCCCTACCGCCGTTGCGCCTTTCGCGGCGCCTTGCGAGCGGGCAACGCGTAGCGGGTGAACATGTCGTGCAAATCGCTTTGGCCGGAGAGGCGCTGCCCGATCTGGCCGCAGGCGATGTCGCACAACTGAAAGATGCGCGGATCGATGATCTGGTAATACGCGCTGGTGCCGCGGAGGGTGCGGGCGACGAGGCCGCTCTGCGCGAGCACGGCCAGGTGCTTCGAAATGTTCGCCTGGCTGGACGCGAGTTCCTCGGTCAGTTCGCCGACATTGCGCTCGCCTCCGCGCAGCGCATTCAGGATCTTGAGTCGCAGGGGCACGGAGAAGGCTCGGAAGAACTCCGCCACCTGCTCCAGCGCCCGGTCGTCCAAGCCGTCCATGAGGATGCGATCGTTGCCGTCGGGAACCTTGCTAGCCTAGCGCATTTCCATGGGTGACTGTATGACTAAATGGAGATGCAAGAGCAGTCGCGGCGGGGACTCGCCCCCGCCGCGACCCGCGGACGGCGCCGGGGGCAAGCCCCGGCGCGCCAATGGAGAGATTCGATGTCCCGCATCCTTGCGCTCGCTGTGAGCGACGAGCGTGCGGCAACGGCGCCATTGGGCACCGCGCGCGCGATTCGGTAAAGTGGCGTCCAGGAGACCCGGCATGAACCACGACCTTATCCAGCTCTTCGACAACACGTCGTCGACATTCACGTACTTCATGGTCGACCGCGCATCGCGCGAAGCGGTCGCGATCGACTCCGTCGACACGCAGGTCGAGCGCGACCTGGCGCTGATCCGCCGGCTCGATCTGCGCCTGCGCTACGTGCTCGAAACCCACGCTCACGCCGATCACATCACGGGCGCCGGCCGGCTGCGCGAAGCGACCGGCGCGCTGGCCGCCGCGCCGATCGGCTGCGGCATCGTGCCGGCCAACGTCCAGCTGAACGACGGCGACGAGTTGCTGTTCGGCGTCGCGGAACGGGTGCGCGCGATCCACACGCCGGGCCACACCGCCGGCAGCATGAGCTACCTGTGGCGCGGCAACGTCTTCACCGGCGACGCGCTGCTGATCGACGGCTGCGGCCGCACGGATTTCCAGAGCGGTGACTCCGGCACGCTCTACGACAGCATCCACGGCAAGCTCTTCGCGCTGCCGGTCGCCACGCGGGTCTACCCCGGTCACGACTATCGCGGCAACAACGTGTCGACGATCGGCTGGGAGAAGCGGCACAATGCGCGTCTTGCCGGCCGCGAGCGCGCGGCGTTCATCGACCTGATGAACGAGCTGCACCTGCCGCGGCCGAAGATGATCGATGTCGCCGTCCCCGCCAACCAGAACCTGGGAATCCCGCATGCCGTCTGAATCCGCCGCGGACATCGCCGCCATTCTCGATGCCGCGGTCACCCGCGCCGTGGAGAAAGGATTTCCGATGCAGGGGCTCTTGCTGCCCGCGGAAGCGTGGGCGTTGTACAAGGCCGGGGAAATCGAGATCGTCGACACGCGAACGCTCGCCGAACGCGATCTGATCGGCTACGTCCCGGGCACGCTGCACATCGAGTGGTACGACTATCCGGCCAAGGCGCGCAACGAGCACTTCATCGACCAGCTCCGCGCGCGCGTGGAACCCGATCGTCCGGTGGCGTTCCTGTGCCGAAGCGGCGGGCGTTCGCATCACGCCGCGGCGCTGGCCACCGCGAACGGCTATGCCGCCGCGTACAACATCCTCGAAGGCTTCGAGGGCGACAGGAATGCGATTGGCCAGCGCCGCGTCAACGGCTGGCAGATGGCGGCCTTGCCGTGGCGGCAGGACTAGCACAATGAGGGTCGGACTCGCATTTCGCGCCAGCGATTGCGGCAAGTTGACAATGCTGCAAGCGAATTGCGAGTCCGACCCTCATTTCGGCTAGACGTTGCGATAGCGTATGGCGGACTCGGGCACCGGGTAGCCGGCGGCGCCGAACGTTTCGCGAATGACCCGGTTGGTGTCGAAATACACCTGCCAGTAGTTGCTGGTATGGACGTACGGCCGCACGGCCAGCACCGGTCCGCGTTCGTTGAACGTGAGGATCTCGACGTCGGGGGTCGGCGCGTCCATCACGTTGGCGATCGTCGGCAGCGTTTCCTTCAGGCGGCGCACCGCATCCTGGACGTCGACCGTGTGATCGAGCTGGGCCGTCAGGTCGACGCGGCGATACGGGTTGTTCGAGAAATTCTTGATCGTGCCGTTCATGACCTTGGCGTTGCCGACCATCGTGTTCACGTTGTCGGGCGTATCGAGCGACGTCGTGAACAGGCCGATCGCGCGCACGGTGCCTTCGACGTCGCCGGCCAATCGTTGTCCAAATCCGCCATCTCGGATTCGGAACTCGTCATGAAGCAGTGAAATCCATCTACACGCGCATGAATCGCTGGTCGAAGAGCGGCGTGCTGGATCGGGTATTCGCACGGTTGCAGCACGATCGGATCGTCCGCATCCTGATCGAGGCTGTGGCGTTGGACAGTACCGCCGTCAAGGTGCATCCAGACGGCACGGGGGCTCCAAAGAATCGGCCCCCAAGCCATCGGCAAGTCGCGCGGCGGATGGGCCACCAAGATTCATATGGTTGCCGCGGATGCTCGAACAGGCCCTACCTAGTTACTGGAATGAGCGGCCCCCGACATGGACAGCGGCACGTACAAGACACGTAGGCGGCAGTTTGACGATCTCGATTCAGGGGCTCGCGCGAGTCCGGTTCTCACGGCGCGGTTGTGCATCCCCGTGTGCGAACCCAGTGGACAACCGCTTCGCGGCACGCTGCCATAGCTCTCGCAACATCGCCCCCATCCGAGCGCCCATCGCCGCGACGTGAGCATTCCGCATGGCACGTGCCTCTCGCTCCACTTGAAAATGATCGAAAGCCGACCAGAATCGACGGTCTGAGAACTCTTCTTGCGTATTCACGAGCATCCTTTCAGCGGCGCAACCCCCGCAAGCCTTGCCTCCTTTCGACAAGATATGGACCGATGAGACGGGCGTCCAATCGTGTTTGGCGATCGGCGCCATTGTCCACGCTGATCATTGGTTCCTCCACGGTCGGACTGGAGCGACTTCGCTAGCAAAAACAGCTCGACTGTCTCTCTCGCGTTCGCCGGGTTCGTCGCGGCGCCGGTTACTTCCGCGGAATTCGGCGCATTGCCACAGAGCGAAGTCGCTCTCGAACGTATTCGAACTCATGGCGTTCCAACGGTGGTGTCGCGGCCACCGAGCAGATTGCCGGCCCGTGCGCATTTCCACCTTGTCGCGCAGCACGCGCGCCGCAATGCGACGACGACGAAGCGGCGCCGTCAGGCGTGCGGCAGTCCCAGTTCCTTCAGCAGCCGCTCGACCGTGACCCTGACCTGCGCGAGCTCGTCCTGCAGTTGCGCGACGTTCGCGCGCAGCGCCGCGAGTTCGCCGATCGTCACGCGGTCGCCGGACTCGGCGGTGACCGTGTCCGCCGTCACGACGGCGGGCGCGCCGGACAGCAGGTGCGCCCAGCGCGTTTCGCGGGCGCCGGGCTGGCGCGAAAGCTCGACGACGAGGGCCCCGGCGGGTCGCTGCGCGAGTTCGTCGAGAAAACCTTCCACCGACGAGATGTCGGCGAAGCGATGCAGACGCTCGCTATGGATGCGCAGTTCGCCGACGGTTTGCGGACCGCGCAGCATGATGGTCGTGAGGAGCGCCACCGCCTGCGCCGGAACCCCCAGCACGCGGCCGACATTGTGCGCATACCGCATGACGCGGCCTCCGCTCGATTCCACGACCAGCGAGAGTCCCTTCAGCCGGTCGATCACGGCCTGGACTTCGGCTTCCGTTGCGTCGAGGACGGGATCACGGCTGGTTTTCTGGTTGCAGCCGGCGACCAGCGCATTGAGCGTCAGCGGATAGGTGTCCGGAACCGTGTGCTGTTTTTCGACCAGTACGCCGAGCACGCGGGTTTCGAGGAGCGACAGCAACGGCAGCGACATGGGGGCCAAACCTGCATCGATCGGGAATGCGGACGAGTGTAACGCAGGCGTCCGCCCGCGCTACCGGACGGCCGATGGCGCGCGTGGGCTTCGCGCGCATCCGGCAGATAGCGCGAGGCCGCGCAACGCCGCTCGCGTGCCCCTTGCGGAAGGGGCCGGCGCCCCCCATTTCATGAACGAGAAGTGGCCGCGGCGCCGATTGCGGCGGTCAGGTGTCCGCTTCGTGCGTGACCCCATCAACGACGAGGCCCTGCGATGCACGATGTCCGCCCGGCAGTGGTAGCCGGCAGCTTCTATCCCGATTCGCCGGCCGCGCTGGCGGCGGAGCTGCGCGGCTTTCTCGCGGAAGCCGCGGTGGCATCCGGCGCACGGCCGAAGGCGCTGATCGTCCCGCATGCGGGTTACCTTTACTCGGGATCGATTGCGGCCGCGGCCTACACGCAGCTCGCCCCGTTGCGCGGCACGGTGACCCGCGTCGTGCTGGTCGGCCCGGTGCATCGCGTGCCGGTGCGCGGCCTGGCGGTGCCCACGACCCGCGCGTTCGCCACGCCGCTCGGCGAAGTGGCCGTCGACGCCGCCGCCATCGCGCGCCTGCGCACGTTGCCGCAGGTGGTGGCCAGCGACGCGGCGCACGCACTGGAGCACGCGCTGGAGGTCCAGCTGCCATTCCTCCAGACGGTGCTGGGTGAGTTCTCGCTGGTGCCGATTGCCGTCGGGCGCGCGTCGGCCGAAGATGTCGCGGCCGTGCTCGACCTCCTCTGGGGCGGCCCGGAGACGCTGCTCGTCGTCAGTTCCGACCTGTCGCACTACCTCCCGTATGCCGACGCGCGCCGCATCGACCGGCACACCGCCGATGCGATCCTGGCGCTCGACGCCAGCCTCGACCACGGAGAGGCGTGCGGCGCCACGCCGGTCAACGGTCTCCTCCTTTGCGCGCGCCGCCGCGGCCTCGTGCCGACGCTGCTCGACCTCCGCAACTCCGGCGATACCGCGGGCGACAAGTCGCGCGTCGTCGGCTATGCGTCGTTCGCGTTCACCGATCATGAATAGCACGCCCGATCTCGGCACCGCGCTGCTGGCCCACGCCCGCGCCGCGATCGGCGACGTGCTCGGCGCTGCCGTCACCGCGCCCGTCGCGCACGCGGCGCTCGCGCTGCCGGGGGCGAGCTTCGTCACGCTGCACGACGACGGTGGACTGCGCGGATGCATCGGCAGCGTCGAAGCATGGCGGCTGCTCGGCGCCGACGTGCGCGCCAATGCCGTCGCCGCGGCGTTCCGCGACCCACGCTTCGCGCCGCTTGCCCGCAACGAGTTCGCGGGGATCACCATCGAGGTGTCGGTGCTCGGCCGCAGCGAGCGGATGCCCTGGGGCGATGAAGACGAGACGCTGGCGCGGCTGCGTCCGGAAGTGGACGGCGTGATCCTCGAGTACGGATCGCGGCGCGCGACGTTCCTGCCGAAGGTGTGGGAGCAGTTGCCCGATCCGCGCGAATTCTTAGCCGCCCTCAAGCACAAGGCCGGCCTGCCCGCCGATTTCTGGAGCGCCGACCTGACAGTTTCGCGCTATTCGGTCGTCCGGTTCGACGAGGCGACGGCCGCTGCCGGAGCGATGTCATGAGCGATTTCCCCGGCCGCTGGTGGCACCGGCTCGACGACGGCCGCCTCCAGTGCGACCTGTGCCCGCGCGACTGCCGGCTGCACGAGGGGCAGCGGGGCGCCTGTTTCGTGCGCCAGCGCAAGGACGACGCGATGGTGCTCACCACCTACGGGCGCTCGTCGGGCTTCTGCGTCGACCCCATCGAGAAGAAGCCGCTCAATCACTTCTATCCGGGCTCGTCGGTGTTCTCGTTCGGCACGGCGGGCTGCAATCTCGCCTGCAAGTTCTGCCAGAACTGGGACATCTCGAAGTCGCGCGAGATGGACACGCTGATGGACGCGGCTTCGCCCGCGGCCATCGCGGAAGCGGCGCACGCGCACGGCTGCCGCAGCGTCGCGTTCACGTACAACGATCCGGTGATCTTCGCCGAGTACGCGATGGACGCCGCCGACGCCTGCCATGCGCGCGGGATCGCGACGGTCGCCGTGACGGCCGGGTACATCGGCGTCGACGCGCGCCGCGAGTTCTTCGCGAAGATGGACGCGGCCAACGTCGACCTCAAAGGCTTCACCGACGACTTCTACGTGAAGCTGTGCGGCGCCCGCCTGCAGCCGGTGCTCGACACGCTGGTCTACCTCGTTCGCGAAACGAACGTGTGGACGGAGATCACGACGCTGCTCATTCCGGGCAAGAACGACTCGGACGAGGAGCTGACCGCGATGTGCGGCTGGATCGCGCGGGAACTGGGCCCGGACGTGCCGCTGCACTTCACGGCGTTCCACCCGGACTACAAGATGACGGACCTCGCGCACACGCCGGCGGCCACGCTGGCCCGCGCGCGCGCGATCGGCCAGCGGGCCGGCCTGCGGTACGTCTATACCGGCAACGTCCACGACGCCGAGGGCGGGACCACCTTCTGTCCGGCGTGCGCGCGACCGGCGATCGTGCGCGACTGGCACGAGATCCTGCGCTACGACGTCACCGCGGACGGGCGCTGCACGCATTGTGCCGCCGCGCTGCCGGGCCGCTACGACTCCGTCCGCCGGACGTGGGGACGCCGGCGCGTGCCGGTACGGATCGCGCTCGAGCGCTCGTCCGCCTGACCGTGTAAGCGCGCTGCCCGCCCCTGCCGGCTTTCGTGCGACGATAGGGCCTTGCAACGGGAGCACTTCATGGCCATCAACACCGACGTCACCAGCATGGCGCTGTTCTGCGATTTCGAGAACATCGCGCTCGGCGTGCGTGACGCCAATTACGAGAAATTCGATATCGGCAAGGTGCTCGAGCGCCTGTTGCTGAAGGGCAGCATCGTCGTCAAGAAGGCGTACTGCGACTGGGACCGCTACAAGGCGTTCAAGGCGCCGATGCACGAGGCATCGTTCGAGCTGATCGAGATTCCGCACGTCCGCATCTCGGGCAAGAATTCGGCGGACATCCGGCTGGTCGTCGACGCGCTCGACCTCTGCTATACGAAGTCCCACGTCGAGACGTTCGTCATCATCAGCGGCGACTCGGACTTCTCGCCGCTCGTGTCCAAGCTGCGCGAGAACAACAAGATCGTGATCGGCGTCGGCGTCAAGAACTCGACGTCCGACCTGCTCGTCACCAACTGCGACGAGTTCATCTTCTACGACGATCTCGTCCGCGAGAAGAGGTCGGCACCGGCGCGCCGCGGCGCGGCGAAGACGCCGGCGGCCAAGACCGCGGGCGCGGCGAAAACGACGGGTGCCAAGAAGACCGCCGCGGCGAAGACGGCCACCGGTTCCCGGCGACGGTCGACGAAGGCCGCTGCGGACGCGCCCGCGGCGGCGCCGCCGGACGTGTCCGTCGGGACCGCCGTCGATGCGCCGGCCTCCGATGCGCCGGTCCCGGTCCCGGCCGAAGCGAAGTCCGACGACCAGCGGCGCGACGAGGCGCTCGACCTCATCGTCGAGACCGTCGACGCGCTCATTTCCGAACGCGGCGCCGAGGAAAAGATCTGGGGCTCGATGGTCAAGCAGGCGCTGAAACGCCGCAAGCCGGGCTTCAACGAGTCGTACTACGGATTCCGCTCGTTCAACAGCATGCTCGAAGCGGCCGCGCAGGCCGGCAGCCTCGAGCTCGAGCGCGACGAGAAATCGGGCGGTTACCTGGTCCGGCTCTCGCAACCGGAGGATTGACGATGCCCGGCTCGGTATCGCTGCCGGCCGTGCGGCGGTGGTGCGCCGGCGCCATGCTCGCGCTTGCGCACGCGATCGCCGACGCCGCGTCGCCGGAACTGACGATCACCGCCGGCGGCCGCACGCAGAAATACACGCCCGAAGCGCTGCTCGGCCACCCGGCCGTCACCACCGTCACGATTCCGGATGACGTCGCGTACAAGCGGCCGATGACGTACCGCGCGGTGCCGATGGCGGCGCTGCTGGCGGGCGTCGCGCGCGAGGAGTCGCTCAAGTTCGCCGCCAGCGACGGCTTCGCGGCCACGCTGCCCGCCGCTCCGCTGCTCGCGGCCTCCGACGACGCCGCGCGCGCCTATCTCGCCGTGGAAAGCAGCACGCGCCGCTGGCCGGCGCTGAAGGCGGGATCGCCGGCCACCGCGGGACCGTTCTACTTGGTCTGGCTGCGCCCCGAGAAGTCCCGCATCGCGCCGGAGCAGTGGCCGTACCAGGTTGCGACGGTGGAGGCGGTGGCCCCGGTCACGACGCGCTTTCCGGCGCTGCTGCCCGCGTCGACGGTGGCGAGCACCGATCCCATCCGTCGCGGGCTCACCGTGTACACGACGCAATGCATCGTCTGCCATACGCTGAACCTCGCCGGCGACGCGAAGATCGGCCCCGACCTCAACGTGCCGTTCAGCCCGACCGAATACCTGCGCGAGGAACACCTGCGCCGGCAGATCCGCAATCCGGCGTCGCTCAGGGTGTGGGACGGACAGCGGATGCCGGGTTTCTCCAGCAGCGCGCTCTCCGACCGCGACATGGACGACCTCATCGCCTACCTCTACCACATGGCGAAGCGGAAGGTCGAAGTGCGCGCGGCGAACTGACGCGGCCGAGCCCAGCGCCGCCGCGAACGTGGCCGTAACCGATCGCGCGTCAGGCGGCGCGCGCGGCCCCGCTTAGGGGTCAGAGCGCAATGGTGGCCCCGCTTAGGGGTCAGAGCCGCAATGGGTGGCCCCGCTTAGGGGTCAGAGCCGCAATGGGCGGCCCCGCTTAGGGGTCAGAGCCGCAATGGGTGGCCCCGCTTAGGGGTCAGAGCCGCAATGGGCGGCCACCGCTGTCAGGCGGCTCTGACCCCTAAGCGGGGCCACCATTGGGTCGAGCCGCTGACGCCGCTAAGCGGGGCCACCATTGCGGCTCTGACCCCTAAGCGGGGCCACCATTGCGGCTCTGACCCCTAAGCGGGGCCACCCATTGCGGCTCTGACCCCTAAGCGGGGCCGCCCATTGCGGCTCTGACCCCTAAGCGGGGCCACCCATTGCGGCTCTGACCCCTAAGCGGGGCCGCCCATTGCGGCTCTGACCCCTAAGCGGGGCCGACCATTGCGGCTCTGACCCCTAAGCGGGGCCACCATTGCGGCTCTGACCCCTAAGCGGTTGGGAACTGCGGGTGGCTGCATGCGCTATCCTTGGCTTCGCACTTTCCTGCTCCCTCGATACGAAGCGGCCTACATGCCCCTTTCCTGGAACGAGATCAAGGCGCGCGCGTTGGCGTTCTCCCGAGAGTGGAAGGGCGAGGGCTCGGAGCGCGCCGAGGCGCAGAGTTTCTGGAACGGCTTCTTCGGGGTCTTCGGTGTCGACCGCAAGCGCGTCGCGGTGTTCGAGCGGCAGGTCGACATCACGCGGGCCGGCAAGCACCTGAAGGCGGGGCGCATCGACTGCTTCTGGAAGGGCGTGCTGCTGGTCGAGCACAAGAGCGAGGGCCAGGACCTGGACCGCGCGTTCGCGCAGGCGACCGACTATTTCGAAGCGTTGGCGGACCGCGACCTGCCGCGCTATATCCTGGTCTCCGACTTCGCGCGCTTCCGGCTCTACGACCTCGAAGCCGACCTCGACGTCGAATTCCGGCTGGACGAGCTGCACAGGAACGTCCGCCACTTCGGCTTCATCGCGGGCTATCGCGCGCAGGAGATACGCCCGCAGGACCCGGTCAACATCAAGGCGGCCGAGCAGATGGGCCGGCTGCACGACCTGCTCAAGGCGGGCGGGTTCACCGGGCATCCGCTGGAACTGCTGCTGGTGCGCCTGCTCTTTTGCCTGTTCGCCGACGACACCGGGATCTTCCAGCCCGCGCAGTCGTTCCGGCTGTGGCTCGACGAGCGTACTGCCGGCGATGGCTCCGACCTCGGCCCCCGTCTCGCGCAGCTCTTCCAGGTCCTGAATCAGCCGGCGCACGCGCGGCCGAAGTCGCTCGACGAGGAGACGGCCGCGTTTCCGTACGTCAACGGCAGGCTGTTCGAGGAGGCGCTGCCCATCGCGTCGTTCGACCGTCCGATGCGCGAGGCACTGCTCGACTGTTGCGCGCTCGACTGGAGCGCGATCAGTCCCGCGATCTTCGGCGCGCTGTTCCAGTCGATCATGGACACGAAGGCGCGGCGCAACCTCGGCGCGCACTACACGTCCGAGGAGAACATCCAGAAGCTCATCAAGCCGCTGTTCCTCGACGACCTGTGGGCCGAGTTCGAGAAGGTCAAGGGCAACCGCAATCGGCTTTTCGAGTTCCACAAGAAGCTGCGGACGCTGACGTTCCTCGACCCGGCCTGCGGCTGCGGCAACTTCCTGGTGATCAGCTACCGCGAGTTGCGGAAGCTCGAACTCGAGATTCTGCGGGCGTCATTGGCGCTGGAGCGCGCGAGCGGACAGAAGCTGGTCGACATCCAGAACCTGATCAGCGTCGACGTCGACCAGTTCTTCGGCATCGAGATCGAGGAGTTCCCGGCGCAGATCGCGCAGGTGGCGCTGTGGCTGGTCGACCATCAGATGAACGTGCGGGTCTCGGAGGAGTTCGGCAACTACTTCGCGCGCATCCCGCTCGTGACCACGCCGCATATCGTGCATGGGAACGCGCTGCGGCTCGACTGGAATGATGTGTTGCCGGCGGAGCGGTGCAGCTATGTGTTGGGGAATCCGCCGTTTGTGGGGAAAAAGTACCAAACGGAGGCGCAGAAGGGCGATGTCGCCGTCGTATTTCGGGGCATTCAGGGCGCCGGAGTCCTGGACTTTGTCGCTGCCTGGTACATCAAGGCTGCCAAGTACATGAGCGGCACGACCATCGCTTGCGCATTCGTGTCGACGAACAGCATCACGCAAGGCGAACAGGTCGGAATCCTTGGTCTTGGCTGTTCTCGCGAGGTGTCAGATTTGGTTTGCACATCGAACGTTTCAGTGGAGCAACGAGGCGCGTGGCATGGCCGCTGTCCACTGCGTGATCGTGGGATTTGGCGTCGGTGATATCGGCGCAGAAGACGATCTATGTCGAGTACGATGACATCCGGGCCGAGGCGCATGCGGTCACGGCGAAGAATATCAACGCCTATTTGGTCGATGCTCCCGACATACTTCTGACCAAGCGTCGCTCGCCGATTTGCGTAGATGCGCCCGGATCGCGATTTGGCAGCATGCCGAACGATGGGGGATTCCTGCTCATGAACGCCACGGAGCGGGATCAACTCATGCAAGCGGAACCCGGCGCGAGTATATGGATACGCCGCGTAATGGGCAGCGAAGAGTTTCTCAACGCCGGTGAGCGTTGGTGCCTTTGGCTGGTTGGCGCCGCACCGGATGACTTAAGGGTTATGCCTGCCGTCCGGACTCGGATCGAGGGCGTCCGTAAAGCCGGCTCGCAAGCAAACGCGAAACGACCATTGCGCTTGCCGCGACGCCGGGGCTCTTCGGAGAGATCCGCCAGCCGACCAGTCTCATACATTGCCGTACCCGAAGTCTCATCGGAGCACAGGCGTTATCTGCCGGTGGGTCGTCTCGACTCTGCAGATCGTCGCCACCAATAAGCTCTACACGATTGATGGCGGCGACTTGTTTCATCTTGGAATTCTGCAGAGTGCGATGCACATGGCATGGATGCGTGCGGTGTGCGGCCGGCTGGAAAGCCGATATCAGTATTCTGCCGGACATCGTCTACAACAACTTCCCCTGGCCGGAGAATCCGACCGCCGCGCAGACGCAGAAGATCGAGGCCGCGGCGCAGGGCGTCCTCGATGCGCGCGCGGCACACCCGAACGCCTCTCTTGCCGATCTTTACGATCCGCTGACGATGCCGCCGAACCTGGTCAAGGCGCACCAGGTGCTCGACGCCGCCGTCGACGCGGCCTACGGACGGAGGAGCTTCAGGAACGACGCCGAGCGCGTCGCGTTCCTCTTCGAGCTGTATCGGAGGTACACATCGCTGCTTCCATCGGCCACATCCAAGCCCGCACGCAGGAGGGGGCAGACGAAGGTCTGATGGAATGCGTGACGGCAAAGCGATCTGTCGGAGATCACGTTGTCGGTCCCAAGAGTAGTGGCGGTTTCGAAGTCACGGCCAGCGCCTGACGCGCCGCGGAGCTGCCCTCTATCGCGCGAGGATCTCGACCAGCCCTTCATTCACGAAGTACGCCTCGCGTCCGCGACGCACCTCGCGCAGCAGGCCGGTGGCGGCGAGTTCGTTGAGATAGCGCGAGGCGGTCTGGCGTTTCGCGACGTTGGCATTCACCAGGAATGGAACTCCGGACGTTCGGGCCGCAGGAAGACCACTCGACGCGGCCGCGTGCCGCGCTGGATGCGGGGTCATCCGTGCGAATTCTGGCGAGAATCGATCGGTCTCCGTTGCGATCTCGTTGATCCGGTCGAGGGGGATTCGGGCCGGACTTCGCGCGCCGGCACGCCGAGAATTCGGGCTCCCGACAGCCCGGCGAACTGGTCGACGCCGCCGCAATGCGTAGCGCTGGCCGGGTGCGCGATGATGTAGTGGGCGACCTCGTCGACGGCCGGGAATGTCGCGGAGCCTGTATCGCGCAGTGGATGAGAGCCGGCATCAGATCGCGTCCGGGAGCGTCCATTGCCGTCGGGAGATGGTGGATCGCCATCGAATTGCATACTCCGGATCGTCCGCGGAGACGAGCAGTCGAATTTCGCGCGCTCGTCGGGCCGCGTTCGATCCGTATCACGCGCTCGTGCAAGTTTTCGCCGCGAGATTCACCCGCTCCGGCCGTTGGCGCGACCTTCTGCTCTGCGAGGACCTGGCGCTCCGGACACTGCACGCCGCCGGGTATCCCGCGGTGCGCGGCAATCGACCGGGCGGGTCGCGTATGTCCGGGAAACGAAGCGCTTCGACCGCGTCGGAAGACGGGCCGGTTCCCGTGGTGACGCGATGGGCGATGAACAACGAGTATGCTGGCGGTCACCAGCGGACGGTCTTTGGCGCGAGCCGCGATCGGCTCGCGCAGGAGCGCTGGCTGCTCCGGGACCGTGGCGCAAGTGCGCGGGTTGCACTGGTTCGGGCGCTTCATTGCCAATTCGGACATGCACTCGGGAACCTGTCGTTCTTCCCGCGGACGACGGCCGTCGCGCGATAAAGCGCTCGTTGACGTGGTGCCGATGTTATGCGCCGATTTGCGGCGAACTGCACGACGCGGCGGTTCGTGCCGCCGATGCCGGAACCAGGGCAGGATGCGCGCGGGGTTCGCGATGCGGCGTGAACTGCGCGCCGCGAGAGTTCCGCCAGGGCAGAGCCCGCTCCGACAGCTTTTTTCAACACTTTGCGGGACTCGACAACGCCCAGCCTCCGGCAGAGGCGGCAGGTCGTCATAGGGCTTTTCCCTGTCGAGCATATTTGTTAATTATTTGATTTAATGGATAGTTTATTATATGTTTACGAAAATAGAGATTCATCGACATATTAACCGAACGGGTTGACGGGTAAACATGTCCGCACCGACATGTTTACGTCACGGGCTATTTCGAGCATTTTCCCGCCGGAGGATCGGGGCCGCCGCTACGCCTTCGAGTAGATCTCCGCGCCCTTCTTCACGAACTCCACGGCCTTCGCCTCCATGCCCTTGGCGAGCGCCTCGGACTCGGCGATCCCCTGCTTCGCCGCGTAGTCGCGCACGTCCTGCGTGATCTTCATCGAGCAGAAGTGCGGCCCGCACATCGAGCAGAAGTGCGCCAGCTTGGCGCCATGCTGCGGCAGCGTCTCGTCGTGGAATTCGCGCGCCTTGTCCGGGTCGAGGCCCAGGTTGAACTGGTCCTCCCAGCGGAACTCGAAGCGCGCCTTCGACAGCGCGTTGTCGCGCATCTGCGCGCCGGGGTGACCCTTGGCGAGGTCGGCGGCGTGCGCGGCGAGCTTGTACGCCATGATGCCGTCCTTGACGTCGGCCTTGTTCGGCAGGCCGAGGTGCTCCTTCGGCGTCACGTAGCAGAGCATCGCGGTGCCGTACCAGCCGATCATCGCGGCGCCGATCGCGCTGGTGATGTGGTCGTAGCCCGGCGCGATGTCGGTGGTCAGCGGTCCCAGCGTGTAGAACGGCGCCTCGCCGCACAGCCGCAGCTGCTCGTCCATGTTGTGCTTGATCATGTGCATCGGCACGTGGCCGGGGCCTTCGATCATCACCTGCACGTCGTGCTTCCACGCCACCTGCGTCAATTCGCCGAGCGTGGCGAGCTCGCCCATCTGCGCCTCGTCGTTGGCGTCGTGGATCGAGCCCGGGACGCAGGCCGTCGCCCAGCGAGAACGCGACGTCGTACGCCTTCATGATCTCGCAGATTTCCTCGAAGCGCGTGTAGAGGAAGCTCTCGCGGTGATGCGCGAGGCACCACTTGGCCATGATCGAGCCGCCGCGCGACACGATGCCGGTCATCCGCTTGGCCGTCCACGGGATGTAGCGCAGCAGCACGCCGGCGTGGATCGTGAAATAGTCGACGCCCTGCT
The DNA here is from genome assembly GCA_963823475.1 of uncultured beta proteobacterium. Lineage (GTDB taxonomy): Bacteria > Pseudomonadota > Gammaproteobacteria > Burkholderiales > Casimicrobiaceae > VBCG01. Next base: position 27,676 of record CAWGLS010000015.1, read on the forward strand.
CGGCCTGCTCGATCAGCGTGTCGCGGAAGATTTCCCACGTCAGGTCCTCGGCCTTGCCGTCGACCTTTTCCAGCGCCTGGTAGATCGGCACCGTGCCGATCGGCACCGGCGAGTTGCGGACGATCCACTCGCGCGTCTCGTGGATGTTCTTGCCGGTGGACAGATCCATCACCGTGTCGCCGCCCCAGCGGATCGCCCACGTCATCTTCTCGACTTCCTCGCCGATCGACGACGACACCGCGGAATTGCCGATGTTGGCGTTGATCTTCACGAGGAAGTTGCGGCCGATGATCATCGGCTCGGATTCCGGATGGTTGATGTTGCTGGGGATGATCGCGCGGCCGCGGGCGACCTCGTCGCGGACGAACTCGGGCGTGATCACCGCGGGAATCGCGGCGCCGAAGTTCTGGCCCGGATGCTGGCGGCGGACGCTTTCCGGGAACTGCGCGACGCGCTCGTCGCAGCAGCTGGTTCTCGCGGATCGCGACGAACTCCATCTCCGGCGTGACGATGCCGCGGCGCGCGTAGTGCATCTGCGTGACATTCGCACCCGGGCTGCGCGACGCGCGGCTTGCGATGCAGGTCGAAGCGCAGGCCGGCCAGCGCGGGATCCGCGAGCCGCGCCTGGCCGAACGCCGACGTCGGACCGGCGAGCTCGACCGTGTCGTCGCGCTCGGCGATCCACGCGGCGCGCAGCGGCGCCAAGCCCCTGCGGATGTCGATCGACGTGTCCGGGTCGGTGTACGGCCCCGAGCAATCGTAGACGGCGAGCGGCGGGTTCTTCTCCGCGCCGAACGTGGCGGGCGTGTCGCTCTGCGCGATCTCGCGCATCGGCACGCGCAGGTCGGCGCGGGAGCCCTGCACGTAGATCTTGCGCGACGCCGGCAGCGGTGCGACGGCGGCCGAATCCACCTTCGCGTCACGCGCGAAGAACTGGTCGTTGGCATTCATGGCGTACTCCTCGGGTTAGGACATGCAACGCGAGGAGCGGAAGGGAGGAGGCACTTCACGCTTCCCTGCGCCGGCATTATCCGGATCAGGTTCCAAGGGTTTCATCTCACCCGGCCGCCGAACCTGCAATCGGCGACCAGGACCCCTAGCGTCGATGGGACGTTACGCTGATTGCGACGCAGGGGCAAGTCGCGTCAGAATCGCGTTGCGATGGCGACCCCTGCCGACGCCTGTCCGAGTTGCCGCGCGGCGGTCCCCGCGGGGGCGCGGTTTTGCCCGCAATGCGGCACGGCATTGCGCGACGGCACCGTCACGGCGGCACCCGAGGCGCCGCCTCCGGAACGGCGGCAGGTCGCCGTGCTCTTCGCGGACCTGTCGGGCTACACGGCGCTGTCAGCTGAGCTCGACCCGGAGGAAGTGCACCGGCTGCTCACCCGCTACTTCGAGCTGGTGGACGGCCTGATCGGCCAATGCGGCGGCGCCATCGACAAGCACATCGGCGACGCGGTGATGGGCGTGTTCGGTGCGCCCGTCGCCTACGGCAACGACACGCAACGCGCGCTGCGCGCGGCGATGGGCATCCACGCGGCAATGGCCACGCTGTCGGCGGAATTCGGCCGGCCGCTGGCGGCGCATGTGGGGGTGGCGAGCGGCGAAGTCGTGGCGGCCGCCACGGGAAGCGCCGTGCACCGCCACTACACCGTCACCGGCGACGCGGTGAACCTGGCGGCGCGGCTCGACGAGATCGCGCGCGCGGGCGAAACCGTCATCTCCGACGACGTCTATCGCGCGTGCGCCGCTTTCGTCGATGCCGAGCAGGTCGGCACGGTGCCGATCCGCGGCCTGGCGCAGGACGTTGCGGTGTGGAAGCTGCGCGCGCTGCGTGCCGACGCCGCGGCCGCGCATCCGCTGATCGGCCGCGAGATCGAAGTCGCGCGCTTCGGCGAATGGCTGGACCGCGTGCGCGACGGCGCCGCGGGCGTGACGCTTGTCGTGGGTGCAGACCCGGGAATGGGCAAGACGCGCCTGACGCAGGAGCTCGTGCTGCTCGCGCGTCGCCGCGACGTTTCCGTCCATGCCGCGGCGGTGCTCGACTTCGGCGCCGCGCAGGGGCGCGACGCGATTCACGCGCTGTTCTGCGGCCTGCTCGCGATCCCGCCGGACGCCGCGGACGCGCAGCGGCGCGCGGGTCTCGACCGCGCCGTCGCGGACGGGCGCGTCGCGCGCGACGACGAACCGTTCGCCGCCGACCTGCTGGCGCTGCCGCAGCGCGCGGCCGCGACGTACGAGGCGATGGACGACGCCGCGCGCACGCAAGGCAAGGTGCGGGCGCTCGTCGCAGCGGCGATGGGCGCGACGATGCTGGTCGTCGAGGACATGCACTGGGCCACGCCGTGGGTGAGGCGCTGCGTGCGGGCGCTCGCCGACTGCGCGCGGACGCGGCCGCTGCTGCTCGTCTGCACGTCGCGGCGCGAAGGCGATCCGTTCGGCGTCGCGCCGCTCGACGTTCACGTCGAACGCATCGACCTGCCGCCGCTCGCGACGGACGACGCACTGGCGCTCGCGCGGTCGTTCCTGGTCGCGCATCCCGACGTGGCGCGGCGCTGCGTCGATCGCGCGCAGGGCAACCCGCTGTTCCTGACGCAACTGCTGCACAGCGGCGCCGACGGCGCGGCGATTCCCGGCACGATCCAGAGCGTCGTGCTGAGCCGGCTGGACCAGCTGCGCGCCCCGGACAAGCGCGCCGTGCAGGCGGCCGCGGTGGTCGGACAGCGCTTCGCAATCGAGTTGCTGCGGCACCTGCTCGACGATCCGGCCTACGACGCCGGGACGCTGCTCGGCCGCGATCTCGTGCGGCCGGACGACAGCGACGCCCGGCAGTTCGTGTTCGTCCACGCGCTGATTCGCGACGGCGCCTACGCGTCGTTGCTGCACAGCGCGCGGCGATCGCTGCACCTGCGGGCGGCGCAATGGTTCGAGGGCCGCGACCTCGCGCTGCACGCCGAGCATCTGGACCGGGCCGACGATCCGCGAGCGGCGGCGGCGTATCTCGCCGCGGCGCGCGCCGAAGCGGCCGCATTGCGCTTCGAATCGGCGCTGCGGCTCGCGCGGCGCGGGGGCGAGCTGCCGGCGCCACCCGCCGTCCGCCATGATCTGGCGCGCTTCGAGGGCGACATCGCGCGCGACACCGGCGACGTGCCGGCGTCGATCGCCGCTTTCGAGCGCGCGCTCGCGCACGCGGCGGACGACGCGCAACGATGTCACGCCTACATCGGCATCGCCGCCGCGCACCGGGCGACGGGCGCGTCCGATGCGGGGCTCGCGGCACTCGACCTCGCCGAGCCGCTTGCCGCCGGCATGGCGCGCGAGGCGTCGCGCGTCGCCTACCTGCGCGGCTGCTTCGAGTTTGCGCGCGGCGATGCGCGCGCATCGCAGCGGGCGCAGGCCACGGCCCGCGAGCGCGCGCTCGCGGCCGGCGACATCGAATGCGAGGCGCAGGCACTGTCGGGACTCGCCGACGTGCTGTACGCCGACGGCCGCATGGCGTCCGCGTATGCGGCGTTCGAGCGGTGCGTCGCGTTGTGCGACCGCGGCGGCCTGACGCGATTCTCGCTGAACAATCGGTGCATGCTGGCGATCGTCCACACCTACCTCGAGCCCGCCGACGCCGCGTTGCCGGAGCTCGACCGCGTGCGCGCCGCCGCGCGGGAGTTGCGGCACCCGGCGGCGGAGGTGATGGCCGACGAGACCGAAGCGTGGGTGCGGGCCACGCAGGGCCGCTACGACGATGCGATTGCGCCGGCGGAGCGGAGCCTCGCGCTGGCGCGCGAAATCGGCTCGCGTCGGTGGGTGGTGTTCGACCTCGCACTGCTCGCGTACGCATACTGGCACGCCGGACGGCGCCGCGACGCGCGCCTCGCGCTGGACGGGGCGTTCGCGGATGCCGAGGGCGTCGGCCTCCGCTTTCTCGGCGGACTGCTGCACGGCGTGCGGGCGCTGATGGTCGAGGATGCGGACGAACTCGCGCCGGTGCTGGCGGAAGGCGAGCGGTCGCTGGCGCCCGGTTGTCCCGCGCATAGCCATTTCTGGTTTCGCCGCGAGGCGATCGATGCGGCACTTCGCCATGCCGACTGGGACCTTGCGCTGCGGCAGGTGGCGGCGCTGGAGGCCCTCACGCGGTCCGAGCCGGTGCCGTGGATCGATTTCCAGGTCACGCGCGGGCGCGTTCTTGCGGCGGCGGGTCGCGGCGCCCCGGATCGCGACGCGCTGCTCCTGTGTCGACGCCGGGGCGTGGCGATGCATCTGCCCGGTGCGCTGCCCGCGCTCGATGCGGCGCTGGCTGAACTCGGCTGAATGCCGGCGGCGCGCCGCGACGGCAATGCCACTGCATTTGCCCGGACACTCCGCGAAGCATTAGAATCGGGCCGGTCGCGGGTGTAGCTCAATGGTAGAGCAGAAGCTTCCCAAGCTTACGACGAGGGTTCGATTCCCTTCACCCGCTCCATCGGCCTTCCACGCCAGACCACGCCAGACCACCTGAGA
>CAWGLS010000016.1:0-16203 GCA_963823475.1 uncultured beta proteobacterium
TCCTGCGGCTAAAGTAGCCGGGTGACCTGCTCGACGGCGTGGTTGCCCGGCCGTGAAATGGATTGTGGCGTACAGTTCCGGGCGCTTTCGACACGGGTACGGCCGTCGCCGCCCGTCCGCGCGTATTTCTAGGACTTGGCCGGTCCCATCAGCGTCTCGAACGTCGTCGGCACGTCCTTGACCTGTGCCTTCGCGAGCACCCATTCGACGACGTTGTGCTCGACGGCCATCCCTTCGAATTCGTTCAGCCGCTCCGGTTTTTCGTAGTGCCAGCGGACGACGGCTTCCGGCTGCTCGTACGTCTGCGCGATGTCCTGCACCATCGCCTTCACCTGTTCCGGCTTGGCCTGCAGGTTCTCGGCGCGCACCAGGTCGCCGAGGATCAACCCCAGCGCGACGCGCTCCTCGGCTTGCGGCCGGAAAAGATCGGGCGTCAGCTTGATGTCCTCGGGCTTCATCCCCTGCTGCTGCAGGTTGCCCGCCATCCGGCGCAGGAGCTGCACGGCTTCCATGTCGACCAGCGACTTCGGCAGCGTCAGCTGCGTCTTTTCGCGCAGCGCCTTCATCGCCTGGTCCTTCAGCACCGATTCGATCTTGCGCTTCAACTCCAGCCGGAGATTCGACTCGACTTCGGCGCGCAGGTCCTCGACGCGTCCGGACTTCATGCCGAAGGCGGTGGCAAACGCGCTGTCGAGCGGCGGCACGTCCGGACGCGCGACTTCGGTCACGGTCAGCGTGAAGTCGGCCGCCTTGCCGGCCACTTCCTTGCCGTGATAGTCGGCCGGAAACGTCATCGAAAACGTCTTCGTCTCGCCGGGTTTCATGCCGGTCACGGCCGCCTCGAATTCCGGCAGCATCCGCCCTTCGCCCACCTGGAACGCGAAATCCTTGGCCTGGCCGCCGGCGAATTCCACGCCGTCGATGACGCCGGTGAAGTCCACCTTGACGCGGTCGCCGGTCGCGGCCGGCATGGCGACTGCTCTCGAAGGTCGCGCGCTGGCGGCGCAGCACGTCGATCGTGCGGTCGATGTCCTCGGCCGTGACGTCGACAATGCGGACGCTCGATCGCGACACCGCTCACGTCACCCAGCACGATCTCGGGATAGATCTCGAACACCGCGGAGAATTCGAGCGTGCCCTCGGCGGGCGTCGCGTCATTCTTGGGCTCGATCCGCGGATAGCCGGCGACCCGCAGGTTCTGCTCACGCACGGCGTCGTTGAAACTTTCCTGGACCGCATCGGAAATGACGTCCGAACGGACCTGCGGGCCGTATTGCTGCGCGACCATCTTCATCGGCACCTTGCCGGGCCGGAAGCCCGGCAGCTTGACCGTCTTGGCGAGGCGCGCCAGCCGCTTGCCGACTTCGCCCTCGATTTGCTGCAGGGGCACCGCAACGCTCAAACGGCGCTCCAGCTGGCCCAGTGACTCCAACGTGCTTTGCATGACGTGACGATCCTTGATGCCGAGATTGAAGTGGTGCGAAAGGGGGGACTCGAACCCCCACGGGCTGCCCCGCCAGCTCCTAAGGCTGGTGCGTCTACCAATTCCGCCACTTTCGCTGTAAGGCGAGGTCTTAGTCGGTGGGGGAAAGCCGCTTCCGCCGAACGGGTTAGTATAGCAAAGCTCGACCGCTCCCGTATCGCCGCAGACGGCCCGGCGGCGTCTCGGCGCCGCGATATCTTGCCCTTTTTGCCCGGTTTCCCCCCAAAGCGCGTGTCAGTCGGTCATTACGAAAATTTTCCCGTCGCATCGAGGCTCGTTCCGGCGCGGCTGCGACCGGCGGTGGTGGCGATCTATCGCTTCGCGCGGGCCGCCGACGACTTGGCCGACGAGGGCGACGCCAGCGCGCCCGAACGGCTGGCGGCGCTGCAGCGCTTCGACGAGGCGCTGACGGAGATCGCGGCCGGCGGCACGCCGGCGGCACCGCCCTTCCCCGCGCTGGCCGCCGCGGTCCGCGCCCACGACCTGCCGCTCGCGCCGCTGCACGACCTCGTTTCGGCATTCCGGCAGGACGTCACCGTCGAACGCTATGCGACTTACGCGGACGTCCTCGACTACTGCCGCCGCTCGGCCAACCCCGTCGGACGGCTCGTGCTCGCGCTGTACCGCGCGGATGGGACGGAGCAACCTGCCGGCCAGCGACGCCATCTGCACCGGGCTGCAACTGACCAATTTCTGGCAGGACGTCGCGATCGATTGGCAAAAGGACCGCGTCTACCTGCCGCTCGAGGACTTGGAGCGCCATGGCGTCACGCTCGACCAGATCGCGCGCGGTCAGGCGGACGAGCGCTGGCGCGCGCTGATGGCGTTCGAGACGCAGCGCGCGCGCGCGCTGCTGCAGGCGGGCCGGCCGTTGACGCGGCGCCTGCCGTGGCGCCTGGGCCTCGAACTGGCGGCGGTCATCGAGGGCGGGCTGCGGATCCTCGCGCGCATCGACGCCGTCGACGGCGACGTGTTCGCGCGCCGCCCGCTGCTGCGCACGAGGGACTGGTGCGCGGTCGCGTACCATGCGCTCACCTCGTTACGCGGCGCGCCGGCATGACCCCCGACGAGTACTGCCAGCAGAAGGCCGCGCAAAGCGGCTCGAGCTTCTACTACAGCTTCCTGTTCCTGCCGCCGCCGCGGCGGCGCGCGATCACCGCGCTGTACGCGTTCTGCCGCGAAGTCGACGACGTCGTCGACGAAGTGCCGGACCCCGGCGTGGCGCGGACCAAGCTCGCGTGGTGGCGCCAGGAAATCGCGCGCGCGTTCGACGGCGCTCCGCAGCATCCGGTCGCGCAGGCGCTGGCGCCGGTCGTTCGCGAATTCGCGCTGCCCCCCGCGCATTTCCAGACGATCATCGACGGCATGGCGATGGACCTCGAACAGACGCGCTATGTCGACTTTCCGGCGCTCGAGCTTTATTGCCACCGGGTGGCCGGCGTCGTCGGCCTTTTGTCGGCGGAGATCTTCGGCTACACCGAAGCGGCCACGCGCGGCTACGCGCGCGACCTGGGCATCGCGTTCCAGCTGACCAACATCTGCCGCGACGTCGGCGAGGATGCGCGGCGGGGACGGATCTACCTGCCGCAGGACGACCTGGCGCGCTTCGGCGTCGCGCCGTCGTCGCTCTCGCGCGCCGATCACTCCGACGGGTTCCGCAAGCTGATGGCGTTCGAGGTCGACCGCGCGCAGCAGTGGTACGCCCGGGCCCTGGCGCAGCTGCCCGCCGTCGACCGCAAGGCGCAGCGAACGGGTCTCATCATGGCGGCGATCTACCGGACGCTGCTCGACGAGATCGCGCGCGACGGCTACCAGGTGCTGGACCGGCGCACGTCGCTGACGCCGCTGCGCAAGCTGTGGATCGCGTGGAAGACGTCGCGGCTGCGATGAAAGCGGACAGGACTGTTGCTCACAAAGAGACACCGAGGCGCCGAGAAATGCCTGGTGCCGGTTTGCTCTGCGTCTCTGCGCCTCCTGTGAAAGCTGTCGGCGAGCGGACGCAGGGGCGACGAATGAGTCCCGCCCCGATCGCGATCGTCGGCGGCGGGTGGGCGGGATGTGCCGCGGCCGTCGAGCTCGCGGCGCACGACATTCCGATCGTCCTGTATGAAGCCGCCCCGGTGCTGGGAGGCCGCGCGCGCCGCGTCGAGCGCGACGGCCTGCCGATCGACAACGGACAGCATCTGCTGCTGGGCGCCTATGCCGCCACCCTGGCGCATGCTCGCGCGCGTCCACGGCGAGCGCGAAGCACGCGCGACGCTCCTGCGCCGGCCGCTGGCAATCGCGCCGCTCGGGCCCGCCCGGCCGGACAGTCTGACGCTGCTCGCCCGTCGCGCGCCGGGACGGCTCGGCCTGCTGGTCGGCCTCCTGTCCGCGCATGGCCTGTCGTGGCGCGAGCGCATCGCCAATCTCGCGTGGTATCGCGGCATCGAGCGCGCGAACTTCGCGCGGCCGCCCGCCGAAACCGTCGCGAAGATGCTGGCGCCGCTGCCGCCGCGCGTCGCGCGACTCTTGTGGGAGCCGCTGTGCATCGCCGCGCTGAACACGCCGGTCGCGACCGCCTCCGCCCAGGTGTTCGCCAACGTGTTGCGCGGCGCCTTCGGCGGGCGCCGGCGACGCCAGCGATTTCCTGATTCCCGCCACCGACCTGTCGGCGTTGTTTCCCGAGGCCGCCCGCCGGTATGTCGAGCAACGCGGCGGCCGGATGCTGGTGGGCGCACGCGCGCAGGTCGTGGCGGCCGATCGCGACGGCGTGACCGTGGCCGTCGATGGCCGCGCCGAACGCGCGGCGGCGGTGATCGTGGCCGTGGGACCGCACCAGTTGCGGCAGGCGTTCGCGACCGAGGCGCTGGCGGCGCATCCGCCGCTGCCGGCGGCAATCGATGCGCTCGACATGCTCGACTACGAACCGATCGTCACCGTGTGGTTGGGCTATGCGGAGCGGATCGCGCTGCCGGGTCCGCTCGCACGGCTCGACGATGCGCCGGGCCAGTGGGCATTCGACCGGCCGGATGTGCTCGCGCGTGCCGCCAGGCGTCGCGCCCGCCGCTGGCGCAGTTGCTGGCGGTCGCCATCAGCGTCCGACGGTCCGCACCTGGCGCTGCGCGCACGCGGACCTGGCGCTCGCCGTCGACGCCCAGCTGCGGCGGCTGCAACCGGCGCTTTCGCGCTGCGCGTGGTCGCAGGTGGTGGCCGAAAAGCGCGCGACATACGCGTGCACGCCGCGGCGCGTGCAGGCGGGCGGCCCGCGCTTCGCCCCCGGCATCTATCTCGCCGGCGACTATGTCGACACCGAGTATCCGGCCACGCTCGAAGCGGCCGTCCGGAGCGGCGTCGCGGCGGCCGCCGCGCTGCGCGCCGACCGGCGCTAGAACGCCGCCGCACGGCAGGGTCGCGCCGCCCGCGGCGCGGATCCGTCAGCCATCCGTCAGCCCTTGGCTTGCAGCATTCGCCTTCTCCGTGCATCCGCGCGGAGGAACCGGAAAGGGCGAATCGAATCATGAATTGGCGCAACAACATCCTCTCGCTGCTCGGCGCGGCGTTCCTGTGGACGGCACCGGCCGCCGCCAGCAACGTCACCGATCATTGGTGGACGCCCAGCGAACCCGGCTGGGGCGTCGGCGTCACGCAACAGGACAACATGGCGTTCATCGCGATGTTCGTCTACGGCAGCGACGGCAAGCCGCTGTGGCTGACCGGCGAGACGACGCGCTACGGGCGCGACATGCAGGGCAACCCCGGCTTCCAGGGTCCGCTCTACCGGACGACCGGGCCGTACTACGGCGGTCCGTTCGATCCCGCCGCCGTCAAGGCGGTCCAGGTCGGCACCGTGATCTTCGAGTCGACGAGTCCGGACTCCGCGATGCTCGTCTACACGGTCGACGGCGTGCAGTACGCCAAGACGGTCAGGCGCTTCACGTTCCGGCAGAAGGACTGGACGGGCATCTACCGCGGCGTCCAGCGCGCCAACTACCGCGACTGCGTGGCGGGCTACACGCCGCCGTTCATCTACGACGACGGCCTGATCGACGTCGAGCACGAAGGCAGCTCGTTCAAGATGTGGTTCGAAGGCAAGAAGGCGACGTGCATGTACACCGGCACGTACGAGCAGCAGGGCCGCATCGGCCGCGTGACGGGGACGTACACGTGCGCCGACGGGCCGAACGGCACCTTCACGCTGAGCGGCCTCGAGTCGCACGAAAACGCGTTCGGCGCGAGGATCGACTCCTCGCATCCGTCGTGCGGCGCGAACACGCAGGAAATCGCGGGGTTCAGCCTCGACTGACGGCGGCCGGCACGCCACCGCCGGCGGGCGGCCGCGCATCGCGAGTGGCAGAGCGCGGCGCCCGCCGGCGCTTTTGGCGCTACCACTTCCAGAACGCGTCGCGCTCGTCCTGCAGGTAGCGGGCGAGCACGCCCTTGTGCACTTCGGACGCGCCGTCGACCAGGCGCGCCTGCCGCGCGTAGCGGTAGATCCATTCGAGCACCGTGTCCTTCGAATAGCCGCGCGCGCCGCAGAGCTGGATGCCGGTGTCGACCGCGTGGTGCAGCGCGTCGGCGACGACGATCTTGGCCATCGAGATTTCCTTGCGCGCGAAGTCGCCGGCGTCGAGCTTCACCGCCGCGCGCATCGTCAGCAGGCGACCGATCTCGATCTGCATCGCCGCCTCGCCCAGCAGGCCCTGCACGCTGTCGAGCTCGGCCAGCTTGCGGCCGTGGTTCTCGCGCACCGTCACGTAGTCGAGCGCGATCGCCAGCGAGCGCCTGGCGAGGCCCAGCCAGCGCATGCAATGGGTGAGGCGCGCGGTGCCCAGGCGGATCTGCGTCAGCTTGAGTCCGTCGCCCACGTCCATCAGCCGGCGTCGTCGGGAATTTCGAGGCCGTCGAACTCGAGTTCGCAATGCCCGCCGTGTTCTTCCGGCCCCATGATCGGGATGCGGCGCACGATCCGCCAGCCGGGCTGGTCGCGGTCGAACATGAACGCGGTCAGGCCCTTGCGCGCATCGTCGGAGGTCTTCGCGACAGAATGAAGTGCTGCGCGATCTCCGCGCCGGTGATGAACCATTTGCGGCCGTGGACGACCCAGCGTGTCGCCTCGCCGTTGCGCGGTCGTCAGCATCATCGACGGGATCGGAGCCGCCGCCCGGGTGCGGCTCGGTCATCACGAACGCGCTCCGCACGCGGCCGTCGACGATCGGCGCGAGCCAGCGCGCCTGCTGCGCCGTCGTCGCGACCTTGGCGAGCACCGTCATGTTGCCGTCGTCGGGGGCGGCGCAGTTGAAGCAGACCGGGCCGAAGATCGACGCGTTCATTTCCTCGTAGCACGCGGCGCGGCCGACGACGGTCAGCCCGAGGCCGCCATGCGCGCGCGGTACCTGCGGCGCCCACAGCCCGGCGGCCTTGACCTCGGCCTGCATGCGGGCGAGCACTTCGGGCGCGATGTTCTCGTGCGCATCGTAGTTCGCGCGATCCGCTTCGAGCGGCACGATGCGCTCGCGCACGAACGCGGCGATGCGCGCGCGGAGGCTCTCGACGTCGGCGGGCAGTGCGAAGTCCATGCGATCGGCTCCTCGTCGGGCCGGCGGTCAGGACCGGCCGTCGTCCAGTGCCCGCGCGCGTTCGCGCAGCACGAACTTCTGGATCTTGCCGGTGGCGGTCTTGGGCAGCGGACCGAAGACGACGGTCTTCGGCACCTTGAAATGCGCCATCCGCGCGCGGCACCAGCGCGATGATGTCGGCGGCGGTCGACGCGGACCGGCATCCGGCTTCAGCATGACGAACGCGCACGGCGTCTCGCCCCACTTGGCATCGGGCCGCGCGACGACCGCCGCCTCCATCACCTGCGGATGCCGGTACAGGCACTCCTCCACTTCGAGCGAACTGATGTTCTCGCCGCCGGAGATGATGATGTCCTTGCTGCGGTCCTTGATCTCGATGTAGTTGTCCGGGTGCCAGACGGCGAGGTCGCCCGAGTGGTACCAGTCGTGCGCGAACGCGGCGGCGGTCGCCTTGTCGTTGCGCAGGTAGCCCTTCATGATCGTGTTCCCGCGCAGCATCACTTCGCCCAGCGTGACGCCGTCGCGCGGAACCGGCGCGCCCGTCTCCGGGTTGCCGACCTGGAACTGCGCCAGCGTCGTCATCGGCACGCCCTGCCGCGCCATCTTCTGCGCGCGCTCGGTCAGCGACAGCGCTGCCCATTCGTCCTGCCATGCGCACATCGTCGCGGGGCCGTACGATTCGGTGAGGCCGTAGAGATGCGTGACGCGAAAGCCCATCGCCTCCATCGCCTCGATGACGGCGGACGGCGGCGCGGCGCCGCCGGTGGCCACTTCGACGCGATGGTCGAAGCGCAGCTTGACGGCGTCGGGCGCGTGGATCAGCAACGTGAGCACGATCGGCGCGCCGCACAGGTGCGTGACGCGGTGATCGCGAATGGCCGGAAAGATCAGCGCGGGGTCGACGCGGCGCAGGCACACGTGGGTGGCGGCCGCGGCCGTCACCGCCCACGTATACGTCCACCCGCAGCAATGGAACATCGGCAGCGTCCACAGGTAGACGGACTCCGGCCCCAGCCGGAACGTGAACGCGCTGCCGAGCGCGTTGAGATACGCGCCGCGATGGTGATAGACGACGCCCTTGGGATCGCCGGTGGTGCCCGACGTGTAGAGCAGCGCCAGCGCGTCCCACTCGTCGCGCGGCCCCGGCCACGCGAAGGCGGGATCGCCGTCGGCCAGCAGGTCCTCGTAGCGCAGCGGTGACAGGCGCTCGCCCGCCGGGCCTTCGGAATCGTCGATGTCGATGACGAGCGGCGGGCGCTCGACCAGCGCCAGCGCCGCCTTGATCACCGGCGCGAACTCGGCATCCGTCAGCAGCACCTTCGCGCCGCCGTGCTCGAGGCAGAACGCGATCGCCGCGGCATCGAGCCGCACGTTCAGCGGATTGAGGACGGCGCCGAGCGCCGGCACCGCGTAATGCGCTTCGAGCAGCGCCGGCACGTTGGGCGCCATGACGGCGACGGTGTCGCCGTGGCCGACGCCCAGGCGCGACAGCGCGCTGGCCAGGCGCCGGCACCGCTGCTCGAACTCGCGATAGCTGTAGCCAAGCCGCCCATGCCGCACGGCGACCTTGTCCGGATACACGAGCGCGCTGCGCTCGAGGAAGGACACGGGCGTCAATGGAACGTGATTGGCCGCGTTCCGCGGCAGGCCGTGGGCGAACGGTCCGTCGTCAGCGCTTGTCATCGATCATTGCGCGCTGCGCGCGCGGACGCTGCCGGTGCGGTTGCGCAGCAGCCGCTGCTGCTCGCGGCTCCATTCGCGCTCCTTGATCGCGTCGCGCTTGTCGTGCTGCTTCTTGCCCTTCGCGAGCCCGATTTCGAGCTTGATGCGGCCGCTCTTGTAGTGGAGGTCGAGCGGAGCCAGCGTGTAGCCCGCGCGCTCGACCTTGCCGACGAGGCGGTTGATCTCCTCGCGGTGCAGCAGCAGCTTGCGCGTGCGCGTCGGGTCGGCGCGCACGTGCGTCGACGCCTGCGTCAGCGGCGTGATGTGGGCGCCGAGCAGCACCAGCTCGCCGTTCTTGACGACGACATACGCTTCCTTCAGGTGGGCGCGGCCGGCGCGGATCGCCTTGACCTCCCATCCTTCGAGCGCAACTCCGGCTTCGAAGCGTTCCTCGATAAAATAGTCATGGAACGCTTTCCTGTTTTCGACGATGCTCATGCTTAGGCCCGATGGGCGCGCGCCTTTAAGGACGCGCGGCCGCTCATTCTAGCAACCCCACTCCCCACCCCCATGCAACGCGTCCAGAAGTCCGTCCTCGTGCCGTACAGCGCGCAGCAGATGTTCGACCTCGTCGACGACGTGGGGCACTACCCCGAGTTCCTGCCGTGGTGCAGCGGCAGCGAAGTGCTGGAGACGCACGAGAACGGCAAGACCGCCCGCCTCGACATCAACTATCACGGCGTCAAGGCCCATTTCACGACGGCGAACGTCAATGCGCCGCCGGCGTCCATCATCGTCACGCTGCGCGACGGTCCCTTCCGGCACCTGCACGGCGAATGGTCGTTCCGGACGCTGGCCGATGAGGCGTGCAAGGTCGAACTGACGCTCGCCTACGAATTCAAGACGCACATGCTGGAGGCCGTCGTGGGGCCGGTGTTCAATCACATCGCGCACACGTTCATCGACGCGTTCGTCCGCCGCGCCGACGCCGTGTACGGCAGGTCGTGAGCCCCGGCATCCATGTCGCCGTCGCCTATGCGGCGCCGGGAATCGAGCTCGTCGTCGCACTGGCGCTGCCGGCGGGTGCCACGGTGGCGGAGGCGGTGGCGGCCAGCGGCTTGCGCGAACGCTGCGGACTCGCGCCGGACGTCATCGCGTTCGCGATCCATGGCCAGCGCGCGGACGCCGACACGCCGCTCGCCGACGGCGATCGCGTCGAGATCACGCGTCCGCTGCAGGTGGACGCCAAGGAAATCCGTCGCCTGCGCGCTGCCGCGCGACCGGTCAGCGATCGCGGAGGCCGGCGTTAGGTTGACGGTTGGCGCCATCGGGGCCATCTGTAAAGCAACCACCAGTCGGCTGTCGTTCTCGATGCGCATCGGAATTTCTCGCGGGCGCCGACCGATGAAGGGCCGGCAGGCCGGCCCGGGCGCCGCGGCGCTTGATTCTACGGCAACGCCTTGCCGCGGCGGTTCGCGCCCGCGCTCCCCGAAGAGGTGGCGGTCCTGTGGCCGGTGTTCCCGGATGCGCCTTTCGCGCGATGACACTCGCCGGTATGATTGAGCACGACATCACGAGGGAGACCACGCATGGTTCGCGACACCACACGCCGCCGCGCGCTGCAGTTGACGTTCGGCGTCCTCGTCGGCCTTGTCGCCGGCGCGGCCGCCGCGCAGGGCTATCCGACGAAGCCGATCCGTCTCCTGGTCCCGCTCGCCGCCGGCAGCACGGCCGACATCGTGTCGCGCTTTGCCGGGCAGGAACTTTCGAAGGCGATCGGTCAGCCGGTCGTCATCGAGAACAAGCCGGGCGCAGGCGGCACGATCGCGATGGCCGAGCTCGCGCGGGCGGCGCCCGACGGCTACACGATCGCGTTCGCTTCGCAGGGCACGCTCGTGTTCAACCAGGCGATCTATGCGAAGCCCGGGTACGACTCGCTCAAGGACTTCGCGCCGGTCGCATTCGTCGGCGGCGTGTCGAACGTGATGATCGTTCCGCCGACCAGCGCCGCGGCGAGACCCACCGACGTGGTCGCGGCCGCGAAGGCGAAACCCGGCGAGCTCACGTTTTCGTCGGGCGGCGCGGGCACGAGCCATCACCTGTCCGGCGTCCTGTTCGGCCAGCTCACCGGCACCCAGCTCGTGCATGTTCCCTACAAGGGCGCGCCTCAGGGCGTGTTGGCGGTGATGAGCGGCGAGGTCGCGATGGGCTTCTTCAACACGCCGACCGTGATCGCCCAGATCAAGGCCGGAAAGGTGAAGCCGCTCGGCGTGACGAGCCTCACGCGCTCGCCGCTGCTGCCCAACGTGCCCACGCTCGACGAGCAGGGCATCAAGGGCTATGAGGTCAACACGTGGTTCGGATTCGTCGCGCCGGCGGGCACGCCGGCCGACATCGTCGCGAAGCTCAACACCGAGTTCAACCGGATCTTCGCGTCGGCCGAGGCGAAGGACAAGCTGGGACCGCAGGGCTTCGACCTCGCGCCGCCGATGGCGCCTGCCGCATTCGGCAAGCATGATAGCGGACGATCTCGTGAAGTGGGTGCCGATCGTCAAGGCAGCGGGCGCGACGGCCAATTGACGGCGCGCCCGGCCGGGGCGCGCCGTCATGACGGGCAGCGGCGCGACGCGCGACCCGCCGCGGGGCCGGAGCCCCGTCGTCTCCGGTCGCGAGCTCCCCCCGGTCGGGTCAGAGCCCGGTCGCTTCGGCGATCAGCTTCGCGAGCTCGCGCCGCAGCCGGTCGCGCACCGGCGCCGCCACGCGGCTCCGGTTGAGATTGTCGAGCTCGTACGGGTCCCGGTTGAGGTCGTAGAGCTCGTCCAGTTCGCCGGCGCGGCCGCGGTTCACCCAGTGGATGTACTTCCAACGGTCCGTGCGCACCGCCTTGTAGGTCATGCCGACGAGCCACGGCATCGCCTGCTCGGCCCAGTACTCGATCAGGAACGACTTGCGCCAGCCGGTGCGGCTGCCCGTGCGCGACGGCTTCGATCCGCGCGCGAACAGCGGCAGCAGCGAGCGGCCCTGGATCTGCGGCCCGGGCTTGCCGCCGGCGAGCTCGATCATCGTCGGCGCGATGTCCTGGCAGATCACGAGGTCCCGCACCCGCAGCCCGGCCTTCACCTTGCGCGGATAGCGGACGAGGAACGGCGAGCGGATGCCTTCCTCGTACGCGAAACGCCGTTCCGGCCCGAGCGCATGCTCGCCGAAGAAGAAGCCGTTGTCGCCGAGGAACACGATGAACGTGTTGTCGAGCTCGCCCTGCCGCTCGAGGACGTCGTAGATCGCGCCCAGCCCCTCGTCGACCGCCGCCATCATCCGCGCGCGCAGCCTGATCTCTTCCTGCGAGCCGGACTGCAGCGCCGACAGGATCGCCTGCGCCGTCTCGCCGGACTTCAGCGCGAAGCAATCGGCCCACGCGGGCTTCTGTCGCACGACCTCCGTCGCCGACAGCATGTTCGGCGTCGGCGGGAAGATGGCGTCGCGGTAGAGGTCGCGGTGCCGGTCGGCGACGACGTATCCGCCCTGCGCGGCGATGCGCAGTGTGCCGTCGGCGGCCTGTTCGGCGTCCGGATGCACGGCCTTGTGTGCGAAGAACAGCGAAAAGGGCTTCGTCCGCTTGCGCTCGAGGTAGTCGACCGCGAGGCCGTTCATGATGTCGGTGATGTAGCCCCGGTGCTGCACGTACTTGCCGTCATGGTTGAGCCTCGGGTCCATCAGCTTGCCGTGGCCGTCGTAGCTCACCCAGTGGTCGTAGCCGGGCCGCGGCATGCCGTCGTTGCCCATGTGCCACTTTCCGATGTGCGCGGTCTCGTAGCCCAGCCGCTGCAGCTCGAGGTGGTAGTTGGGAAGCCGGTGGCTCATCGCGTCGCGCGCGACATTGTCGATGATGCCGTGCCGGGTCGCGTATTGGCCGGTCACGATCGACGCGCGGTTGGGCGAGCAGATCGGCGTCGTGTGGAACGCGCGCTCGAACAGCGCGCCTTCGTGCGCGAGCCGGTCGACGTTCGGCGTCTTCATGTACGGATGACCGCCGGCGCCAAATTCGTCGTAGCGCAGGTCGTCGATCAGGATGACGAGGAGATTCGGTTTCTTCGCGGGCATCGAACGCTCGGCAAGGTGAGTAGCGAAGGCCACAGCATACCTGCCCTGCGCGCGGGCGTCGGCGCGAGCCCACGGCGGTGGCTTGCTCGCGCACCGCCACGCGCGATCGCGACTAGCACGCGCATCACGTTTCGGAACTCAGCGTGCGGCCACGGTGGCTTCACTTCAATTCGCGCTTGACGGCGTGGGAACGCACGCAAACACCTTGGTCTGGGCCTCCCCCTCGACGATCCACCCGCTTGCGGTCATATCGTCGACGGTGTGAAGCGAAGTGGTATAGCGGTGATTTGGCGCACCGCCTTGACCATTGTTGTAAAGCCTGTATTGCGGCACGGACCCACTTTGGCACGTTCCCAAACCCGATGCGCCGACTGGCAACGCAAGTCGAAACACGTCGCCCTCGTACTTCCAAACCACTCCGGCGCGTAGGCCAGCGCATTCCGCGGCGTAAGGTGTGTAGAAATGAGAACTGCGTGGAGCGAAGGATTGATCGCTGAAAAAGCGACACACCGGGCTTAGACCAGGCGCGTCCTCAACCCATACGTTGAATGTCGCTCCGGTGCGCGCCCACTCTGGATTGTGATCGACGACCGCGATTTCATACGGGGTCGCCGAGATGAAATAGTGGTTGAAGCCCGAGTGGTAGAACTCCACCGCAGCCGCCTGGGCGACGGTTTGAGCCACGGTGCCGGTGCCTCCCTTGAGTCGAAACACGGTCGCTTGCTCTTGCCGATTGTATATGTCGTGGATCACGTAATAGGGCGCCAAGTCAATGGTTCCGCCAACGACGATCGCATCACCCGGCGCAATGCCCACTGAATTCGCACCCGAACCAAAGCCAGCCCAGAATGTCGTTACCCCATGCGCCGCAAAAGTCACGTCGGGCGTGCCATTGTCCGTGAAACGGGCAACAGCGATTTCGCGAAAGGGCAACTTGATCGCGACGCTATTCACGGGATCCGCTGCCGTAGCGGTCACGATGATTCTTTGTCCGGTATCCACCGCTACTCGGGCGCCCACGGCCGCGAAACCGCCGGGTAGGGGCAAGTGCACGGTGCCGTCGATGCCAAAGGAAGAATCGATGGCACCCCCCGTCGTCAGCCGGATCAAACTGATTTGGGCGCCCCCGTAATAGGAAGAACCTGATCCTGCCACGAGCATTTTGCCGTCGGTCTGCAACGCCGCGTCCAACACAGTCGCTTGCGGAATCGCCGTCGATCGAAACAAGCCGCCCACGGCGAACGATGCGTCCGACGCGCCACTAGGCAAAGTCCGTAGGATGAATGGGTCTAGCTGCCCTGACTGCACGCTTTCGGCACCGACCCAAACAAGTTTGCCGTCCGGCTGCGCGAAGAATTTATAAATGGTCTGTATGTTCTTTGGAAGTGTCATCCGACCATTGTTGCCGAAGGTCGTGTCGACCATCCCGCTTGGCAGGTATCGCGCCGCGCTCGGAAATAGGGCACCGGAGTCGAGCTGGCTGGACGTTCCTCCGACGACGATGCGACCATCGGACAGTACGGCGATTCCGACTGCGGCGTCATACGTATCGTCGTGAATGGGTAGCGACGCCACACCGCCATCACCAAAGGTGGAGTCCACGCGACCATCGGCAAGTAGACGTACAACGCCGAATTTTTGCGAGATGAGGCCGAGTTTCTCCGCGAGACTCAGCAAGATTTTGCCGTCATCCTGCAGCTCTAGCGCCGCCCTTGTCCCAAATTCGCAAGCCTTCCCCAGCGGGACTGTAGCGCAGATCTGCGCCTCTGAAACTTTCCCGCCGCCACTGCCAAACGTCGTGTCGAACGTACCGTCAGCGTTCAGCTGGACTATCGAAATGGTACCCGCGTAATCATCAGCGACCGCGGCTACGACTCGCCCATCGGGTCGGACGCGTACGGAGGTGTGGGACCGAGCGGAGCCGATGATCTGTGAACCACCGCCCGCGAATGTCGTATCAAGCTCACTCGGCAACGCAACCGCAACGGCAGAAAAGAGATAGCTCGCGCCCAAAAGGGCATATGCAAATGCAACCATTATCGAAAGGACCGATTTGGAGTGATCACTTGGAGCACGGTCAGAACCGAGAGGAGAGTTTTCATGCGCGAATGGTACAGCTGTCTTGCGAGGACGCAACCGTCGCTAAATGAAGACAAGGGTACGTGCCTAGGTTCGACGGACGTTTCTGCACGGATGTACACCCCTGGGATCGCTTTCGGACGCGTGCCACAAGTGCACTTGCCTTTGCTTTGCGCGGCGACGCGGTCGAGGCCGTTTGCGAAGCAGTTCATGTCTGATGATCCAAACCAATGTGCTAAACATAGTCAAGTATGAATTGGCTACAGCGGCGTAGATTCAACGAGCAAGTGCAACTTTGGTCAAGTGACGGGCTGGTCTATACCATCGGAATTACACCTTTGGCAGAGGCTGTCCACCGTGGTGGCAACGCGAGGTCGGAAAGCGGGCCGTACGCACCATCGGGGTCCACCATCGGGGTCAGAGCCGCAAATCTCGGCGGCGACGACATTGGGAATGCCCGCCATCCTGGCCAGCCGAAATTTGCGGTTCTGACCCCGATGGCCGCCAATAAATTGCCGCTCCGAGTCTCCCTTTGCCCTCCCGCGCGAAATCCGCGACAATGGTCGGATGCCCGTTCGCCGCGCACCCGTGCACACCGCTATCGCCACGCTGGTCTGCGCGATGACATTCGCACTTCCCGCGCACGCGCAGAACGCCAAGCCGCAGCGCTCGTTCGCGACGTCGGCGGCGGAAACCGCCGGAAAAGTATGGAGCGGCGCACAGGATGTCGCGATCTATGCGCTCGGCATGATCGGCGTCGACTACAAGTTCGGCGGCAACACGCCGGAGAGCGGCCTCGACTGCAGCGGCCTCGTCCGCTATGTGTTCCAGGAAGTGACCGGCGTGACGCTGCCGCGGACGTCGAAGGAAATGAGTGGCTTGGGCGCCAAGGTCAGCGCCAACGACTTGAAGCCCGGCGACCTCGTGTTCTTCAACAC
Organism: uncultured beta proteobacterium; assembly: GCA_963823475.1. GTDB lineage: Bacteria > Pseudomonadota > Gammaproteobacteria > Burkholderiales > Casimicrobiaceae > VBCG01. The sequence goes on from CAWGLS010000016.1 coordinate 15,822, forward strand.
GCGCCGTTTCCAGTTCTCGCATGTCGGCATCTACCTGGGCGACAACCGGTTCATCCACGCGCCGTCGGCCGGCAGCGAAGTGGAGATCGCCGCCTGTCGGAGTCCTACTGGCAGAAGCATTTCAACGGAGCGCGGCGCCTCGTGGGCGTGCTGCCGTCGCTCGTTCCCAGCGTCATCTCGCCCGCCATCGCCGGCGAACTGCCTGCGGGCTTCGCCATGGCGATGCCCGCCGCGGAACGTCCCGCCAGCACCCCCTCAGCTAGAACCTATCTCAAAATGGGGCGAGCGGCCCGAGTGCGCGAAGGCCCGCAGCGAGCCCCGAGATAGTACATAGACGTACAGCGAGGGGCGCGCGAGGACACGTCAAGACAATCGGCACCCG
>CAWGLS010000017.1:0-92566 GCA_963823475.1 uncultured beta proteobacterium
TAGCTTAGGGGTCAGAGCTGTAATCATCGGCCCCGCAGCACCGCGAATGACGTTCGCCGGTGAGCCGATGATTACAGCTCTGACCCCTAAGCTTGATTACAGCTCTGACCCCTAAGCTGACAATACAGCTCTGACCCCTAAGCTGAGCTCTGACCCCTAAGCTGGACCTCTAAGCTGACCCCAACGGGCGGCGGCGATGTTCGATCGCGAGCGCGCCCGCCGCCAGCCGCAGCTCCGTCGCCACCGCGGGATGCGCCGCCAGCGCCGTCGAGTGCGCGACCAGCGCCTGCGCCAGGTCTTCCGCGGGAGAGTGACCTTCGGCACCCCGCGCCAGCCGCGTCAGCAACCAGAGGAGCGGTCCCAGCAGCGTCTCCGGGTCGCGGTCGGCCAGCGCGTGGCGGAGGTCGCCGGCGTCAGTGCAATGCACGTTCATCGCTTACCGCCCCGCCGGCGACCATCCGCTCGTGCGCTTCGCTGCGGATGTGTTCCCAACGGTCGGCCAGGCGCCGGCAGATCGTCCGCAGCTCGGGCGACAGATCCGGGAAATGCGCCATCCGGCTCAGGTTGTCGGCGACGCGCTCGGCGTAGATCGCCACCGGATGATGGACGTAGCAGCTCATCAGGCACAGCGTCCCGGCGATGACCGCCTCGGGATGCGGTTCCGGGACCGTGGACCGCGTGAATCGGGCATCGGGGCATCTCCTCGTTACGCTCGCCCATGAGTGGGCGGGCATCGCCCAAATGATAATGATTCTTATTTGCGTGTCAAGCCCCCCTCGACCCGGGACACCGCCGAAGGGGTGGCCAGGCAAGGCACAGGGCCTTGGGTCGCGTCAGCGCATGCGCGCCAGCGTGTTGTCGCGCAGGAACACGTGGTGCCACAGCGTGGCGACGACGTGGACGCCGATCAGCATCATCATCGCGTTGCCGATCCACTCGTGAATGTCCTCGAGCCGGTGCGCCCACGCCTTGTCGGGCGCGACGAACACGGGAAAGGCGAAGCCCAGCAGCGACACCGCCTTGCCGTCGGCCTGCATCATCGCCGCACCCAGCACCGGCTGCACGATCATCATCGCGTAGAACGTCCACTCCACCAGATGCGCGACGCTGACCTGCCAGGGCGCTGGCGGCGGCACGATCGCCGGTTCGACGTTGGTGAGCTTCCAGAATAGGCGGAACCACACGAGCGCGAGCACGACGAGGCCGATCTGCGCATGCCAATCGCGCATGCCCGCGCGCAGCGCGCTGCCCTTGGCCGCGAGGTCGGTCAGCTCGATCAGCGCGAGGGAGACGATGACGAGCGCCGCCATCCCCCAGTGCAAGGTGCGGGCGATGCCGCCGAAGGCCGTTCTACTGTTGCGCAATGCCATTGAATGCTCCGCATGAATGCCGACGGGATGCCGGCGATTCTAGCGGGTGCTGCGGCGCGTTTCGTTGGTGACGGTCAAAGAGGTGTCGGACAGGCAACACGACGGCTGCCCCTCCGGCGCGCGGCACGCATGCCGATCTGGCATGTCGTGCCGCGCGGCGGTGCATCCCGCACGCACCGCGACAAGCGGAGAATAACCGGGCTACGTTACGCTTTCGCGAACACGATCTGCCCGTTCTTCTCCCGCACATGGACCGTGTCGCCCGGACCATAGTTCCCGGACAGGATCTCCTTGGCCAGCGGATTCTCGATCTGCTGCTGGATCGCGCGCTTCAACGGCCGCGCGCCGTACACCGGATCGAAGCCCGCCTGCGCGACGGCCTTCAGCGCGGCGTCCGTCACGTCCATCCTGATCTCCATCTTCTTCAGCCGCTCTTCGAGCGACTTCAACTGGATGCGCGCGATGCTCGCGATGTTCGCCTCGTCCAGCGGATGGAAGACGACGATCTCGTCGATGCGGTTCACGAACTCCGGACGGAAGTGCTGCTTGACCTCGGCCAGCACGGCGATCTTGATCAGCGCCTGCTCGGAGCCCTCATCCGTCATCTGCTGGATCTTGTGCGAGCCCAGGTTCGACGTCATGACGATCACCGTGTTCTTGAAGTCCACCGTCCGTCCCTGCCCGTCGGTCATGCGCCCGTCGTCCAGCACCTGCAGCAGCACGTTGAACACGTCGGGGTGCGCCTTCTCGATCTCGTCGAGCAGGATCACCGAATACGGCTTGCGGCGGACGGCCTCCGTCAGGTAGCCGCCTTCCTCGTAGCCGACGTAGCCGGGCGGCGCGCCGATCAGCCGCGCGACCGAGTGCTTTTCCATGAACTCCGACATGTCGATGCGGATCATCATGTGGTCCGAATCGAACAGGAACTCCGCGAGCGCCTTCGTAAGCTCGGTCTTGCCCACGCCCGTCGGGCCCAGGAACAGGAACGAGCCGTACGGCCGGTTCGGATCGGACAGTCCCGAGCGCGAGCGGCGGATCGCATCGGACACGAGGCGCACCGCCTCGTCCTGCCCAATGACGCGCGTGTGCAGCTTGTCTTCCATCTTCAGCAGCTTGTCGCGCTCGCCCTGCATCATCTTCGACACCGGAATGCCGGTCGCCCGCGACACGACCTCGGCGATTTCCTCCGCACCCACCTGCGTGCGCAGGAGCCGCGGCTTTTTCGCGGCGTCCTTGTGCAGCTGCGTGTCGGCCTTCTTCAACTGGGCTTCGAGCTGCGGCAGCTTGCCGTACTGCAGCTCCGACACCTTCTGCCAGTCGCCCTTGCGCGTCGCCTCCTCCATCTGGAGCCTGACCTTGTCGATCTCCTCCTTGATGTGCTGGGTGCCGACGACGTCGGCCTTCTCGGCCTTCCACACTTCCTCGAAGTCGGCGTACTCGCGCTCGAGGCGCTTGATCTCGTCCTCGATGATGACGCAGGCGCTTCTTCGACGCCTCGTCCTTTTCCTTCTTGACCGCCTCGCGCTCGATCTTCAACTGGATCAGCCGCCGGTCGAGCTTGTCCATCGCCTCGGGCTTCGAGTCGATTTCCATGCGGATGCGCGCCGCGGCCTCGTCGATCAGGTCGATCGCCTTGTCGGGCAGGAAGCGGTCGGTGATGTAGCGTGCCGACAGCTCCGCCGCCGCGACGATCGCCGGGTCGGTGATGTCGACGCCGTGGTGGATCTCGTAGCGTTCCTGCAAGCCCCGCAGGATGGCGATCGTCGATTCGACCGAGGGCTCGTCGACCAGCACCTTCTGGAAGCGGCGCTCGAGCGCGGCGTCCTTCTCGACGTACTTGCGGTATTCGTCGAGCGTGGTGGCGCCGACGCAATGCAGCTCGCCGCGGGCGAGCGCGGGCTTCAGCATGTTGCCGGCATCCATCGCGCCCTCGGCCTTGCCGGCGCCGACCATCGTGTGCAGCTCGTCGATGAAGACGATCGTCTGGCCCTCGTCGGCCGCGATGTCCTTCAGCACGGCCTTCAGCCGTTCCTCGAACTCGCCGCGATACTTGGCGCCGGCGAGCAGCGCCGCCATGTCGAGCGACAGCACGCGCTTGTTCTTCAGTGTCTCGGGCACTTCGCCGTTGACGATGCGCTGCGCCAGGCCCTCGACGATGGCCGTCTTGCCGACGCCCGGCTCGCCGATCAGCACCGGGTTGTTCTTGGTGCGCCGCTGCAGGATCTGGATCGTGCGGCGGATTTCGTCGTCGCGGCCGATCACCGGGTCGAGCTTGCCGTCGCGGGCGCGCGCCGTGAGGTCGATCGTGTACTTGTCGAGCGCCTCGCGCTGGCCTTCGGCTTCCTGGCTGTCGACGCCGGCGCCGCCGCGGACCGCGTCGATGGCGGCTTCGAGCGCCTTGCGCGTCAGGCCGGCCTCCTTGGCGATGCGCCCGGTATCGCCCTTGTCGCCCGTGAGCGCGAGCAGGAACAGTTCGCTGGCGATGAACTGGTCGCCGCGCTTGGTGCGCTTCCTTGTCGGTCAGGTTGAGCAGGTTGTTGAGGTCGCGCGAGACGGTGATCTCGCCGCCCTGCCCCTCGACCTTGGGCAGCCGCTCGATCGACGCCTTGAGCGCCGCCTGCAGCCTGGGCACGGCGACCCCGGCGCGCGCCAGCAGCGACGTCGTGCCGCCGTCTTCCTGCGCGAGCAGCGCGGCGAGCAGGTGCTGCGGCTCGATGAAGCCGTTGTCGTTGCCCAGCGCCAGGCTTTGCGCGTCGGAAAACGCCTGCTGGAACTTGGTGGTCAGTTTGTCGAAACGCATGAAAGGCCCTCGGTTGTGCGATTTTGTAGTTAGATGGGGAAAAGGCGCGCGATTTCAACGGCGGGCGCGGTCATTTTGTCGGCCGGGGCATTGCCCGACGGCCCCCGCACCCCCAAGTGCTAGGATTGACGGCTATCGTCGTACCGGAGCCATGACAATGCAAGAACCCGATTCTGGGCGCGAAACCGGCGCATTGCCGTCCGAACCGCCGCCGCCCCGCAATGCCTCGATGCTGCAAGTGGTGCCCGCGGTCTTCTGGAGCTTCTTCGGCGTCCGCAAGGGCAAGGCGATGCAAAAGGACGTGGTCAACATCCGACCGCATCAGGTGATCCTGGTGGGCATCATCCTGGCGGCACTGTTCGTCGTCACGCTGCTGGTCGTCGTGCGAGTGATCATCGCGCGGCGGGCGCGTAGCCTGCCGGCCTCGACGGCCGCGCGGCGGCCACAGCCTTCGCCGCCAGCGCCAGTTCCGCGTCGGTGGTCAGCACGTCGGGGCACAGGCGCAGGCAGCGTCCCCGCGCATCGGTGACGATGCCCCGTCCGCGCAGCGCCTCGGACCACTCTTCGGCCCGTCGCGTCGACGATCGTGACGAACGCCCCGCGGTTTTCGCTCGCCGCCGATCGCTTCCACACCGTGCTCGGCCAGCAGGCTCACGAGCCGCCGTTGTTGCGCGAGCGAACAGGCGCGCAGGCGGGCCACGCCAAGCGCCAGCGTCAACACCTGACCGGCGCGCGCCTGGTAGAGCGGCAGCACGGGCGGCGTCGATTCGAGGAACGCATCGCCGCCCGCGCCGAATTCCGGCGGCTCGGGCCGCTGGTACGCGAACGGATCGCGCTTGGCGAACCAGCCGATATCGAGCGTGCGCAGCGAGCCGTCGAGATGCCGCGGATGCAGATACAGGAAACACGCGCCCGGCCCGCCGCGGAGGTACTTGTACGAACCGCCGACGGCGAAGTCCACGTCCAGCGCCGCGACGTCGAACGGATACACGCCGAGCGCGTGATACGTGTCGAGCAGGATGCGCCCGCCCGCTGCGTGCGTCGCCGACGACGATCGCGGGCAGCTCGGCGATCCGCTGCCCCGTATTGAAGACGACCTGCGATACGACGACGAGGTCGACGCGCGCGCCGATGGCGGCGAGGAGGTCGGCCGTCGCGAGCGCGCCGTCGGCGCCCGGCTCGACCAGCGTCAGCGCGATGCGGCCACGGCGCGCGTACTCGCGCAGGATCACGTCGAGCGAATCGAACTCGCCGCGCGTGGCGACCACGCGCGGCACACCGTCGTAGCTGTTGAGGATCGCGCGCAGCCCCTGCCCCGCGCTGGTCTTCGGCACCACGCAGTCCGGCCGCGGCGCGCCGAGCAGCCGCGCCAGGCGCGCGCGGTAGGCGGTCATCTCGGCCGCCCACGCGTCCCACGCGCCGCCCATCTGCGCGTACCACGCCGCCATGCACTCGCGGACATCGTCGTCGGTCGCATCGAGCGGCCGTCCGAGCGAATGATTGGCGAGATAGACACGGTCGCGCCACGCGGTCCGCACGCGCGAGAAAAGCGGCGCGACGTGCTGCGCGAGCGCCGCTTCGACGAGCGGCCCCGGACCCAGCGCCGCGATGGCGCTTTCGATGCGTTCGACGGTCGTGGCGGGCGCATTCAAGGGGGCGCCTGCTGGTCCTGGCCGCGCCCGATGACGGTCCGCACGTCGATCAGCTCGGGAAAGAACGGCTGGTCCAGCGCGCGCTTCAGATAGCTGACGCCGGACGACCCGCCGGTGCCCTGTCTTGTGGCCGATGATGCGCTCGACCGTCTTCATGTGCCGGAAGCGCCAGAGCTGGAAGCCCTCCTCGACGTCGACGAGCTTCTCGCACATGTCGTAGGCGTCCCACCAGCGCCGGGGATCGTCGTAGATCATCTTCAGCACGGGGACGAGATCGGGATTGCGCTCATACGGTTGCGTGAAGTCGCGGTCGACGCAGCTTGCGGGCACCGGCAGGCCCCGCCGCGCCAGGTGGCGCAGGAACTCGTCGTACAGCGACGGCGCCCGCAGCAGCGCATCGAGCTCCGCGAATGTCGCGGGCTCGTGGCGAAACACGTCGAGCATCGCCGCACGCTTGTTGCCCAGCAGGAACTCGAGCGCGCGGTACTGGGGCGACTGGAACCCCGACGAGCTGCCGAGCGCCGGGCGGAACGCGTCGTACTCCGACGGCGTCAGCGTTTCCAGCACCGCCCACTGCTCGAAGAGCTGCTTCTGGATCAGCTTCACGCGCGCGAGGATCTTGAAGCACGGCTCGAGCGCGTCGGTGCGCACGAAGGCGATGGCGGCCTTCAACTCGTGGATCATGAGCTTCATCCACAGCTCCGACACCTGGTGCTGGACGATGAACAGCATCTCGTCGTGGCGCGGCGGCGCGTCCGCCGATCCCGACAGCGGGTGCTGGGCGGACAGCAGCCGGTCGAGGCGCAGGTAGCCGCCGTAGCTCAACCGGTCCGCGAGATCGGTGACGATGCCGGGTTCGAGTTCGTGCGTGGTCATGGGAAGGGTTCGCAGTTCGCAATCGTTGGCTGAAAAGTATACGCGCGGCGCGTGCCTGGGCCCTGGAGTGCGGCTCGCGGAAAGAATGAGAAAGTAGGAGGGTCGGACGCGCATTTCTGGAACGCTTGCGAATCGAGGGACTCGAATTTCCTTGCAGAGCGGAGACATGGCGAGCCTCGTCCGGAGTTTCGAGTCTGACCCTCATTTCGCCGTTCTTTCGCTGTTCGTCGCACCGAGCGGGATTTCGCGACGCCGTTTGTTACCATCCGCCCCCATGCCGCACTCCCGCCACGCCGTCGTCGTCCTCGTCCTCGTGCTCGCCGCCGCGCTGCTCGCGTCCGCGTGCGGCAACGGCGGCGCGGGCAAGCGCAGCCTGCATCTGGCCGAGTGCCGGCTGCCCAACGTGCCGACGGCCGCCCAATGCGGCGAACTCCTGGTGCCGGAAGACCGCGCCCAACCCGGGGGCCGCAAGATCCGCCTGTTCGCCGCGGTGCTGCCGGCCAACACCGTGACGCCCAAGGACGATCCGCTGGTGATTCTCGCCGGTGGGCCCGGCCAGGCGGCGTCGTTCCTCGGGCCGTTCGCCGCGCGCTTGACCGAACTGCGGCGCACGCGCGACGTCGTGCTGATCGACCAGCGCGGCACCGGCCGTTCGTCGCCATTGTCGTGCGCGGCCTTCAAGCCGCGCGACGACGACGCGTTCGACGTCGATCCGCTGCCGCGGGCGCGCGAATGCGTCGCCGAGTTGAAGGCGCAGGGCGTCGACGCGGCGCAATACACGACCACCGCATGGATCGCCGATCTCGAAGCCATGCGCGAAGCGTTGGGCTATGCGCGCTGGAACCTGTGGGGCGGCAGCTATGGCTCGCGCGTCGCGCAGGAGTACCTGCGGCGCCATCCGGAGCGGGTGCGGACGCTGACGCTCGACGGCGTCGCGCCGCCGGGGCTCGTCATCACGCTCGACGTCTGGCGCACGCGCGCCGCGGCGCTCACCGCGCTGTTCGACGGCCTGCGCCGCCTCCGCCGCCTGTCGCGGCGCGCATCCGGACGTGGCCGCGACGCTTGCCGACGTCGAACGCGCGCTCGGCCCCGACGGCCGCGACATGGACGTCATCGATCCGCGGACCGGCGCGACGCGGCGCGCGCGCGTCACCATCGACGTCGTGCTGGGCGCGCTGCAGCCGCTGACCTACGCGCCCGAGACCGCCACGCTGTTGCCGGAAATGCTCGTCGCTCGCCGCGCGCGGCGACTTCGGACCGCTGTTCGCGGCCAATCCGGCCTTTTCCGGCAATCTCGCGGAGCAGATGAACGCCGCGCTGCATTTTTCGGTGACCTGCGCGGAGGACGTGCCGCGCATCGCGCCCGGCGGCGCAAGCCGGGCGCTCGCCGGACTGCCGACGCGACGCCTCGCCGAACTGGCGATCAGCGTGTGCAGCGTGTGGCCGCGCGGCAGCGTACCCGCCGATTTCGCCACGCCGCTCAAGAGCGACAAGCCCGTGCTGCTGCTGTCCGGCGGCATGGACCCGGTGACGCCGCCCGCGTACGGCGCCGACCTGCTGAAGGGCCTCGCCAACGGCAAGCATATCGTGGCGCCCGGCTACGGCCACATCGTCTCCGTCCACGCGTGCGGGCCGCGGCTCCTCGCGGCGTTCGTCGACGATGCCGGGTTCGCGAAACTGCCGCCGACCTGTGTCGCGCATTTCGAGAAGAGCGCGCCGCCGCCGATGTGGCCCAACCGTCTCGGGCCGCAGCCATGATCCGCGTCGAGCAACTGGAGAAGTCCTTCGGCAGGAAGGGCGAGGTGCACGCGGTGCGCGGCGTGTCGTTCACGGCGCCGGCGGGCGAGATCACGGGCCTGCTCGGCCCCAACGGCGCCGGCAAGACGACGCTGCTTGCGGATGCTGGCGACGCTGATCGTGCCCAACGGCGGCACGGCCAGCGTCGAGGGCCTGGACGTCGTGCGCGACCGCTACGCCGTGCGCGAGCGCATCGGCGTGCTGTCCGATGCGCGGGGACTGTACCCGCGGCTGACGGCGCGCGAGAACATCCGCTACTACGGCGCGCTGCATGGCCTGTCCGGCGCGGCGCTGGAGACGCGGGTCGACGCGCTGGTCGGCACGCTCGGCCTGGAGTCGATCGCCGAGCGCCGGGCGCAGGGATTTTCGCAGGGCGAGAAGATGAAGGTCGCGATCGCCCGCGCGCTCGTCCACGATCCGGCCACCGTGCTGCTCGACGAGCCGACCAACGGGCTCGACATCATGAGCGTGCGCGCGTTGCGCGAGCAGATCCGGCAACTGCGCGGCGCGGGCAAGTGCATCCTCTTTTCGTCGCACGTGATGCAGGAGGTCGCCGCGCTGTGCGACCGCATCGTCATCCTGGGCGCCGGCCGCGTCGTCGCGGAGGGCACGGCGGCGGAACTCGTCGCGCAAAGCGGCGCCGCCACGCTCGAGGACGCGTTCGTCGCGCTGCTGGGCACCGGCTGAGATGGCGCTGCGCCGCATGATAGCATGAGCGGCCATGGCGCGCGCCAGCGCATCGCCGTGGCTCGCGGCATCGCGCGCAAGGAAGTGGTCGACATGATGCGCGACCGGCGCACGCTGCTCGTGTCGCTGCTGACGGCCGCGATCGCCGGGCCGATCTTCCTGATGCTCATCTTCAACCTGATCGCGAACCAGGCCGACCGCGCGCGCGAACTGAAGCTCCCCGCCGCCGGCATCGCAGCACGCGCCGGCGCTCGCCGCGTTCCTCGAACGCAACCAGGTCACGCTGTCGCCGGCGCCCGCCGACTACGAGGCGAAGCTCCGGGCCGGCGAACTGGATGTCGTGCTCGTCGTCGACGAGAAGTTCGTCGCCGACGTGAGCGCGGGCCGGCAGGGCATCGTGCGCCTCGTCTCCGACCGCTCGCGCGATCGCGCGCAGCCGGCGATCCGACAGGCCGAGAGCCTGCTGCGCGCCTACGGCCGCCAGTGGGGTGCGCAGCGGCTGCTGCTGCGCGGCGTATCGCCGTTCGTCGGCAATCCGCTGAACGTCGAGGACATCGACCTCGCCACGCCGCAGCAGTCCGGAGCCATCATCCTGTTCCTCGTCGCGTTCTACGGGCTGATGTCATCGGTGATGGGCGGCATGGCGGTGGCGCTCGACACCACCGCCGGCGAGCGCGAGCGGCAATCGCTCGAGCCGCTGCTGATGACGCCGGCGCGGCCGCTGGAACTCGTCACCGGCAAGTGGCTCGCCGTCTCGTTCTTCAACGCGCTGGTCGTGCTCACCACGCTCGGCGGGCTTCTACCTGACGTTGGCGTTCGCTCCGCTGCCGCCGGTGGGCGTGCCGTTCCTGTTCAGCGCGCGCGAGTTCCTGCGCTTTGTCGTGGTGCTGCTGCCGATGATGCTGCTGATTCCCGCCGTGCTGCTGTTCGTCGGCAGCCGCGGTCGCACGTTCAAGGAGGCGCAGGCCAACGTCTCGGTGCATGCTGTTCGTCGTGTCGATGATTCCGGTCGTGCAGCTGTTCCTGCAGCAACGGGAGCCGCCGTGGCTCGCCCTGGTGCCGATCTCGGGCCAGTTCACGCTGCTGAAGCTGGCGCTGCGCGGCGAGGCGATCCCGCTGGCGCAGCTGCGCGCTGTCCTACGCCGTGCCCGCGGTGCTGATCGTCGTGGCGCTGACGGGCGTCGCGCGCCTGCTGTCGCGCGAGTCCGCTCTCGCGGGCAAGTGAGCCGCTGTCGGGCCGCCGTGCGAGAATCGCCGCGTGCCGCGCCCACCCAAACCGGTCGCCGCCGCTCCGCCTGTCCCGCCGCGATGATGGATACGCGCGAAGTCGCGGCGTACCTGCGGCTGAAGGAGCGCCGCATCTACGACCTCGTGCGCAGCGAACGCGCTGCCGCATGTGCGCGCGACCGGCAAGCTCCTGTTCCCGCGCGCGCAGATCGACGCGTGGCTGGCGGCCAAGTCCGGCGCGCCCGCGACGGACGCGACCGCCGCCGCACCGCCGATCATCGCCGGCAGCCACGATCCGCTGCTCGAATGGGCGGCGCGCGAGTCGGGCAGCGGGCTCGCCGTGCTGGCCTGCGGCAGCCGCGCGGGGCTCGATCGCCTGGCGCGACGGCGCGGCACGATCGTGGCCGCCGTCCATTGGCGTGACCGCGAGTCGGGCGAATACAACGTGCCGCTGGTGCGCGCGCGCCTGCCGGCCGCGGATGTCGTCATCATCGAATGGGCGCGCGCGTGCGCAGGGACTGCTGTCGTCGCGCCGGGCAATCCGCTCGAGCTCGCGGACGCTCGGCCGACCTAGAGCGCAAGCGCGCGCGGGTGATCGGCCGCCAGCCGGAGGCCGGCAGCCATCAGTTGTTCGCGCACCTGCTGGAGCAGGGCGCGATCAAGCGCGACGACCTCCGCTGGCTGCGCGCGTCCGGCGCTGGCGGAAACCGACGTCGCGGCGGCGATCCGCGACGGCAAGGCGGACGCCGGCGTCGCCATCGAAGCCGCCGCGCGTGCGCACGGTCTCGACTTCATTCCGCTCGCCGATCGAGCGCCTCGATCTCGTCCTGCGGCGCCGCGACTATTTCGAGCCGGGCGTGCAGGCGCTGCTCGCGTTCGCGCGCTCGCCGGAGATGCGCGAGCACGCGGCCACGCTTGGCGGCTACGACGTGAGCGCGACGGGCCGGGTCGTGTTCAACGCCTGACCATAGGCGCCCGCGCGCGCGCCGGCATCGCCATCAGCCTTTGGCGTTCGGGAAGAAGAGCTGCTCGCCGCCGATCTTGTAGCTCGCGATGGCCGCCTGGCCCGTCGGCGAGACCACCCAGTCGATGAACTGCTGTCCCAGCGTCCTTCTTGACGTGCGCGTGCTTCGCCGGATTGACCAGCATCACGCCATACTGGTTGAACAGCCGCTGGTCGCCTTCGACCAGCACGACGAGGTCGCCGCGATTCTTGAACGACAGCCACGTGCCGCGGTCGGCCAGCACGTAGCCGTTCATCGACGACGCCGTGTTGAGCGTCGGACCCATGCCGGAGCCCGTGTCCTTGTACCAGGCGCCCTTCTGCGCATCGAGATCGACGCCGGCGGCCTTCCAGTACCGCAACTCGGCCGCGTGCGTGCCGCTCTTGTCGCCGCGCGACACGAACGGCGCCTTCGCCGCGTCGATCTTGCGCAGCGCGTCGAGGATGTCCTTGCCGCCGCCGATCTTCGCCGGATCGCTCTTCGGACCGATCAGCACGAAGTCGTTGTACATCACCGGGAAGCGCTTGACGCCGAAGCCTTCGGCGACGAACTTCTCCTCGGCCGCCTGATCGTGCACGAACACGACGTCGGCGTCGCCGCGGCGCGCCATGTCGAGCGCCTGTCCCGTGCCCAGCGCCACGACGCGGACCTTGATCCCGGTGTCCTTCTCGAACAGCGGAAGCAGGTGGCCGAAGAGTCCCGATTGCTCGGTCGACGTCGTCGACGACGACCACGATGAACTTGTCCTGCGCAAGCGGTGCCTGCGCGACCGCGGCAAGCAGCGACGCCCGCCACCAGCGAGAACCATTGCCGTCGAATCACAGTCGTTCTCCTTCAAGAAAGGCCGCCGCTTCCGCGGTGCGCGGCGTGCCGAAAAAAACGTGGGCCGGCGACTGCTCGACCAGCCGGCCCTCCTCCAGGAACACGATGTCGTCGGCCAGGCGCTTGGCCTGCGCCAGGTTGTGCGTCGACATGACGATGGTCGTGCCCGCGCGCGTGGATGTCGCGGACGATGTCCTCGACCGCACGCGCGGCCTTCGGGATCGAGGCTCGCCGTCGGCTCGTCGAGGAACAGCACTTCGGGCCGCAGCGCCCATGCGCGGGCCAGCGCCAGCCGTCTGCTGCTCGCCGCCGGAGAGCACGCGCGCCGGATCGACCGGAGAGCGCGCGCAAGCCGACTTCGCCCAGCGCTTCGTCGATGCGCTCCTCCGCTTCGGCGACCGCGACGCCGGCCAGCTCCAGCGCATAGCGGATGTTGGCGGCGGCCGAGCGCCGCAACAGCACCGCACGCTGGAACACCATCGCCTGCCGCGCCGGCGACCGCGGGTCGCGCCGCCCCAGGTGATCGTGCCTCGCGCTGGGCGGAAGCAGCCCGTGCAGCACCCGCAGCAGCGTGCTCTTGCCCGATCCGTTGGGGCCGAGCACGAACGTGCGGCGCCGCGCGCGAATCGCGAGATCGACGCCGTGCAGGATGCGCGCGCCGCCGAGCGAGACGGCGACAGCTGCGCAAACGATGGGCACGCCCGCGGGCGGCGACGCCTCAGCCATAGCGAACCCGCGCCCATTCCCGCGTGTACTGCGCGGCGGCGTTGAGCGCCACGACGATCGCTATCAGCACCGAGCCCGAGCGCCAGCGCCAGCGGCAGGTCGCCCTTGCTGGTCTCCAGCGCGATCGTCGTCGTCATCACGCGCGTGACGCCGTCGATGTTGCCGCCGACGATCATCACCGCGCCGACTTCCGCGATCGCGCGGCCGAATCCCGCCAGCAGCACCGTGGCCAGCGAAAAGCGCGTGTCCCACAGCAGCGTCAGCGCGGCGCGCGAGGTGCTCGGCGCCAAGCGATGTCAGCTGCTCGCGGTACTCGCCCCAGGCATCGGCGACGATCTGCCGCGACAGCGCCGCGATGATCGGCGTGATCAGGATCGTCTGGGCGACGATCATCGCCGTCGGCGTGAACAGGACGCCGAACGCGCCGAGCGGCCCGGCGCGCGACAGCAGCAGATAGACGACCAGCCCGACGACGACCGGCGGCAGTCCCATCATCGCGTTCAGGATGACCGTCAGCGACTGCCGGCCGGGGAAGCGGCCGACGGCGATCGCGGCGCCGAGCGGCAGCCCCACGCAGGACGCGATGAACGTCGCCGTGAGGCTGACGCGCAGCGACAGCTCGACGATCGCCAGCAGCTTCGGGTCGAAATGCGAGACGAGGGCCAGCGCCAGCGAAAGCTTTCGGAAAAGGTGTTCATGCAGTCCGGCGACTGCAAAGTGTGCATTAGGACTGCATTTTTAGGCAATTCATACATGTCGTCGACGCCCGGCCTCGACGCGGCGTCGAGCCCCGGATGTCGACCGTCCGATGGGAAACGGCAGATGGCGTGCGCGCAGCCGCGGATGGCCGAAGCGCTCGATGTACAGCGACGGCCCGCCGAGCCATCCCGACAGGTACCAGTAAAGCTTGTCGCGCGAGCCGTCGAGGCTCGGCGGATGCAGAGCGGCGAATCCCCGCGAACGCCTCTTCGAGATCCATCCGGTCGTAGAACGCGTCGACGAGCGCGCGCACGCCGCGATCGCCGCCCAAGAGTTCGTACGGCGTCGGCGGCGCGGCGTCCGGCGCGTCCACGCGAACGACGATCAGCCGAGCTGGCGGATCACCGCCAGCGGCGGCTGCCGCGCCGTCGACCGCGTGCCGAGCCACCCGGCCAGCGTGACGGCCAGCGCGCCGCCGAGGACGCCCGTAGACCCAGACCATCGGATTGGCTTCGAAGGGGATCTTGAACACGCTGATCGGCCAGCGCCCAGCCGATGGCCGTCGCCCCCGCCGCCGCGACGAGTCCCGACAGCGCGCCCAGCAGCAGGAACTCGGCGATCTGCGCCGCCGCGAGCTGGCGCTGCGACGCGCCGAGCGTGCGCAGGATCGCGGCGTCGAACTTGCGCTCGTCCTGCGTGGCCGCGATGGCCGCCTGCAGCACGAGCAGGCCGCCGGCGAGCGTGAACAGGAACACGAATTCCACCGCGCGCGACACGTGATCCATGATCCCCTGCACCTGGCGGACGATTTCGCCGATGTCGATCGACAAGGATGTTGGGATGCTTCTGCACGAGCGGCGGCAGCCACGTGTTCGGGCCTTCCGGCGCGCGGAACGCGGCGATGTACGTGGCCGGCATCGTCGTCGAGCGGGCCCGGCGGAAACAGCGCGAAGAAGTTCACGCGGAAACTGTCCCAGTCGACCTTGCGCAGGCTCGTCACCTTCGCGGTGACGCGGCTGCCGGCGATGTCGAACGTCAGCTCGTCGCCGAGCTTGACGCCCAGCGTCTCCGCGATGCCGTCCTCGAGCGACATGCCGGCGTCCGCCGCGCTCGTCGCCTCGGTCCAGAACGTGCCGCGCGCCACGCGGTTGCCCTTCGGCAGCGTGTCGGTCCACGACAGGTTGAACTCGCGCTCGGCCAGCCGCCGCGCGCGCGTGTCGGAGAATTTCGTCGTATCGACGTCGGACGCCGTTCAACTCGACCAGGCGCCCGCGCACCATCGGCCGGAACAGCACGTCGGCGCCGACGCCCTTGTTGCAATTGGGCGCGCGCGTCGTCGACCTGGTCCGGCAGCACGTTGACGAGGAACTGATTCGGCGCGTCGGGCGGCAGGCTGGCGCGCCAGTTGCTGCATCAGGTCGCCGCGGACGACCGTCAGCAGCAACAGCGCCATGAAGCCCAGCGCCAGCGCGCCGATCTGCAGGCTCGACGCGAATGCGCGCCGCCGCAGGTTGGCGAGGCCGAAGCGCCAGGTGACGCCGCGCTGCGGCAGCCGCTTGAGCAGCGCGAGCAGCAGCCATGCGACGAACGCCGCCAACGCCAGCAGCCCGGCGACGCCGCCGACCATGATGAGGCCCGCCTGGACCTCGCGCGCCTGAAACGCGATCAGCAGCGCGATCGTGATGGCGCCCAATACGTAAGCGAGCACGCCGCCCGCGCGCGGCCGCGGCAGGTCGCGGCGCAGCACGCGCAACGGCGGCACGCTGGCGAGCGCCACCAGCGGCGGCAACGCGAAGCCGAACAGCAGCAGCATGCCGGTGGCGAACGCCGTCGCGCCCGGTATCCACGACGGCGGCGGCAGATCGGACGCGACGACCGACGACAGCAATTCCACCAGCAGCTGCTGGCCCGCCGAACGCGACTGCCAGCCCGACCGCGCAGGCGACCACCCCCAGCGCCAGGAACTGCACGAAGAACAGCGTGAGCGTCTGCCCGACGCGTGCGCCGAAGCAGCGGAACATCGCCGCCGCGTCGAGGTGCCGCCGCAGGTAGCGCGACGCCGCGAGCGCCACCGCCACCGCCGCGAGCAGCACCGCGACGAGTGCCGCGAGGCTCAGGAATTTTTCCGCGCGCTCGAGCGTCTGCCGCACTTCCGGACGCAGGTCGCGCACCGTTTCCAGCCGCTGCCCCGGTTTCATCTCGGCGCCGAGCCACTCGCGGTACGCATCGAGCGCCGCCGTGCCCGCGCGATCGGCCACCAGCAGGCGCCACGTCGCGCGATTGCCCGGCTGCAGCAGGTTGGTGGCGGGCACGTCGTCGATGTTGAGCAGCAGCTTGGGACCGAGCGCGAAGACGATGCCCGCGACTTCCGGCTCCTGCTGGACGATCGCCGACACGGTGAGCATCGATTCGCCGACGGCGATGCGGTCGCCGACTTTGACACCCAGCCGCGCGGCGAGCCGCGTATCCGGCCATGCTTCGCCGCGCGCCGGGAATCGCCGTCGTGACGCGCCCATCCGGCAGCGCCGGATCGGCCAGCATGATGGCGCCGCGCAACGGATAGCCGGCGCCGACCGCCTTGACGTCGGACAGCACGGCGAGGACATCGGAGCCCGCACCCGGCGGCGGCGGCACCATGCTGTTGAAGCGGATGACCGGCGTCGTCGCCAGTCCGCGCTGCTGCGCATTGTCGGTGAACGACGCGGGCAGCGCGCGATCGCCCGAAATCATCAGGTCGCGCGCCGAGCAGCAGGTTGGCCTGCGTCGTCATCGCCGCCTTCACGCGGTCGGCGAAGAGTCCCACGGTGCCGACACTCGCCACGGCGAGCACGAGCGCCGCCGCAAGCACGCGCAGCTCGCCCGCCCGCCAATCGCGGCGCAGCAGGCGCAGGGCAAGCCGGATCGTCCGCATCGCGCGTCCGCCTACGCGGCCACGAGTTCGTCGCCGACGAGCCGCCCCGACGCGAGCGACAGCTTGCGACCGCAACGGGCCGCCAGCGACAGGTCATGCGTGACGAGCACCAGCGTGGTGCCGTGCTCGCGATTGAGGCGGAACATGAGGTCGGCCACTTCGACGCCGGTGGCGCCATCCAGGTTGCCGGTCGGCTCGTCGGCCATCAGCAGCTTGGGCTCGCCGGCAAAGGCGCGCGCGATCGCCACGCGCTGCTGCTCGCCGCCGGACAGCTGCCGCGGGTAATGCGTGACGCGCTTGCCGAGCCCCACGCGATCGAGCCACACGCGCGCCCGCGCCTCGGCATCGTCCGCACCCGCGAGTTCCAGCGGCAGCATCACGTTTTCCAGCGCCGTCAGCGCCGGCAGCAACTGGAACGACTGGAACACGAAGCCGAGCAGCCGCTGGCGCATCGCCGCGCGCGCATCCTCGTCGAGCGTGGACAGCGCCTGGCCGTCGACGTGGATCTCGCCCGACGTCGGACTGTCGAGCCCGGCGAGCAGGCCGAGCAGCGTCGTCTTGCCGGAGCCGGACGCGCCGACGATGGCGATCGACGCCCCGGGCTCCACGGTAAACGACACGTCGTCGAGGATCGTCAGCGGATCGTCGCCGCTGCGGACGATCTTGGTAAGCGCCTCGGCGCGGATGATGGAGTGGGTCATGAAGGTCGGGAGTCCGGCCGGGGCGGCCATGGCTAAACATGCGGATGCGGCAATACGATTGCAAGGTGATGCACGCACAATGCGCGGCCGCCGTGGCCGCGCACGTCGCAAGGGGCAGCCCCATTGTAGCGTGGCGCTGTCCACCCACCGCCCCGGGGGCGGCAACCCCGCAGGCTACAATCGCCTCCCATGGCAACCCTCCATTCGATCGCGCGTCGCCACCTTCGTTCCCTCCTCTGCGCTGGTGCGTCGCCTTGTCCATGGCCGCACCCGTCGCGGCGCAGGACCTGCCGCCGGTGCTCCTGGTGGTCGGCGATTCCGTCTCCGCGGGCTACGGCCTCGCCGCCGGCCAGGTGTGGGTCGACCTGCTGGCGCGGAAGCTGAGCGCCGAGGGCTACCGCTACCGCGTCGTCAACGGCTCGATCAGCGGCGACACGACGGCGGGCGGCCGCGCGCGACTGCCGGCCCTCTTGACCCAGCACAAGCCCGCCATCGTCGTCATCGAACTGGGCGGCAACGATGCGCTGCGCGGCGGCAAGCTCGCCACGACACGCGAGAACCTCGACGCGATGGTGACGGCCGCGCAGGCCGCCGGCGCCAGGGTGCTGCTCGTCGGCATGCAGATGCCGTCCAACTACGGTCCCGCCTACGTGCGCGAATTCAGCGAGCTGTTCGCGGACGTGGCCAAGACCAGGCGCGTGCCGCTCGTACCGATGTTCTTCGCCGGCTTCGGCGAGGACCTGTCGCAATTCCAGTCCGACCGCATCCACCCGACCGCCGCGGCGCAGCCGAAGCTGCTCGACAACGTGTGGCCGAAGCTCGCAGCCGCTGCTGCGAAAAAAATGAGCGGCGCCAAGGGCGAATCGCGCG
The DNA here is from genome assembly GCA_963823475.1 of uncultured beta proteobacterium. Taxonomy (GTDB): domain Bacteria; phylum Pseudomonadota; class Gammaproteobacteria; order Burkholderiales; family Casimicrobiaceae; genus VBCG01. The sequence continues at coordinate 18,143 of CAWGLS010000017.1, forward strand.
GGCCGTCCGACGGCAAGGTCGGCATCGCGGCGCTGCCGATCCTATCCGGACCGCATCGACGTCCGCAGCCCGTCGGAGTTCGCGCTCGATCACATCCCCGGCGCGATCAGCCTGCCGGTGCTCACCGACGTGGAGCGCGCCGAAGTCGGCACGCTGCATGCGCAGGATTCCGCGTTCGCCGCCAAGCAGCGCGGCGCCGCGATCGTCGCGCGCAACATCGCGCGCATCATCGAAACGCATTGCCAGGGCAAGCCGCGCGACTGGGCGCCGCTCGTCTACTGCTGGCGCGGCGGCAAGCGCAGCGCAGCGCTCGCCCACGTGCTGAAGGAAATCGGCTGGAAGGCCGTGCAGCTCGAAGGCGGGTATCAGAGCGTATCGCCGGCACGTCGTCGCCGCGCTCGCCGCGCCGCCGACGCGCTTTCGTCTCGTCGTCGTCTGCGGCCTGACCGGGTCGGGCAAGAGCCGCCTGCTCGGCGCGCTGACCGACATCGGCGCGCAGGTGCTCGATCTCGAGGCGCTGGCGCAAGCACCGCGGCTCGCTGCTGGGCGACCTGCCCGGCGATCCGCAGCCGTCGCAGAAATGGTTCGACAGCCAGTTGCTGGCCGCGCTCGACCGGCTCGACCCCGAACGCCCGGTGTTCGTCGAGTCGGAGAGCAAGAAGATCGGCACCGTGCAGGTGCCCGAGGCGCTGCTCGCGGCGATGCGCGATGCCGCGTGCGTGAAGATCGCCACACCGCAGCCGCTGCGCGTGCAGTTGCTGAAGGAAGAGTACGCGCACTTCCTGGCCGATGCCGACGCGCTGGCGGACAAGCTCGCCCATCTCGTCCCGCTGCACGGCCACAAGACCGTCGAGCGCTGGAATGCCGCGGCGCGCGCCGGCGATTTCGATCCGCTGGTCGATGAACTGCTGGTCCGCCATTACGACCCGATGTACGCCCGTTCCATCGAGCGCAATTTTCCCCGCAGCGCGCAGGCGCCGACGTTTGCGCCCGACGCAATCTCACCGGACGCGTTTCGCGCGCTGGCGCGCAGACTCGTCGACGCCGTATCGACGCCATTGCCGGAGCCCGTGGCATGAACAGCTTTTCGTATCGGATCGTCAACGTGTTCGCCGAGAGTCCGCTCGCCGGCAATCCGCTGTGCGTCTTCGAGGATGGCCGGGACTTCGACGAGGCGACGATGCAGGCGCTGGCGCTGCAAATGAACCTGTCGGAGACGACGTTCGTGCTGCCATCGCGGGTGGCGTCGGCCCGCGTGCGGATCTTCACGCCGACGTTCGAGATGCCGTTCGCCGGGCATCCGACGCTCGGTACCGCCCACGTCGTCAGGGACATCCTCGCCGCCGGCGACCACGCTGACGCTGGAAATGAAGGCGGGGGTGATCCCCGTCGCCGCCGACGGCGATGCCTGGACGCTGTCGGCGAACGCGCCCACGCATCGTCCGCCGACCGCATCGCGCGCCGACCTGGCGACGATGCTGGGCCTCGTCCCCGGCGATGTCGCCGAGCACCCGCTGTGGGTCGACACCGGATCGGAGCAACTGGTGATCCCGCTCGCGACGTTTGCCGCGGTACGCCGCGCCGCGCCTACCGCGGAAGGCTTGCGCGCCCACGGCAGCAACGGGCAGCGCGCGATGGCCTACGTCTTCGCCCGCGAAGGCGATGCGGTGCTCGCGCGCTTTTTCTTTCCCAAGCACGGATCGGTGATCGAGGATCCGGGCACGGGTTCCGCCTGCGCGAATCTGGGCGGCTGGCTGCTCGCGACCGGCGCGCCGTTGCCGCAACGGCTCGCGGTGAGCCAGGGCGAGGCCGTGGGCAGGCCCTGCCGGCTGGGACTCGAAGTGACGGCGGACCGGCAGATCCGCGTGTCCGGCCGCGTCATCGAAATCGCGCGCGGGAAGGTGACGCTTTAGCGGCGGACACGCCTGAATCCTCCTCATCCGTCGTTCCCGCGAACGCGGGAACCCAGCGACGTCTTCACACCTCGCGCAGAGTAGGCCCCCAAGACGCTGGGTCCCCGCCTTCGCGGGGACGACGACGGCAGGTATGACGTAGCGGCATGCGTACGTGAAACAGCCGGTTACAGCTTGGCACAGCATTGCGGTCAACACGCGCGCACACTCCCGCGTTGACGATGGACACACCCGCCCAAGCGAGGACCGCCATGCCGACCCGCACTGTCGCTTTCGCAGCGTTGCTGCCTGGCCGCCATTCTTGCGCACGCGGCGCCGGGACCGATGGGATACGACGACGCGCGCCACCTGCTGGCGCGCACGGGCTTCGGCCCCACCGATGCCGAGGTGCGCGACTTCGCCGGACTCACCCGCGAGCAGGCGGTGGCCCGGCTGCTGCGCGATGCGCGCACGGCGCCGGTGACCCCCGCACCGGCCTGGGTCGGCGATACGGCACCGCTGCGCTATCCGGCCCAGGACACCGCCACCTTCGAGGAGCGCCGCGCGTTCCGGCAGCAGCAGACGCGGCTGGGCATCGAGCTGCGCGCGTGGTGGATGCAGGAAATGCTCGTCACGCCGTCGCCGCTCACCGAGCGGATGACGCTGTTCTGGCACAACCACTTCGTGTCGAGCCAGCAGAAGGTCCGCTTCGCCCGCCTCATGTACGCGCAGAACGCCACGCTGCGCGCGCATGCGCTCGGCAGCTTCGCCACGCTGCTGCGCGCGGCGTCGAAGGAGCCCGCGATGCTCGTCTACCTCGACGTCGCGCAGAGCCGCAAGGGCCAGCCGAACGAGAACTTCGCGCGCGAGGTGATGGAGTTGTTCACGCTGGGCGAGGGCCAGTACACCGAGCAGGACATCAAGGAAGCCGCGCGGGCGTTCACCGGCTGGAGCCTCGATCGCGACACCGGGACCTACCTCTTCCGGCCAGGGCTGCACGATCGCGGCGTCAAGACCGTGTTCGGCAGCTCGGGCCGCTTCGACGGCGACGCCGTGCTCGACTTGATCCTCGCGCGCCCGCAGACCTCCGCGTTCGTCGTCGGCAAGCTGTGGCGGGAGTTCGTCGCGGCCGATCCCGATCGCCGCGAAGTCGAACGGATCGCGCAGATCTTCCGCGGCCGGGACTACGACGTGAAGGCCGCGCTGCAGGCACTCTTCCTGTCCGACGCGTTCTGGGCGGCCGACAACCGCGGCACGCTCGTGAAGAGCCCCGTCGAGCTCGTCGTCGGCACGCTGCGCCAGCTCGAAGTGGTGCCCGGCGCCGCGATGCCGTTCGCCGTCGTGTCGGCCGGCATGGGGCAGAACCTGTTCTCGCCGCCCAACGTGAAGGGCTGGCCGGGCGGCGAAGCGTGGATCAACAGCAACACGCTGCTGGCCCGCAAGCAGTTCCTCGACCGCCTGGCGCGGATGGGCGACGCCCCGGCCGCGATGATGCCGGCCGCTGCCGACGCGTCAATGCCACGGGCGGTCGAGGGCGACGCGACGGCGATGGCCATGCGCAGCCCGGCGTCCGGTCTGCCGCCGCTCGATGCGGCGGACGACGACAAGCTGCGCGCGCAGCGCTTCGCGGCGGCGGTCGACCGCGGACTGCGCAACGTGCGCTTCGACGCCGTGCAGTGGATCGCACGGCGTCCGGGCGCCACGGCGGCGGCGAAACAGCAGTCCGCGCAGGCGCTGCTGCTGCCGCTGCCACCGCTGGCGCCGGACGCCGCCGAAGGCGATAGCGATGCGCTGGCGTTTGTCCGCGCGACGCTGCTCGATCCCGCCTACCAGCTCAAGTGACATCGTTGCCGGGGACGACATGATGAATCGACGCGCATTCCTCCGGGCCGCCGCGGCGTGCCCCTTCGCTCGCGCCGCCGCGATACCGCTCGCGCTGGCGGGCACCGCGCGAGGTGGCAATGGCCGCCGCGCCCGCGGCGTCGGGTTATCGCAAGCTGCTCGTGCTGGTCGAGCTGAAAGGCGGCAACGACGGGCTCAATACGCTCGTCCCCTACGCGGACCCCGCCTACTACGCGCTGCGTCCGAAGATCGCCATCGCGCGCGACCAGGTCGTGCAACTGTCCGACCGCGTCGGGCTGCATCCCGCGCTCGCGCCGCTTTCCGCCGTCTGGCAGGACGGCCGGCTCGCCGTGTTGCAGGGTGTCGGCTACCCCGAACCCAACCTGTCGCACTTCCGCTCGATCGAAATCTGGGATACCGCGAGCCGCAGCGAGCAATACCTGCAGGACGGCTGGCTGACGCGCGCGTTCGCCACGCAGCCGGTGCCGCCGACATTCGCGGCGGATGGCGTGATCGTCGGCTCGAGCGACCTGGGGCCGCTGGCCGGCGGCGGCACGCGCGCGATCGCGCTTTCGGACACCGAGCAGTTCCTGCGCCGCGCCCGGCTCGCGCAGCCCGGCATCGCCCCGCGCAACAAGGCGCTCGCGCACATCCTGAAGGTCGAAGGCGACATCGTGCAGGCGGCGTCGCACCTGGCCGGCCGCACGACGTTCGCGACGCCGTTCCCCGCCGGCGCGTTCGGCAACGCCATCCGCACCGCCTGCCAGATCATCGCCAATCCTTCGGGTGTGGCCGCGATACGCGTCACGCTGTCCGGCTTCGACACGCACGCGAACCAGCCGGCGACGCAGGCGCGCCTGCTCGCCGAGGTCGCCAACGGACTGCAGGCGCTTGAACGCGCGCTCGTCGAGATCGGCAAATGGGACGACACGCTGGTGCTGACCTACGCCGAGTTCGGGCGGCGCCCGAAGGAAAACCAGAACAACGGCACCGATCACGGCACGGCCAATGTTCATTTCGCGCTGGGCGGACGCGTGGCCGGCGGCCTCTACGGCGCCGCGCCGGACCTGTCGCGGCTGTCGGCGGACGGCAACCCGGCGCATGCGCTCGATTTCCGCAACGTCTATGCGACGGTGCTCGACCGGTGGTGGAGCGTGGATTCGCGCGCCGCGCTCGGCGGACGCTACGCGCCGGTGCCGTTCCTGCCCGCGTAGCGGTCGGCACGATCCGCGCACGCGCGGGTGGCCGCGGCACGCGCCGAACTGCGGTAGCATGCGCGCATGCGCATCGTCGTCGCCATCGTCGTCGCCGTACTCGCGGGTGCCGCCTGGGGACACGACGTGGCGCCGGCATCGGCGGCCACCGCTGCGCGGATGCGCGCCGCCGCGGAGCGGCTGCTCGCGGCGCTGCCGCCCGCCGCGCGCGACAAGGTCACGCGCCCGTTCGACGATGGCGACCGCCTCGACTGGCACTACACGCCGCGCAGCCGCAACGGTGTGGCGTTGAAGGAGCTGGATGCGCGCGGCCGCGACGCCGTGCACGCGCTGCTCGAGGAGGCGCTGTCGGCCACCGGCTATCGCAAGGCCGTCAACATCATCGAACTCGAGCTGGTGCTGCGCGAAATCGAGACGTTCGGCCTGATGCGCGATCCCGAGCGCTACCACCTGACGATCTACGGCCCGCCGGCCCGTGCGGCGGCGTGGGGCTGGCGCTTCGAGGGCCACCATCTTTCGCTCAACTTCACGCTCGCCGGCGACCATCTCGCCGTCGACACGCCGAGCTTCTTCGGCGCCAATCCGGCGCAGGTGCGAAGGGGCCGCGCGCCGGATTGCGGGTGCTCGCGGCCGAGGAGGACGAAGCGCGCGCGCTGCTCGAATCGCTGTCCGGCGCGCAGCGCGCCAGCGCGGTGTTCGATGCCCGCAGCTACGGCGATATCGTCACGCGCGAATGCGCCGCGCGCGGAGCCGCCGCCGCCGGCGGGCATCGCCGCCGCGCAGCTGTCGGCCGCGCAGAAGGCGCAGCTCGCGAAGCTGATCGACGTCTACGCGAGCACGTTCGAGCCGGCGCTCGCGGAGGCGCGGAAGGCGCGGGTGGCCGAAGGCGGCCTCGACGACGTGCGGTTCGGCTGGGCGGGCGCCGTGGAGCGCGGGCGGCCGCACTACTATCGCGTGCAGGGCCCGCGCTTCGTCATCGAGTACGACGCGTCGCAGGACGGCGGCAACCACATTCGCACCGTGTGGCGCGATTTCGACGGCGACTTCGGGCGCGATCTGCTGCGCGAACACTACGAGGCGGCGAAGGGCACGGCGCACCGGCATTGACGCGCCGCGTTCGCGCGACGCCGCAGGCCCGGAGCCAGGTATCAACCTTCAATACGTTGCATCGGGTTCCCATGTCGCAACGTCATGCCATCAGCCGTCGCCCCCGCGAACGCTTAGGACCCAGTGTCTTTGGGATCACTTCCTGCAGGGCCGGCAAGAAGCCGCTGGGTTCCCGCCTTCGCGGGAACGACAAATGTGGAGCATTCATGCGTGACCGAAACAATGTATCGAATCGTCACAGCTACGCGGCGTCCCAGGCGGCGATGAACGCCTTCCAGTGCGGGGCTCCCGTGGCGGCGACGCGCTCGCGCGCCAGCGCGATTTCCTTCGCATACTCGCCCGCCGCCAGCTCGCCGCGCATCAGGCGAAAGCGCTGGTAGACGAGGTAGGTGTTGAGGACGTCGCGTCTCGCAATAGTTGCGCACGTCGGCAATTTCGCCGCGCGCCACCGCGCCGGCCACCTCGCTGCCGTCCATGCCCAGCTTGCCGGGGAACCCGCACATGCGCGCGACGGCGTCGAGCGGCGCGTTCGCGCGCGGCTGGTACATCGCCAGCACGTCCATCAGGTCGAGATGCCGCGTGTGGTAGCGGCCGAGATAGCTGTTGAACTTGAAGTCGCGGTCCTGATCGCCCCAGTCCCAGTATTTCTCCGCCACCACGCCATGGATCAGCGCGCGATGGTTGAGCACCGGCAGGTCGAAGCCGCCGCCGTTCCACGACACGAGCTGCGGCGTGAACTTTTCGAGCCCGTCGAAAAACCGGCGGATGAGCTCCGGCTCCGGGTCCCCCACCTCGCCGATCGACCACACCTTGAGATCGGTCGCCGTGCGCAACGCGCACGCGATGGCGACGACCTGCTGCAGGTAGTGGGGAGCGAAGTCGTTGCCGGAGGACGCGCGGCGCTTTTGCGCGAACCAGTCGAGGACGCCGGCATCGTTCAACTCCGGCGGGAGGTCGCAGGTCCGGCGGATGCCGGCGACATCGGGAATCGTCTCGATGTCGAAGACGAGGATCGGCGTCATCCGGCGAACACGCCCGTCGACAGGTAGCGGTCGCCGCGGTCGCAGACGACGAAGGCGATCGTGGCGTCGCGCACCTCGCGCGAAATGCGCAGCGCCACCGCGCACGCGCCGCCGGCCGAAACGCCGCAGAAGATGCCTTCCTCGCGCGCGAGCCGGCGCATCGTGTCCTCGGCTTCCTGCTGCGTCACGGATTCGACGCGGTCGACGCGGCGCGCATCGAAGATCTTCGGCAGGTAGGCTTCCGGCCACTTGCGGATGCCGGGAATCGACGCGCCTTCCGCCGGCTGCGCGCCGACGATGCTGATGGCGGGATTGCGTTCCTTGAGGTACTTGCGACACGCCCATGATGGTGCCGGTGGTGCCCATCGCCGAGACGAAGTGCGTGATGCGTCCCTGCGTGTCGTGCCAGAGCTCCGGTCCCGTCGTCCGGTAGTGCGCCAGCGGATTGTCGGGATTGGCGAACTGGTCGAGGATCGTGCCCTTGCCCGTCCGCGCGCATCCGCTCGCGCCAGGTCGCGCGCGCCTTCCATCCCTTGCGCCTTGGTCACGAGGATCAGCTCCGCGCCAAAGGCCGTCATCGACTGGCGGCGTTCGAGCGACAGGTTGTCCGGCATGATCAGGATCATCCGGTAGCCCTTCATCGCCGCCACCATCGCCAGCGCGATGCCGGTGTTGCCGGACGTCGCCTCGATCAGCGTGTCGCCGGGCTTGATGTCGCCGCGCTTCTCGGCCTCGACGATCATCGACAGCGCCGGACGATCCTTCACCGAGCCGGCGGGATTGTTGCCTTCGAGCTTGCCCAGGATCACGTTGGACGTCGCGCCGGGCATGCGCTGCAGCCGGACGAGCGGCGTGTTGCCGATCGTCGATTCGAGGGTGGGGTACATCGCGGTGCCGTCTTGTGGATGCGTCGGACATTGTAACCTTGGCGCCGCGGGGCAACTTTTGTGAATGCGCGCCGCGCTGACGCGCCGGCGACCGCGGTCGCCGGCTGCGGCAACGCTCCGCCCGCGTGGCCGCGCGGCCATGCGGGCAAAGCGCGAGGCGCTCCGCTACTTCGCGGACTTGCCGTCCGCCCCGCGGACCTCGCCCTTCACGGCAGGCCCCGGCCCCTTGGCGTCGGCCCGGGCGCCGCCGCCCGCGGCGGCGACCTTGGGCGGCGCCGGACCGACGGAGAGATCGGGACGCAGCTTGTCGAGCCGCTTGGCGCCGATGCCCTTGACGTTCTTCAGGTCGTCGACCGACTTGAACGGCCCGTTCAGCTTGCGGTAGTCGAGGATCGCCTGCGCCTTGGCCGGGCCGATGCCCGGCAACGCGACGAGCTCGTCCTTGGTGGCCGTGTTGATGTTGACCGCGGCGGCCGCCGCGAACGCGATGCCGAATTGCGTGACGAGCGCCAGCGCGAGCGCCTTCCAGAACCTGGTCATGATGTTCCTCCGTACGTGGGTGGCGAAATGCGTCGCGTCGCGCCCGTGCGACCTCGAGGCACGAGCGGCACAGCGACGTGGACCCACGTTACGGCGGGCGCTGCCTACTGCGCCATCAGCCGTTCGACGTAGGCGGCGACACCGGCGGCCACCGTCGTCATCGGCGCGCCGTAGCCCGCGCCGCGCAGCGCCGTCAGGTCGGCCTGCGTGAAGCTCTGGTACTTGCCGACGAGCTGCGGCGGGAACTCGACGTATTCGATCGCCTGCTCGCGCACCATCTCGACCAGCGACAGCGGCGGCTTGCCGTCCCGCGCGCGGCAGGCGTTGACCATCGCCACCGCGACGTCGTTGAAGCTCTGCGCGGAACCCGAGCCGAGGTTGAAGATGCCCGAGCGGTGCGGATGGTCGAGGAAATCGAGATTCACCTTCACGACGTCGTAGACGGCGACGAAATCGCGCCGCTGCTCGCCCGGCCGCGTAGCCGCCCGAGCCCTCGAACAGTCGCACCTGCCCCGTCGCGCGATACTGGTTGAAGAAATGAAACGCGACCGATGCCATCCGCCCCTTGTGCTGTTCGCGCGGCCCGTAGACGTTGAAGTAGCGGAAGCCGGCGATCTGCGCCGTGCGCTCCGGCAGCACGCGCCGCACGTACTGGTCGAACAGGAACTTCGAATAGCCGTACACGTTGAGCGGCGCCTCGTGCTCGCGCGCCTCGACGAACGTGGTGCCCGCCGCCGTAGACGGACGCGCTCGACGCGTACAGCAGCGGAATGTCGTTGTTCTGGCAATGGTCGAGCAGCGTGACCGAATACCGGTAGTTGTTGCGCATCATGTAGCGGCCGTCGGCTTCCATCGTGTCGGAGCACGCGCCCTGGTGCAGGATCGCCGCGACGTCGTCGTCGAAGTCGCCGGCCGCGAGCCGCGACAGGAACTCGTCCTTGTCGAGGTAGTCGGCGATCTCGCAGTCGGCGAGGTTGCGGAACTTGTCGGCGCGGGCGAGGTTGTCGACGGCGATGATGTTCGTCTCGCCGCGCTCGTTCAAGCCGCGCACGAGGTTCGCGCCGACGAAGCCGGCCGCGCCGGTGACGACGATGTACACGATGCGTGCTCCTACAGTTCGAGGTCGATGCCGCCGACCTCGCTCGAGACGTGCGGAACGCGCGGCGCCACCGCGCACAGCAGTTCGTAGCCGACCGTCGCCGCCGCGCTCGCGACGTCGTCGACCGGCAGGCCCTCGCCCCACAGCACGACCGGGCTGCCGACGCGCGCCTCCGGAACGTCGGTCAGGTCGACCGTCAGCATGTCCATCGACGGCCGGCCGGCCAGGCGCACCTTCTTCCCGCAGACGAGCACCGGCGTGCCGTTGGGCGCGTGGCGCGGATAGCCGTCGGCGTAGCCGCACGCGATGACGCCGACGCGATGCGGCCGCGATGCCGTGTAGGTCGCGCCGTAGCCGACGCTCTCGTTCGCCTTCAAGGTCCTGGACGCCGATGAGCGCCGAGCGCAGCGTCATGACGGGCCGCAATCCCAGCATGTCGGCCGTGTCGTACGGGAACGGCGTCGCGCCATAGAGCATGATGCCGGGCCGCACGAAGTCGCCGCCGACTTCGGGAAAGCGCACGATGCCCGCCGAGTTCGCGAGCGACCGCGGGTACGGCAGGCCCTTGCACGCCGCCTCGAACACGGCCATCGGCTCCTTCAGGCCATCGTCCTCGTCCGCCCGCGCGAAATGCATCATCAGCCGCAACGCCGCCACCGCCGGCGAGGACGACAGGCGCTCGCAGACGCCCGCGACGTCGCCGGGCCGAAAGCCCAGGCGGTTCATCCCGGTGTTGACCTTGACGAACACCTCGAGCGGACGCGGCAGCACGGCGTTTTCGAGCATCCGCACCTGCTCCATGTCGTGCACAACGATGGCGAGGCGGCGCTGCGCGAACTCCGGCAGCTCGCTCTCGGCGAAGAAGCCCTCGAGCAGCAGGATGCGCCGCGTGTAGCGGCGCTCGCGCAGTTCGAATGCGACGTCGGGCTCGACCAGCGCGAGTCCGTCGGCTTCCTCGAGCGCGGGCAGGATGCGAAAAGTCCGTGTCCGTAGGCGTTCGCCTTGACGACGGCCAGCACCTGCGTGCCCGGCGCCTTTTCGCGCACGCGCGCGAGGTTGGCGCGCAGCGCGGACAGGTTGATCTGGGCGTACAGCGGGTCGGGCCATGCGGCGGTTGGATCAAGGGAATGGGCGGGTCGGCAGCGTATCGGGAGCCGCATGCGGGGCGGCGGCGAAGGGCATGCCACCCGCGGCGCACTGCGCTCGGCGCGCGGCGCAAACATGGTATAAAGCCCGGGCCGCGCGACCATATCCATTATAACCATCCGCGCCGGCGCTCCCACGCAATCCGCGACGTGGCGGCAGGAGCTGTCGCCGCCGCGAGCGGCAGACTGGAACCTTCGAGGATATGAAGTCCGGCTTCTACACGATCATGGCGGCGCAGTTTTTTTCGTCGCTCGCCGACAACGCGCTGCTGATCGCGGCCATCAGCATGCTGCAGGAGATCCAGGCGCCGGAGTGGATGACGCCGGCGCTGAAGCAGAGCTTCGTCGTTTCGTACGTCGTCCTCGCGCCGCTCGTCGGCGCGTTCGCCGACTCGATGCCCAAGGGCCGCGTGATGCTGATCACCAACGCGATCAAGGTGGTCGGCTGCATGCTGATGCTGTTCACCGTGCATCCGCTGCTCGCCTACGCCGTCGTCGGCTTCGGCGCCGCCGCCTATTCGCCCGCCAAGTACGGGATCCTCACCGAACTCCTGCCGCCCAAGCAGCTCGTGGTCGCCAACGGCTGGATCGAGGGCACGACGGTGGGCTCGATCGTCCTCGGCGTGCTGCTCGGCGGCGCGCTGGTCAGCACGAAGGTGTCCACGCTCGCTGCTGGGCTTCGACCTGCCGATGATCGACACCGGCATCAACACGCCGCCCGAGGCCGCCATCTGCGTCATCGCCGTCATCTACGTGATCGCCGCGATCTTCAACTGGTTCATCCCCGACACCGGCGTCGATCACCGGGTGCCGAGCAAGAACCCGTTCTACCTGATCCGCGAGTTCGCGCACTGCGTGACGCTGCTCTGGCGCGACAAGCTGGGCCAGATCTCGCTCGCCACGACCACGCTTTTCTGGGGCGCCGGCGCGACGCTGCAGTTCATCGTGCTCGCGTGGGCCGGCAAGGCGCTCGGCTACGACCTGTCGCAGGCATCGTACCTGCAGGGCGTCGTGGCGGTCGGCATCGCCGTCGGCGCGGTGATCGCCGCGAGGTTCGTGACGCTGCGCAGTCGGTGAACGTGCTGCCGATCGGCGTGGCGATGGGCCTCATCGTGATCACGATGATCTTCGTCACCAAGCTGCCCGATGGCGATCGTGCTGATGATCCTCATCGGCGCCTGCGCCGGCTTCTTCGTGGTGCCGATGAACGCGCTGCTGCAGCACCGCGGCCACGTGCTGATGGGCGCCGGCCATTCGATCGCCGTGCAGAACTTCAACGAGAACATCGGCATTCTCGTGATGGTCGGCCTCTACCCGTTGATGATCCGCGAGGGATTCTCGGTCAACCGCGCGATCGTGATGTTCGGCGTGTTCATGTCCGCCGCGATGCTGCTCGTGCTGTGGCGGCACATGCACAACCAGTCGAAGATGGATTCGCTGGGGCTCATTGCCGACGAGGCCGACGGCAAGTCGCAGCACTGACGCGCGCAGCCTCAGAGAATGATCGGCCGGTCCGACAACTCGTTGCGCACGTCGCCGGTGCGCGGCGAATGGCGCGCCAGCAGGTCGGCGATCGCGGCCACGCCCTGTTGCGCACCCTCGGCGTAGCGTCCCGCGCGAAATGCCGACTCCATCGTCCGGCAGATCGCCTCCCAGCCGGCGTCGCCGACCCGCGCGTGGATGCCGCGATCGGCGACGATTTCCACGTCGCGGTCGGCCAGCAGCAGGTAGACCAGCACGCCGTCGTTGCGCTCGGTGTCCCAGACGCGCAGCGCGCCGAACACTTCGAGCGCGCGTTCGCGCGGCGACAGCCGTTGCCAGACGCGCGCCAGCGGCAGCGCGCCCTCGACGACGAAACACACCTGCCCGGCGTGGCGCAGTTCGCCCTCGGCGATGGCGTTCTCGATGCGCACCAGCGCGTCGGCAGGAAGCGCGCGGCGCACGTCGCCGCGATCGGTGACGAGATGCCGCCACAGGCGGCGCAGGCGTGAAGGTTCGGTGTGCGCCATGTTCAGTCCCATCCGCCCGAGGCGCCGCCGCCGCCGAAGCCGCCGCCACCGCCCGAGAATCCGCCACCCCCACCACCGCCGCCACCCCAGCCGCCGCCGCCGCCCGACGGGATCCAGACGCCGCCCCCGCGCCGCGTCAGGCCGCTGCCGGCGCCCGCGAACAGCATGACGAGCAGCGCGATCACGGCGGCCACGCCGGCCATCAGCAGCGAGCCCGCGACCACCCACGCGCCCGCGCCGACGATGCCGGCACCGACCGTCGAGCCCACCACCTTGCCGAAGATGCGGCGCAGGATGCCGCCCATGATCGGCACGACGACGAACACGATGATCAGCAGCATTTCGAACGGAAAGCCGCCGGAGCGCGCCTTCGCCGTCGACGCCGGTTTGGCGGCGAGCGGCTCGCCCTTGTCGACGACGGCGATGATCTGGTCCACGCCGGCGTCGATCCCTTGCGCGAACTGGTTCTGGCGAAACAGCGGCGCCATCGACTCGGCGATGATCCGCCGCGACGTCACGTCGGTGAGCACGCCCTCGAGGCCGTAGCCGACCTCGATGCGCATCTTCTTGTCGTTCTTGGCGACGAGCAGCAGCGCGCCGTTGTCCTGGCCCTTGCGGCCGATCTTCCACGCATCGGCGACGCGGATCGAGTACGCCTCGATCGGCTCCGGCTGCGTCGTCGGCACCATCAGCACGGCCAGCTGGTTGCCGGTTTTCTGTTCCCACGCGGCGAGCTTCGCGACCAGCGCCTGCGTTTGCTCGGCCGTCAGCGTGCCGGTGAGATCGGTGACGCGCTGGGTGAGCGGCGGAACGGGCATCAGGCCGTCGGTGCCCGCCTCCCATCCCTGCGGGTGCGCCAGCGTGGCGGCGAACGCGAACAGCAACGCTGCGAAGCCGCGCGCGCTGCGCGGCCACTCAAACCACGTCATGACGATGCGTCACCGGTGGACGGTGGACCGAGGGAATCCGCGCCAAGCGCCGTGACGGCCGCCCGCGCGGCGCGCCGCGTCAGTAGCCCTTCTTCATCAGTTCCTGCGCCGGGTCGGCCGGCGCCTCGGCCTTGACGTCGCCGGGGACGGCCGACGTCTTGGGCGCGGCGGGCGGCGGCACCGCGGGCGCGGCGGGCGCGCGGCTTCTTGCCGAAGTCGACCTTCGGCGGCGCGCTGATCGCGGCCTCGTTCTCGACGGTGAAGTTGGGCTTCACGTCCATCTTGAACAGCATCGCCGTCAGGTTGGTCGGGAACGAGCGCACCGTCGAGTTGTACGTCTGCACGCGAGTCGATGTAGCGCTTGCGCGCGACGGTGATGCGGTTCTCCGTGCCCTCGAGCTGCGACTGCAGGTCGCGGAACAGCGCGTCCGACTTCAAGTTCGGATAGTTCTCGGCGACGACCAGCAGCCGCGACAGCGCGCTCGTGAGCTGGCTCTGCGCCGCCTGGAACTTGGCGAACGCCGCCGGATCGTTGACGAGTTCCGGCGTGGCCTTGATCGCGCCGACGTTGGCGCGCGCGTTGGTCACCGCCGTCAGCACGTCGGCTTCCTGCGCGGCGTAGCCCTTGACGGTGTTGACGAGGTTGGGCACGAGGTCCGCGCGACGCTGGTACTGGTTCAGGACTTCGGACCACGCGGCCTTGATGCCTTCGTCCTGGCGCTGCAGGTCGTTGTAGCCGCAGCCGGCGAGCGACATGACGGCAAGGGCGGCAAACAGGACGGCGAGTTTCCTCAACATGTGTCCTCCGGACGGATGCGAGCGGGCCCAGCGGCCCGCAGGCGGAATATGCGGCGGGCGGGCCCGCCGTGCAAGTTTTCATGTGACGAATGGCGGTGCAGGCGCCGGCGCGCCGGCGGATTGTGCGACGGTTGACTTGCGCGAGCAGCAGATCCTCCCAGGCCTTGGCCTTGTCCGGCAGGGTGCGCAGCAGATACGCCGGATGATACGTCACGATCAGCGGCACGCCGCCGTACCGGTGGACGCGGCCGCGCAGGCTCGCGATCGTCGCGTCGGTGCGCAGCAGCAGCGACGCGGCGCTCTTGCCCAGCGCGACGATCAGCTTGGGCTCGATCAGCGCGATCTGGCGCTCGAGATACGGCCGGCAGGCTTCGGCTTCGAGCGGTTCCGGCGTCCGGTTGTTCGGCGGCCGGCACTTGAGCACGTTGGCGATGTAGACGTTGTGCTCGCGCGTCATCCCGAGCGCCGCCAGCATGTTGTCGAGCAGCTTGCCGGCCTGGCCGACGAAGGGCTCGCCGCGCGCGTCCTCTTCCGCGCCCGGCGCCTCGCCGACGAACAGCCAATCGGCCTTGCGGTCGCCGACGCCGGGAACCGACCTGTTGCGCGTGCGGCACAGCCCGCAGGCCGTGCAGGCGTCGACGTCGGCCGCGAATTCCGGCCAGTCCAGCGCCGCGATGCGCAGACGCCGCGCGACGTCCGCATCGGCCGCGGCGGCGTGGCGCGCTGGCGTCCGCCGCGGGCGTAGTCGGCGGTCGTCGTTGGCCACGACCGGCGGCGCCCGCAGCCGCCAGCGCGGCGTGAGGCCAAGTTCGACCAGCATGTCGTCGGTGGTCGCCATCGGTCGCCATCAGACGCCGCGGATCCAGTGCCCGCCGACATCGCGGCGCATGACGAGCGCGTCCTCGCGCTCGCCATCGGGCCCCGGCGGATAGTAGGCGATGCGGCGCGCGATGCGCTCGAAGCCCTCGCGCTCGTACAGCGCGATCGCCGCGTCGTTGCTGACGCGGACTTCGAGGAACACCTGTTCCGCGCCCAGCCGGCCCGCGTCCTCCAGGAATCGCCGCAGCAGTTCGCCGCCCAGGCCTTCGCGGCGCGCATCCGGCACCACCGAAAGGTTCAGCAACTGCGCCTCGCCCGGCGCCAGCATCAGCACGCCGAAGGCGACGATGCGGCCCTCGCGTTCGGCCACCTGCGCGCCGTAGCCCGCCGCGAGCGCATCGCGGAAGTTGCGCGCCGTCCACGGGGCGGCGTGGATCTGCGCCTCGAGCAGCGCCACGTATTCGACGTCGCGCTCGCGCAGCGGCCGCCAGGTGACGCGTCGCGCGGGAGGCGGGCTTGGGCAGCGACGCCATTACAGTCTCGCGCCGGCGGCGCGCTCCGCGGTGGTCAGCGCCACGCGATGGCGGACGTACAGCGGCAGCGCATGCGCGGCGTCGACCGCCTGCCCGGCAACGAGTCGCGGCAGCGCGATCTCCGCCACGCAGCGCGCGTCGGGAACGACGCCGGCGTCGCAACCGTCGAGGCCGCGCGTCGCGAGCAGGTGCGGATAGGCAGCGAAGCCGTCGCCGGCGCCGAACCAGCCATGGCCGTCGTCGGGGGCACGCAGCTCGTCCGGGTGCAGCACCGCCGGCTCCGCCGCCGTACGCCAGACCTCGCCTTCGCGCCGGTACGCCGCCACATAGACTTCGCGCATCCGCGCGTCGAGGCAGGCCAGCACGCGCGGCACGCCATGCGCGCGCCATGCCGCCTGCGCCAGCGCCTCGAGCGTGGGCACCGGGACCAGCGGCAGGTTCGCGCCCAGCGCCAGGCCCTGCGCGACGCCGCAGGCGATGCGCACGCCGGTGAACGATCCCGGGTCCCGCGCCGAACGCGATGGCATCGAGGTCGGCCAAACGCCAGCCGGCCTCCGCCAGCACCTCGTCGATCAGCGGCAGCAGCCGCTCCGAATGCGCCTGCCCGGCCGGCTCCGCGCGGGTCGCCCACTGTTGCCCGCTGCCGCAGGCGACCGACAGCCAGAGCGTGGACGAGTCGAACGCGAGCAGCTTCATCGGGCAAATTTTACCGGACGGCCCGGTCCCGTCCGCGCCCCTGCGTACAATTTGCCTTCGCGTCCACGAAGTCGGCGCGCTTTGCACGCCCCCATGCCCGACGCCCCGCTCCCCGACCACGCCGTCGCCATCGAATCGCTCGACCAGGAAGGTCGCGGCGTCGCGCGCGTCGACGGCAAGGCGATGTTCGTCGAAGGCGCGCTGCCGGGCGAGATCGTCGAGTTCGCCGTGCTGAAGCAGCGCCCGAGCTTCACCATCGCCCGCGCCACGGCGATCCTGCGGCCGAGTTCGTCGCGCGTGACGCCGCGCTGCCCCCATTTCGGCGTCTGCGGCGGCTGCACGCTGCAGCATGCCGCGCCGGCGCTGCAGATGGCCGCCAAGCAGCGCGCGCTGGAGGACGCGCTCGCGCGCATCGGTCGCGTGCGGCCGGAAGTGATGCTGCCGCCGATCGAAGGGCCGGCGTGGGGCTATCGCTACCGCGCGCGGCTGTCGGTGCGCCACGTCGTCAAGAAAGGCGGCGTGCTGATCGGTTTCCACGAGCGCAGGTCGAGCTTCGTGGCCGACATGACCGAATGCCACGTCGTGCCGCGCAAGCTGTCGGCGCTGCTGCCCGGGCTGCGTACGCTGGTCGGCGCGCTGACGATCCGCGACCGGCTGCCGCAGATCGAGTTCGCCGTCGGCGAGCGGGCCGACGGGCTCGCGTACGTGCTGGTGCTGCGCATCCTGGCGCCGCTGTCGCCGGAGGACGAGGCGCTGCTGATCGCCTTCGCCGACACGCACGGCGTCGAATTCTGGACGCAGACCGGCGGTCCGGCCACCGTCGTGCCCTTCCACCCGCCGCACTCGTCGCTCGCCTACACGCTGCCGGAATTCGCGGTGACGATGCCGTTCGGCCCCGCCGAGTTCACGCAGGTCAACTACGCGATCAATCGCGTGCTGGTGCGCCGCGCGCTGGCGCTGCTCGGGCCGCTGCCCGGCGAGCGGGTCGCCGACTACTTCTGCGGCCTGGGCAATTTCACGCTGCCGATCGCCCGGCAGGGCGCCGACGCGCTGGGCATCGAAGGCAGCGCGCCGCTCGTCCGTCGCGCCGAGGAGAACGCCGTCCGCAACGGCCTGGGCGAGCGCGCGCGCTTTGCCGTCGCCAACCTGTTCGCGGTGACGCCGGAGAGCCTGGCCGCGCTTCGGCCGCTTCGACCGCGCGCTGATCGACCCGCCGCGCGAAGGCGCCATC
The DNA here is from genome assembly GCA_963823475.1 of uncultured beta proteobacterium. Lineage (GTDB taxonomy): Bacteria > Pseudomonadota > Gammaproteobacteria > Burkholderiales > Casimicrobiaceae > VBCG01. The sequence goes on from CAWGLS010000017.1 coordinate 35,906, forward strand.
GAACTCGTCAAGTCGCTGCCGCACCGCGCCGACGCGGAGGGGCTAAAGCGCATCGTCTACGTGTCGTGCGCGCCGGGCACGCTCGCCCGCGATGCCTCCGTGCTCGTCCACGAGCGCGGCTACCGGCTGGCCGCCGCCGGCGTCGTCAACATGTTCCCGCATACGGCGCATGTCGAGTCGATCGCCGTCTTCGACTGAAAAAAAAGGGGCGCCGCAAGGCGCCCCGTAATCGCTGTTGGTTCTAAATCAATACTAGAGAATCAATCCCTCTGCCCGGTGAACGCGAGCAGGATGTTCAAGAGACTGATGAAGATATTGTACAGGTTCAGGAACAGCCCCAGCGTGGCCATGATGTAATTCGTCTCGCCGCCGTGGATGATGTTCGACAGGTCGTACAGGATGTACGCCGAGAAGATCAGCACGGCGATCGCCGAGATCGTCACCGACAGCGCCGGAATCTGGAAGAAGATGTTGGCGAGCGACGCGATGATCAGCAGGATCACGCCCGATGAACAGGAATTTCCCCATGAAGGAGAAATCCTTCTTGGTGATCGTGACGAACGCGGCCAGCGCGAAGAAGATGCCGGCCGTCATCGCCCCGGCCAGGCCGACGAGCTGCCCGCCGTTGCGAAAGCCCGCCGCCACCGTCAGGATCGGCGTCAGGAACACGCCGGCGATGAACGTGAAGGCGAACAGCGCCACCACCCCCCAGCTCGAGTTGCGCAGCCGGCTGACGATGAACAGCGAGCCCAGCATCGCCGCGAACATCAGCAGCGGCGCCATGATCGGGGCGGCCTTGAACACCGAGATGAAGTTGAACTGCATGCCGACGAACGCGCCGGCGATCGTGGGCAGCATCGACAGCGCGAGCAGCCAGTACGTATTGCGCAGGACGGTGTTCTGCGCGACCGGCAGCACCACGCGGTCGCCGGACGCGCGCGGCGAGCCGGCAGGCGCGGGCGACAGCGGCGATTGGCGGCCGGACATCACCGGTTCGAACTTGCGGTCCATAATGCCTCCAGAACAGCCCGGAACGGGCCGATAACGACTTAGACTAGCAGAATTCCAAGGAGTTTCAATCGGGGAACCCCTATCCAGCCAGCCGGGTCCCCGCCAACTGCTAATATGCCGCCGCGCGCCCGGGAATCAAGGGAGTCGCGGCGCGCGTCCCCGGAGGCGTGGCCGAGCGGTTTAAGGCACGGGTCTTGAAAACCCGCGAAGGGGCAACCCTTCCGTGAGTTCGAATCTCACCGCCTCCGCCACTTTTCCTTGTCCCACCTCGCGTCTCGGGGCATGCCAGACTTCGACCCATCGTCCCACCCATCGTTCAGCTTGGGGTGCTCGCTGGCGTGGATGTGGGAGCGAAAGATAGCTTCGCACAGCCTCGTTCCGGCACCCACCAACTTCGCCAGTACGCGGAGCTCCTCCTTGCATGCTACGGATGCACCCAACGTGTGGCGACGGAAGCGCGGACACTCCGGCTGACGAATCAAAATGGCGGCGGCGTTGGGCCCCCATCTGCTTGTCCTGCTTCCAGCGCCTTCAATCATTCCTCGACACGTCGCCCCCGTTGCGGGAAACTTCTGCGCTTGCATTGGAGCGAAAGAAACCCAGGGATGCTTGTCAGAAGGGGCAGAGGCCGCCATTGCTGGATATACAGCCGGCAGTGGACGCAATTGCATCAGGTGCTTACGGCAATGCCATTGCACCTCAAGAAATCAGATCAAGCGGGAAAGCTGGGCGCTGCGATCTTCTAGCCCGCGCCTTTCTTCCCGGCGCCCGCACTGCTCTTCTTCGTTTCCTGCCTGCCAAGCTCCTCCTTGGTCGGCTTGACCTTCTTCACCTTTTCCGTCTTGACCTTTTCTTTCTTCACTTTTTCCTTCTTCACCTTTTCCTTCTTCACGACCGGCCCCGCCAACGCCTGCTTCGCCAGCGCTTTGGCCTGCTTGGCTGCGACATCGAGAAGTTTCCTGGTTTTCTGGTGCTGCCGTCTGGCTTTCAGCATTGACGCGTGACTCATTTCGACCTCCGGTGGATGAAAGATTGATTCAGCTTCAGTTTGACCCGATTCTGCGTTCTTGGCCAACTGACGGCACCAACTCCCGGACCTGCATATGTGCGGGAAAGGACGATGTCACCGCCGGCCATACGCAAGTCTATCCGCAGCGGGCGTGCCGCGCAGACTCCTAGCCCATAGGGATGCCGTGGCCAAGCGCAAATTAGCGCCGCAATCCCGTATTCCTCGCTTGTCGCCCATCCCGGGAGGGACCATCATGGCCGTCGTGGCGCGCGCACCGGGCGCCACGCCAAGCGCAGAACGCCAGTTCCCCGAAGCGGCGACAGTCCGGCCCCGTCGTCACGCGCACGACCAGCATGCGGGTGCGCCCCGGCTTTCTGCATCGATCGCTTCACGTTCGTGTCAGGAGGATTGGAATGAAGTCCATGCGTTCAGCACTGGCGGCATTGGCCGTCGCGATGACGGTTCTTCTGCCTGCATCCGCGGCGCTCGCCCAGCGGCTCCCGCCCGCGCCGCCACTGCCGCAGACACGACTGCTGGTGACGTTCGCGACCAACCAGGCCGGCTTCGACACCGGCATCGCCATCAACAACACGGGGCGCGATTCCACGGGCGATATCGGACAGGCGGGCCGCTGCACGATCTACTACTTCGGAAACGTGGGTGGAGGCCCCGCCCCGGCGCCGCAAACGACCAGCGCCGACGTGACGTCCGGCGGCCAATTGGTCTTCACGTTGTCGAGCGGCGGCAATCTGGGCATCACCGGCGCACCCGGCTTCCAGGGGTACCTGGAGATCGTCTGCGCGTTCAATTTCGCGCACGGGTTCGCGTTCATGTCCGATATCGGCGCGACCAAATTCGGCGCTTCGCCGGCGGTCATCGTGCTGCCGCCGATCCGGACCGCGCCCGAGTCCGCCGGGCAGTAGGCGCCGTGGTGGCGGTGCCCCGGCCCGTGGCCGCAAGGCGCCGCCCCGAACGGGAAACCAGGACGTCAGCGCGCGATCGTCCCGTATCGCGGCAACACGGCAAGCGTAAGGCGCCGGCCGGCCGGTGCGACCAAGGGAACCCGCTCCCGGAATCCACGTCGAAACCACCATGAACCGTCGATCATTCATCCTCCGCAGCACCGCCGGCCTGGCCGGCGCGTCGTCACTCGCAGCCTCATTGGCCAACGCTCAAGGCCCGGCGACCGACCGCGTGGCGAAGTCCGCCGACGAGTGGCGCAAGATCCTGACCAAGGAGCAGTTCCATGTCCTCCGCGAACAGGGGACCGAGCCGCCATACTCGAGCCCCCTCGACAAGGAGAAGCGCAAGGGCACGTTCGTCTGCGCCGGATGCGAATTGCCGCTTTTCAAGTCGGACACCAAGTTCGACAGCGGCACCGGCTGGCCGAGCTTCTATGCGGCGATCCCCGGCGCGGTGGCCACCACGGTCGACTACAAGCTCATCTACCCGCGCACCGAGTACCATTGCCGGCGCTGCGACGGCCACCAGGGCCACGTGTTCCCCGACGGACCCAAGCCCACGGGCCAGCGCTACTGCAACAACGGCGTCGCGCTCAAATTTATCCCGACGTGACATAAACACGGGAAGAAGTCGTTCCCGTGTTTATGTCACGAACGCAGTCAGCGAGAAAAGCTCCGGGCGGCCGAGCGCTTTTCTCGTGGAAAGGGCACGAAGCGCGCCGATCATAAGCGCGCTGCGCGCGCCGTTCAGCAGCGCGCCGTGCGCGTGCTGACTGCCTGCGATGACCATCACGCGATGCCCGCCTCCCCCACGATGCAGTAGGCGAGGCTTCGGCTTTGCGTGACGATTCGTCGGGCGAAAGTCCGAACTGCTGGCGTTCAAGGCGCGCGCGCGACGCGAACGAACATCGCAGCCATACGGCTCGCATACGCGCGCTACTGAACGGCGCGCGCAGCGCGCATATGATCGGCGCGCTTCGTAGCCCTTTCCGCAAGAAAATCGCCCGGCCGCCCGAAGATTTTCTTGCTGACTGCAGTTCGGAAATGAAACGGAAGCGGTTTTCGCTCCCGTTTCATTTCCGCCGGCCGCAAATTGCGCCGCGGGGCGCGCAGCGCCTGCGGGTGACGCAATTTGCGGACGTTACGCCAGCGGCGCCACCTTCATCACCTCTTCGGCGGTGGTGATGCCGGAGGCGATCTTCATCGCGCCGGACACGCGCAGCGGCTTCATGCCGTCCTTGTAGGCCTGCTCGCGCAGCGCGCGATCGTCGGCGTCGCGGGTCACGAGCCGGCGCAGCGCGGGCGTCATCAGCATGATCTCGTAGAGCCCGATGCGGCCGTAGTAACCGGTCATCCGGCATTCGAGGCAGCCGACCGGCGCCATCGTCTGCGCCGGCTTGTCGGCCCGCCAGGGCGCGGTGATCGCGCGCCAGGTGTCGTCGTCGGGCGGATCGGTCGGCGCCTTGCAATGCGGGCACAGCGTGCGCACCAGCCGTTGCGCCATCACGCCGAGCAGCGTCGACGACAGCAGGTACGGCGGCACGCCGAGATCGAGCAGCCGCGTGACCGCCGTCGGCGCGTCGTTGGTGTGCAGCGTCGACAGCACGAGGTGGCCGGTCAGCGCGGCCTGCACGGCCATTTCCGCCGTGTCGTGGTCGCGCACTTCGCCGACCATGATGATGTCGGGATCCTGCCGCATCAGCGTCCGCACCCCGGTCGCGAAATCCACGCCGATCGTCGGCTGCACCTGCATCTGGTTGAACAGCGGCTCGATCATCTCGATCGGGTCTTCGATCGTGCAGACGTTCACTTCCGGCGTAGCCAGCGCCTTCAGCGACGAATAGAGCGTCGTGGTCTTGCCGGAGCCCGTGGGACCGGTGACGAGAATGATCCCGTTCGGCTCCTTGATCATCTTTTCCCAGCGCTCGCCGTCGTCGGGCGTGAAGCCCAGGTCCGCGTAGTCGCGGACGAGCACCTCGGGCGTGAAGATCCGCATGACGAGCTTCTCGCCGAACGCCGTCGGCATCGTCGAGATGCGCAGCTCGACCTCGTCTCCCTCGGGCGACAGCGTCTTGATCCGGCCGTCCTGCGGCCGCCGTTTCTCGACGATCTCCATGCGCGCGAGCAGCTTGATCCGCGACGTCATCGCGATCAGCACCGGCTGCGGAATCGCGTAGACCTGATGCAGCACGCCGTCGATGCGAAAGCGGACGATGCCGACGTCGCGCCGCGGCTCGATGTGGATGTCGGAGGCGCGCTGCTCGAACGCGTATTGCCACAGCCAGTCGACGATGTGGACGACGTGCTGGTCGTTGGCGTCGAGATGGCCGTGCTTGCCGAGCTCGACTAACTGCTCGAAGTTGCGCGCCAGCGAGAGATTGCCCTTCGACGTCTCCTGCGCGCGCTTCATCGAGCGCGCGAGGTTGTAGAACTCGCCCAGGTAGCGCCGGATGTCGGCGGGATTCGCGAAGACGAATTTCACCTCGAGCTTGATCATCTCCTCGAGTTCGTCCGCCCACGCCCGCACGAAGGGCTCCGACGTCGCCACCGTCACCGTCAGGCGGTCCACACCCACCGGCAGGATCCGGAACCGCTCGGCGTACGCGTTGGACATCGTGGCGGTGACGGCGCCCAGATCGATCTTCAGCGGATCGATATGCCGGTACGGGATCTTGAGCTTGCCGGCCAGCCACTCGACCAGGCCTTCGAGCGTCAGCAGCTTGTGCGGCGGCTTGGCGGACTTCCATTGCTGCGCCGCGATCAGCTCGAGCGGATGCTCGTACTGCTTGGTGCGGACGCGCCCGACGTGCTCGGCCTCGGCGCTGCCGACCAGGCCGTCGGCGACCATCAGCTTCAGGATGTCGTCGAGATGAAGGCGCCGATCCGGCTGCTTGGCGGCCCTGGCCGGCCTGGCCGCGGGCGGCGACGCGGCGCCGGCTGGCGGCTTGACGCTGGAGGCGGGCGTGGACATCCGGCTATCCTACACCGCAGGGCGGGTGCGCCAGCCCGCGTCCGTCGGCGGGTGCGCGCCACCGGCGCCTATTGCGTTGCGGATTCGGAACACGGCCGGCGCCGGCGTACCGGTGCGCCGCCGACCGCAGAGGCTAGACCGTCAACGGCGTGCGCTTGGGCGCGGACGGCGCCGTCGACGAATCGGGCACCTGGAAGACTTCGCGCAGGTACGCGACGTACGACGGGTCGTAGTCCATCGTCTTCGACGGCTCGTCGCTGATCTTGGCGACGGGCTGCCCGTTGCAGCGCGTCATCTTGATGACGATCTGCAGCGGCTCGTACCCCAGGTCGTTCGTCAGGTTGGTGCCGATGCCGAACGACGTCTGCACGCGGCCCTTGAAGTATTCGTACAGCCGCATGGCCAGCGGCACGTTCAGGCTGTCGGAGAACACCATCGTCTTGGTGTGCGGATCGATCCGCATCTTCTGGTAATGGGCGATCAGCTTCTCGCCCCATTCGAACGGATCGCCCGAATCGTGGCGGACGCCGTCGAAGAGCTTGCAGAAGAAGAGGTCGAAGTCGCGGAGGAACGCATCCATGCCGCAGACGTCGGACAGCGCGATGCCCAGGTCGCCGCGATACTCGCGCGCCCACATGTTGAACGCGAACGTCTGCGAATCGCGCAGTCGCGGCCCCACCGCCTGGCACGCCTGCAGGTACTCGTGCGCCATCGTGCCCAGCGGCGTCAGCCCCTGCTCCATCGCAAACCTGACGTTGCTGGTGCCGACGAAATGCGGGGCCATGTCGGCCTTGAGCCTGCGCAGCACCTCGTCGTGCCACGAGCGGGAAAAGCGGCGCCGCGTCCCATAGTCGGCGATCCGGAAATCCGTTCCGGTGATCGTGTTGGCCTGGGCGATCTTTGCCCCGAGCCGCTTGCGGCCTTCCGCGTAGTCGGGGGTCGTCACCGTGTTGCGGTAGTAGACCTCCGAGACGATGGCGAGCACCGGCACCTCGAACAGGATCGTGTGCAGCCAGGGGCCCTTGATCGTGATGTCGATCTCGCGCGGCGATCCCGGAATCCGCGAGACGCTGATGAACCGCTCGTCCAGGTGGAAGAGGCCCAGCAGGTCGACGAAGTCGCTCTTGAAAAAGCGCCAGCTGCGCAGGTAGTCGAGCTCGCGCCGCGTGAACCGCAGGTCGCAGAGCGCGCGGATCTCCTGCTCGATCTCCGCCACGTACGGCGACAGGTCGACGCCGGGATTGCGGCACTTGAAGCGGTACTCGACCTGCGCCTCGGCGAAATGATGCTGGACCACCTGCATCATCGTGAACTTGTAGAGGTCGGTGTCGAGCAGCGACGGGATGATCATCGGCGAAGGTAAAGGGGGCGACGGGCCGTCGATGTTACCCGCGGACGGGGGTGGCGTCCAAGTAGCGCCAGCGTGGCCTCACTCGGGGCCGCCGCTGCCGTCGGGGACGATGCGGATGCGGTGGGCCAGGAAGACGGCGACGAGCGTTGCCGCCACCGCGCACCAGCCCGCCCATCCGTAGCGCGTCAGCGAGCCGTCGGCCGCGCGGCCGATGATGAGGCCGGCGACGAACGACGCGATGCCCGAGCCCAGTTGCTGCACCGCGCCGTTGAAGCTCATGAAGCTGCCGCGCAGCCGCGGCGCCACCGCGCCGGTGATGAGCGCCATCGCCGGGCCGAAGCGCCCGGGCACGAACACGAAGAACAGGACGATCACGACGATCACCGCCGCCATCGGCACCTTCGGCAGGTGCGTCACCACCAGCAGCGGCACGATGGAGATGAAGGCGAGGATCGTGAACAGCCGCCGCTTGCCGTAGCGGTCGGCCAGGCGGCCGATCAGCTGCGCCGTGAACAACGTCGTGAGGCCGCCCGCGAAGTAGATGTACGGCAGGTCGGCTTCGAGCAGGCCGACATTGGCGACGTTGTAGGCCGCGATGAACGGCACGACCATGAACACGCTGGTCATCAGCGCGATCACGAAGGCGAAGGCGTAGCAGGTGGTTGCGGACGCCGAAGATGGCGCGCAGCTGCGAAAGCGGCGCGCGCCGCTCGCCCGTTCCCACGTGCGCGTCGAGCGAGGGCACCAGCCGCCACGCGGCGAGCCACACGAGCGCGCTGAACGCCGCCAGGAAGAAGAACGGCGCGCGCCACGAGAAGTGCGCGGCGAGCCACAGCCCGAGCGGCACGCCCATGACGGCCGACAACGAAAAGGCGGCGGCGACCAGCGCGGTGCCACGCGCGCGGCGAACGTAGGGAACGACGTCGGCGATGATCGTCAGCACCAGCGCGCCGATGACGCCGCCGAAGATGCCGGCGACGATCCGCGCGGCCAGCAGCAGCGCATAGCTGTCCGCGACGCCGCAGAGCGCCGTGGCGACGACGAAGCCCGTGTACATGACGAGCAGCGACCGCTTGCGGCTGAAGCGGTCGATCCAGAACGCGGCGACGAAGCCGCTCGCCGCCGCCGCGAACGTGTACGCCGAAACGAGAAGGCCGAACTGCCGCGGATCGAGGTCGAACAGCCGCATGAACTGCGGCGCGAGCGGCATCATGATCATGAAGTCCAGGATGTTCGTGAACTGCATGGCCGCGAGCGTCAGCAGCAGCATGAGTTCGCGGCGGCGCGGCGCCGCCGCGGCGAGGGCGGTCGCGGCGGCCGAAGAAGGGGAACTCTGCAACGGCGACATCCTCGGAAAAATTGACCGACTTCGTAACTGACTTCGGGTCAGTTAAGTATAACAGGGGGCGCGACGCGCCGTTCTGCGCTAAAAGTCCGGTTCCGCCGCCTGCGAACAGGTCCGGCCCGGACTTCGACGCCCCGCTATCATGCCGGCATCCCGTCCCGGATTCCCGTACCGCCATGCTCATCAGCTGCGTCGCCTATCAAAACGGCAGGAAGCTCGCCGACATCCCGACCGAGGACATCAGCGAGTACGTCAGCCGGCCCGACTGCTTCGTCTGGGTGGCGCTGTTCGAGCCCTCGATGCAGGAGATGGACGAGATGGCCGACGAGTTCGACCTGCACGAGCTTGCCGTCGACGACGCCCGCCACGGCCACCAGCGGCCCAAGATCGAGGAGTACGGCGATTCGCTGTTCGCCGTCCTGCACACGATCGAGCGCGAGAAGAACCCCGACGGGACCGAGGAGTTCATCAACGGCGAAGTCGACATCTTCGTCGGGCCCAACTACGTGCTGACGGTCCGCCACCGCACGCACGTGGGCTTCGCCGCCGTCCGCGCCCGCACCGAGCGCGAGCCGGAACTGCTGCAGCACGGCTCGGGCTACGTGTTCTACGCGGTGATGGACAACGTCGTCGACCGCTACTTCCCCGTGATCGACGGCCTCGAATCCGATCTCGAGAAGATCGAGGAGCAGATCTTCGAGCAGAACGCCGCGCGCTCGAACATCCAGTCGCTGTACGCGCTGAAGCAGCGGCTGATGACGCTCAAGCACGCCGTCGATCCGCTGATGGAGGCGACCGGCCGGTTGTATGGCGGGCGCGTGCCGCAGATCTGCACCGGGATGGGCGAATACTTCCGCGACGTCTACGACCACCTGCACCGGATCCACTCGTCGATCGAGGGCATCCGCGAAATGCTGACGACGGCGATCCAGGTCAATCTCGGGATGATCTCGCTGTCCGACAACGAGGTGACGAAGAAGCTCGCCGCATGGGCCGCCATCATCGGTGTTCCCACGATGGTCGCCGGCATCTACGGCATGAACTTCGACCACATGCCGGAGCTGAAGTGGACGTTCGGCTATCCGGTGACGATCGCCCTCATGGTCGTCGTGGACGTCTATCTCTACTACCGGTTCAAGAAGTCGAAGTGGCTTTGATCGGGGTCAGAGCGCTAACGGTGATTAGGGGTCAGAGCGCTATTCACGGGTCTGGCTATGATTAGGGGTCAGAGCGGTAACCATCGGCCGTGAACGACGCGGAAAGTGCGCATCGTCGAACATGGCCGATCGTTATCGCTCTGACCCCTAATCATCGTTATCGCTCTGACCCCTAATCACCGTTATCGCTCTGACCCCTCAATCACCGTTATCGCTCTGCCCCAAAGCGGCGGCGCGCGGCCGCCCGAAGTCGCCGCTCATATCGCTCTGACCCCTAATCACCGTTGAAAAACGCGGGGAGCTGTCCTCCCGCGTTTTGCAACGAACTGCTAATCACCCGCCGGCAGCACGGGTATGACCCGCCGATCGTCCCGTGCGGCGGACGCCACGGGCCACGTCGGTTGCAACGTCGCATGGCGGATGCCGTGGTCGACGAGCAGCATCCGCTTCGCCTGCGCGAGGATGGCGAGCCAGTCGTCGCCGCGCGCGATCGAGAGGTGCGCCGACAGCGCGATGCCCTCCGCCGACATGTTCCAGACATGCAGGTCGTGGACGTCGGCCACGCCGGGGAGCGCCGCCAGCGAGCGGCCGATCGCATCGAAGTCGAGGTGCGCGGGCACCCCTTCCATCAGCACGCCGGTGGATTGCTTCAGCAACTGCCACGTCGAGCGCAGGATCAGCAGCGCGACCGCGAGCGACAGGATCGGGTCGATCGGCATCCACCCGGTGACGACGATCACCGCGCCGGCGACGATCGCCGCCAGCGAGCCCAACAGGTCGCCCATCACGTGCAACAGCGCGCCGCGGGTATTGAGCGATCCCGTCGCGCGCGACAGCACCCACGCGGCGACGAGGTTCACCGCGAGGCCGGCGAGCGCGATGCCGACGACCATGCCGCCCGCGACCGGCGCCGGTTCGAGCAGGCGCCGCACCGCTTCGGTGGCGATGGCGGCCACCACGGCGAGCATCACGATCGCGTTGACGAACGCGGCCAGCACCTCCGCGCGGCCGTAGCCGTACGAGGCGCGCTTCGACGGCGGCCGCCGCGCCACCGCATCGGCAAAGAGCGCGAGCCCGAGCGCGGCGGCGTCGGTGATCATGTGGCCGGCGTCCGACAAGAGCGCCAGCGATCCCGCCAGCCAGCCGCCGATGGCCTCGACCAGCGCAAAGCCGGCGGTCAGGACGAGCGCGATGAGGAGCGCGCGGCGGGTGTCCGACGCGCCGGCCGGAGGCCGATGGCTGTGGCCATGGGCGCCGTGCGCGTGCGCCTGGCCGGCGCCGGCGGCTTCATGGTCGTGGGCGTCGCCGTGGTCGTGACCGGGGGTGCCGGGGTCGTGCGAATGGCTCATGGCGCGGGCGAGTAGCAGACGTGATGCGAAACGGGATGGAGACGCGGGCGGGAACTTTCAGGCGACTTCGCGAGAATATACGACGAGGACCCCACTTGCTCGCACCCGACATGCCCGCCGAACTCTCCGACCGCCTGCAGGCGAACGACGCCGCGCTCGCCGCCCGCGTTGCCTGCGGCGAAGCCGGCGCCCTGGGCCCGCTCTACCAGCGCCATCGCGGGCCCGTCTACCGCTTCGCGCTCCTGTGGTCGGGGTCGGCGTCCATCGCGGCCGACGTGACGCAGGATGTGTTCGTCCACCTGCTGACGCGGGCCGACGACTACGATCCCGCCCGCGGTCCGCTGCAGCCGTGGCTGCTCGGCGTCACCCGCAATTTCGTGCACCGGCGAACCGGGGCGGACGCCCGCTACGTCGCCAACGACGAGGACACCGATCCTCCCGATCCGGTGCTCGATGCACCGGCACCGGACGCCGCACTGGAGACGCAACGCGATCTGGCGCGGCTGCGCGCGGCCATCGCGGCGCTGCCGCCGCATTACCGCGATGTGCTGGTGCTGGTCGAGCTGGCCGAGCGTTCCTACGCCGAAGCCGCCGCGATCTGCGGCTGCGAACTCAACACCGTCCGCTCGCGGCTGCACCGCGCGCGCGGCCTCATCGCGCGCTGGCTCGACACGACGCCGAACCGCGCCAGCGCCACCAAGGGATGACCATGCCCCCCGCAATGCTCACCGATCTCGATCGCCGGTTCGCGGCACTGAAAAGCTCCGTCGCCGACGCGCTGCCGCCCGCCGCCACGGATGCCGGCATCGCGGCGGCCATCGCCCGTGCCCGGCGGACGCCGCCGCGCGCAGCGGCGCGGACGTCCGGCCGCTGGCTCGCGTGGCCGCTGGCGCTGGCGGCGACGATCGCCGTGCTGTCGTTCGTCGTCCGTTCGCTGCCCCCCGAGTCCATCGTTGCCGAGCCCGTCGCATCCGCCGCGCAGGACGGCGCCAGCGATTTCATGCCGGTGGTGCCGCTGGCGGACATCGAGAATGCCGGCGACGCGCTGGTGGTGCCGGCGCGGCTGCCGCGGATGACGCTGGCGCAGCTCGGCCTGCCGGTGAATCCCGCGCGCGCCGCCGACGCCATCGACACCGAGCTGCTCATCCGCCGCGATGGCGCCGTGCTCGCCGTGCGCTTCGTTTACTGACAATCCCTGCCAGGAGTCCGCCATGTCGCCCCTTTTCCTTCGCCGCCCGCTGGCCGCCGCCATCGCGGCCGTCGTCTTCGCCAGCGGCGGCGCCGCGTACGCGGCCCCTGCCGCCGGCCCGCGTGACCCCGCCGTGCCGGCCGTGCCCGCCATGCCCGACATCCAGGCGCTCGTCGCGGAGGCCACGGAGTTCGCGAAGCGCTACACGCATGAAAGCGTGCTCGCGGCGCTCGACGACGAGCTTTCCGGGCTGCCGCCGTCGTTGGCGTTCGTCGCCAGCGAGTTCGGCCGTCCGCGCGAGATCGTGAAAAACGCGCCCTACTCCGCGGAGGCCGTCACCGAATCGATCCAGCTGCTGCCGGACGGCAACCGGATCGTGCGCAGGTCGACCACGCTGCTTGCGCGCGACGGCGCTGGGCGCACGCGCCAGGAACGCAAGGGCGACGGTCGCGGCGGCATCTTCATCTCCGATCCGATGGAAGGGCGCAACTTCGTGCTCAACGAATCCTCGCGGACGGTCACGCGCATCCCGCGGATGCCCAGCATGCCGATGCCGCCGACGCCCGCCACGCCTCCCACGCCGCCGTTGCCTCCCGCTGGGGCGGTGCCGCCGGCCGGCGGCGGCGTCACCAGGGACGTCGAGGTGCTGCCGGGCAAGGTCGTCGTGCGCCGCAAAAGCAGCGGCGGCGACGACGCGGGCGGTGCCGAGGACGTGCGTGTCGAAGTGATCCGCATCGGCCGCGGCGAACATGCGGGCGCGTTCCCGCCGCCGCCCCCGATGCCGCCGATGACGCTGCCGATGCTGCCGCGCGGCAAGGGCGAGACGAAGAGCCTGGGCACGCGCGAGTTCGACGGCGTCAAGGCCGACGGCACGATGACGACGCATACGATCCCCGCGGGAGAAATCGGCAACGAGAAGCCGATCCTCGTCACGAGCGAGCGGTGGTTCTCGCCCGAGCTGCACATCGTGGTGTTCGCGCGGACCAACGACCCGCGCGCGGGCGAGACGATCTACCGCCTGGCCAACGTCAAGCGCGGCGAACCGCCGGCCGACCTGTTCCGTGTGCCGGCCGACTATCGCACGCGCGGCGAAGGCCGCAAGTCGTAGCGGCCGGCGCCGCCCAGGACCCGTCCGTCAACCGGACGGGTCCCGCGTTCGCGGGGCGGCGGCCGGTCTTGTCGGCATAGAACGCGGCAATCTCCGCCATGTCGGACGCCTCGTCGCCGGTCAGGTTCACGTACGCGCCCACGCCCACTTCGCGCCGCGCGTGGTCGATGAACGCCAGCGCCAGCGGCACGTCGGCGGCGCGCGTCAGATGGTAGAAGCCGCTCTTCCAGCGCTGGGTGCGGCCGCGCGTTGGATGCCGGTCACCCACTTCGCCAGCAGGCCGATGACGAAGTCCCAGTTCGACGTGTGCGGATAGAAGACGACGACGCAGCGCATCGGCACCGGCTGCGCGAGCACGACGTGCCAACCGGCGAGCGCGACGCGTCTAGCAAACGACAGGCCGCGCTAGAATGCGCGCGATGAGTTCCGCCGCCAGAGCGCTCGCCACCCGCATCGACGCCGTCCTGCCGCAGACGCAATGCACGCGTTGCGGCTATGCCGGCTGCGCGCCCTATGCGCAAGCGCTGGCCGACGGCGAAGCCGACCTCGACCGGTGCCCGCCCGGCGGCGATGCGGTCGTCATCGCGCTGGCGGCGCTGACCGGGCGTCCGCCAAAGCCGGTCGACTCCGCGTGCGGCACGCCCGGGCCGCTGCTCGTCGCCCTCATCGACGAGTCCGCATGCATCGGCTGCACGCTGTGCATCGCCGCGTGTCCGGTCGATGCGATCATCGGCGCGCAAAAGCGCATGCACGCGATCCTCCCGTCGCTTTGCTCCGGCTGCGAACTGTGCGTCGCGCCCTGCCCCGTCGATTGCATCACGATGGCGCCGGCGTCCCGCGTATGGTCGCCGGCCGACGCCGCCGATGCGCGCGTCCGGCATCGCGCGCGCAACGCCCGCGTGGCGCGACGCGAACGCGTGGCCGACCGCAAGGCACTGCGCAGTCCCGCCGCCAGCGACCGCGAACAGCGGCAGGCGACCGTCGCGGCCGCGCTCGCCCGCGCGCGCGCGCGTCGCGGCGCCTGACGCGAGGGTCCGCCACATGCGCGCCCTGTCCGCCGCCGTCGCTTGCCGTCCGTCGCGATGAATCCCGCGAAGCGCCGCGCGATCTTCGAGCGCCTGCGCGCGGGCAATCCGCTTCCGGAGACCGAGCTCCTGTACCGGTCGCCGTTCGAGCTGCTGGTCGCGGTGGTGCTCTCGGCGCAGGCCACCGACAAGAGCGTCAACAAGGCGACCACGCGGCTCTTCGCGGATGCGAACACGCCGGCGGCGATCGCCGCACTCGGCGTCGATGGCCTCACTCCGTACATCAGCTCGATCGGACTGTTCCGCATGAAGGCGAAGAACGTCATCGCGTTGTGCGGCATGCTCGTCGCCGAGCACGGCGGCAACGTGCCCGCCGACCGCGCGGCGCTCGAAGCGCTGCCCGGCGTCGGCCGCAAGACGGCCAACGTCGTGCTGAACACCGCCTTCGGCCAGCCGACGATCGCCGTCGACACGCACATCTTCCGCGTCGCCAACCGCACGGGCCTGGCCCCCGGCAAGGATGTCGTCGAGGTCGAGCGCAAGCTCGTCAAGTTCACGCCGGACGAGTTCAAGCACGGCGCCCATCACTGGCTGATCCTGCACGGGCGCTACACCTGCATCGCGCGCACGCCCAAGTGTCCGCAATGCATGATCCGCGATCTCTGCGAATATCGCGGCAAGACCCGAGGGGACGCGCCGACGCTCCCCTTCGCGGGCTGAACGCCGATGTTCACGCCGTCGCGCGACGAGGCGCGCCGCTTCCTGATCGACGCGTGGGCGAAGCATCGCGCGCAGGCGCCGCTGTCGGACCTCGAGCGGATCGCGACCGGGCTGATCGCATTGCATCCGGAATACCATCCGACGTTCGAGCAGCCGGACAAGCACGCCGACCGCGACTACGCGCCGGAGGCGGGCGACATCAACCCCTTCCTGCACCTGTCGCTGCACCTGGCGGTCGCCGAGCAGCTCGCGATCGACCAGCCGCCCGGCATCCGCGCCGAGTTCGAGCGGATTCGCGCGGCGCGGGGCGACGAGCACGCGGCGCTGCACGCGGTGCTCGAGTGCCTGGGCGAAGTGATCTGGCAGGCGCAGCGGCAGCGCACGCCGCCGGATGCCCGGCTCTACCTCGACTGCCTGCGCCGGCAGGCGTGAAAAAGGCGCCCGCAGGCGCCTGGTTCGTGAATCGACAAGATCGCGACGATCAGTACCTGCTCGCGAGGTTGCTCGGCTGCGAATAGAAATACGCGGACACGTTCTCGATGTCCTTGTCGGTCAGCCCCTGGGCGAATCCGGACATGATCGGATTCTTGCGCTGGCCGGACTTGTAGTCGCGCAGCGCCTTCGCAAGGTAGTCCGGATACTGGCCGGCGAGCTTCGGATAATCGGGCGTCGTCGGCTGCGCGCCGTCGATGCCATGACAGGCGGCGCAGACTTCCTGCACCTTCTTCTTGCCGGCGTCGATATCGGCGGCCGTGGCATGGACGGAAACGAGCGCCGCGAGGGCGGCGAGGGCGATGGCGGGGCGAAGGGTCATCATCATTTGAGCGCCGTCGTGAGCGGCACTTGCGAGTAATAGGCGGCGACATCGGCCATGTCGGCGTCGGACAGCGACGCGGCGATGGCCTTCATCGTCGGATGGCCGCGGTTGCCGCTCTTGTATTCCTTGAGCGCCGCGACGATGTAGGGCGCGCCCTGTCCGGACAGCTTCGGCACGCGGTAGACCTCGGGGAACGCCGTGCGCCAGCCGACGATGCCGTGGCAGCCCTGGCACATCTGGACCTTCTGGGCGCCCTTGACGGGATCGCCCGCCGGGGCAGCCGCCTGCGCGAGCGCGATTTGCGGGGCGAGCACCGCGGCGAACAACGCGGCATGGAGGACGATTCGTTTCATGGGATCGATCATGAGTCGGTGGAGAGGCGCCGCGCGCCCCGCGAGCTTCTGGTTGCGGAAAACCCCCGCGATTCTAGGGGTTACGAGGGGCGCCGGTCAAACCCGCCGCGACGGCGGGTCATCGTTCGAGATACTTGAGCTTGTCCGGCACGCCCTTCCATTCGTCGGCGTCCGGGGGCCCTGGCTTGCGTTCGATGATCGGCTTCCAGAGCTTCGACAACTCGGCGTTCAACGCGGTGAACTGCCGCTGGTCGTCGGGAACGTCGTCCTCGGCAAAGATGGCCTCGACCGGGCATTCGGCGACGCACAGCGTGCAGTCGATGCATTCGTCCGGGTCGATCACCAGGAAATTGGGGCCTTCGCGAAAGCAGTCGACCGGGCACACGTCGACGCAATCGGTGTACTTGCAGCGAATGCAGGATTCGGTGACGACGTAGGTCATGGGGCTCTCGGCACGGCGTGCTGCCGCTCGGGGCTCGTGGAAACCTTGAATTTTAGCAGATCGCACCCATGCTCAGCTCATGGCGAGTGGAACTTGCACGCCGCTGACGCTTGGGCTAACGTGAGTCCAAAGCCCGCGCGCCGCGGCGAGCGATTCCGGCCGCGGTCCTCCAACCGAAAGGATTCATAAATGAGCGAAGCCATCAAGCACGTATCGGACGCGACCTTCGACAAGGATGTCTTGCAGTCCGGTAATCCGGTGCTGGTCGATTTCTGGGCCGAATGGTGCGGGCCCTGCAAGATGTTCGCGCCGGTGCTGGACGAGATCGCCAGGGAATACGACGGCAAGATCACGATCGCCAAGCTCGACATCGACGCCAACCCGTCGACGCCCGGCAAGTACGGCATCCGCGGCATCCCGACCGTGATCCTGTACAAGGGCGGCCAGGCGCACGCGCAGAAGGTCGGCGCACTGACCAAGTCGCAACTGACGGCATTCCTCGACAGCAACCTGTAACCGCACTCCGGTCGCGGCTGTCGCAACCGGTTGACAGCCGCCGCCAACCCCTATACGCTGCCTTCCCGTACGCGCAGCAGGCACGATCCTCTGACCCGCCGCCGTACAGCCTGAATCGTTGAGGCGCCGCTTCGCAGTTCGCGCGGCGCTCCGATCCCAAACCCGTCCCGACAGTCTGCGCAGCCGCTCGAGGCGGCCGCTTGAGTCGTCCCGACCCGCGCCGTTCCGGCACGCCCCCCTCCGCACATGCACTTATCCGAACTCAAATCCAAACATGTATCCGAGCTGATCGAGTTCGCCAACGCGAACGAGATCGAAGGCGCCAACCGGATGCGCAAGCACGACCTCATCTTCGCGCTGCTGAAGCAGCAGGCGAAGAAGGGCGAATCGATCTTCGGCGGCGGCGTGCTCGAAGTGCTTCCGGACGGCTTCGGCTTCCTGCGCTCGCCGGACACGTCGTATCTGGCGAACACCGACGACATCTACATCTCGCCGTCGCAGATCCGGCGCTTCAACCTGCACACCGGCGACACGATCGAAGGCGAGATCCGCACGCCGAAGGACGGCGAACGCTACTTCGCGCTCGTCAAGGTCGACAAGGTCAACTTCGAGCCGCCGGAGAACGCGAAGTCGAAGATCCTCTTCGAGAACCTGACGCCGCTGTTCCCGGACAAGACGATGGTCCTGGAGCGCGACATCAAGGCCGAGGAGAACATTACCGGCCGGATCATCGACATCGTGGCGCCGATCGGCAAGGGCCAGCGCGGACTGCTCGTCGCGAGCCCGAAGTCCGGCAAGACGGTGATGCTGCAGCACATCGCGCACTCGATCGCCGCCAATCATCCGGACGTCATGCTGATCGTGCTGCTGATCGACGAGCGGCCCGAGGAAGTCACCGAAATGCAGCGTTCGGTGCGCGGCGAGGTCGTGTCGTCGACGTTCGACGAGCCGGCCACGCGCCACGTGCAGGTCGCCGAAATGGTGATCGAGAAGGCCAAGCGCTTGGTCGAGCACAAGAAGGACGTCGTCATCCTGCTCGACTCGATCACGCGCCTCGCCCGCGCCTACAACACCGTGGTGCCCGCTTCCGGCAAGGTGCTGACGGGCGGCGTCGATGCCAACGCGCTGCAGCGGCCCAAGCGCTTCTTCGGCGCCGCGCGCAACATCGAGGAAGGCGGATCGCTGACGATCATCGCCACCGCGCTGATCGACACCGGATCGCGGATGGACGACGTGATCTACGAGGAATTCAAGGGCACGGGCAACATGGAAATCCACCTCGACCGCCGGATGGCCGAGAAGCGGATCTACCCGTCGATCAACGTCAACCGCTCGGGCACCCGCCGCGAAGAGCTGCTGCTGAAGCCGGACATCCTGCAGAAGGTGTGGATCCTGCGCAAGCTGCTCTATCCGATGGACGAGCTCGAGGCAATGGAGTTCCTGCTCGACAAGGTCAAGGCGACGAAGAGCAACTCGGAGTTCTTCGACAGCATGCGCCGCGGCTAGAATTGACGGAGGCGCGGATTCGCCCCGCACCCGCAATTCAGCCCCGAAGCATCGACTTTGACCCTGCTCTTCGGCGCTCCCTATTCGTGCCGCAGCGCCTCGATGGGATCGAGCCGTGCCGCGCGCCGCGCAGGAAAGTAGCCGAAGACCACGCCGATCACCGCCGACACGAGCGAACGACAGCGCGTTGATCGCCGGATTGAACAGGTACGGCACCTGCATCGCCTGCGCGATGGCGAGCGACGCCACCGTGGCGAGCGCGATGCCGACGAGGCCGCCCAGCATCGACAGCGTGACGGCCTCGATCAGGAACTGCAGCAGCACCTCGCGCTCGAGCGCGCCGATCGCCAGGCGCAGGCCGATCTCGCGCGTGCGCTCGGTCACGCTCACCAGCATGATGTTCATGATGCCGATGCCGCCGACGAGCAGGCTCACCGCGGCCACGGCGCCGAGCAGCATCGTCATCACCTTGGTCGTGCCGGACACCGCCTCGGCGATCTGCTTGGTGTCCAGCACGTTGAAGTTGTCGTCGTCCTCCGGCGCAAGCTTGCGCCGCTCGCGCAGGAGCTGCGTGAGGCTCGCCTTCACGCGCTCGGCGTCGGTGCCGTCGGCCATCGACACCAGCAGCGTTCCCACCCGCTGATTGCCGGTGACCCGGCGCTGCACGGTGCGCAGCGGCAGGATCACGATGTCGTCCTGGTCGTTGCCCATCGCCGCGCGGCCCTTCGCGGCGAGCACGCCGATGACCTCGCAGGAGAACTGCTTTACGCGCACCTGCTCGCCCAGCACGTCGGTCTTGCCGAAGAGCTCGCGGCGCACCGTGTCGCCGATCACGCACACGGCGGCACCGGCCTTCTCCTCGTTCTCCTCGAAGCCGCGGCCGGAGGCAAGCACCCAGTTGTTGGTCTGGAAGTACGCGTTGGTCGTGCCGGTGATGCTGGTCGCCCAGTTGCGTCCATTGGCGATCACGGTGACGCCCGCGCGCTGCTCGGGCGCCACGGCCTTGATGCCGCCGATCTGCGTCAGGATGGCGTCGGCATCGGACTCCTTGAACGCCGCCGCGCCCGCGGCCCCCATGCCCGGCCCGAGGCGCTGCCCCGGCCGCACCATCAGCAGGTTGCTCCCGAGGCTCGAGATCTGGTCCTTGACCGCCTGCGTCGCCCCGTTGCCCAGCGTGACCATCGTGATCACCGCGCCGACGCCGATGACGATCCCGAGGATCGTCAGGAACGAGCGCATCAGGTTGCGCCGGATCTCGCGCAGCGCGAGCAGGATCGTGTTGAACAGCATCAGGCCGTCGCCGCCTCGGCGGCCGCGGACGCGACCGGCGTGCGCGCCAGGTTGCGCTCGTCGCGCTCGATGCGGCCGTCGACGACGTGCACGATGCGCGCGGCGTACGCGGCCATCGCGGGATCGTGCGTGACCATCACGATGGTGATGCCGGAACGCGCATTGAGCTCCACCAGGAACTCCATCACCTCGCGGCCGCGCTTGGTATCCAGGTTGCCGGTCGGCTCGTCCGCGAACAGCACCGCCGGCGAGGTGACGATGGCACGCGCGATCGCCACGCGCTGCTGCTGGCCGCCCGAGAGTTCGGACGGCGTGTGGTGCTCCCATCCGGCGAGGCCGACCGCCGCCAGCGCCCGTTGCGCGAGCTGCCGGCGCGACGCCGCCGATTCGCCGCGATACAGCAACGGCAGCTCGACGTTCTCCTGCGCGGACGTGCGCGCGAGCAGGTTGAAGCCCTGGAAGACGAAGCCCAAGTGCTTGCGCCGCAGCCGCGCGCGCTGGTCGCGCGACAGCCGCTCGACGTGGATGCCGTTGAACAGGTACTCGCCCGACGTGGGCGTGTCGAGGCAGCCCAGGATGTTCATCACCGTCGACTTCCCCGAGCCGCTCGGGCCCATCACCGCGACGAACTCGCCCTGCGCGATGTCGACGTCCACGCCGTTCAACGCGAACAGCCGCGCGTTGCCCTCGCCGTAGACGCGGGTGACGCCGCGCAGGCGGATGAGCGGAACGTCCGGCGCGGCGTCCATCAGCCGTTCGCCGCGGCGCGCTGGTCGGTGATCACCTGCATGCCGGGCGTGAGTTCCGGCGCCGTCACCTCGGTCATCTTGCCGTCGCTGATGCCCGTGGTGACGGCGATCGCGACGGCCTGTCCGTCGCGCAGCACCCAGACCTGGCGCGGGCCGCCGCCGCGGCGCCGTCCCGGCGGACTTGGTCGCGCCCGACGACGGCGGTCGCGGCATCAGGCTGCCGACGATACCGCCGCCCCCGCCCTTCGCCGGCGCAGCGCCGCCGGCCCCGGGCACGGACGGCGGAGAAAGCGCAGCGCGGTATTGGGCACGAGCAGGACGTCGTTGCGCTCCGTCGCGTTGATCGTCGCCGTGGCGGTCATGCCCGGGCGCAGCGCCAGGTCGGCGTTGTCGACTTCCATGTACGTGATGTAGGTCACGACATTGTCGGTGGTGGTGGAGCCATACGCCACCCGCGTGATGCGCGCCGGAAACCGGCGCGACGGATACGCGCTGACGGTGAACGTCGCGTTCTGGCCGACCTGCACCATGCCGACGTCCGCCTCGTCGACGCTCACCTGCAGTTTCATCTTGGCCAGGTCCTCGGCGATCGTGAACAGCGTGACGGCCTGCAGCGATGCCGCCACCGCGTTGCCGGGATCGACCGCGCGCGTGAGCACCACGCCGTCGATCGGCGACTTGATCGCGGCCTTCGACAGGTTGGTCTCGTCGGTGGCGAGCGCCGCCCTGGCATCGACGACCGCCGCGCGCGCGGCGGCCTCGTCGGCTTCCGCGCGTTCGAGCGTCGCCTGCGCCGTTTCGAGCTCGGACGCCGACGGTACCTTGCCGCCCGACAGCCGCGCGACCTCCTGCAGTCGCGCGAGATTGCCTGCGCGCTTCCTTCACCGTGGCCACCGCCTGCGCGACCTTCGCGTTCGCCGACGCGACGGTCGCCCGCGAGCGCGCGACCTGGTCGTTGAACTTCGCGGTGTCGAGCTCGACCAGCACCTGGCCGCGCTTCACGCGATCGTTGACGTCGACGAGCACGCGCGTCACCGTGCCCGACAGCTCGCTGCCGATGTTGACGGTGCGCGTGGGCTGCAGCGTGCCGTTGGCCGTCACGATGATGCGCAGGTTGCCGCGCGCGACGGGCTCCGTCACGAACGTCGGCGTCGCGCCCGCCGGCGCTTGCGTCCACCATTTCGACGCGCCCGCCGCCAGCGACGCGACGGCGACCACGGCGATCCACACCCACGGCCGGCGCCACCAGGGGGCCGGGCCGGGATCCGCGAGTTCGGTCGCCGCGGCGGCGGCCGTGGGCAATGCGGGCGCTTCGTTCATGACGCGAGGGTCGACGGGTTGTTCACTGGACCTCCTTCGTGCTGCGCACCCCGGGATTCGCTCTTGGGGCGGCCCGGCGGGCTCACTGCGGGTTGCCTACCGGCGGTGGCGCTCGCGGGCGTGCCGGCGCGCGCCTGCGGCTCGGCGGCCGCGTCGGGCTGCCAGCCGCCGCCCAGCGCCTTGTACAACTTGACGTGCGCGAGGCCGAGTTCGGCCTCGCCGTTGGCCACGCTGTCCTGCACCGACAGCAGCGTGACCTGCGTCTGCAGCACGGGCTGGAAATCGCTCAAGCCGCTGTTATAGCGGTAGCGGGCGAGGATCGACGCGTTGCGCGCGGCCAGCGCGGCGCGCCGCAGCGTCGCGAGCCGCTCGCTCGCGCTGGCGAGCGTGACGAGCGCATCCTCGACATCCTTCAGCGCGGCGAGCACCGTGGTCTCGTACGCGATGCGCGCCTGGTCGAGCGCGGCGTCCTGCACGCGCACCTGCGCCTCCCGCGCGCCGCCGTCGAAGATCGGCACCGAGACGGAGCCCAGCAGCAATGCGGCGAGCGCGTTGCTCGCCGGTAAGCCCGCCCAACGTGAGCGCGGCCACGCCCAGCGTTCCGCTGATCTGGAACGACGGATAGCGCGCGGCGTCGGATTGCGTCACCCGCGACGCGGCCGCCTGCAACTGGTACTCGGCCCGGTGCACGTCGGGGCGCTGCCGCAGCGTTTCCGCGGGAAAGGCATACGCCAGCCCTTCGTCGACAACGGGCACCACGGGATTGGACTTGAGCGTGGCCTGCAGCGCCTCGGGCGTGACGCCGGCCAGCACCGCGAGCGCGCTCTTCGCCTGCGCGATGCCCGCCGTCAGCGCGGGTATCTGCGCGCGCGTGACCTCGGTCGAGCTGCGCGCCTGCTCGACGTCGAGCGACGTCGTGAGTCCCGCCTGCGCGCGCCATTCGGTGATCTGCTGCGTCTCCTCCTGGCTCGCCAGGTTGTCGCGGGCGATGGCCATCCGCAGCTCGAGCGCCGTCCATGTGATGTATTGCGCCGCCGCTTCGGCGGCGATCGACACCTGCACGTCGGCGAGCGACACGACCGCGGCGCGCGTGTCGGCATCGGCCGCCGCCACGCCGGCGCGCGTGCCGCCGAACACGTCCGGCTCCCAGCTCGCGTCGAAGCCCGCGGCATAGGAACTGTTGGCGTCGTTGCCGCCGGACCGGGTGCGCGACGCGGAGGCGTTGCCGCCCACCGTCGGCAGCAGGCCGGCGGCGGTCACGTCGCGCTGCGCGCGCGCCTGCCGCAGCGTCGCCTGCGCGGTGCGCACGTCGCCGTTGGCCGCGAGCGCCTGCGTCACCACGGCGGTGAGCTGCGGATCGTGAAAGTGCCGCCACCACTCGGCAAGCGACGTGGCGGCGGTCGACGCGGTTCCGTGGTCCCAGGCGGCGGGAACCGCGACGGCCCCGCGCACATCCGTGTCGGGATGGACAAGCAGCGACGAGCAGCCCGCAAGCAGCGGGCGGCGACGAGCGCGGCGCACAGTGCCGTCGCCCGCCGCCCACGCGCGGCGAAGGCGGCTGCTGCCGCCGGCGAACGCGCAGCGGCCGGACGTAGCGGAGGCAACGGCCGATGGATCGTCACGTTCGGCACGCGGAACGAATCGGCGATGGCATTGTTCATCCAATCATGTTTTCACGTAGGCTGTATTGATTTGACGCTTGGTGGCGCAACCGTTCCGTTCCGTCCTGTAACAAATGATTTGTCGCCGTGCAGCCGGAACGACCGCCGCCAACGTCAAGCCGGCGACGCGTCGGCAACCCGTTGTTTACAAAAGATGTTCGCGACCGCCCTTGCCAAAGGCCGCGGGCGCCCCCACCTTGCCATCCCAGGGCGAAAAACCGGGATAATATTCGGTTTTCCGCCTTACCCCGCTACCCCGAGTCGCCCTACCTGGCAATCGGGGTCCGGTCCAGAAGCGGCATTTCGACGGGACAGCGCGTCCGCGAGCCACATCACCGCGGGCAAGCGAGTCCGGCACACCAGAGGACATCATGAAAGAAGGCATCCATCCCAAGTACGCCGAAGTGCAGGTCACCTGCAGCTGCGGCAACACCTTCGCGACGCGCTCGACGTCGGCCAACAAGGCGCTGCACATCGAAGTCTGCTCGCAATGCCATCCGTTCTACACGGGCAAGCAGAAGGTCATGGACACCGCCGGCCGCATCGACAAGTTCCGCCAGCGCTACGGCGCCAAGGGAACGACCGCGCCGAAGACCGCCTGATCGGTCTGACGCCACCTTGAAAAGGGCAGCCTCGGCTGCCTTTTTCTTTCCGGGTGTGTAGCATCCACGCTGCCCTTTCCGGATTTCGCATGCGCGCACCACGTCCCTACATTCCCGAACCGGTCGATCCGGAAGCGGTCAGTCCCGCGGGCCCCTATCGCGCGCTGAAGCAGTTCGGTCTCGCGCTGCTGTGCGCGGCGTGGGTGGCGCTCGGGCTCGCCGGCCACGACCCGTGGAAGACGGAGGACGCGACGTCGATCGGCGTCGCCGCCGAGATGGCGGACCGCGACGACTACATCGTGCCGACGCTCGCCGGCCGAGCCGTACGTGCCGCGACCGCCGCTGGCGTACATCGGCGGCGCACTGGCGATCAAGGCGTTCTCGCCGCCGCTGCAGGTCCACAATGCGGCGCGGATGGTGGTCGGCCTCGCGCTGGCGCTCGTGCTGCTCGCCACGGCGTACGCGAGCCGCGAGCTGAACGGGCGCGCGTTCCGCTGGCTGCCGGTGCTGCTCCTGGTGGGTAGCGTCGGCTTCTGGGACCGCGCGCACGTGCTGTCGCCGGAACTCTTCGTCACGCTGGGCGTGGCGGTCGCGCTGTACGGTTTCGCGCTGGCGCTGCGCCATCCGCTGCTGGGCGGCGCGGCGCTGGGCGCCGGCATCGCCGTCGCGTTCATGGGCCGCGGCTTCCTGGGGCCGCTGTGGATCGTCGTCGCGGCGCTGCTGCTGCCCGCCTGCGGACCGTTGTGGCGCAACCGGGCGTATGCAGCGACGGTGGCCGTCGCGGTGCTCGTGGGCATCGCGCTGTCGCTGCCATGGCCGCTCGCGCTGCACGCGCGCGACCCGGCGCTGTTCGCGGAATGGTGGGCGAGCGAGGCGCCGGAAGCACTACATCGCGCTGTTCGGCGGGGGCGACGCCGAACCGCTGTACTACGTGCGCAACCTGCTGTGGTTCGCGTGGCCGTCGCTGCCCCTATTGCTGTGGCTCCTGTGGCTGCGCGGCCGCGGCTTCAACGGCGGGCTCGCGCAGCCCGGCGTCGTCGTGCCGGGCGTCCTGGCGCTGGTGATCTTCGCCAGCCTGCTGGCGATGCCCGAGGCCCGCCTCGCCAATGCGCTGCCGCTGCTGGTGCCGCTCGCGCTGCTGGCGGCACTCGAAATCGATTCGCTGAAACGCGGCTTTTCCGGCGCGCTCGACTGGTTCGGCATCCTGACGTTCGGCCTGCTCGCGATCGTCATGTGGGGCTTCTGGATCGACTCGTACGTGAACGGCATGCCGCTTAACGTCGCCCGCCTCTTCCGCGACACCGAGGTCGGCTACAAGCCGTCGTTCCACCTGGGGACGATGCTCGCCGCCGTCGGCCTGACGGTGCTGTGGGTGATGCTGGTGCGTCCGGCGCGGCGGTCCAACCGCCGCGCGATCCTCAACTGGGCGGCCGGCGTGACGCTGATCTGGGGCCTGGTCACGACGATCTGGCTGCCGTATCTCGACTCGCGGCGCAGCTATCGCTGGACGGTCGAAAGCGCCGCGTTGCGCCTGCCTCCCACCGGCTGCGTCGCGAGCCGGAACTTGGGCGAGCCGCAGCGGGCGCTGTTCAACTATTTCGCCGCCATCCGCACGGTCCGCGAGGAGGTGAACCCCGTCCATGCATGCCAAGCGCTGCTCGTGCAATATGGGCGGCTCGGGGGTGACCTCGAACCGTTGCCGGGCTGGACGCCGACCTGGAGCGGCGGCCGCAAGGGCGACGACACCGAACGCTTCGTGCTTTACTCGAGGACACCGTGAAATTTTTCGACGAAGCGACGATTGAAGTGATTGCCGGCGACGGGGGCAACGGCGCGGCCTCGTTTCGCCGCGAGAAGTACGTGCCGCGCGGCGGCCCCGACGGCGGCGACGGCGGTCGCGGCGGCAGCATCTATGCGGTCGCCGACCGCAACATCAACACGCTGATCGACTACCGGTACGCGCGCATCCATCGCGCGAAGCGCGGCGAGAACGGGCGCGGCGCGGATCAGTACGGACACGGCGCCGAGGACATCGTGCTGCGGATGCCGGTGGGCACGGTGATCGCCGACGCCGAGACCGGCGAGGCGATCGCGGACCTGGCCACCGACGGCGCGCGCGCGCTGCTGGCGCAAGGCGGCAAGGGCGGCCTCGGCAACCTGCATTTCAAGTCGAGCACCAACCGCGCGCCGCGGCAGTTCACCAACGGCGACATGGGCGAGCAGCGCAAGCTGAAGCTCGAGTTGAAGGTGCTGGCCGACGTCGGCCTGCTGGGCATGCCCAACGCCGGCAAGTCGACGCTGATCCGCGCGATCTCGGCGGCGAAGCCCAAGGTCGCCGACTACCCGTTCACGACGCTGGCGCCGAATCTCGGCGTCGTGCGGACGAGCGAGGGCAAGAGCTTCGTCGTCGCCGACATCCCCGGACTCATCGAGGGTGCGGCGGACGGCGCGGGCCTCGGCCATCGCTTCCTGCGGCATCTGGCGCGCACGCGGCTGCTGCTGCACCTGGTCGATCTCGCGCCGCTCGACGAGGGCGCCGATCCCGTGCACGACGCGCGCGCGATCGTGAAGGAATTGCAGCGCTACGACGAAGCGCTGTACGAAAAGCCGCGGTGGCTGGTGCTGAACAAGCTCGACCTGCTGCCGGAAGACGAGCGGGCGACGCGCGTGGCCGCGTTCGTGAAGGCGTATGGGTGGAAGGGTCCGGTGCACGCGATCGCGGCGATCAGCGGGCAAGGCTGCCGCGAATTGACGTTCGCCGTGCAGGCGTGGCTCGACGCGCATCCGGCGCACGCGGCGCTGTTGCCCGCGGACGACGAGGACGCGCCGGCGATCGTCGCCGGCCCGCCTGCCGACGCCACGGCAGCGCGGACGCCGCGGCGCCCGCCGCCGGCGCCGACAGCGAGCGCGTGGTGGTGTCGCCGCCGCCGGTCAGGACGCGCCGCCGGCGCACGGGAGACGCGCCGTCGTGACGAACCCGGTCGCCGCCGCCAGGCGCATCGTCGTGAAGGTGGGCTCGAGCCTCGTCACCGACGAGGGTCGCGGCCTGGACCATGCGGCGGTCGCGCGCTGGGCCGACGAGATCGCGCAGTTGAAGCGCGGCGGACGTGAAGTCGTGCTCGTCTCGTCGGGCGCGATCGCCGAGGGCATCAAGCGGCTGGGCTGGACGGCGCGGCCGCGCGCGATCCACGAGCTGCAGGCGGCGGCCGCCGTCGGCCAGATGGGCTCGTGCAGGCGTACGAGGACCGCCTTCGCCAGGTTCGGCCTGCACACGGCGCAGATCCTGCTGACGCACGAGGACCTGGCCGACCGCAAGCGCTACCTCAATGCGCGCTCGACGCTGCGCACGCTGATCGACCTTTCCGTCATCGCCGATCATCAACGAGAACGACACGGTGACGACCGACGAGATCCGCGTCGGCGACAACGACACGCTGGGCGCGCTGGTCGCCAACCTGATCGAGGCCGACGTGCTGATCCTGCTCACCGACCAGCAGGGCCTGTATACGGCGGACCCGCGCCATGACCCACAGGCGACGTTCGTGCGCGAAGCACGCGCCGGCGATCCCGCGCTGGAAGCCATGGCCAGCGGCGCCGGCGGCGCGCTGGGCCGCGGCGGCATGCTGACCAAGGTGCTCGCCGCCAAGCGCGCCGCGCGGTCGGGCGCCTCCACCGTGATCGCCTGCGGCCGCGAACCCGACGTGCTGACGCGCCTCGCCGCCGGCGAATCCGTCGGCACCGCGCTGATCGCGTCGCCGGTATCGCTCGCGGCGCGCAAGCAGTGGCTGGCCGATCACGTGCAGCTCGCGGGCCGGCTCACGCTCGACGCCGGCGCCGTGCGCGCGCTCGCCTCCGAAGGCAAGAGCCTGCTGCCGATCGGCGTCGTGACGGTGGAAGGCGCCTTCGAGCGCGGCGAGGTGGTCGGCTGCTATGCGCCGGACGGCCGCGAAGTGGCGCGCGGACTCGTCAACTACGGCGCGCAGGACACCGCCCGGATCCTGCGCCGGCCGTCGACGGACATCGAGTCGATCCTGGGTTATGTCGACGAGGCCGAGCTCATTCACCGGGACAATCTGGTCCTGCTTGTATGAAGCAGGACCCGATTGCGGCGCAGGCTAATGTGAGGCGCAGCCGAACGTTAAGCGAGCATGCGAGCGGCCGGAGCCACAATCTGGTCCTGCTCGTCTGACGGGCGAAAGCCGCAATTGGAGGAACGACCCATGTACGTCGCATCGTTGTCACGTCGACTGGCCGCGCTGGCGATCCCCGTCGTCCTTGCCGCGTGCGCGGCGCCCACCGGCGGCATGCAGCCCGGCCTGTGGGAACTGACGCTGACGTCCACGCTCGACGGCCGCGCGCAGGATCTGCCGCCCGTGCGCGAGTGCATCTCGCAAAAGGACATCGACGACGCGAGCAAGGTGCTGCCGCGGCCGAACGGCAACTGCAGCCTCGCCAACGTGCAGCGGTCGCGCGAGCGCGCGGCCTACGACATCACCTGCACGCAGGACGCGCGGACGATGCAGGGCCGCGCCGAGATCCGCTTCGCCGGCGACCGCTACGACGGCAACGTCACGATGAATGCGGAGGAAAAGGGAACGCCGGCGCTGCCGCTGGCGATCGCGATCAAGGCCAGGCGCGTCGCCGATTGCACGAAGTAGCCGACTTTCTCGGCGCCCTGTGACTCATTGTGAAAGACCTTAAGACCGCTTGCACAGGAGACGCCGAGACGGAGAACATCCCCGCAGTGGCCGCCCGAGCCGGCGCCGCACGCCGCCGCGGCGTCATTCCGTCGTCGGCGCCAGCGGGTCCGCGTAGGAATCGGGCATCTCCGGGTGCGGGACGCCGTAGAGGCGCTGCCGCCGCGTTTGCGGCTTGGCGTGCAGGAAGCGCTCGAGCTCGAGCAGCGCGCGCCGGTACGACTCGCGCTTGAACTCGATCACCGTCTCGAGGGGAACCCAGTACTCGTGCCAGCGCCACGCGTCGAACTCCGGATGCTCGGAGGCGCGCAGCGACACGTCGTTGTCGCGGCCCACCAGCCGCAACAGATACCAGATCTGCTTCTGTCCGCGGTAGCTGCCCCGCCACTCGCGCTTGATCCAATGTTGCGGCACCTCGTATCGCAGCCATTCGCGCGTGCGGCCGAGAACCTTCACATGCTGGGGTTCGAGCCCGACTTCCTCGCGCAATTCCCGGTACATCGCCTGCTCGGGCGTTTCACCGGGATTGATGCCGCCTTGCGGAAATTGCCACGAGTGTTCGCGGATCCTTTTGCCCCAGAAGACCTGGTTCCTGCCGTTGACGATGACGATGGCGACGTTCGGGCGATAGCCGTCACGGTCGAGCATCGATACCACCCTGATGCAAAGTAAGTTGGGTCGATTGTTGCACAGGACGCAGGGGGGTGCAAAGCAGCCGGCGCTGCCGGCCGCCCTAGGCCGGCGCAGCGATTCGACCGGCGTGATCGCCACCGTCAGCGTGCGGTCGCGGCGGACCACGAGCACCTCCATCGGCTTCCCGATGGCGTCGGCGGCGAGCAGCCGCTGCAGCGTGTCGATGTCCGGCACCGGCGCGCCGTCGAGCGCCACGATGACGTCGCCGCGCGCGAGGCCAGCCGCGCTCGCCGGCGAGTCGCGCTCGACCGTTTCGACGCGCACCCCCGATTCGCGCGGCAGCGCGAAATGGCGGACGACGCGCCGCGGCAGCGGCAGCGTCTGGCCGCCGACGCCGATCCGCGCGCGCCGGACGCGGCCGTCGCGGATCAACGCGATGGCGACGCGTTCCGCCGTCGACGACGCGATGGCGAAGCAGATGCCCTGCGCGGCGCGGATGACCGCCGTGTTGACGCCGATGACATCGCCGCGCGCATCGACGAGCGGACCACCGGAATTGCCCGGATTGAGCGAGGCGTCGGTCTGCAGCACGTTGTCGAGCAGCCGGCCGGTCTGCGCCCGCATCGAGCGGCCGAGCGCGCTGACGATGCCGGCCGTCACCGTATGCTGGAAGCCGAGCGGGCTGCCGATGGCGATCGCCACCTGCCCGACGCGTACGCCGGAGGAGTCGCCGAAGCGGATCCACGCGAGGTCGGCCGCCTGCACCTTGAGGACCGCCAGGTCCGAGTCGGGATCGTCGCCGACGATGCGCGCGTCGGCCGTGCGTCCGTCCGGCAGCGTGACCTCGATGGCGCTGGCCCCGCTGGCAACATGGCTATTCGTGACGAAATAGCCATCCGGCGTGATCAGGAAGCCGGACCCCGAGCCCTCGCCGCCCCGCGCGCCCTTGCCGCGCACGACGCGGACGTGGGCGACCGCCGGTGCCACGCGGTCCACGGCGGAGGCGACGGCACGCGAATAGGCGTCGAGAAGGTCGGCATCGGGCGCGGCGGTCGCCCGATCCTGCGGCGGCAACGCCGGCTCGTTCCGCGGATAGTCGAGCGGCATAGGCGGCAGATGGCGGCGTGGACGACCGCTTTCACGGCGCGTGCGCGGCGGCAGCGGATGGCAGGTGGTTGACCAGGGGTCAAGCCGGGCGTTGCCGGGCGGAATAGCATGGCGCCTTTCCCGGACGTCGAGGTCGTGACCGTGAAGGCAATGCGCATCATCCGCGAGGAGCACCATGCGTTGGCGGCCATGCTGCACGCGCTGCTGTTCCTCGTGCGCGGAGTCCGCGACCAGCGCATGAAGCCCAATTTCGAGTTGATGGGCGCGATGATCTACTACATCGACACGTTCCCGGAGCGCCTGCATCATCCGAAGGAAGACCAGTGGCTGTTCCGGCTGCTGTTGCTGCGGCATCCGCCGGCGCGCGCGCTGATCGACCGGCTGCAGTCGGAGCACCGCTCCGGCGCCACCCGCATCCGCCAGCTCGAGCAGGCGCTGAACCGCTACGCGCAGGGCGGCGACGCCGAGTTGCCCGCGTTCGCCGAAGCGGCCGAAGGCTACGTGACGTTCGAGCGCAATCACATGCGCACCGAGGAAATGGAAGTATTCCCGCTGGCGCAGGAATACCTGCGGCCGGACGACTGGGCGGCCATCGACGAGGCGTTCTCCGCCAACACCGATCCGCTGCGCGGCGTGGAGGTGCAGGAGGGTTTCGACGATCTCTTCCGGCGCATCGTCAACCTCGCCCCGCCGCCGATCGGCGTCGGTCCCGACCAGGTTTGACCTGCCGCAAATCGCGCGCCCGCCGCAGCGGGCATCATCGCTCCTGTGGAACCTCCTGTAACCCGCTCCGTGCCAGGTCTCGCCTTCGACGCGGCGCTCGTCGCCAAGTACGACGGCTTCGGCCCCCGCTACACGTCGTATCCGACGGCCGACCGCTTCCACGACGGGTTCACCGCCGCGAGCTACGTCGACGCCCTCGCCGAGCGCAACCACACCCGCGTCGCGCAGCCGCTGTCGCTCTACGTGCACCTGCCGTTCTGCAACACGATCTGCTACTACTGCGCGTGCAACAAGGTCCTGACCAAGGACCACGGGCGCTCGGCCAAGTACATCCGCTACGTCGAGCGCGAGATCGCCATGGTCGGCGCGCTGGTCGAAGGCGCGCCGCCGGTGACGCAGCTGCACTGGGGCGGCGGCACGCCCACGTTCCTCGCGCGCGACGAGATGACCGCGCTGATGACGGCGCTGCGCGCGCACTTCGCGTTCGCGGCCGATGCCGAGATCTCCATCGAGGTCGATCCGCGCAAGGTCAGCGCCGATACGATCGAGTTCCTGGGCGAACTGGGCTTCAACCGCATGTCGGTCGGCATCCAGGACTTCGATCCCGACGTCCAGAAAGCCGTCAACCGCATCCAGAGCGAGGAGGAGACGCGCGCCGTCATCGACGCCGCGCGGCGTTCCGGCTTCGTGTCGGTCAACGTCGACCTGATCTACGGCCTGCCGCGGCAGACGGTCAGCGGTTTCTCGACCACGCTCGACCGCGTGATCGCCGCCGCCCCGGATCGCGTCGCGCTGTACAGCTACGCGCACGTGCCGCACCTGTTCAAGCCGCAGCGGCGCATCGCGATCGCGGAACTCCCCTCGCCGTCCGACAAGCTCGCGATCCTCGCGCTGGCGATCGCCAAGCTCTCGGACGCCGGCTACGTCTACATCGGCATGGACCACTTCGCGAAGCCCGCCGACGAGCTCGCCGTGGCGCAGCGCGAGCGCAAGCTGCACCGCAATTTCCAGGGCTACTCGACGCAGCCCGACCGCGACCTGATCGCGTTCGGCATCTCGGCGATCGGCAAGGTGGGCGCCGCCTACATCCAGAACGTGAAGACGCTCGACGAGTACTACGCGAAGCTCGACGAGCGCGTGCTGCCGGTGCTGCGCGGCGTGCTGCTCGACGCCGACGACCTGCTGCGCCGCGACGTCATCCAGAAACTGATGTGCAACTTCGACCTCGATTTCGCGGAGATCGAGCGGACGCACGGCATTCGTTTCGCCGAGACGTTCGCCGCCGAGCTGGCAGCGCTCGTGCCGCTGGCGGCCGACGGCCTCGTCACCATCGCGAAGGACCGGCTGCAGGTCACGGAGCGCGGCCGCCTGCTGGTGCGCACCGTCGCGATGAACTTCGACCGCTACCTGCGCGAAAGGCAGCAGGGTCCGGCGTATTCACGCGTGATCTGAAGCGCCGGCTGGAGCCGTTCGCGGTGGCGCGGCTCCGGCAGTTGGATTACGCTGGCACGCATCCGGCGAAATGCCGCACCTGCCTGTCCCGCGAAGGAACGACGTCATGCCGTTGATCGTATCGGAAGTGCGGGATCACATAGGCTTCCTCACGCTCAATTCCCCCGAAAAGCACAACGCGCTGTCGGCGCAGCTCGTGACCGAGCTGATCGACGCCCTCGCAGAGTTCCGCGCCGCGGGCGTGCGCGTGGCGATCCTGCGTTCGCAACCGGGCGCGCGCGTATGGTCGGCCGGACACGATGTCTCCGAACTGCCGACCGACGGCCGCGACCCGCTCGGCTGGGACGACCCGCTGCGCCACCTGATCCGCGAGATCGAGAATTTCAGCGCGCCGATCATCGCGATGATCGAGGGCACCGTCTGGGGCGGCGCGTGCGAGACGGCGCTCGCCTGCGACCTGATCGTCGCCTCGCCGGCGACGACGTTCGCGATCACGCCCGCCAAGCTCGGCGTGCCGTACAACGTGTCGGGGATGGTGACGTTCATGAA
Source organism: uncultured beta proteobacterium (assembly GCA_963823475.1). Classification (GTDB taxonomy): domain Bacteria; phylum Pseudomonadota; class Gammaproteobacteria; order Burkholderiales; family Casimicrobiaceae; genus VBCG01. The sequence goes on from CAWGLS010000017.1 coordinate 69,520, forward strand.
TTCGGCGAACCTGCGGATCGTGAAGGAGATGGCCTTCACGGCCGCGCCGATCAAGGCGGCGCGCGCCGAGCAGATCGGCATGATCAACCACGTGGTCCCGGTGCCCGAACTCGAGTCGTTCACGCTCGGGATCGCGCAGAAGATCGCCGCGAACGCGCCGTTGTCCATCGCGGTGATGAAGGAGCAACTGCGCATCCTGGCCGGCGCCCGCCCGATGTCGCCGCAGGGCTTCGAGCGCGTGCAGGGATTGCGCCGCGTCGTCTACGACAGCGAGGACTACCAGGAAGGCATTCGCGCGTTCAAGGAAAAGCGGGCGCCGGTCTTCACGGGCAAGTGACGGGACCGGCGAGCAACGACGGACGGACAAAGGCAGCACCTCGAGGAGAACACCAATGAAACGCAGCACGATCATGGCAACAGCGCTTTGCGCGGGGCTCGCGTGCGCCGGCACGGCGGCCGCGCAGAAACTCCTGACCACCTATACGACGCTGACGACGTCCGCCGCGCGCGACGCCGCGCAGGCGGCGCTCGCCCGGTGCCAGAAGGACGGCTTCACGGTCGCGGTGGCGGTCGTCGACCGCGCCGGCGCACCGCTCGCCGTCCTGCGCGACAACCTCGCGGGCACGCACACGACGCAGACCGCGATCGGCAAGGCCGGTACCGCGGTCAGCTTTCGCACCGACACGACGGAGCTTGCCGCGACGACGCAGGCGGGCCGGCCGTCGAGCGGCATCCGCTCGCTGCCCAATGTCGTGGCCATCGGCGGCGGACTGATGATCCGCGCGAAGGGATCGATCGTCGGCGGCATCGGGGTCTCGGGTGCACCCGGCGGCGACGCCGACGACGTCTGCGCGAAGGCCGGCATCGCCGCCATCAGCGACGCGATCGAACTCGAGTGACCTGAACGATTCCGCGGCGCGGGCGCGACGCGCGATCCCCGCGGCATTGTCGCGGCACCGCGCGCGACGCCAGCTGCTCTGCGCGACGCCGAGCGTCTGCGCGCTCGCGTGCCGTCGCGATCGGGGGCCTCGCGCGGCCGCGTTCGCGCGCGTTGATTTCGATCAACAGTCGCGCAACTGCGCATCCGGCGCGGCGCATCGCTAGACTCTCGCGAGGGGCGCACGCCGAGCACAAGGGGGAGAGTCCGCATGAACACGAGCCTATGCCGTACGCGCGCTGGCGCGCTCCGCCATTGCCGCCGGAATTGCGGTGCTCGCCATCGCGGCAACATCGGCGCTCGCGCAGACCAAGCAGGCAACGAGCAGACCGCCCGCGAAGGCCGCGGCGTTCGACGCGTCGGCCTGCCTCGCCTGCCACGCGCCGATCAAGGCGTTCTACGACGGCGGCAAGCACAAGACGGTCGGCTGCAACGCGTGCCACGACGGCACCGCGGCGCACCTGGCCGACGCCGCGAAGCGGCCGGCGACCAAGACCGATCTCGCCACCTGCGGCGGCTGCCACCAGAACCAGTACAAGTCGTACGCGCAGATGGACTTCCACCGCACGGCGCGGTTCGAGAAGAAGCAGATGACCGGTCCGGCGCCCGACCCCGCGTACGACCTGCTGATGACGCCGCACGGCTTCACGAAGGAACACAACATGCCGCGCGGACACACGTTCGCGCTGCTCGATCAATACGTCGTCGACCGCGCGTTCGGCGGCCGCTTCACGCCCAAGGACAGCTGGCGCTACCTGGCGGGCTCGGGCGACTTCAAGGTCTGGGACGTGCTGATCGACCTGTACCCGGACAATGCCGACCAGAAGCCGTTCAAGCCCGGCACCGCGGCGGCGGCGAATCCGGTATGCCTGTCGTGCAAGACGCAGGACCACATCCTCGAGTGGGCGTACATGGGCGACCCGGTGCCCGGCGCCAAGTGGAGCCGCACGTCCAAGGTCGTCGAGGCCGCGCGGGCGGTCAACCACTCGCTCAACTGCATCTTCTGCCACGACCCGCACGCGGCCAAGCCGCGCATCGTGCGCGACGCGCTGATCGAGGCGGTGACGCGCACCGACGCGCCGACGCTCTATTCGCAGGACCCGCGCAAGACCAAGGTCGACGTCAAGGACATGGGCATGCGCGGCTTCACGCGCAAGATCGGCATGCTCGAGCGCTACGACGGACGCCTGCAATGCGGGCAATGCCACGTCGAATACAACTGCAACCCCGGCTTCAATCCGAACTCCGGCGAGGCGATCACGATGGCGGATAAGCGGACGAACTACTTTCCGTTCGTCGACGTGAACGGCATCCTGAAGGCGTACGACGGCATCCAGTTTCGCGACTTCCGCAACCAGTTCACGGGCGCCGCGCTGTGGAAGGCGCAGCATCCGGACGTCGAGACGTACTACAACTCGAAGCACGAGAAGCTGGGCATCGACTGCGCGGCGTGCCACATGCCGAAGATCAAGGACGACAAGACCGGCAAGTTCTACACGTCGCACTGGCAGACGAACCCCAAGAACTACCTGAAGGAAACCTGCCTGCGCTGCCATGGCCAGTGGGACGAGAAGCAGGCCCGCTACGTGATCGAGTCGATGGCGTCGCACTACCAGGGCAAGGTTCGCCACGCGGAGTTCTGGCTGTCGCAGCTCATCAACAAGTTCGCGCCGGCGCTGCTTTCCGGCGTGTCCGACGATGCGCTGAAGGCCGCGCGCGCCAAGCACGGCGAAGCGCACGCGAACTGGGAATGGTGGACGGCGGCCAATGGCGCCTCGTTCCACAACCTGGACCTCGCCAAGGAGTCGCTCGCGAAATCCGTCGCCGCGTCGCAGGAAGGCATCAAGATCCTGGACGACGCGATGAAGGCGAAGCAGGTGGCGGTCGCAACGCCGGCGCCGCCCGCCACGGCGGCGAAGTAGGCGCCATTGCGATGTCGCCGTGGCTCTTCGCCGCCGTTGCGTTGCCGATGACGGCGCTCGTGCTCGCCTGGGTGCTGCGCCCGCTGCTGGCGCGCCACGCGGCGGACGAGCGCGCGGCCGGGATCGCCACTGAGACAGGCCGGCGGCGGTCGCGCCGCGCGGGCATCGGCGTCGCCCTCGCGCTGCCGCTGGCGGCGGCGGGCCTGTACGCGCTGCTCGGCGAGCCCGGCGCGCTGGCGCCGGGGAACGCTCTCGATGCGCAGAGCGCCTATGACACGCTGCCGGCAACGGCGGTCCGCGAGGAACTCGTCGCGCACCTGGCGCGCAATCCGCGCGATGCGCGGGGATTCATCCTCCTCGCGCGCCTCGACTTCGCGCAAGACCGCTTCGCCGACGCGGCCGGCGCGTATGCGAAGGCCATCGCCGCGAGCACGCGCGTCGAAGCCGACCCGGAAATCTGGTGCGAGTACGCCGACGCGCTCGGCATGGCGCAGGGCGGCTCGCTCGCCGGCGAGCCGAGGGAACTCGTGATGCGCGCGCTGGCCCGCGATCCGACCTTCCCCAAGGCGCTCGAGATGGCCGGCAGCGCCGCGTTCGAGGCCGGCGACTACATGGGCGCCGCAGGCTACTGGCGCGCGCTGGTCGCGCAGATGCCGCCGGAAGCGCCGGCTCGCCGCGACCTGATGGCGGCCACCGCGCGCGCGGAGCTGCTGGCCAGCGCCGAACGCCGATGAAGCCATTCCGGCGCCGCACTTGGCGACCGGCGCCGTACCGGGCACGATGGAGCCTTTGGGACAACCGGACAAGCACGCGATGAATAGAATCTGCCTGTTGGCGATGCTGCTGCTGCTGCTGCATTGCCGATGCCGGCGCTCGCGCAGGCGCCCGCCGCCGCCGCGTCGCGCGGAGCGCTCCTGTACGACACGCACTGCGTCGCCTGCCACGACAAGCAGGTCCATTGGCGCGACGGCAAGCTCGCCACCGACTGGACGAGCCTCGAGTTCCAGGTGCGGCGCTGGTCGGCCAACATCGGCTTGCGCTGGCCGGATGCCACGGTCGACGAGGTCGTTCGCTATCTCAACACGACGATCTACCGGTTCCCCGACCAGGCAACGAAGCAGACGGTCTGACCCTGGACACGCTCGCTTCGCTGGTCGACCGCCTGGGCGAGCCCCGGTGCTTTCCGCATCCGGCGGCGCACATCGAGCGCGTCGAGACGCACATTTCGTGGGTGGTGCTCGCCGGCGACTTCGCCTACAAGCTGAAAAAACACCTCGACCTCGGGTTCCTCGACTTCTCGACGCTCGCCAAGCGGCGCGCCGCGTGCGAGGACGAAGTGCGGCTCAATCGCCGGCTCGCGCCCGATCTCTATCTCGACGTCGTGGCGATCACCGGAACCGCCGATGAACCGCGGATCGGCGGTACCGGCCCGCCGCTCGAGTATGCGGTGCGCATGCGGCGCTTCGACCGCGCGCAGGAACTCGACCGGATGCTGGCGGCGGGCACGCTGACGCCGGAACACATCGACGAACTGGCGCGCGTGGTCGCGCGCTTCCATGCGGTCGCGCCGGTCGCCGGCCCCGCGGGTCCGTGGGGCACGCCCGAGATCGCGCTGGCCAACGCGCTGGCCAACTTCGAGCATGTGCTGGCGCTGGAACACGGACCCGACATCGCCACGCGCATCGCCGCGCTGCAGGCGTGGACGCGCGATACGCATGCGCGGCTGGCGCCGCTGCTCGAGCAACGGCTGACGCGACGGCTTCGTCCGCGAATGCCACGGCGACCTGCATCTGGCGAACATGGTGCTGCACGCGGGCCGCGTCGTCGTCTTCGACTGCATCGAGTTCAATCCCGAGCTGCGCTGGACCGACGTGATGGCCGAGATCGCCTTCACGGTGATGGACCTGCGCCACCGCGGCCGTCCCGACCTCGGCCAGCGCTTCGTCAACGATTACCTCGAAGAGACCGGCGATTACGGCGGACTCGGCGTGCTGCCGTTCTTCCTCGTGTATCGCGCGATGGTGCGCGCCAAGGTCGCCGCCATCCGCGCGGCGCAGCCGAAGGACGCGGCGGCAGCCGCGCGCGATCACGAGAGCTTTCGCTCGCATCTCGCGCTGGCCGAGGCTTTCGCGCGGCCCTGCCGGGCCGCGATCGTCATCACCAGCGGTCCCTCGGGCTCCGGCAAGAGCTTCCTCGCGGCGAAGCTCGCCGGCACCGGCGACTGGATCCGCGTGCGCTCGGACGTCGAGCGCAAGCGGCTGGCGGGATTGAAAGGCCGCGACGACTCGCATTCCGCCGTCGGCGCCGGAATCTACGCCGCCGGCGCGAGCGAGCGCACGTATGCCCGCCTCGCCGAACTCGCGGCGGGCATCGTCGCCGCCGGCTTTCCGGTGATCGTCGACGCCACGTTCCTCACGCGCGCGCAGCGCCGCGTGTTCCGCGACCTCGCCGCAGCGCTGCGCGTCCCCTTCGCGATCCTCGCGCCGCAGGTGTCGGCCACCCGGATGCGCGAACGCGTCGTCGCGCGGCAGGCGGCAGCGACCGACCCGTCGGAGGCGACCGTCGCCGTGCTGGACCGCCAGCTCGCGAATGCGGAACCGCTGGACGACGACGAGGCCCTTACCGCGGTCGCGTTCGACTGCGAGGGCGCCGTCGACGCGCGGGCATTGGCGGCGGCGGTCGATGCGCGCCTGTTCCGCTGAAACGCTAGGCCGGCGCCGGAGTCCGGCGCGGCGAGCTCGTCGCCGATGCGCGTCGCCAACGCGTCGCCGCGTTCGATGCGGTCGCCCACCGCCACGCCGCCGCGATAGTTGGCACAGAAGTAGAGACCGGGAATGGCCGCCTCGGCCGCATCGACGTGGCGCAGGCGGTCGAGGTGGCCGATCTCGTATTGCGGTATCGCCTGCGGCCAGCGGACGATCTCCTGCCAGGCGGGCGTGCCGCGCGCATCGACCAGCGCGGCGAGTTCCGCCCGCACGGTGGCCAGCACGTCCGCGTCCGCTCGCGCCAGCACGTCGGGATTGCGGCGCCCGCCGATGAACGTCGTCAGCATGACCATGCCGTCGGGCGCGCGCGCGGCGAACATGCTGCTCGAGAACAGCGTCCCGAGGATGCTGCGGCGCTCCTTGTTGGGAACGAGGAACCCGAAGCCGTCCAGCGGATGCCCGACGTCCGCTTGCCGATAGAGGCTCGCGACGATCGCGATCGGCGCGTACTCGATGGCCGTCAGCGCCCGCGCGGCCTCCGGTGCCAGTGTCGACACGATGGCGGCGGCCGCGGGCGCCGGAGCGGCCAGCACGACGGAGCGCGCCCGCATGGCGAAATCGCCTTCCGCGCGCGTGCCGGACACGATGAACGTGTCGCCGTCGCGCGCGATGCCGCCGACACGCGCATTGCAGTGGAGCGCGGTCTGCGCGCGCGCCAGCGCGTCGGTCAGCGTCTGCATGCCGTGCCGAAACGAAAAACTGTGCGCGGCGTTCTTGGCGACCGCACCGCTCTTGCGGCGCGCGCGCGCACCGAGCACCTGGCCCTTGATCAGGCTGCCGTACTTCTGCTCGAGCGCGAGCAGGCGCGGGAACGCGGCGGCCACGGAAATGCGCTCGGGATCACCCGCGTAGATGCCCGCGACAAAAGGGTCGATCGCGTAGTCCAGAAACTCGCGGCCGAGACGCCGCCGCACGAACGCCGCGATCGATTCCTCGGCGCCGGCGGGCGCCGGCGCGATGAAGGGCTCGCGCAGCAGCCGCATTTTCGCGCCGAGCGTGAACGCCGACGTCGACAGCAAGGCCTCCGGCGACATCGGCAGCGCGCACAGCTTTCCATCGCGCACGACAAACCGCCGCGCCGCGACGTCCGCGGCGTCAACGCGCTCATCCTGGATATCGAGCTCGCGCAGCAGCGCGCCGATGCGCGGCGACGTGTCGAGCGTGCTGTTCGGCCCGCGTTCGTACAGCGCGCCATCGCGACGGACCGTCGCGATGACGCCGCCCGCGGCGGACGCCGCTTCGAGCACGACGACCGAACGGCCGTTCCGCAGCAGCGAGTGCGCGACCGCCAGGCCCGAAACGCCCGCCCCGATCACGATGGTATCGACGGTCATTCGTGCATTGTGCCGCAGCCAGGCCGCGCCCGGTTTGATTGGGGCCAATGTCCGCCGCTGTGATGGGCGGGGTCGGTCCGTCGCGACGGGGCGCTAGCTGCGACGTATCGATTTTCCGCGACGCATGAGTTCTGCTCATCCGTCGTTCCCGCGAAAGCGGGAGCCCAGCGTCGTCGTGGGACAACGCTATGCGGGGTAAGCGGCACCGGGTACCCGCCGTCGCAGGCTCGGCGCGTCGAAGCCCGTCAGCCTAGGACGCCACCAGCGTTGACTTCGGCCAAGGGAAATCATATCGGCCGTCATCGAAGGTTTTCTTCAAGTAGGCAAGATCTGCCTCCCAGGCCGAGACCGCCCGCGCCAAGGCGTTGTCGGACTTCCGCTTCGCGTTCCGCGCAAAAGCAGCGATCGACTCCGCGGTCTTCCGCAAGCGGGCTGGCGCCGGCCGCGCGAACCCGAGCAGCTGCAATTCGCCCAGGTCGTCGACGGCGATGGCATCGCCCACCTCGGCGTACACACGCTGCGACAGCAGGATTTCGCCCGCCTTGGCCTGCTGGCACAGCCGCGCGGCGAGGTTCGTCACCGCGCCGAGCGCGCCGTAGTCCTTGCGGGCCTCGAAGCCGATGGCGCCTCGCCGTTACCCTCGACGATCAGTTCCGCGAGCTTGGGGCAGTCGTCGTAGCCCCGACATGCCCGGCTTATCGCGTCGCGCAGATCAGGTCGGGAGTCTCGCTCCGGCGCTCATCCACGCCGCAGCTCGCAGAGCTCGAGCGGGCTGACCCGGAGGTTGGTGCGGATCGTCGCGCAGTCGGTGCGAACCAGTCCCATCCTGGCGAGCGCCTCGCGGCCGATGTCGCGATCCGGCGGCACGGCGAGCGCGTAGAGCGGCCCGCGATGGTCGCGGATCGCGGCAGCGATCGCCCGCTGCAGCAGGTTTCCGCGGTCCGGATCGTTGAAATTGCTGACGAGGCCCGCGAACCGCGCGTCGGCGGGGAACGACGGCAGCACGTACGACATCGGCTCCGGCGCCACCAGCAGCACGAGCGCGCCGGGCTTGACGGCCGGCATCTCGACGGTCAGGAAGTGGTCGTCGAATTTCTGCCGCCACCACGTCGGAAATTTCGCCGTCACGATCGACAGCAGCAGCGCGGCGGCCAGCGCGACCGGCACGCGGCGCGCCGGCGCCAGGCGGACGACGAGCAGGACGATCAGCAGGCCCGCCAGCATTTCCAGCGGCACGAGGTAGCGATAGATCCGGTAGACGACGGCCCACGCCGCGAACGACGCCAGAAAGAAGGCGACCAGGAAGCGCCACGCCCGTGGCGAGCCGGGTCCGTTCGTCGCGGCGGCCGGCGCATCGACGATGCGACGTTTCACCGCCAGCGCGAACGTCAGCAGCGCCAATGCGTACAGCAGCGCGGGGCGTGCATCGCGGAACTCGGGCTCGGACACGTAGCCTTCGAGCTTCCACAGCAGGACGAATGGAAACGCCAGCCATTCGAGCATCGAGGCCGGACCGAAGCGCGTCGCCGAAAAGGGGACGGGATCGCTCCACGGCGAGCGGAACACGTCGTTGAAATACGGGAACAGCGGATTGCCGTACCGCTCGTACATCAGCCACATCCACGGACCCGCGGTCACGGCGAATCCCAGCGCCATGCCGACGCCGGCGCACAGCATCGCGCGCACGCGGCCGCGCGCGGCGCCCGGACCGATCAGCAGGCCGCCGAGCAGGCCGACGCCGTAAATCATTCCGGTGAGCTTCAAGCCCGCGCCCGCCCCCACCAGCGCGCCGGCCGCGACCAGCGCGCCTGAGTGCCGTGCGGCGTCGTCCGCGCCGCGCACGACCAGCCAGAGCGCCGCCATCACGAAGGCGGCGGTGTACCAGTCGTTCATCGTCAGACCGATGAGGCTGACCGACATCGGCGCCGTGACGCCGATCGCGACGGCCGCGACGATCGCCGGCACCCGCGACGTGTCGGGCAGCGCCGCGAAGACGTGCATCGCGATGCGCGCACAGAAATACCACGCCACGCCGGTGGGAATCGCCAGCGCGAACGCGATGAGCCGCGGCGGCAGATCCGCCGCCAGCAGCGCGTAGAACGGGAGGTCGAGGAACGGGCTGTGGAACGACTGCAGTTGCGCGGGCGCCCAGTCGATGCCGTAGCGGCCGTGCACGAACGCCCACGCGTTGTACAGGTGATAGTTCTGCAGGTCCCAGTTCGAGTCCTGGCGCAGCGCGATGGACGCGAGGCCGGCCAGCACGATGGCGACGGCCAGGCCGGGCCACCGCTGCGCCGCGGCCGCGAAACGCCGGGGCAGGCGCACGTTCAACGCGCGGCAGCAACCGCCGGATACGACAGCAGCCGAACGAACGGCGGCGGCGCCGGCAACACCGTGGCCACGTCGACGAACTGCACGGCATGCTCCATGTCGAGCAGGCGCGCCGGATCGACGTCGGCCACCTGCACCATGCCATCGGCGCCCGGCGACCACGCCGTCAGCGCCGGCAGTAGCGGGCATTCGGATGCGGTCATGCGGCCTCCCCTTCCGCCGGCCACGCCTGTCGTCAGCGCAGGATGCCGGCATTCTCCATGAATCGGGTCGGCGGGTACACACCGCGCGCCGGCGTGTCGTACAGCAATCGCGGCCATCGCGGTGCGCTCGTTTGCGCGCCGGCGCGTGCCGCGTTATCCACAGAAGCGGTTGACAACCCTGTGGATCACTCGCCGAACGCGGCTATTCATGCGGTTCGCGCGGCATCGCCTGTTTCTTGGTCGTCAATGCGCTTGCGCGCGCGCGCGGACGCATTGCATCGTAGCCGACATTGGCGTAGGGTGCGCTGCCGTGCCACGTCATCGTCGGCGCACGCGTGCGCAAGGACTCGCAGGAAAGTGAACGATCGCATCGGCCATCGCGCCCGCGGCGCCCGGGCGAGCACGAGATGGAGCGTCGGTGCGTTCCTGCGGCAGCAGCCAACGCATTGTCGATGCTGATGAATTTGCGCGTCGCGGCACGCGCCGGTCGTTCGCCGCATGCAGTCCCGTCCACGGGAGATGCCATGCAGAGCCGCGCGACGCCGGTATCCCCGCGCCCGAACGAGATCGAGGACGGCACGCCGTCCAACGCCAGCACCAGGTGGTTCATGGCGGGGCTGTTCATCGTGCTGGCAGCGGGCGCCTATGCGTACTTCCGGCCGCCGCTGAACTTCGACTTCAACTCGCGGGACTTCAATCCCTTCGTGTTCGTCCCGCTGGTCTTCCTGGCGATCGGCGTGAGTTCGCTCGTGCCGGCCATCCGCGACACGCTGATAGGACGCAAGTTCGGCAAGACGGTGTTCGTGATGGAAGGCGACAGCGTGGAACTCGGAGGCACGCTCAAGGGCACGATCCGCTGCTCGGCGGACCTCTCGCCCACGTCGGACTACGTGGTGACCGTCCAGTGCGTCGACGCCATCACGACCACCTCCGACCGCGACTTGAAGCAGCACACGCACGACCGCGTGCACTGGGAGGCCATGCGCAAGACCGACGCGAAATCCGTCAGCGCGAGACAGGGCATCCCGGTGGAGTTCCGGATTCCGGAATCGGCGCTCGCAATCGGCGATCCGCGCGCCAAAGGCGCGGTGCGCTGGGTGCTCGACATCAAGGCCGAGATGCCGGGCACCGACTACGTGGCTATCTTTCCGTTCGCGGTGACGTCGCGCAAGCATTGACCGGCGCCAGGCCACGCCACGCGATCACCGTCGGGTCCGCGGCGCCGGATGCGGCGGCGGACGCTCCACGCCTACTTTTTTGCCGCGGCCGCCTCGTGCATCTTGCGCAGCGAGTTCATCCAGTCCGTCCAGTCGATCGGCCCGGTCTCGAAGCGCCTGGCGAGATTGGCCAGGACGTTGCCCCACGCGCGATCGAAGTACGCGTAGGCCTTGTCCCATTCGCCGCCGTCGCCCCATCCGCTGTGATGCAGCGCCATGAAGCGGATGTCGTCCGTACTCCATGCTGGCACGCCTTATGCGACATGCCGGTCAGGGCGCCCGCCGGCACGTGAGATAATCGCCCCTCATGATCGAACGTTCGCAAACCCTCGGAGAAGAAATCGCCAACAGCGTGAGCCATGGCTGCGGGCTGCTGGCGGCGCTCGTCGGCATCCCGATCCTGCTCGTCGTCACGTCGAGCCAGGGCGCGGCGATCAACATCGTGGGCGCCAGCATCTTCGCCGCGACGATGCTGGTGCTGTACGCCATCTCGACCGTCTATCACGCGTTGCCCGAGGGCAAGGCCAAGCGGGTGTTCATGAAGCTCGACCACGCGGCGATCTTCGTGTTCATCGCCGGCTGCTATACGCCGTTCGCGCTCGGCGCTCTGCACGGCGCGTGGGGCTGGACGCTGCTCGGCGCGGTGTGGGGCCTGGCCGCGCTCGGCGTGACGCTGAAGGCGCTCGACCGGCTGTCCAATCCGTGGCTGTCGACCGGGCTCTATCTGCTGATGGGCTGGCTCGTCGTGATCGCGGCGGTGCCGCTTTTCACGCACGTCCCCGCCGCCGGCATCGGGTGGCTCGCCGCCGGCGGGCTGGCCTATACGCTGGGGTGCGGCTTTTTCATGACCGATTCGCGGATCCGCTTCGGCCACGCCGTCTGGCACCTGTTCGTCCTCGCGGGCACGTCGTGCCATTTCGTGGCGGTGCTCGCGTATTCGATGTAACAACAACCCCCACGCGTGCGGCTGTCGCCGCTGCGCTGCCCCCGAGGGGGTGCAATTCGCGCCTTGGGACGGCCCTGCGGCGCGAATGACGGCGGCGGCGCAATCGCGCGCCGCCCCGCCGGAGCATGGCCGGTCGCCGCCGCGCGTCAGCCGAACATGCCGTGCGCCTTCATCCGTTCGCACGGATTGCCGCGCGGACCGAGCGGTGCGGCCACTCCTTTTTCCTGCGCACGCTTCTCGATCAACTGCTGGCGCTCGCCTATGACGGCGTTGCATTCCTCGATCGTCTTCACCTCGTGCATCGCGTCGCGATACTTCGTCCGCTCTTCCGGCGTCAGCAGCGCCATGCCCTGACCACCGCCACGGCCATAACCGCCGCGCATCATCCCCATGCCCTGGCCGGGACCCGCGCCCGGCCCACCGGCGCCGGACACGTCGTGCCCGCTGCGGCGCCTCCGCCGATGCCACATCCCGGGCCCATGCCCATGCCGTAGCCGTATCCACCCGGCTCCGCCATCGCCAGCGATGCCGCGACGGAAACCGCCACCATCCCGATTGTCAGTGCAAGCTTCTTCATGATTCACTCCTAGGTCTTCCGAAGGCTCCGGTACCCCCGGAGCGAACCGCGCGTATCGCGGCTGTACTCATTTGAACGCACAAAAGCGGGTTCTGCTTACGCCCGCAACAGTCCGTTACACGCCGTTGCACGCACCTTGACGCCGGTCAATCCCGACGACGGTGGAAGCACGAGAGCCCCCGTCCAGGCATCGATGCCCGGCGCACGCGGTGGACACGGCCTGCGATCGTCGCGGATGCGACGCCGTGTTCGCGTCTGTGGATGGCGTCGGCTCCACGACGGATGGACCGTTGATCTCCATCAATCCGCTCGGGTACCGTTCACCTAGGATGAACCCTATCGTCGGTGTTCGTCGGCATTGGACAGTGGTGCTCGCATCGTCGCCGCGCCTCGATGGCATTTCTGGCGAATCCGATGGTCGAGTCCACGCGCGATGTCACACGAAGCCACGCCACCTCCGCCGGACGTCAGGTCCTCCCCCGCGACGGACGCGCGCGACATCCGCTGCGCCGGCACGTGGACGGTCCGCACGATCGCCGACGTCGAGCCCCGCCTGGCCGATGTGCGATGGCCATCTTCGGGCGAAGTGGCGATCGACGCCTCCGGTGTGTCGCTGCTCGACACGTCCGGCGCCTGGCTGCTGCACCGGACCGTGCGCGAGCTCGCGGCCCGCGGTTGCACTGCGCGCGTCGTCGGACTGCGGCCGGAGTTCGCGTCGCTGCTCGAACTGATCGCATCGCGGGAGATCCCGCTCGCGGCGCCGGCCGCGCCGGCGCCGGGCCGGCTCGAACGTCTGGGGCGGCACGCGTGGGCGGGCCTCACCGGCGGCGCCGGCTACCTCGCGTTCGTCGGCGAAAGCTCGATCGCGCTGCTGCGCGCGCTGCGCCATCCGCAACGGCTGCGCTGGCGACCCATCCTGCACAACGTGCAGACGGCGGGCCTGCAGGCGCTGCCGATCACGGGACTCCTGTCGTTCCTGATGGGCATCGTCATCGCGTACCAGGGTGCCGACCAGCTGCAACGGTTCGGCGCCAACATCTTCGTCGTCGACCTGGTCGCGCTCGCGATGCTGCGCGAGCTGTCGCCGCTGCTCACCGCGATCATCATCGCCGGCCGCTCCGGGTCGGCCTACACGGCGCAGATCGGCACGATGAAGGTCACCGAGGAGATCGACGCGCTGCGCACGATCGGCGTCGGCGCGCAGGAACTGCTCGTGCTGCCGAAGATCATCGCGCTGATCATCGTGATGCCGCTCCTCACCGTCTACACCGACGTGACCGGCGTGCTGGGCGGCATGGTGATGGCGCGGACGAAGCTCGACGTCAGCTTCGACGTCTTCGTCGACCGCCTCGACGAAGCCATTCAGCTGTCCTCCTACTGGACGGGACTCGCGAAGGCGCCGGTGTTCGCGATGATCATCGCGCTGGTCGGCTGCTACCGCGGCTTCCAGGTGACCGGCAGCGCCGAGAGCGTCGGCGAGCAGACGACGATGAGCGTCGTCCAGTCGATCTTCCTCGTGATCGTGACCGACGCGATCTTCTCGGTCGTCTTCCTGTGGCTCGACCTGTGATGGACGTCCAGCCAAACCCGCCGTCCGCCGCCGTCATCGACGTGCGCGCCATCAGCACGCGCTTCGGGGATGCCGTGGTCCACGAGGACGTCAGCCTCGCCGTGAATGCCGGCGAGATCTTCGCGCTGGTGGGCGGCAGCGGCTCGGGCAAGTCCACGCTGCTGCGCGAGATCATCCTGCTGCAGCAACCCGCATCGGGGTCGATCCGGGTGTTCGGACAGGAGGTCGCGGACTCTCCGACGACGCTGCACTGCCGTTGCGCCGCCGGTGGGGCGTGATGTTCGAGCGCGGCGCGTTGTTCAGCGCGCTCACCGTCGCGGAGAACGTCGCGATGGTGCTGCACGAGCACACCGACCTGCCCGAACGGCTGGTCCGCGAAGTTGCCGCCGTGAAGATCGCGCTGACCGGGCTGCCGCCGGATGCCGGGCCGAAGTACCCGAGCGAGCTCTCCGGCGGCATGCGCAAGCGCGCGTCGCTGGCGCGCGCGCTCGCGCTCGATCCGGAGCTCCTGTTCCTCGACGAGCCGACCGCGGGTCTCGATCCGTTGTCCGCGAGCGGCATCGACGAGCTGGTGCGCGGCCTGCGCAGCGGACTCGGACTCACGATCATGATGGTGACGCACGACCTCGACCTCCTGTGGCAAACGGCGGATCGCGTGGCCGTGCTGGGCAAGGGACGAATCGTCGGCCTCGGCACGATGACCGGACTGTCGCACTCGGACGACCCGCTCGTTCGCCAGTACTTCCACGGCCCGCGCGGGCGCGCCGCACTGGAGCAGGCATGGAAGAGAAAGTGAACTTCGCGGCCGTGGGCGCGTTCGTCATCGTGCTGACCGTCACGATGATCGCCGGCGTGCTGTGGCTGTCGAGCGGCAAGTACTACCGCAAGAGCTACGACACCTACGAGACGTACATGACCGAATCGGTCGCGGGGCTCAATCTCAACGCGCCTGTCCGCTATCGGGGCGTGGACGTCGGCCGTGTGCGCAGGATCGCGCTGGCACCCGGCAACGTCGAGCAGGTGCAGGTGACGCTCGACATCGAACGGGGCACGCCGGTCAAGGAGGACACGGTGGCCACGCTGCAGACGCAGGGGTTGACCGGCATCGCCTATCTGGAGCTGACCGCCGGACACCGCGAATCGGCAGAACTTCGGGCGAAGCCCGGCGCGCCGTATCCGGTGATCGCCGCGGCGCCGTCGCTGATGAATCGCCTCGAGACGTCGATCCCCGTGCTGCTCGCGAACCTGAACCGCGTGAGCGACAACCTCAACGCGCTGCTCGACGACGACAACCGGCGCGCGGTGAAGGCGACGCTTGCCGACCTCGCGCAGCTGTCGCGCACGCTCGCCGCGCGCTCGGCGACGATCGACGCGACGCTCGCCAGCACCGCGCGAACGATGGACGCCGCGGCCCGCACGTCCGCCAAGGCGACGGCGATCGCCGATCAATTGCCGCAGCTCATCCAGCGGATCGATCGCACGGCCGCCACGTTCGAGCGCATGGCCACCGAGGTGGCCGGCGCCGGCGCGAGCGCCCGCGGCACGCTCGACGGCACGCGCGCCGACCTCGCGCAGTTCACGGGATCGACGCTGCCCGAAGTCCGCGCGCTCGTCGACGAGTTGCGCGGCCTGACCACGACGCTGCGCCGTGTCGGCGATGCGGTCGATCGCAATCCGTCGGTCCTGCTGTACGGACGGCCGCCGGCGAAGAAGGGACCTGGCGAATGACCATAGCGAACCGCGATCCACGTGACCGCACGTCGCGCGCCGGTGGCGGCGCATCCACGACGGCTGCCGATCGCCGCCGACTGCTCGTCCAGACTGTCCGTGGCGGCGGCACTCCTGGCCGGATGCAGCGCGCTGCCGTCGCCCAAGGTCGAGGAGCCCGTGCTCCACTGCTCGACGCGAAGCCTGCGGTTCCGCGCACACCGGCGCCGAGCGACCTCGTGCTGGAGGTGGGCGTCCCGCGTGCCGCGCCGGGGTTCGATACGGCGGCGCTGCTGTACGTGCAAAAGCCATTCGTGCTCGACGCGTTCGCCGTCCACCGCTGGGCGGACGCGCCGGCACGCATGATCGGGCCTCAGCTCACGCGCGCGCTCGACCAGACGGGTTACTTCCGCGCCGTGGTGCCGGCGCCGGCGGGCGTCCCCGCCGATCTGCGGCTCGACACCGAACTCGTCCGGCTGCAGCAGAACTTCATGACGCGGCCGAGCCGGGTCGAGCTGTCGTTGCGCTTCCAGCTGCTGGACCTCCACGGTCGGCGTGTCGTCGCCGCGCGTGTCGTGGACGTCGAGGTCGAGGCGGCTTCCGATGATCCGTACGGCGGCGTCGTCGCCGCCAACGCGGCGCTCTCGAGCGCGCTCACGCAGGTGGCCGCGTTCGCCGTGGCGGCCGCCGCGGACGTCGCGCCTCGAGGCCCGGGCAAGCGCTAGCCGCCACCGCGGCTACACGCGACCGTTTTCCGCCCCGCGCGGCGACACCCGTCGCTACAGCCGCGGCGCGGCCTCGTGCCAGAACTGCCGCTCGTGCCGCGTCTGGCAGTCGGCGCACCGGACCGCGGTCGGAAACGCTTCCAGCCGCCGGTACGCGATCTTGTCGCCGCAGTCGATGCACAATCCGTAGCCATGTCCGTGGATCTGCGTCAGCGCGCGGTCGATTTCGCGCACTTCGCCGAGATGACGCTGCGCCATCGCATTGTTCGTGTCGGTGACGAGCATCGCGACCGACTGGTCGCCGGTGTCGGACACCTCGCCCGCCACGTCGGCGACGCTTTGCTCGTGGATGAGCTTCAGTTCCGTCTCGGCTTCCTCGAGCGCTGCTTTCCGCTGCGCTTGCAGGACTTCTTCCAGATGGTGTATCCGGTTGCGCGTAAGTGCTGTCATCTCGATCTCCATCGTGCGTTACGCGGCCAACCCGGCGGTTCACAAGGGTCCGCGACGCAGTTACAGCGTAGCCCTGCGACCCGGCGCCGGATTGACGAAGATCAATTGTCGCCGCGCATCGCGGCGCCATGGGGCGGCATGCTGGATCCCCGCGCGCCATGGCAGACGGCTCGCACCATCCTTGCGCCTACGCAAGACACCCGCGTGGGAAGCGGACGATCATCGACCGTATGATGGGATCATGGCCGATGTGCCTGGGTCGCGTTGCGCAATCCGCCTGCCGGCGGGCCGCGAATCCGCTGCGCCGCGGCCGTTGGAGCGGTCGTCGATGATCAGGAACAAAGGCGTGCGGCGCGCGGTGGCCGTGGCACTCATGGTGCTGGGCGCGCTGTTGATGCTGCTCGCGCCGCCGGTGTGGATGGGTGCGATACCGCTGGCGATCGGCGTCGTCGTCGAACTCATCGGCATCGCCATCGAGCGCCAAGATCGGCGCTGAACGCCGTGGACGCGCGCATCGCCGCGGCGACGGGACGCAGGCCCACGTGACCCTGTCGCTCGCATCCCTGCCCGCCGTTGCCCGCCCCACTGCAAACGCCGGTCAGCGCCGCCAGTGCACGCGAACCATGTACTCGTCCTGGCCGTGCTTGATGTCGAGTTCGCCGTCGTAAGCGCGCTGCAGCGCCTCGCCGATGCGCCGCGGCAGGTGGATGTCGGTGGTCGCGACTTCCACGCGCTCCGGCGTTTCCTCGACCTGCATCAGCCGATTCATCGGGTGTTCCTTGCTCTCGCGCTCGGCTTCCTTCCGGATCAGCCGCAGCAGGTCCTCGCGATGCTCGACGGCGAAGGGCCCCTCGACGACGAGCGTGCCGGCGGGCAGCTTGTCGCGAATTCGCCGGCACGCCGGACACACGACCTTCTCGCCCCCCGGACTCGCGGTACCCCATTCCCAGCGACCGCGATCGATGACGGCGCCGCAGTCGCGACACTCCGTTGGTTCGCCGTACTTGCCCGCCACTTCGTACGGATCCTTGCGCTCGGCATTGAAATTGTGTTCACCGTAGTGCCGTACCCCGCCCGATGGCACGTGGCCGGCCGGCGATGGCGTTCTGGTCTTCACGATGTGCTCCTTCTCCTCTTGCGAAGCGTCCATCAACCCGATTTCATCTTGCGCCGGCGGGGAGGTCGCCTCGTTGACCATCGTCAAGGTCGGCGGCGCGGCGGCACGTGGTCTTCCCGCGGCCGTGCGGCCGCGCGGCGCGGGCACGGCCGCGCGCCGTGGACCGCGGTGCTTGCCGCTGCCGTGGCTATCGGCGTCGCGACGCCGTGGCTCCCGGCCGCGAGTGCGGCATGGGGCGCGCCCGCGTCCGATGCGCGAACCACCGTCGTTGCGCAGGCGCGCGCCATCACAGGACCCGCCACGCGCGACGCCGTCCGGCGACTCGCGCTGGGTCGAGCGTGTCTATCCGCGCACGCCGCCCGACCCGGTCTGGTTTACACCCGAGGGCCCACGCGCGGCCGTCGGCGTGGCGCTGCGCGAACTGCGCGCAGCCGGCGATCGCGGCTTGGTATCCGAGGACTACGATGCCGATGCGCTGGAACGCGACGTCGAGGCGGCAATGCGCGGCGCGCGCGCACCGGATACGATCGCCCGCGTTGACCGCGCATTGAGCGCGACCATGCTGCGCTTCCTGGCGGACCTGCGTTCGGGCCGCGTCCGCCCGCCACAGGTCGAACCGTTTTTCCACGCGCCGGCGAAGCCGATGCCATTCGCCGCGGACCTGCGCGAGGCGGTGGCGGAGAGCGCCTGGCGTCGCTGATCGCGGAAGCGGAGCCGACCTTCGCGCAGTATGCGCAGCTCAAGCGGCTGCTGGCCGATTATCGGGTGCTCGCCGCGCAGCCGCTGCCGCTGCCGCCGCTGCCGCCGCTGGGGTCACCACGCGGCAAGATCGTCGTCGGCGACCGCCACGCGAGCGTGCCCGCGCTGCGCGCGACGCTCGTGGCGCTGGGCGATCTGCCCGCCGACACGGCGGACACGGGGGGCCCGGCCGCAACCATCTACTCCGTGACGCTCGCGGCGGCCGTGCGGCGTTTCCAGTCGCGGCACGGGCTTACGCCCGACGGCATTGTCGGCAAGGGCACGCTGGACGCGCTCAATACGCCCGTCGCGGCGCGCATCGAACAGATCACGCTCTCGCTCGAACGCCTGCGCTGGCTGCCACATTTCGCTGCCGGCCCGCTGATTGCCGTCAACATCCCGTCGTTCGAACTGTGGGCCTTCGCCGACACGACGGGTACCCGCCGTCGCGACGCTGTCGATGCCGGTCGTCGTCGGTCGGGCCATGCGCAACGAGACGCCCGTGTTCATCGGCGAGATGCGTCATGTCGAATTCAGCCCCTACTGGAATGTCCCGCCCAGCATCCTGCACAACGAACTCCTGCCCCGGATCGCGGAGGAATCCTTCCTATCTCCGGCGCGAAGACATGGAAATCGTGCGAACCGGGCGTAACGGAGCGCCGTTCGCGGCAAACGATCCCGCCGCCATCGCGGCGTTGCGGACGGGCGACGCGCGGCTGCGCCAGCGCCCAGGTCCGGCCAACGCGCTGGGCGGCGTCAAGTTCGTGTTGCCCAACACGATGGACATCTATCTGCATGCCACGCCCGCGCGCGCGCTGTTCGAACGCACGCGGCGCGACTTCAGCCATGGCTGCATCCGCGTGCGCGAACCTCACGCGCTCGCATCGTTCGTGCTCCGCGGCCAGCCGGAATGGACGCCCGCACAGATCGAGGCGGCGATGACGTCCGGCGTGAACCGCATCGTGCCGCTCGCGACGCCGATCCCGGTGGTCGTCTTCTACACGACGGCCATCGTCGGCGGCGATGGCCGCGCGATGTTCCTGCCCGATATCTACGGGCACGACCGCAAGCTCTCCGCCACGCTTCGCGCGCGGTGACGACAAGCGCCGAGCGAGGCAAACCCGCCCATGGCGGGCAAACCTACCAGCGCCGGACGCGTCCGGTATCGAGGTGCACGAATTGCGACTGCGGATAGAAACCGACACCTCCGGCGCGCAGCGACGTCGCCGCGTCGCGCAGGTCGGGCAGCCGGACGTCGGCGAGCCGGATGTCGATCGCGCGGCCCTCGAGGTGCAGGCTGTGGGTGGCCACACCGCCGCCAGCGCGCTGCAGCTTTTCGTTGGTCGCCGGCGAGCGATACCCGGAAATGACTTCGAACGCCGCCTTGCTGCGCGTGAGCTCGGCGAGCGTGTGCAGCTGGTCGAGCAGTTGCGGGTCGATCGACCGGGCCTCGCCGTTGCGGAAATCGCGCAGGAACCAGTCGACGCGCGCGAGCGCCGACGCCACATAGGTATCGCCGGCCGCGTACACGAGCGACAGCGTCTCGCCGGTGTGCGTATGCAGGAACGACAACGAGCGCGCCGCTGCGGTGCCCGCATGCGCGCGCCGCGGCAGCGCGAGCATCGGCAACGCCAGCATTCCGGCGCCCGACGCCAGCAGGCGCCGGCGCCCTGACCGCACGTGGCGTGGCGGATTCCGGACTCTCGTGAAGCGGCGACAGGATGCGCATGCGGAACCTCATGTCTGGCAGCTCGAAGTCGCCGCTATCATACGCCGGTGCGTGCGGCGCGCCTTCCGGCCAACGCCTGCATTGGACACTTGCAGTAGGTTGACATTCGCTTGCTGCGGGCACGCCGCTGGTTCTTTCGTGGCCCTCATTTTCGTGGCACCAAAGCGGCGGCGCGCGGCCGCCTTAAAGTCGCCGCTCATATCTTGCATTGCTCGTCCTCGTTGAAAATTGCGGGGAAGCTGTCCTCCCGCGTTTTTCAACGAACTGCTAGCCGTAATACACGCGGCACTGTTCTCGCGGCCGCGGATGACGCGCCGGCCGGCGAGCGCGCCATGCTGCTCCGTCACCACCGTGCGCTGGCTCTCCGCGCGATGGTCGTCGTAGAAATAGAGCACGACCCAGTCGTGCGTGCGGTGCAGTTCGTGCGCCTTCGCGGTGTTGGAGAACAACGCGGTGAAATGCCACGTTCCGCGCACCGTGTGCAGGATGGGCAACCACGACTGCTGCCCGGGATTGAAGCGCCTGGGCGCGATCGTCGGCAGCCGTCCGCCGCGGGCGCCCTCCAGGTACTCGCGGTCGACGTCGAGCAGCATGGCGACCGCTGGCTCGTGTTCCGAACCGGTCGGCGGCGGCCGGCGCAGCCGCGAGCGGTCGAGGATCTCCGCGAGCGACGCGCGGACGATGGCGGTCCTCCGCGCCCCCACGCCGGGAACCGATTCGAGGCGGCCGTCGTGCGCCGCGGCCTCGAGCGCTTCCAGCGTGTCGACACCGAGCGCGTCGTGGATGCGTTCCGCGAGTTCGGGGCCGATGCCGGGCACCGTCTGGAAGAGCCGCACGGGATCGAGGTGGCCGCGCAGCCGCTCGAGCTGCACCCAGCGTCCTGTCTGCAGCATCTCGGCGATGGCCGACGCGATGCCCGGTCCGATGGCGGGCAGTGCGTCCAGGCCGGCCAGGCCCCTGACGGTGAAAAGTTCGCGCAGGCTGCCTGCATGCTGGACGACCGTGTCGGCGGCCTTGCGATAGGCACCCACGCGAAACGGATTCGCGCCCTGCGCATGCAGCAATTCGGCCGCCTGGCGCAGCCAGGCCGCGATCTGTTCGTTGTCGGCGGGCGGCTGTGGGTGGACGTCGGACATGATGTCATCGTCGCGACGTGCGGCAGCGTGCTCGCACACGCGGGTCGCCGCACACCGCCATGATCGATTCTCCTCCGCCGCGCACTCCGCCGCTTGACTCGCGTCAAACGGCGGGCGCGCACGCGGCTACGATAGGTGGCCCACCTCCGGACGAGGGAGTAGCCGTGACCGTATCGGCGGAAGTCGCCACCAGGCATCGCAGGCGTGCCGTCGCGGCCGCGGCGCAAACGGCATGATCGCGAGGCCGCCCGCCGGACCGCCCGACCCCGGCCTCGCGGTCAAGTGCGCGTTCCTCTCGCGCCCGGACAGCTATCCGGAATCGACGTTCCGCGTCGTGCCGGTCGAGACGCACATGTCGTGGGTGTTCCTGCTCGACGGCAACGCGTACAAGCTGAAGAAGCCCGTGCATCTGCCCTACCTCGACTTCGGCACCGCCGGCGCTGCGGCTGCACTACTGCGAGGAAGAGGTGCGACTCAAACGCCGTCTGTCGGACGACGTCTATCTCGGCATCGTGCCACTGACGATGACGGCGGCGGGCGCGCTGCACGTGGGCTACAGCGGCGGGCGCGTCGTCGACGCGCTCGTCCACATGCGCCGCCTTCCTGCCGAGCGGATGCTCGACCGGATGATCGACGACCGCACGCTGCGCGAGGACGACCTGCACCGCGTCGTCGCGCGGCTGGCGGATTTCTACCGCGCCGCCCCGGGCATCCCCATGACGCCCGACGCCTATCGTGCGCGCCTCGCCGCCACGATCGGCGACAACCGGCGCGAGCTGCTCCGCCCCGCATACGGGTTGCGCGCCCCGGACGTGGGTGACGTGTGGGACTTGCAGGATGCGGCACTCGAGCGCCACGCCGCACAGTTTGCCGACCGCGCGACCGCCGGGCGCATCGTTGAGGCGCACGGCGACCTGCGGCCCGAGCACATCTGCGCCGAAGCGCATGCCCAGATCATCGACTGCCTCGAGTTCTCGCGCGAACTGCGCATCCTCGATCCGGCCGACGAGCTCGCGTTCCTCGCGCTCGAATGCGCACGGCTCGGCGCGCCATGGGCGCACGCGTGCATTTTCGCGACCTATGCGGAGCGCACCGGGGATACGCCGCCGGTGCCGCTCGTGTCCGTCTATCGCAGCCTCCGCGCGTGCGTTCGCGCGAAGATCGCCGTCTGGCACCTGAACGACGACGGCGTGCGCGCGAGCGAAAAGTGCGCTCGCGCGGGCGGGCGACTACCTGCGGCTGGCACGCGCGGACGCCGCCGGTCACGCGTAGGGAAGTTCAGTTCCCCTCGAGTTCCACGGCGAGTCCCCGGCATGGAGACGCCGGATCGTGTCGGCGAACAGCGGCGCCGTGGCCACCTGCCGAATCCGGGCCGCCACGCCGGCATCGGTGATGCGCAGCGGCGGAATGCTGTCGGTCACCACGATCTCGTCGACGGCGGCGGCGGCCAGCACCGCGTTGGCGTCGGTTGCGAACACGCCGTGCGACGCGCAGGCGATGACGCGCACCGCGCCGCGGTCGCGGCACGCGCGCGCCGCGCGGGCGATCGTGTTGCCGGCGCTGATCAGGTCGTCCACGATGATGGCGACCTTGCCGGCGACGTCGCCGACCAGCGCCTCGCCGCGGATCTCGCCCCCGCTGCG
>CAWGLS010000018.1:0-73704 GCA_963823475.1 uncultured beta proteobacterium
CCGCGGTGGTCCCGACGATTCGCTACGTCGCCTTCCCGCATGTCGAAGCCGACGAATGCGGCGCGCCGAACGACTTCCTCGCCGCGGCGCCCGGCGCAGTCCCGGTCTGCGGTCAGGTCGCCGCGATGGTCTCCGTGCACGACCTCGCCGACCGCCCCGCGCGCGCCTTGGCCGATGGCGAAGTCCTGCGGACCGGCCGGCACGCGTTGCGCTGGTTCGACGCGCCGCACGTGCCGCACGGCTGGGAATGCGCGGCTTCATGATGGAAACGCGCATGCCCCGAACACCGCCGCGGTACTGAAGCGCCTGGCGCGCGGGCAACCGCAGGTGCTGGCATGCATGCACGGCAGCGCGTGGCGGGGGGACGGCGCGGCCTTGCTGCGCGCGCTGGCGAGGACGCTCGGCGCGAGGTCGATGGCTGCTGCGGCCCAAGCGCGGCGAGGGCAACCGCCGGCACGGGCGATTGCGCTCCGGACCACGACATCGACTCGCGTCGATCAATCGAGGGCATAGCCTTTCTGGCGGAACATACACAAGCACGCATCTGCGACCGTCCGGTCGTAGAGTTGATCGCGCTTGCCCTCGATTTCCGCCAGCGCCCGATCGATGCCGAGCGCCGGACGGTAAGGCCGGTGCGACGCCATCGCTTCGACCACATCGGCCACGGCCAGAATGCGCGCTTCCAGGATGATCCGATCACCCACGAGACCGTTGGGGTAGCCGCTCCCGTCGAGCCGTTCATGATGTTGCAGAATGGCTTGCGCCACCGGCCAGGGGAATTCGACGCCTTTAAGTATCTCGTATCCCTGTTGCGAATGCTGGCGGACAAGCGCCATTTCGGGATCCGAAAGACGGCTGGGGCGGACGAGGATCTCCGCCGGCGTGGCGGTCTTGCCGATGTCGTGGAGCAGCCCCATCACGCGCATGCCCTTGGCCGCATAGGGCGACATGCCCAGTGCCAGCGCCAATGCTTCGGCCAAATGGCCCACCCGCCGTCCATGCGACGCGGTATAGGAATCGCGCAACTCGGCAATGGCGGAGATCGACTCGACCGTCCCCATCAACGTGCGCTCGACCTGTTCCACGTAGCGACGGATGGCGTCCTCGGCCACGCGCCGCTCGGTCACGTCCTGCAGCAACCCGATGATCGCCGGGGCTCCGCGGTACGTCCCGTTGGTGCCGTGGACCTCGACGGCTACGTGCTGTCCATCCGTGCGGCGCATCGAAAACGAATGCCGGAGCGAAGTGATTTCGCCGTCCATTCGTTGGCGGATGCTCTCCCCCACGCGGTCTCGATCCTCCGGTGCGATGGTCTCGAGGACGCGCTGGCCGACGAGCTCGTCCGCCTGGGCACCGAGGATGTCGGCGAAACGCGGATTGACGTAGGCGTACCGGTCGTCCTGAATGATGTAGACGCCGTCGATCGATTGCTCGATCAGCCCGCGGAACTTGGATTCGCTGTCGCGCAGCGCCTGCTCGCCGCGCTCGCGCTCGCTGTAGTCCCGCGCGACGATGATGACGAGCTGTTGCTCGCGCCAGGCAAAGACGGTCCCGCTCACTTCGACGGTGAGCTGTTTACCATCCTTGCGGCGATGCGGACGTACTTCGCGGAGGGTCTTGAAGCTGCGTACGATTTCCTGCACATGTTCGCGCAGCCGCGCCGGATCGACGCTGAGGTCGAGCACGCACATCGCGCGCAGTTCATCGTGCGTGTAGCCGTACATTTGCACGGCCGCCGGATTCGCCTCCTGTATGTGCAACGTGCCGAGATCGCAGATGAGCACCGCGTCGGAGATGGCGGCGAATACCGGATGCGCCAGTTCCGGGATCGGCAGATCCCCTTGGGCACGCTCTGCCGCTTGGTCACGTGGACTCATGGTTGTTGCCACCTCAGTGCAAATGGCACAGCGACGTGCCGCCGCTCGGCCAATTATGCCGTCGCGCGGGCCCGACGCTGATCGTGGTTTGGCCTGCCGAACACGGGTCCGACACGTCGCCTTGGGCTGCTCTCCGCGTCATGGGTTGTACTACGCAAAAAGTGTGCCTCACCGGCAATGAGGGGTGTTGCGGCTCAACCGAATGGACGGTTGCGGCGTCACGGACCACCCTCGCCGGCGCGCACGGTGCGGTCAGATCGCAGCGTGGCGCCATCCCGGGCAAACTGGATGGCTGCCCTTCGGCGGGTCAGGATCATCGCCATCGGACCACGCCACACAGCCTAGCGCTCGCTGTTCGCGTCGAATTGCCCGGCCTGGAGCTCGGGCGGTCGGAGCCAGCGAAAGGCCGGCAGTTCCATACCCAGGGTCTCCAGCAGCCATTCAAGTTCCTCCCGCAACGCACCGGTTTCGTGGCCATCGGCATCAAGCTGCGACAGGAGTTCGCGCAGGCGCGGCGCGCTGGGACGGTTCGCGTTGGCGTCTTGCTCGGTGAAGGGAGCGAGCGCCTCTTCGACGGCCGCTCCGTAGCAGCGCCGGCGGAGAGCGGAGGGGATCGTTCCGGATTCCGCACAATCGAAGGGGCTCATCATGTTCCTTCCTGGCTGAACCCATGGCGGGCTCGAGTCCATTGATCTTCGGCCTCGATTCGTGCGCTGTCCGTGCGGTAGCACACAGCTCCCGTCCTGCCCGTGCCGACGGACCTCGCCGGAGAGGCTGCGCGGCGCCCGCCGTCATGGAGAAGCTCGTTACGTCCCCGGGCGGATCAATTGCGCTTTCCGCTATGTTTTTCAATGGGTTGGCGCAACAGATTCAAGTGCCTGTCCCCACGTGGTCTCGTTTTACGGGGGCCCTCGAGCCGCAGCGGACCGTCGGTCGGACAAATGTGAGCCGTCGACGAGACGACGTTGCCAAGGCCACGTTCAGGCGCAGCGCGACCGCGATGCCGAGCGCATCGGGGCGGCGATCGCTCGAGGCTGCGCGAAGTCCGGTATGCGAAAGCGCTTGCGGTAGGCGCCCGGCGTCAGGCCGGTCGCTTGCGAGAAGCGCCGGCTGCGCCGAACGCTACGTGCGCGAGTGGCTCAACGCGCAGGCCGCGGCCGGCTATGTCGTCTACTACCCGATGGGGGCCACCTACGAACTCACGTCCGAGCAGGCGATGGTGCTCGCCGATGAAGACAGCCCCGTCTTCATCCCGCCCGCGTGGAACGTGCCGGCGTCGATGGGGTTCGACGAGGACAAGACGCTCGAGGCCTTTCGCACCGGCCGCGGCGTGGCCTGGGGCGAGCACGACGCGCGCATGTCCTGCGGCGTGGCCGCGTTCTACCGCAACGGCTACCGCGCGAGCCTCGTACCGCAGTGGCTGCCGGCGCTGGATGGCGTATACGGCCTGATCTGCTTCTTCGACTGCCTGCACGACCTGGGCGACCCCGAGGCCGCCGCACGCCACGCGGCAAAGGTGCTCGCGCCCGGCGGCACGGTGATGCTGGTGGAGCCTTTCGCGCACGACCGGAACCGAACTTCGAAGCGCGCCGCGGACGCACCGGCAGACCTGCGTGTTCGACGAAGTATCGTTGAACACCCAGCCTCCTGCTATCGATGCCGAAAACGTTTTGCGTCATTCTCGCCGGCAACCCGATCGATGGGCCGAGTCCAAGCAGGTCTGCAGGTCCGCTATTCTACGAGAACAGTGCGGCTACGGTCTTCATCGGCAGGAACAGGCGGGCGGGCTGCTGCTGCAGCGAGATGAAGCCGTAGTGCTCATAGAACGCCTCGGCTTCCCTGTCTTTCGCATCCACGATCACGGCCATCGCCGCGATCTCGCCGGCTGCCTCCAGGCTGCGATGCAGCGCATCCATGAGCAGGAATTCCCCCAGCCTCTTCCCGCGCAGGCTTTGATCCAAAGCCAGACGGCCCAGCAGCGTTACCGGCAGGTGCGGGTAGCGCGGCAGCTTCTTCGCCAGTTCGGCAGGCAGCGCGTCTGCGGTAATGACGTAGGCGGACAGCGTGTAGTAGCCGAGCACCCGGTTTGACGGCGGCTCGACCAGCACAAAAGGAGCCGCGACGCGCTTGTCCGCATCCTGACGGGCTTGCAGTTGCAGGTAGCGATCGAGCGGTTCGCTGCCGCTGGCGAAGCTTGTGCGGTCGTGGGCCTTACCGAGCGGGACGATGCGATAGGGCGTGACCGACTTCGGCAATCACAGCCCCATCTGCCGCCGGTACTTCTCCGCCGCCTTGCGCAGGCGGGCATTGGGCGCGCGCGGCTCGAGCAGAGCGGTCACGAAGGCGACCTGCTCCCTCCGCGACAGGCGGATGGTCTCGTGCTCCTGGATGACCTTGGCGGCGGCTTCCTGCGCGCTGACGAGCACGAACTCGCTCAGGGTGCGGCCCGACAGCGCTGCAGCATGCTGCAGCAGCGTCTTCTGATCCGTCGTCATGCGCGCCTCCAGGCGCGCCGCGCGGATCTTGGCATCGGTTTCGATCGTCTCGGTCGGCATGTCTGCCTCTCAGGCTGTGCAGCGCACGGTTTTCCGCCATTTGACGGTTCAGGTGAATGTACGGCAATTGTCCGTACAAGTCAAGGCTCTTCCGCGGCGCCCTCGCCCCGTCGCCACCGGGGGCACAAGTCGGTCGCGCGCGATTCTTCGAATGGCGAGGCCACCATCGAACAAAAACCGTACGGTGACACCGTCGCACCGGAAACGGCGTGCCGCTTTAGTCCCGTGAAGGGTAGTACCCTTCGGTCGCCAGCAGGTAGGCGACCTGATCCGCCCCGGTGGGAATGTTCGGCAGCGAGAACACGGTGTTCGACGCCGGCCCGTAGGCGGCGCCGACCAGCGAGTACAGCGCATACCAATTCTGCACCAGCGGCAGCGTCTGGCCGTTGCAGAGCGCGAACTGGCAGAGCCTGTTCACGACCGACGGCGCGATCGCGACCTGGCAGACCGAGCCCATCATGATGTCGTAGTACTCGTCGCCGCCGCCCGGGCTGGCGGGGTTGCATCCCATCTGCGGGAAGATCCCGGTCGTGCAGATGTACCAGGGAATCGCCGCGCCGTTGGCGGACTTGAGTGGCGCGATCTTCGGCAGCGCGAAATTGGTCTGGCCGTCGCCGCCGAAGGTCGTGCCCAGCACCGCGAACAGCATCTGGTTGCTCTGGATGTGGATGAGGCTCCCGTCGCACGGCAGCCACGTGGTCTGCAGAACGGTCCCGGCCAGCACCGGGAAGGGAAAGGGTCGAACCTGCCCGGTGACGCCGTACACGCCGTTGTCCGGCCAGCTGCCGCCGGTGGCGATGGCCCAGTTCATCGTCGCACCATTGCCGGCCGCCACGGGCGGCAGGTTGGGCATGCCGAACGTCGACGTGCCGTCGCCGCCGTAGGCCGTCCCGATCAGTTCGAACAGGTTCGTGTTCGTCGTCGGGGCCATGGTCTGCCCGTTGCAGGCCAGGTAGCCCGTCGGCACGAAGTTGCCGGCGAACAGGACGAGTTGACCCAATGCTTCGTCCATGAAGAGCGCTTTCGGATCGAGGGGGTGGCGGAAGGGTTCGGCGGCGAACGCGCTGCGTTCAGGCGAGCGGACCGTCGAGGACGGCGAACACGAAGATGTCGCCGCCGCTGACGGCGACGTCGTGCGGCGCGGCGGGGGCGCCGCTGGCGAGCTTCGTCGCCGTCGACTTCACGAGGTCGCCCTGCAGCGTCAGCACGCGCACGCGCTGCGCGCCTCCGTCGGCCACCCACAGCTCGCCGCCCGCGTCGATGGCGAGGCCGCGCGGATTGGCGAGGTTGTCCCCGTCCGCGCGCGCGACGAACGTCCCGTCCGGTGCGAAACGCTTGACCTGACGGCCGTCGGCGACGTAGACGTTGCCGCTCCGGTCGACCGCCACCCCACGCGGCATCGCGAATTCGCCAGGACCCGTGCCGAAGCGGCCGATGACGCCGAGCGGCCGGCCGTCGTAGTCGAACACGCCGACGCGGTAGTTGAGCTGGTCGGAAACGTAGATGCGGTCGGGCGCTGCGGCGATGTAGCGTGCGAGGTGGAACTGCCCGAGGCCGCTGCCGGCCTTGCCGAACGCGCCGCGATACTGGCCCGTCGCCGCGTCGAGGATCTGCACCCGCGCATTGCCGCGGTCGACGACGAGGACGCGACCGAGCCGGTCGACGACGAGCGCCACCGGAAGGTCGAACTGCAGCGGACCCGTGCCCCGCTTACCGACGGTCCAGACCGGCGTGCCGGTAGCACTCACCCTCGATACCGTGTTGGCGGCGCGGTTGGCGCGGAACACGTTGCCGTCGCCGTCACTCGCGTAGACCTCGCCCGCGCTGATGCGCAGGCTTCCGTACTCGCTCAACGGAACGTCGGATCCGCCGCCGCAGCCGGCGAGCAGCAGGGTGGCAGCGGTCGCTTCGAGAAATTCACGGCGCTTCAAGGGCTCTTCTCCCGTCGATCGAGGGGGGACGCCTCGCGCGAGGCCTCCGGTGACCGTGCGCGGCCGGCGAATCGCCGCGATGGGCGACGCACATCCACATCCGCGCGCCGCAAGAGGTTAGCACGACCGCAACCGGCCCGGCATCGTCGTGGCCCGCGCCTGCATCCGCAACCATGCCTCATCGAGCGCACGGTGAGCCGCCTTGCGTGAGCTGGAAGACTGCAATGGGTCGCGTGTCCCCGGCCGTGGTCGGAAGTTTGAGTTTGTAGCCTGATTGCCTCGTGGTTCATGACCAACAGGCGGCGATCGCTCGCGGTCGGACTGTAGGTGCGCCGGCGCCCATTCCGAAGTGATGGATGGCGTCATGGTGGTCGCCCGCCAGGCGGGCAAGGATCGCGCGCACGCCGGCGGGATCGGTGAAAAGCGCGATGCTGCGCATCTTGCGCAGCGGCGTAAGATGCAGTCTTGGCGCCCGCAAGGAAACCCATGAACGCCCAAGTCATCATTCGCTTCCGTCCCGATGTGACGATCGAGTTCAGCGTTCCCTTCACCTCCGACGCGACAGCCCAGGTACGGGCGCGTGACTGGCTGGATCGCACTTACGACCGAGTTTGGCTGCGAGCCAATTCGACCGACCGGCAAGGTGCTCTTGTTGGACAAGATCCTTGGTATCGCGGACGCCGCGGGGGAGACGCACTTCCAGCAGGATTCGGAATGGGGCAAGTTGTACGCGCAGGCCGTGAGCAGCGCGCTCGACCGAACCGGTGTCCGGGTGGATGTGGAAGGGCGCACGGTAAGCAGCTAAGCCGTGGCAGGCGGCGCGCTGCTACGGTCCTGTTGGTCCCGATGTCGCCGCTAGTAAGGACGCGACGGTCGGCCGCTTGCGAAGGTCGTCTGGACGTATTTTACGCCTCGTCGGCGGAATATCTGGGTGCTTTTCCCTACCAAGCGGGTTTCGGGTTTGAGCTGAGAAATTTGTGGAACTTCCGGCAGGTGGCATCGAAGGCGTTCTGCTCGTCCTGCGTGATTTGCGGGTAGATCAGCGGACCGCCTTCGTCATCGATGAGTTGGGCGATCGCTTTGTCGGCGGTCATCTTCTTGAGCTTGGCGTCGTAGTAGCGCCGGCGGATGAGTTCGCCGCCGAGCAGCCAGAGGTTGTCTCGGTGCCGGCGCAGCGTCTTGGCGGCGAGGCCCTCGCCGAGCAGGTGGAGCAGGAACGGCTTGAAGAACTCGACGATGGCTTGGCCGGGGAGGGAATGTCGGAGTCCTCGCCGCGCCAGCGCTCCGGCCACTGTTCGGAGGTCCGGGGGGCAATACGCCGCGAGGCGCCGCTGGTGCAGTGCTCATACTTGGCGAGCCCGACTGCCTTTGGTGCTCTTGCTCGACCATGCTGCTTGACCCGTCTGCTCAACGCCTGCCATCATTTTCCCCGGCTTCGTTTACGCCGGGGCCCGGTTGGGGATTACGCGCACCAATACCATCGAGGTCGATGTCCAAACCCCGGCGGGGCTCGAAGGCTTGCTGCTCGGGGTGTCAGCCGACCGGCCCGCGGTTACGACCATTTGACCGAGCGGCGCTTCGAGTTCATCCCGATCTGGGGCTTCGCTGTGGTCCTGCTGTACTGCATGCGGCGGGTCGAATGCGTGCGTTGCGGGGTCAAGGTGGAGGAAGTGCCTTGGGGCACCGGGCAAGCACCCAGCTGACCCAAGGCCTACATGCTCCTACCTGGCGCAATGGGCGCGCAAGCTCTCCTGGAAGGAGACCGCGTTGTCGTTCCACACCAGCTGGGACAAGGTCTATCAGGCGGTGGAGCTACGTGGTGGAATGGGGGCTGCTGCACCGGCAGCTGGGCCCGATCCGGGCTACCGGCGTGGACGAGATCGCCTACGGCCAAGGGGCCACCAAGTCTCTGACGCTGGTCTACCAGATCGAGGCCGGTTGCACCCGGCTGGTTGTGGGTCGGTCAAGGAGCGCCCACCAAGGAGGCCTTCCAGCAAGTTCTTCGACTCTGATCGGCCCGGAGTTGAGTCAGGGCATCGAGTTCGTGTGCTCGGACATGTGGCAGCCCTACCTCGATCTGATCAAGCTCAATTGCCCCAAGGCCCTGAACATCCTGGACCGCTTCCATGTCGTATCCAAGCTCAACACGGCGCTCGACGAGATGCGGACGGCGAGGCGCATTGCTCGCCGCGGCTACGAGCCCATACTGAAGAAATCGCGCTGGTGCCTGCTCAAGCGGCCGAAAAACCTGACCACCAACCAGCGGGTAAAGCTGCGCGAGGTGCTTCGCTACAATCTGAAAAGCGTCCGCGCCTACCTGCTCAAGGAATACTTCCAGCTCTTCTGGGAGTACCGCTCGCCGGCCTGGGCCGGCAAGTTTCTCGACCGCTGGTGCCAGGAGGTCATGCGCTGGCGCATCAGACCGTTGAAGAAGTTCGCCCGCACCGTGCGCAACCACCGCGAGCTGCTGCTCAACTACTTCCGGGCCCGCAAGGCATATTCCAGCGGCGTCATCGAGGGGCTCAACAACAAAGCCAAAGTCACCATGCGAAAAGCGTACGGCTTTCGGACCTTCAAAGCCACGGAACTCGCTTTGTATGTACTTGGCAAACTACCCGAGCCGCCACTCGCCCACAGTTTCTACTAACGAACCTATTTTACAAACTCTTCGCCTGTTTTCGTAATGCGGTAGATCTCCTGCGAATCGGGAACGCGCTCGATCAACTCGCGTGCAAGGAGGAAACGGAGATATTGCTCCACTGTTAACGTGTCATTATCCATCCGCCTTTTCGATTCACGGAAAGCGAGCGTTTCTTGGTCGAATCTTGTCCCGCTGGGGCCGACGTTCATGAGCCACTGCAACAAATCGAACTGCGTCCCCCATATCCAATTGAACGTGTTTTCGAAGTTGTAGTAGCCGTGGAGGTCTCGCAGAACTTCTGCGTACTCTGGGTTCGCCATCATCGTCGTCAGCACGCGCTGCCTATGTTGCGCGATAGTCTCGTGAGGTGGAGCCACACTGGTCTCAATTACCGTGGACTTTTGCACGCCAACGGGTGCAACCGCGACGGGTGAAGACTCGGCGTGGGGCTGACTATGGGCGGCACTCGTTAACGTGGCGGAAGTGGACGCTGCCGCTGCGGCCTCAAGAACCGACGCAAACGACGGAGACGCTGCTGTTTGCGCGGCGCTGTCAAAGTTCAATTCGTGCTTGCCGAATCTCCACTGCCGCAGGCGTGGTGCGACGCCGACTAGAATCTGTTGGAGCTTAGGCAGGCCAAATAGCGCGAGAAAAACCGCGCCTACAGGCCACGTCAATATCGACGCCACGAGCTGCAATAGGGCGTCCACCCACTGCTTTGTGTCCATTGCCTCTCCCCTTGGCCTTTGGTTGTAGGGCGTGCGGGCCATAAGTCAACGTTGTGTAGACCAAATTAGTCGTCCTCGCATTCGCTCTCATTGACCGGCGCGCTCTCTCGCACTTCTCGATCATAGATAGCCGAGGCGTTGTCGCCAAACGACATCATCATGAGTCTTGGCGCTCGCTTGTAGCCGGACATCCAGTCCCATTTATAGAGCCATCCTAGATGCCTACATAGGCCTGCGAGGTCGGGGAATAGCATCCGTTCATTGATTCCAAGGCTGTTGAGGCGCTTCTTACTCAGCAGTCGAGAATTAAGGCGACAAAGCAGGAACTTTCCACGACGGCGGTGATCTGATTGTTTGTGAAACGAGACGGCAGAACGTTTGATCATAAGACGCTGGAAGAAATCCGGTTCATGGCGGTTGAGCGGGTGCGCGAAGGCGAGCGCGCGGCGGATGTGATCGCCGCCTACGGATTCAACCGCACCACGATCTATAAATGGCTGCAGCTTGCGCTGCAGCCCGGCGTCGGCATCAAGGCGCTGCGCTCGAGCAAAGGAACGGGGCGCCCACGCAGCCTCACGCCGACGCAAGAGCGACGGGTGTTCCGCTGGATCAATGGTCGCGACCCGCGCCAGTATGGCTTGGACTTCGGATTGTGGACGCGCAAGGTGGTAGCCGACTTGATCGACAAGAAATTTGGCGTCCACCTCGGGGTAAGCGCGGTCGGTGAAATGTTGGCGAAACTCGGGCTGACGCCGCAGAAGCCGCTGCAGCGGGCCTACCAGCGCGATCCGGAGGCGATCGAGCGGTGGCAACGGGAAACCTATCCGGCCCTTGCCCGGCAAGCCAGGGCTCAGGATGCTGACATCTTCTTCTGGGATGAGTCGGGTTTCCGGGCCGACACCGTACACGGCAAGACTTGGGGAGTCCGGGGTCAGACGCCGGTAGTGCTGCGGCCCGGGCAGCGGCAATCCTTCAGCGCGGCTTCGGCGGTCAATGCCAAGGGCGCGTTCTGGTTCTGCACCTACGAAGGTGCGCTCAACGCCGAGCTGTTTATCGAGTTGCTGCAGCAGATGATGAAGTACCGCCGCAAGCCGCTGCACCTGGTGCTCGACAGCCTGCCGGCGCACAAGAAGGTGACGGTGCGCGAGTACGTGGCCAGCACCAACGGCATGCTGACCATGCATTTCCTGCCGGGCTATGCGCCCGACCTGAATCCCGATGAGCTGGTGTGGAGTCACGTCAAACGCACTGGCGTCGCGCGCCGGCCGCTGCAAGCTGGCGAGAAATTGCGTGACAAGATTGAGGGCCAACTCGCAGCACTTCAGCAAATGCCCGCCCTTGTCCGCTCATTTTTCCGTCATCCGTTTGTCGCCTATATTACCGACTGCTGAGTAAGAGTGAACTTACACGCCTGCCCAATTGTGACTTTGCGAACGTAGTCCATCGACAATTCATTGGTGGGCCGGGGACACACCACGAGTACGCTTCCCTGCGAGACGATGCGGTCGTCGATGTGCGGCGGGCGATACGCCGAGGGAGAACCAACGCGAAGCGGGCGTTCCGCATCCTTGTCCGACGTCGCATGGATCGAGTGCGTGATCCATACGGCGCCGTCGGTACTGCCATGATTGTGCTGAACGGCAAACCATACCGCCACAGCCATGCTGTCCGTCCAATCGAGTAGACGAGTGGGGAGTCCATGGTGTTGCGCGATTGCCAGCCATTCCAGTTCAGAGGAAGGTGACAGGCCGACTGGAAGGAATGGACGCGCTTGCTGCTTGAACATCTGCAACACTGACTCTTCATCGTCCTCGGAGTACGGTACCCGTTGGCCGTCTCGCTTTCCACGTGTTGCGCCGCGCCCAATCTTTGGGGTCAACGCGTACAAGTGGTTGGTAGCACCACGGAAGAGCCAAGGAACATCGCTTCGATACGAGACATATTCCAATAACGCGGACAGAGTTGACCAATCGTCAATCCGATCCGGTATCTTGGCTTCGTCAACGTCCATGAATAGCCCTCCCGATTAGAGCAGGATGACATTCGTCGAAGCTTCTGAACAGACGGGTGCGCCGCAAACGACGTCTTTGTGGACCACGCGTCGGCGGCGCGCGCAGTTGTTGCGTCAAATGTTCGCAGGGCGTCAGGCCGGAAACAGCTAAGTCATTGTTTTTATTGGCGTCCCCAGGGGGATTCGAACCCCCGTACCTACCGTGAAAGGGTAGTGTCCTAGGCCTCTAGACGATGGGGACGTTGCTTGCTGCGGCCGCGCTAGATACGGCCATTTTTTCGCGCTCTAAGATTAGAGTGGTGGAGGTAAGCGGGATCGAACCGCTGACCTCTTGCATGCCATGCAAGCGCTCTCCCAGCTGAGCTATACCCCCACGGCGAAGCTGAAATTATAGCGTCAGCCGGCCGCGCTGGCAAACCACCGCGAACGTCGAGCGCGCGCGGGCGCGCCGCCGGCCCGCGATCGGCTATCATCGCGCGGCCTTCACGCGCCTTGGGCTCGATAGAAAGGCGCTTTCCGCGTATTCCACCCATGACTTCGACGCTGCCCAACCCGCCCCCCTTCACGTCGCTGGCCGAGCGCGTCGTGCTGATCACCGGCGCCAGCGGCGGCTTGGGCGCCGTGCTGGCGCGCGCGTGCGCGGCGCAGGGCGCGACGGTGGTCCTCCACGGCCGCGTCGTCCGCAAGCTGGAGGCGCTCTACGACGAGATCGTGGCGGCGCAGCACCCCGAGCCGGTGATCCTGCCGCTCGACCTCGCCAAGGCGACGGCGGATGACTTCGGCAACGTCGGAAACGCGCTGCAGGCGCAACTGGGGCGTCTCGACGGCCTGGTCCACACGGCCGCGCTGCTGGGGTCGCTCGGACCGATCGAGCACCAGTCGTTCGACAGCTGGCTCGTCGCTGCTGCGCGTGAACGTCGCCGCGCCGATGGGGCTGACGCGCGCGCTGATGCCGATGCTTTCGGCGTCGCCGGACGCGAGCGTCATCTTCACGCTCGACAATCGCGGCGAGCAGCCGCGCGCGTACTGGGGCGGCTACGCGGTGACCAAGGCCGGCGTGGCCACGCTGGCGCGCGAGCTGGCGGACGAATGGGAAAACCGGCCGCACCTGCGCATCAATGCCGTGGTGCCGGGGCCGATCCGCTCCCCGCTGCGCGGGCAGACGCATCCGGGCGAGGATCGCGCCGCGCTGCCCCCGCCCGACGCGCTGGTGCCGCTGTACCTGCACCTGCTGGCCGGCCAGACGAAGGCCGACAGCGGGCTGCTCATCGACGCTCAGGCCTGGTTGAGCGGCACGTCTTGCACCTCCGCGCTGCGCGCGTAGCGCAGCATCACGCGCAGCCGCCGGAAGTCCTCGGCCGGCAGCATGTCCGGCACGATCAGCACGGTGCGCGACCAGCGCGCGCCGTCGGGGCGCCAGACGACGTCGTCATCCACGCGCCGACATAGGTGGCGCTGCGCACGTGGCCGGCGACGAGGCGGCCATCCCCCATGTGCACGACCAGCACGAGGTCCGGCGCGAGGCGCAGTTCCGTGACGGCGAAGGCGCCGCGGCGCAGCGCGACGACGCGGAACACGACGAGCGCCCAGCCGGCCACCAGCACGCACAGCGCCGACTGCTGCCAGGCGGGCAGCGGCAGCGCCAGCACGACGGCGAGCGTGGCGAGCGCCGCCACGCCGATGGCCGCGCCGACGATGCGGGACGGACCGAGGACGACGTGGACGGAAGGCGGCAGGCGCATGCCGCCCATTGCACACCCGTGCGCCGCGCGGGCGAAATCGGCCGGACGGCTTAAGCGCGGCGTCGCCGCGCGGACGAACGCTATTGCGGCCGGACGCCCGCCAGCGCCAGCCAGGTCTCGACGACGGTATCCGGATTGAGCGACATGCTCTCGATGCCCTGCTCCACCAGCCACTGCGCGAGGTCCGGATGGTCGGACGGGCCCTGCCCGCAGATGCCGACGTACTTGCCGTGCTTCTGGCACGCCTTGATCGCCATCGACAGCATCGCCTTGACCGCGTCGTCGCGCTCGTCGAACGTCGACGCGATCGGCCCGCCCGAATCGCGGTCCACGCCGAGCGTGAGCTGCGTCATGTCGTTGGAGCCGATCGAGAAGCCGTCGAAGTGCTCGAGGAAGCGCTCGGCGAGGATGGCGTTGGACGGCAGCTCGCACATCATGATGACGCGCAGGCCGTTGTCGCCGCGCTCGAGCCCGTTCTGCGCGAGCAGCGCGATGACCTTCTCGGCCTCGGTCAGCGTGCGCACGAACGGGATCATGATCTCGACGTTGGTGAAGCCCATGACGTCGCGCACGCGCTTCATCGCCTCGCATTCGAGCGCGAAGCAGTCGTAGAACTCGGGCGCGATGTAGCGCGACGCGCCGCGGAAGCCCAGCATCGGGTTTTCCTCGTGCGGCTCGTAGCGGTCGCCGCCCAGCAGGTTCGTGTATTCGTTGGACTTGAAGTCCGACAGCCGGACGATCACCTTCTTCGGGAAGAACGCGGCGGCGATCGTGGCCACGCCTTCGACGATCTTCTGCACGTAGAACTCGGTCGGGCTCGGATAGCCGGCGATCTTCGCCTCGATCTCACGCTTCAGCTCCGGCGTGCTGCGGTCGAGCTCGAGCAGCGCCTTCGGATGGATGCCGACGTTGCGGTTGATGATGAACTCGAGGCGCGCCAGACCCACGCCTTCGTTGGGCAGCCGCTGGAACTCGAACGCGAGCTCCGGATTGCCGACGTTCATCATGATCTTGGTCGGCGACGGCGGCATCCGGTCGAGCTCGACGTCGACGACTTCGATCGGCAGCAGGCCCTCGTAGACGTGGCCGGTGTCGCCCTCGGCGCACGACACGGTGACCGCGTCGCCGTCGGTGAGCACGCGCGTCGCGTCGCCGCAGCCGACGACGGCCGGAATGCCGAGTTCGCGCGCGATGATCGCCGCGTGGCAGGTGCGGCCGCCGCGGTTGGTGACGATGGCCGCCGCGCGCTTCATCACCGGCTCCCAGTCGGGGTCGGTCATGTCGGTGACCAGCACGTCGCCGGCCTGCACGCGCTCCATTTCGGCGGCCGACTTGATCGAGCCGCACGCGGCCCTGCCCGATCTTCTGGCCGATCGCGCGGCCGCTCGCCAGCACCGCCGCCTTGCCGTTCAGCTCGTACCGGCGCAGGCGCTCGGCGTGTCCTCCTGCGACTTCACCGTCTCCGGCCGCGCCTGCAGGATGTAGAGCTCGCCGTCGTCGCCGTCGCGGCCCCATTCGATGTCCATCGGGCGCGCCGTAGTGCCGCTCGATGGCCACGGCGGCGCGGCCCAGTGCCTCGGCCTCGTCGTCGGTGATCGAGAAGCGCAGGCGGTCGGCCGCCGGCACGTCGACCGTCGCCGTCGACTTGCCGGCCGTGTGCGCGTCGGTGAACATCATCTTGATGCGCCTTGCCGCCGACGGTCTTGCGCAGGATGGCCGGGCGGCCGGCGGCCAGGTTGCGCTTGTCGACGTAGAACTCGTCGGGGTTGACGGCGCCCTGCACGACCGTCTCGCCCAGCCCGTAGGCCGAGGTGATGAACACCACCTTGTCGAAGCCGGACTCGGTGTCGAGCGTGAACATGACGCCGGAGGCGCCCAGGTCGCTGCGCACCATCCGCTGCACGCCGGCCGACAGCGCGACGTCGGCGTGCGCGAAGCCCTTGTGCACGCGGTAGGCGATGGCGCGGTCGTTGTAGAGCGACGCAAATACCTCGCGTATCGCATGAATTATGTTATCTAAGCCATTGATATTAAGAAATGTTTCCTGCTGACCCGCGAACGAGGCATCCGGCAGGTCCTCGGCCGTTGCCGACGAGCGAACGGCAAACGACGCGTCCGGGCGCGTCCTTGGCCAGCGCGCGCGTACGCGGCGCGGATTTCCTGCTCCAGCGCCGGCGGCAGCGGCGCCTCGACCAGCCAGCCGCGGATCTCCGCGCCCGCCGCGCGCCAGCGCCGCGACGTCGTCGATGTCGAGGCCGCGGAGGCGGTCGGCGATCCGCTGCGCGAGGCCGTCGTGCTCCAGGAATTCGCGAAAGGCCGAAGGCGGTCGTCGCGAACCCGCCCGGGAACCCGAATGCCGGCCCCGGCGAGCTGGCTGATCATCTCGCCGAGCGATGCGTTCTTGCCGCCGACCTCGTCGACGTCGGTCATGCGCAAGCTGTTCGAACGGGATCACCCGTGCCTTGTCGTGGGTCATGGTCGTGGCCTGCGATCTGCGTTTGGTGCGCCGCGGAATAGCCGCGACGAGACGCCGTCATTTTACCTTGCCGGGTCGCTGTGCTGCCGGCATGGTGCAGCGCGCAAGTCGCGGCGGTCGCGCACGCCGGCGCGACCAAGAAAACGGCCGCCCGCAGGCGGCCTCGAGTCCACGAACCCGAGTAGCCGGCGTCAGGGACGCGGCGGCTCGTCCGGCTGAATCGTCGAGATGTCGTCGGGGTCGACGTAGCCCGACTGGGTATCGGCACCGGCGGCGAGGTTGACGCCCGCGTCCGGCGAATGGCGGTGCCGGCTCTTCACGGCGCGCCGCAGCGTCCGGTACAGGTCCGGATGCGATTCCTTCAGGTAGCTGATGATCTCGAAGT
This sequence comes from uncultured beta proteobacterium, assembly GCA_963823475.1. Taxonomy (GTDB): domain Bacteria; phylum Pseudomonadota; class Gammaproteobacteria; order Burkholderiales; family Casimicrobiaceae; genus VBCG01. The sequence goes on from CAWGLS010000018.1 coordinate 16,347, forward strand.
CGACGCGCTTGACCTGCGACAGGTCGAGCTGCTCCACATGAACAAGCCGCAGCAACTCCTTGACCGGACGGGGCATGTCGCGGCCGCTCTCGTACCGGGAACCGCCGCTTTGCGTGACGCCGATCTGCGTCCAGAACTGCTCCTGGTTCATGCCGAGTCGCCGCCGGATTTCGCGGGGATTGAGGACGCGGTCGAGAATTTTCACGGATCGAGGACCTTTCGTTAGGGATGCCTTGAAGACTGCCGCGACGCGCGGGCTGCTGCGCCAGCCCGTACGACGCTATACCAATGGCATATTTTTGACCGTTTCGACCTTCGATGCAAGCGGAACCGGACGAACGGCGCGACAACGCGCTCAACTGTCGCAGTTGCGCGACCGGCTGCGGCGACCCTGCAGGTTACGCCAATCCGCGCGAAGCGAGGTATTCCTCGTAAGTGCCGCGGAAGTGCACGACGGCGCCATCGCCGACGAGTTCGATCACCTGGGTGGCCAGCGCCGACACGAACTGGCGATCGTGCGAAACGAAGATCAGCGTGCCCGCGTACTTCTCGAGCGCCAGCTGCAGCGATTCGATCGACTCCATGTCCAGATGGTTGGTCGGCTCGTCCATGACCATGACGTTGGGTTGCCGCAGCATCAGCTTGCCGAACAGCATCCGGCCCCGCTCGCCGCCGGAAATCACCCGCACCGACTTCGACGTCTCGTCGCCGGAAAACAGCAGCCGCCCCAGCGTCGCGCGGACGATCTGCTCGTCGTCGGACGGCTGCTTCCACTGCGCCATCCAGTCGAACAGCGTCGATCTCCTGCCTCGAAATCGGCGGTCTGGTCCTGCGGGTAATAGCCGGTGACCGCCCGCTCCGCCCACTTGATCGTGCCGTGGTCCGGCGGAAGTTCGCCGAGCAGCGTGCGCAGCAGCGTCGTCTTGCCGGCGCCGTTGGGGCCGACGATCGCCAGCCGCTCGCCCGCTTCCAGCATGAACGACAGGTTCGTGAACAGCGGCTGCGCGAGGCCCGGCCAGCCCTTGGTCAGCCCGTCGACGTCGACGGCGTGGCGATGCAGCTTCTGCTTCGGGTCGTATTCGAAGCGGATGTACGGATTCTGCCGCGACGACGGCTTCACGTCGTCGGGCTTCAGCTTCTCGATCTGCTTGATGCGCGACGTCGCCTGCTTCGAGCGCGCCTTGTTCGCCGAGAAGCGGCGGACGAATTCCTCCAGCTCGATGATGCGGTCCTTGGCCTTCGCGTTGGACGCCAGCAGGCGTTCGCGCGCCTGGGTCGAGGCGATCATGTAGTCGTCGTAGTCGCCCGGATAGACGCGCAGCGTGCCGTAGTCCAGGTCCGCCATGTGCGTGCAGACGCTGTTCAGGAAATGGCGGTCGTGCGAAATGATCACCATCGTCGAATCGCGCGCGTTCAGCACGCTTTCGAGCCAGCGGATCGTGTTGATGTCGAGGTGGTTGGTCGGCTCGTCGAGCAGCAGGATCTCGGGGTCGGCGAACAGCGCCTGCGCCAGCAGCACGCGCAGCTTCCAGCCGGGCGCCACGGCGCTCATCGGCCCGTCGTGCAGCTCCTTCGCGATGCCGATGCCCTGCAGCAGTTCGGCGGCGCGCGCTTCCGACGTGTAGCCGCCGAGTTCGGCGTAGTGCGCCTCGAGGTTGGCGGCGCGCACGTAGTCCTCTTCGGAGGCGTCCGGATTGGCGTAGATCGCGTCGCGTTCCTCCTTGGTCTCCCACAGCTCGGCGTGGCCCTTCAGCACGACGTCGAGCACGCGATCGTTCTCGTACGCGAACTGGTCCTGCTGCAGCTTGCCGAGCCGTTCGCCGGTGTCGAGCGCGATGTTGCCGTTGCTCGCCTCCAGATCGCCGCCCAGCACGCGCATCAGCGTGGATTTGCCGCAGCCGTTGGCGCCGATGAGTCCGTAGCGATTGCCGCCGCCGAACTTGACCGAAATGTTCTCGAACAGGGGCTTCGCCCCGAACTGCACAGTGATATTGGATGCGACGAGCATGGCATTAGGCCAAAGGCAAACCGTCTATTCTGCTAGAATCAACAACTTATCTCAAGCTCCGTCTGCCGTCGCGGCGCGCATTCGACTCTTCCGGACACCGCATGCTCCGCTACGATCTCCACTCGCATTCCACCTGGTCCGACGGCCTGCTCGCGCCGGCCGCGGTCGTCCAGCGCGCCGCGGCGCGCGGCGTGGACGTCTACGCGCTGACCGACCACGACGACACCGGCGGCCTCGCCGAAGCCGCGGCGGCGGCCCGCGACACGACGATGACGTTCGTGCCCGGCGCCGAACTGTCGGTGAGCTGGGAAGCGCACACGATCCACGTGATCGCGCTGCAGATCGACCCCGACAATGCGGTGCTCAACGAAGGCCTCGCCGTGATCCGCAGCGGCCGCGACGCGCGCGCGCACCGCATCGCCAAATCGCTCGGCGATGCCGGCATTCCCGGCGCCTACGACGGCGCGCGCAAGTTCGTCACCAGCGACCGCCTGATCTCCCGCTCGCATTTCGCGCGCTTCCTGGTCGAGCGCGGACACGCGCGGGAAATGAAGGACGTGTTCAAGCGCTACCTGACGCCCGGCAAGCCCGGCTACGTCACGCACGCGTGGGCGACGCTGCCGCAGGCGGTGTCCTGGATCCACGCCGCGGGCGGCCAGGCGGTGCTCGCGCATCCCGGGCGCTACAAGGTGACCGCCACCGGCATGCGCCGGCTGCTGACCGACTTTCGCGAGGCCGGCGGCGACGGCATCGAAGTGCTGTCGTCGTCGCACACGCCGGCGCAGTTCACCGAGTACGCGACGTACGCGCGCGTGTTCGGATTGCTCGCCTCGTCCGGCTCCGACTATCACGGTCCGGGCGAGAGCTGGCTCGACCTGGGCGGACTGCCCGCCCTGCCCGCCGGCGTCACGCCGGTCTGGGACCAGTGGTGAACGCATAAAGCGCGGGAGGCGCCCTTGCCCGATCGCCGTACTGTCTTCTTCCTCTCCGACCGCACCGGCATCACCGCCGAGATGCTCGGCAACAGCCTGCTCACGCAGTTCGACTATTTCGAGTTCAAGCGGGTGACGATCCCCTTCGTCGACTCGCCGGAGCGAGTGGCCGACGCGATCCGCCAGGTCAACGAGACGACGCAGCGCGAAGGCCGGCGGCCGCTGGTCTTCAGCTCCGTCGTCGACGAGGCGATGAGCGAGACGATCCGCCGCGAGACGAACGCGCTGACGCTCGATTTCTTCCAGGTGTTCATCCAGCCGCTCGAAGCGGAGCTGGGCGCGAAGAGCTCGCATGCGGCGGGCCGCTCGCACGGCATCGCCAACAGCCACGAGTACTTCGCGCGGATGGAGGCGATCAACTTCACGCAGGCGCACGACGACGGCGCGACGACGCGCGATCTCGCCAAGGCGCAGGTGATCCTGGTCGGCGTGTCGCGCTGCGGCAAGACGCCGACGTCGCTCTACCTCGCGCTGCAGTTCGGCATCCGCGCGGCGAACTTCCCGCTGACGCCGGACGATTTCTCCGACCGCAAGCTGCCCGCCTCCGTCATGCCGTTTCGCGACAAGCTGTTCGGCCTGACGATCCAGCCGGAACGCCTGCGCGAGATTCGCGAGGAGCGGCGGCCGGGGAGCAAGTACGCGTCGCTCGACAGTTGCCGCGTCGAGATCCGCGAGGCCGAAGCGATGATGGTGCGCGAGAACATCGCGATGCTCGACACGACGACCAAGTCGATCGAGGAGATCGCGACGACGATCCTGCACCGCGCCAAGCTGCAGCGGCATGTGTATTGACGGGTGAATCGAGGGCGAGATGAGGGTCAGACTCGAGCGAATGAGCGCGACTCGAATTTCCGGACATCGCTCGAAATGTCGACGCCCGGCACGGCAATTCGAGTCTGCTCGATTCGCCGACTACACCGGCGCGCACATCGCGACCAGGTCCGGCCCGTCGCCTTCGGCGATCCAGCCCTTCGCGACCATTTCGTCGCGCACCGCGCGCTCCGTCGTGTAGCGGTGATTGGTGTCCGCGCGGTTGTTGAACAGGCGGTAGATCGGCCGCGTCCCGACCGGGCAGACGCCGGCCGCGGGTACGGCGAGGCGCATGTAGTCCGGATCTTCGAGGATGAACTCCGGATTGTTGGCCAGCGACGCGTTGCATTCGCCGGCGCTGCGCCCGAAGAAGTGCGAGTTGCCATCCGCCGGCGGAATGTAGAAGCGGCACACCTGGCTCGTCCCGGGTTGCGGCGTCGCATGGGCGCGGAACGTGAGCCCCGTCCGCGTCCACTTGGTGGGCGTGGCGCCGGCATCGAGGTTGGCGATCTCCGCCGCGATCCACGTGATGAAGAAGTGGTCGAGCGCGGCGTTGTAGTACTCGATGACCTCGACGGTCGGCACCGGCGGACCCGGCGGCATTCGACTCCGTCACGCCGTTGGCGGCGAGCGGCAGTTCGTAAAAGCCGTCGTTGGTGAACAGCGCCAGCTTCGCGGCCACGGCGCCGGTGGCGGCGGGCCGCGCCTCGACTTGAAGCGAACAGCTCGCGCCGGGCATCACCACCGTGCCGGCCGTGCAGCCGGCCACGTGCCGGAACTGCGCATCGGACACCGTCGACGACTGGATGGACAGCGGCGCGTTGCCGCTGTTGGTCAGCGTCACCACCTGCGCCGGCGAGGCCGCACCGACGGCGGCGCTGCCGAAGTCGACCTGCGTGGGCAGCGAACACGCGTACGCCGCGTTCACACCGGCCGGAAGGCCGTACGCGCAGCGGCAGCCGCGCATGTCGTCGTCCTGCAGCGAGACCAGCGCGTTGTAGTGCGTGGACGGCGGGCCGGCCATGATCGCGGATTCGGTGTTGGAATGGTCGAGTCCGAGCGCATGACCCCATTCGTGCGTCATCAAGCGGTCGAGCTCGGACATCGACGTCACGTTCGTCGTGCTGAGCGTCACGTCGGCGTCGAAGATCACGCGGTCGTTGCCGCTCTGCGCGTACCACGCGTACGTCCAGCCGCCGAGCGTCGGGTCGAGCGCGCCCCAGCCGACGACACTCGCGCCGTCCGGCTGCGCGCCGTTGACCGGGTCGGGGTTGAGGGTGTTCGGGGGGACGGCGGTCTCGCCTTCGTACAGGTACGAGATCCCGCACTGCGATGTCCACTTGTCGAAGGACTTCTGCAGTTGCGCGATGACGGCGCCCTTGTCGGTGGCCAGCGCGGCCGGCGCGTTCGCATGGTTGTACTTCCAGCGCAACGGGCCCTTCCAGCGGGCGTTCTGCGCGAAGAGGTACTGGTACTTGGGCGCGATGGTGGCGCCGCCTGCCGACAGCGGAATGTTCGCCTGCAGCAGCAGGTGATCCTTGGGCGCCGCGGGATTCCCGGCGCCGTGCGCGGGGAGCATGAACGCAGCGATCGCCGCCAGCGAGACCATCGCCGTGGCGCGGGTGAACCTTGCCAGCCAACCGTTGCGAATCGCGACCATGACCATGTGCGGGTCGCGGAAGGCGCTGCGTGTGTCCTGCAGGCTCCACCGCGACGTGGAGTGGTGATGGAGCCATCATCGTTGGCGCGCGGTTCGGACGCAGTCGGCGGGCGCCCAATTCGGAGTGGGAACGAACGACTTTCCATGTGGGACAACGGCGCCCGGTGTGGGTACTCCACTGACGTCCCCCGCGGGCGACGTCGGACGGACGCACCGTCGGCTGTCGGAGATGTCCTACAAGCCGTAGAACCGGCGCGCGGTGCCACCCATCAGCGCCGCGCGATCCTCGGCGGACCAGCCCGCCGTCAGCGCGACGGTGGCCGCGTACCAGCTCTGGTAAGTGCCGCCCAGATTGACGACAGGCCAGTCGCTGCCCCACATGAGGCGGGCTGGGGCCGAAGGTCTCGGCGAGGAAGTCGACGTAGGGCCGCAGGCTATCGATCGTCCAGCCGGGGCCGGCCTCGGTGACCAGTCCGGAGATCTTGCAGCGCGCGCGCGGATGGTCGGCCACCGCGCGCATCAGCCGCTGCCACGGCTCCCGCATGCCCTCGGCGATCGCCGGCTTGGCGCCGTGATCCACGACCACCGCCAGGTCCGGATGGCGATCCAGCATCGCCAGCAATGCCGGCAACTGCGCGGGCCGCACGAGCGCGTCGAAGCGCAGCCCCAGCCGGGGCAAGGCCGCCAGCGTGCGGCCGACCTCGGCGCGCAGGATCCACGCCGGGTCGGGCAGGTCCTGCAGCATCGGCCGCACGCTCTTCAGCAGCGGGTTGCGCGCCAGTCGCGTCAGCGTGGGAATGGCCTCGGCGGCGCCCAGGTCGGCCCAGCCCACGACACCTTTGACGACGCCGCCGCTGTGCCGCGCGACATCGAGCAGATACCGCGTCTCGGCGACGGTGGGGGCCGCCTGCACGAGCACCGTCGTCGTGACGTTCGCCTGCTCGCGCAGCGGCTTCATGTCGGCCAGCGAAAAGTCGCGGTGGATCGCCGCCAGCGCCGGCGTGAGCCAGCCGTAGTCGCCGCGCGCGAGCGACCACACGTGGTGATGGGCGTCGACGAATCCGGTCATCGGGACGCGGGCAACGGCGCGTCCGCCGCGATGAGGCCGCGCTCGCGCAACTCTGCCCAGAGTGCGGGAGGAATCGCCTGCCGCATCAGCGCGACGTCGGTGTCGAACTCGGCGCACGAGCGCGCGCCGCCCAGCGCCAGCGGCGAGCGAGCCAACGCCGCGCGGAGCGAAGGCGTCAATGCCACGCGGTTTCCGCCAGTCCCGTCGACTGTTCCGCGGAGACGCCCGCTGGCGCAGTCCCGATCACTTGTTGCACGCTGACATGTCAGTGCTACACTGCCATTGATGTACGCGAACAGCCGCGCGTCATTGTAGTCGCGACGCGACGCCGCTGCTGCGAACCCAAGAGCGCCAGCCAAGGCCCGCCAGAGGAGGAATTCGATGAACCTGATGATCGGCATCCTGACGCCGCCGTTCGGCGTCGCGCTGTTCACCGTCGCCAAGGTCGCCGACATTCCGTTCGCGCATCTCGCGCGCGCGATCCTGCCGTTCATCCCGCCGCTGCCTATCGTGCAGGTCATCGTCACCTATTTCCCGGCCGTGGTGCTGTACCTGCCGCGGCTCGTCTATGGCTAGCCGCGCGCCGCGCCCCGGCGCCGCGCCGCCGCGGCAATTGCGCTGGCAGGCGTACGACAGCTTCGCGCAGCAGCTGCTCGCCGCGCGCATCCGGCCTGGGCAGTTCGTCTCGCAGCGCGAGTTGTCGGCACTGACCGGACTGCCGCTCGGCGCGATCCGCGAAGTCATCCCGCGGCTCGAGGCGGAGGGCCTGCTGCTGACGGTGCCGCACCGCGGCTTGCAGATCGCCAGCGTCGACGTCAGGCTGGTCCGCAACGCCTTCCAGCTCCGCCTGACGCTGGAAAAGGAGGCGGCGGCGCAGTTCGCCACCAGCGCGACCGATGCGCAGCTCGACGCGCTGCTGGCCGCGCACCGCGACATCGTCGAGCGCGCGGCGCGCGGCGTCACGCCGGAACTCCTGGACGCCGCGCAGGCCGTCGACTGGGGACTGCACGACACGATGATCGACGCGCTCGGCAACGAGATCATGTCGGCGATCTACCGCGTCAACAGCCTGCGGATACGGTTGATCCGGCTCGATCGCGTCACGCTCAACGCCGAATCGCTGCACCCGGCGATGGACGAGCATCTCGCGCTGCTGGCGGCGCTGCGCACGCGCGATCCGCAGCGCGCGATCGCCGCCATCGAAACCCATCTCACCCACGCGCGCAACCGCGCACTCGGAGTCTAGACAACCCCATGCCCGCACGTACAACCCCCCTGCTCCACGGCCTGTGGTGCGCCACACTCACGCCCATCGCGCGCGACGGCCGCATCGATCACGCACGCTCCGCCGCGCACGTGCGCTGGCTGTTCACGCAGGGCGTGGACGGCATCGCGCCGTTCGGCACGACCGGCGAAGGCCAGTCGTTTTCGCTCGACGAGCGCCGCGAAGGCTTGGACGCACTGCTGACGTCGGGCGTGCCCGGCGCGCGGATCGTCGCCGGCACCGGCTGCGCGGCGCTGCCCGAAACGGTCGCGCTGACGCGGCACGCCGTCGCCGCCGGATGCCGGGGCTGCCTCGTGCTGCCGCCGTTCTTCTGGAAAGGCGTCACCGAGGACGGCCTCTTCGCGTGGTACGCCGCCGTCATCGAACAGGTGGCCGACCCGCGGCTGAAGGTCTTGCTCTATCACCTGCCGCAGGTGACGGGAGTGCCGTTGTCGGTGGACCTGGTCGCCCGGCTCGCGGCGGCGTTCCCCGGTGTCATCGCCGGCGTCAAGGACAGCGAAGGCAACTGGGCGCACACGTCGGCCCTGCTCGAGCGCGTGCCGCAGCTCACCATCGTCATCGGCCACGAGCCGCATCTGCCGCGGCTCGTGCACGCCGGCGGCGCCGGCACCATCTGCGGTGTCGCCAACGTGGAGCCGGGACTGGTGCGCGCGCTGCTCGCGCCGGCGGTGGCGCCGGACGTCGAGTCGCGCATTGCGCAGTTCGTCGAGATCCTGTTCCGCCAGCCGTTCCTGCCGGCGTTCAAGTCGATGGTCGCCGACCGCCTGCACGACCCCGAATGGCTGCACATGCGCGCACCGCTGCTGGCGCTCGCCGCGCCGCAGCGGCGGACGCTGCGCGCGGCACTCGCCGCGGCGGGTTTTCCCGCGGCGATGGCGGACGTACAACAGCAATGACCGGAGGCCGGCAACCATGACCGCTTCGCCGTTGACCCGGAATGATCTCGACGCGCTGGCCGCGTTCGACACGCCGACCGTCTGCAACGCGCTCGAGTTGCTGGACCCGGGCACGCAGGCGGGCGGCTATACGACGGAACCCTTTCTCTGCGGCTTTCCCGCGCAGAAGCCCATCGTCGGCTACGCGCGGACGGCGATGATCCGCTCCGCGCGCCCGCTCGACGAGACGCCGGAGCGGCAGCGCGCGCTGCGCGACGAATACTATCGTTACATCGATGACGGTCCGCGGCCATCGATTGTCGTCATCGAGGACATCGACGGCGACGATGCCGGCCGCGGCGCGTTCTGGGGCGAAGTGCAGTCGGCGATTCACGTCGGCTTAGGCGCCGCCGGCCTCATCACCAACGGTTCCGTCCGCGATCTCGACCAGTGGGCGCCGGGGTTCCAGTTCCTCGCCGGCGCGCGTGGCGCCGTCGCATGCGTATGCGAAGCCGGTGGGCTGCGGCACCGACGTGCAGGTGTTCGGCCTGCGCGTGCGGCCGGGCGACCTGATCCATGCGGATCGCCACGGCGCCGTCATCGTTCCGCCCGCGCTGGCCCGCGCGATCCCGGACGCGGCGCGCACGATCGTCGCCCGCGAAGCGCGCATCCTGGCCGTCGCCCGCGGCGCCGCGTGCACGGCGGACAAGCTGATCGGCGTGTTCGCGGATCTCGACGCGCTGCATTGAGCGCGGCGGACGACGGAGGCCTTCATGCTGCTGCGCATCCACCCGCTGCTCACCCCCGACCTGCTGCATGCGCTCGCGTCGATGGGACACGGCGATGAAATCGCGATCGTCGACGCCAATTTCCCGGCGTTCGCCGTCGTGCGCACCGGCGAGCTGCGCAAGTACGGCAACGTGCTGCTGGTGAAGGGCGTGGTCAACCACGACCCACCGGCATAGGACGGAAATGGTCGTCGTCTTCGGATCGCTCAACCTGGACCTGGTCGCGCGCGTGCCGCGGCTGCCCCGGCCGGGCGAAACGATCGCCGGCACGGACTTCGCGATGGCGCCCGGCGGCAAGGGCGCCAACCAGGCGCTCGCCGCCCGGCGCGCGGGCGCCGCCGTGGCCATGTTCGGCGCGGTCGGCAGCGACGGCTTTGCCGCAACGGCGCTCGCGAACCTCGTCGCGGCCGGCGTCGACGTCGCGGGGGTCGCCGCCGTGCCCGCATCGACGGGTGTCGCGCTCATCAATGTCGACGGCCACGGCGAGAACGCGATCACCGTCGTCGCCGGCGCCAATGCGCACGCGCGTGCCGCGCTCGTCCCGGCGGCCGCCATCGGTGCCGGCACCACGCTGCTGATGCAGCTCGAAGTGCCGGTGCCGGAGGTCGCGGCGCTGGCGGCGCGCGCCCGCGCGGCCGGTGCCCGCGTGGTGCTCAATGCGGCACCCGGCGGAACCGCTGCCCGACGACCTGTGGCGCGCCGTCGACGTGCTGCTGGTCAACGAGCGCGAGGCGGTGGCGTACGCGAACGCGTGGCAGCTGCCGGCCGCACCGGCCTCCTTCATCGCGGCCATGGACGTGCGCTTCGGCGTCGCGGTCGTCCTCACCCTCGGGGGGCGCGGCGCGATCACGCTGGCGGAAGGCGCGTTGCGCGAAGTCGCGCCGCCGCCGGTCACCGTCGTCGACACGACCGGCGCCGGCGACGCGTTCGCCGGCGCGCTGGCCGCGGCGCTCGATCGCGGCGCGGCGCTGCCCGAGGCCATGGATGCCGCGGTACGTGCCGGCGCGCTCGCGTGCACGCATCCGGGGGCGCAACGTCCGCCTTAGCGGGGCCCCGCTCGCACTAACGGGTAAAATGCGCTCGTCTCCACTCACCTCGACGGGCCCGACCATGCGCGCACTCTCCCGGTACCTTCCGCGTTTCCGCTCCCTCATCGCCGTCGGGCTGCTCGCACTGGCCGCCGTGCGTCCCGCCGCCGCCACCGACTGGACCGACCTCTGGTGGAACTCCAACGAAAGCGGCTGGGGCGTCAATTTCGTCCAGGCCGACGACTTCATCTTTTCGACGTTCTTCGTCTACGGCGCCAACCAGCAGCCGACGTGGTACACCGGCCAGATGTCGGTGGACGCCAACGGCGTCTGGTCCGGGCCGCTCTACCAGACGACGGGGCCGTACTACGGCGGCATCTGGGACCCGACGCAACGGACCACCGCGCAGGTGGGCTCGGTGACGTTCACGCCGGCGACGTCCTACGCCGGCACGCTGACCTACAACGTCAACGCAGTGAACGTGACCAAGGTCGTGACGCGGCAGACGTTGAAGCCGATTCCCCTCGGCGGCCCGTACTCGGGGGCCTACCTGTCGGTCTTCAGCGAACTGCAACGACCCGGCGCTGAACGGCTCGGTCCGCACGTTCATCGACGTCACCGTCACGCAGAACACCGGCGGTTCGCTGGTGATCGATTTCGGCACGTCGTCGACGGCGACCTGCCGCCTGGCCGGCGGTTACTTCCAGGAAGGCCAGCTCTACCGGATGCCCGACGCCGCCTACACGTGCGGCACCACGTTCTCGTCGACGGCGGCCGTGTCGCAGATCAAGGCCACGGCGCAAGGCATCGAAGGCCAGTGGAGCGCGTCGGTCACTTCCCAGTATCCCGGCTGCATCGAGACCGCGTATTTCTCGGCGGTACTGCTCTAGCCACTGGCGGACGCTCAACGGGGCCGTGTCCGCACGGCCTCGTAGAGCAACACCGCCGCGGCAGCCGCGGCATTGAGCGATTCCATGCCGCCCGGCATCGGAATGCGCACACGAAGGTCGGCCTCGCCGGCAAGCCTCGGACGACAGTCCGGCACCCTCGTTGCCGATGGCGATCGCCAGCGGCCACGGCAGCGTCGTCGCGTAGAGGTCGGTCCCGCCATGCGCGACGGCGGCGGCGACCTGGCCACCCTGCGCGCGGAACCTCGATGCCCAGGCGGGGAGGTCGACGTCTTCCACGACCTGCGTGAGGAAGTGCGCGCCCTGGCCCGCGCGCAGCACCTTGGGCGACCACGCGAACGCGCAGTGCTTCGACAGCAACACCTGGTCCACGCCCGCCGCCGCCGCGGTGCGCAGGATCGTGCCGACGTTGCCCGGATCCTGCAGGTCGTCGAGCAGCAGGTGAAAGGTCAACGGCGCCGGCAACGCGGGCGCCGGCGTGGGAATCACGGCCAGCGCGCCCACGGCGGCGGGCACCGTCGCCACTTCGGCGAACAGGGCGCCGGGCACCCGGATGACGTCGTGCGCGGGCACGCGCGCGGCCAGCGCGGCGATCCGCGGATCGTCGGCCATTTCCTCCACGACCAGCAACGTCTCCGGCGCGCCGACGCGATCCAGGTAGACGCCGATCAGGTGCTCGCCTTCGAGGACGCAACGGCCCGACTTGCGGCGGTCGCGCGACGATGCGATGAGCCGCGCGGCTGACTTGAGTCGCGGGTTCTGGCGCGAGGACGCGCGCTGCATCGTGGGTTTGCAGGCGACCGCGGCGGCTACTTGTGCGCGGGCTTGGCGCCGGGCGCGACCAGGGCCGGCGCCGGCATCACCTTCGGCGCGCCGCCGCCCGGCTGCAGCTGGAAGAACACCTCGTCGGAGCGGATCATGCCGAGCTCCGAGCGCGCACGCTCCTCGATCGCCTCGGAACCGGTCTTCAAGTCGCGGACGTCGGCGTCGAGCGAGTCGTTGCGCAGCTTCAGCTTGTCGTTGGCGTCGCGCTGCAGCGCGAGCTGGCGGTCGGTTTCGCGGACCTGCAGCCAGCCGCCCTTCCCCAGCCACATCGGATACTGCAGGGCGACGATCAGCGCGACCAGGATGAGCGCGAGCCAGCGCAACGTGTGATGGGCGCTACGTGATGTTGAAGAAGGCATCGCGGCCCGGGTAGCTCGCGGCCTCCCCCAGGTCTTCCTCGATGCGCAGCAACTGGTTGTACTTGGCGATGCGGTCGGAGCGCGACAGCGAGCCGGTCTTGATCTGCCCGGCATTGGTGCCGACGGCGATGTCGGCGATGATGCTGTCCTCCGTCTCGCCGGACCGGTGCGAGATGACCGACGTGTAGCGCGCGCGCGTGGCCATCGTCACCGCCGCGAACGTCTCGGTCAGCGTGCCGATCTGGTTGATCTTGATCAGGATGGAATTGGCCACCCCCTTGGCGATGCCCTGCTTCAGGATCTTCGTGTTGGTGACGAAGATGTCGTCGCCGACGAGCTGGATGTTCTTGCCGAGCCGGTCGGTCAGGTACTTCCAGCCCGTCCAGTCGTGCTCGGACATCCCGTCCTCGATGCTGATGATCGGATACTTGTCGCACCAGGTGGCGAGCACGTCGGCCAGTTCCTCGCGAGCCCAAGGAACGGTTCTCCGCTTCGAAGCGGTACTTGCCGTCCTTGTGGAACTCGCTGGCGGCGCAGTCGAGCGCCAGCGCGATGTCGGTGCCCGGCGTGTAGCCGGCACGGTCGATCGCCTCGACGAGCAGCTGCAGCGCGGCCTCGTTGCTCGGCAGGTTCGGCGCGAAGCCGCCTTCGTCGCCGACCGTCGTCGGCATCCCGCGCTCGTCGATCATCTTCTTCAGCGTGTGGAAGACCTCGGCACCGTAGCGCAGCGCCTCGCGGAAGCTCGGCGCGCCGATCGGCACCAGCATGAACTCCTGCATGTCGATCGCGTTGTTGGCGTGGGCGCCGCCGTTGATGACGTTCATCAGCGGCACCGGCAGCTGCATCTGGCCGGCGCCACCCAGGTAACGGTACAGCGGCAGCGACGCCTCGTCGGCGCCGGCCTTGGCGATCGCGCAGGAGACGGCGAGGATCGCGTTGGCGCCGAGCCGTCCCTTGTTGTCGGTGCCGTCCAGCTCGATCAGCGTGTGGTCGATGAAGCTCTGCTCGCTGGCGTCCAGGCCGAGGATCGCTTCGCAGATCTCCGTGTTGACGTTCTCGACGGCGCGCATGACGCCCTTGCCGTGATAGCGCGCGGCGTCGCCGTCGCGCAGCTCCACGGCTTCCTTCGAGCCCGTCGAGGCGCCCGATGGCACCGCGGCGCGGCCGGAGACGCCCGACTCGAGTACGACGTCGGCTTCGATGGTGGGGTTGCCGCGCGAATCGAGGATCTCGCGGGCGATGACGTCGACGATGGCGCTCATGTTGTCAGGGATCAGAGGTCAGGAATCAGGGATCGGATGCGGCGGTGTTCGGCGCGCTTCGGTGGCGCGCCATTCAAGGCGCGTCGTGCATTGGGGTCATCCGGCCGCTTCGTAGTCGCAGATCACCCAGTCGGCGATCTCGCGCAGCGCGACGACGACTTCCTGGTGATCGGGGTTGCGGCCCGTACGCCTCGAGGTCCGCCCGCGTGGCGAACGCCATGTTGATGCCGAAATCGTAGGCGATCGGGCGATCGGTGACGTTGAAGCCATGCTCGAAGCGGACGATGCCCTTGCACTTGTGCTCCAGCGCGGCGAACTTCGCCTGCCACGCGGGCACGCGCGGATCGGCGCGGGTGATGCCGGGCTTGAACTTGATGAGTACCAGGTGAACGAACATGCGGTCTCCGTGACAGGTCCGGCGTCAGGCCGGCGCAGCGGCCATCATTTCGATTTCCGGGAAGCCGCGGCGCTTCGCCGCGGCATCGAGTTCGACGAGCGTTTCCAGGAGCTCGCGCATCCGCGGCAGCGGCCACGCGTTGGGACCGTCCGACAGCGCCTTTTCGGGCTGCGGATGCGTTTCCATGAAGAGGCCCGCCACGCCGGCCGCCACCGCGGCCCGCGCGAGCACCGGCACGAATTCGCGCTGGCCGCCCGACGTCGTGCCCTGCCCGCCGGGCAGCTGCACCGAATGCGTGGCGTCGAAGACGACCGGGCAACCGGTGTTGCGCATGATCGCCAGCGACCGCATGTCGGAGACCAGGTTGTGATAGCCGAACGACGCGCCGCGTTCGCAGACCATGATGTTGTCGGTGCCGCTGGCCGCACGGGCCTTGGCCACGACCTGCGCCATGTCCTCGGGCGCCAGGAACTGGCCCTTCTTGATGTTGACGGGCTTGCCGGCCGCGGCCACCGCCTGGATGAAGTCGGTCTGGCGGCACAGGAACGCGGGCGTCTGCAACACGTCGACCACGGCCGCCACGGCGGCGATCTCGGCGGTCGTGTGCACGTCGGTCAGTACCGGCACTTCGACATGGCGGCGGACGTCGGCCAGGATGCGCAGGCCCTCGTCCATGCCGGGGCCGCGAAACGACGCGTGCGAGCTGCGGTTGGCCTTGTCGTACGACGACTTGAAGATGAACGGAATGGAAAGCGACGCGCAAATGGCTTTCAACTCGCCGGCGACATCGACCTGCAGCTGCCGCGACTCGACGACGCACGGTCCGGCGATCAGGAACAGCCGGCGGTCGAGCCCGACGTCGAAGCCGCAGAGCTTCATTCAGGCGGTGGCGCGCAAGCGCGGCGTGGTCGAAGTCATGCGCAGGCTCGGGGAGTCATCACACGGCACCGCGCGTCAGATCGACGCGACCAGCTCGGCGACCGCGTGCACGGCGTCGCCGCGCGTGCGCCGCTGCTGGTCCAGCGCCGCCTTGACGAAGCTGACGAACAGCGGATGACCGCGGCGCGGGTTCGACGTGAACTCGGGATGGAACTGGCAGCCGAAGAACCACGGATGACCGGGCAGCTCCACCATCTCGACTAAGTCGCCGGCCGTCGCGCTCTTCGCGCGGGCGCCCACGGCCAGTCCAGCCGCCTCGATGCGCGGCAGGTAATGGTTGTTCACCTCGTAGCGATGGCGGTGGCGTTCGGCGACCGTCGTCGCGCCGTAGATGCGGTGCGCGAGCGAACCCGGCACGACTTCGCAAGGCTGCGCGCCCAGGCGCATCGTGCCGCCCAGGTCGGAATTCTCCGTGCGCTTCTCGATCGAGCCGTCGCGGTTCTGCCACTCGGTGATCAGCGCGACGACCGGATGCGGCGTGTCGGGATCGAACTCCGTGCTGTTGGCATGGGCCAGGTTGGCCATGTGCCGTGCGCATTCGATGACGGCGAGCTGCATGCCGAGGCAGATGCCGAGATACGGAATGCCGCTCTCGCGCGCCAGCCGGACCGCCTTGATCTTGCCCTCGACGCCGCGCTTGCCGAAGCCGCCGGGAACGAGGATCGCGTCCATTCCCGCCAGCGACGCGATGCCGTCCTTTTCCAGCACCTCGGAGTCGACGTAGTGGATGTTGACCTTCGACCGCGTGTGGATGCCGGCGTGGATCAGCGCTTCGGACAGCGATTTGTACGACTCGGTCAGGTCGACGTATTTGCCGACCATCGCGATGTGCACCTCGTGCTCCGGATGCTCGAGCGCATCGACCAGCCGGTGCCACGTCGACAGGTCGGCCGGCGGCGGGTTGATCTGCAGCTTCTTGCAGACGATGACGTCGAGCCCCTCGGCGTGCAGCATCCCCGGGATCTTGTAGATCGAATCGGCGTCGAGCGCCGGGATCACCGCCTCGGGCGGAACGTTGGTGAACAGCGCGATCTTCTTGCGGTCGCCGTCGGACACCGGCCGGTCGGCGCGGCAGAGGACGACGTCCGGCTGGATGCCGATCTCGCGCAGTTCCTTGACCGAGTGCTGCGTCGGCTTGGTCTTCATCTCGCCCGCGGACGGGATGTAGGGGACGAGCGTCAGGTGGATGTAGCAGACGTTCTCGCGGCCGAGCGTGATGCCCAGCTGGCGAATGGCTTCGAGGAACGGCAGCGATTCGATGTCGCCGACCGTGCCGCCGACTTCGACGATCGCGACCTCGGCCTCATTTTTGTCGCTACCGGCACCGGCCAGGATCCAGCTCTTGATCTCGTCGGTGATGTGCGGGATCACCTGCACGGTGCCGCCGAGATAGTCGCCGCGACGCTCCTTGCGGATCACCGATTCGTAGATCTGGCCGGTGGTGAAGTTGTTGCGCTTCCCCATCCGCACGTCGGTGAAGCGCTCGTAGTGGCCGAGGTCGAGGTCCGTCTCGGCGCCGTCGTCCGTCACGAACACTTCGCCGTGCTGGAACGGCGACATCGTGCCGGGGTCGACGTTGATGTAGGGGTCGAGCTTGAGATTGGTGACGCGGACGCCACGGGAGGCGAGGATCGCGGCCAGCGACGCGGCGGCGATGCCCTTCCCGAGCGAGGAGACCACACCGCCGGTCACGAAGACGAACTTGGTCATGGTTCTTTCGTCCCGGAAATTCCCATTCTACCCGATGGTCCTGCTTTGGGCAAAGCGGCCCGGCGGCGCGCTTGGTACCGACACCTTCGACACGAAGGACACGAAGTGGTCACGAAGAGCACGAAGAGTTCTCAAAGCTCGAGCCCAGCGCCGCGCCGTCGTTCGACTTCCTTCGTGTGCTTCGTGTTCTTCGTGGTTCAGGTAGTTCGGTCGTCGCTTCCCGCGATCAGGCAAGGCCCAAGGCCGCCGCCATCCGGGCGCGCACGACATCGCGGCCCAGCAAGGCGAGTACGGCATCGATGGCGGGTGTGGTCGGCGTTCCGGCCACCAGCAACCGCATCGGCATCATGATCTGCGGCGGCTTCAGGCCGTGGCGGGCCGCGGCGCCCTTGAGCGCGGCGGCGAGCGCCTGCCGCGACCATTCGAGCGTGGCGAACTCGGCGTGCAGTTCCACGAGCGCGGCACGATTGACGTCGGTCACCTGCTCGGCCACCTTGTCGGCCGGCATTTGCGGCGTCCTGTAGAAGTACCACGCCGCGTCGGCCATCGCGACCAGCGTCTCCGCGCGGTCGCGCAGCAGCGCCGCGACCGCCCCGGCGTCCGGACCCGCGGCCGGGTCGAGGCCCGCACGCTCGAGGAAGGGCACGAGGCAGCGGCCGAGTTCCGCATCGGGCATCCGCTTCATGTGCTCCTGGTTGACCCAGTTGAGCTTGCTCGCGTTGAAGCGGGACGGCGCCGGACTGATGCCGGCGAGGTCGAACCATTCGACGAGTTGCGCGCGGGAAAACACCTCGTCGTCGCCGTGCGCCCAGCCGATCCGCGCGAGGAAGTTGATCATCGCGTCGGGCAGGTAACCCGCGGCCTCGTAGTCCATCACGCTGACGGCGCCATGGCGCTTGGACAGCTTGGCGCCGTCCTCGCCCAGCACCGTCGGCACGTGCGCGTACTGCGGCGGCGCGATGCCGAGCGCGCGGAAGATGTTGATCTGCCGCGGCGTGTTGTTGACGTGGTCGTCGCCACGGATCACGTGGGTGATCCGCATGTCCCAGTCGTCGACGACGACGCAGAAATTGTACGTCGGCGTGCCGTCGCCGCGCGCGATGACGAGGTCGTCCAGCTCGCTGTTGGCGATCTCGATGCGGCCCTTGACGCCGTCGTCCCACGCGACGGAGCCGGTATCCGGGTTGCGGAAGCGGATGACCGGCTTCACCCCGTCGGGCGGCGTCCGGCCGGCGGCATTCTCGGGCCGCCAGCGGCCGTCGTAGCGGGGCTTTTCGCCGCGCGCCATCTGCTCGGCGCGCAAGGCATCCAGTTCCGTCGACGGCATGTAGTCGCGATACGCAAGCCCGCGCGCCAGCATGTCGGCGAGCACTTCGCGGTACCGATCCATCCGCTGCATCTGGTAGAACGGGCCCTCGTCGTAGTCGAGGCCGAGCCACGCCATCGCATCCAGGATCGCCTGCACGGCGGCCGGCGTGGACCGCTCGACGTCGGTGTCCTCGATGCGCAGGATGAACGTGCCGCCATGGTGGCGCGCGTACGCCCAGGCGAACAGCGCCGTGCGGGCGCCGCCCAAGTGCAGGTAGCCGGTGGGGCTGGGGGCGAAGCGGGTTCTGACGTGGGTCACGACGGCGCAGTCCGGAGGAAACCCAGGAGTTTACCCGCAAGGGTCTGACTCGCTAGGGGGTCAGATTCGCGCAGGGTCAGACTCGCATTTCGGGTGCCGTCGAGTCCGGTTCCATGTTTCGTGTCGAGGCGATGCAGGCGAAATGCGAGTCTGACCCTTCAGCCTACGGCTGCCAGCGCAAATCGAGCGTGGCGGGCGTCGATGGATTCGGTGGCTCGGGATAGAGCGTCACCGGCCCCGGCGTGTGGCCGTGCGCCCAGAAGCGCGCGACGCGGCGGGCCTCGGCCTCGTTCGCGTTGACCGGGAACGTCGCGTAGTTGCGCCCGCCGGGATGCACGACGTGGTACATGCAGCCGCCCAGCGCGCGCTGCGCCCAGCTGTCGACCAGGTCGAACGTCAGCGGCGCCTGCACGCCGATCGTCGGGTGCAGCGCGGACGGCGGGCTCCACGCGCGAAAGCGGACGCCGGCGACGAACTCGCCCGGCACGCCGGTCGGCGTCAACGGCAGCATGCGGCCATTGCAGGTGACGGCGTGCCGGCCGCCGATCATGCCCGTCACCTTGAGCTGCATCCGCTCGACCGACGAATCGACATAGCGCGCCGTGGCGCCCTGCGTCATCTCCTCGCCGAGCACGTGCCACGGCTCGATCGCCTGCCGCAGTTCCAGCGTGACGCCGTCGTACGTCGGCGGTGCCGATAGCGCGGAAACCGGAACTCCACGAACGGCTCGAACCACGCCGGCTCGAACGCATAGCCGGCGCGCTTCAAGTCGATGCGCCACGTCGCGGATGTCGGACGCGACGAAGTGCGGCAGCAGCCAGCGGTCGTGCAGCGCCGTGCCCCACGGCACCAGGCTGCCGCCGTAGGGCTCGCGCCAGAAGCGCGCCACCAGCGCGCGCAGCAGGACCATCTGCAGCGCGCTCATCCGGTAATGCGGCGGCATCTCGAACGCGCGGAACTCCAGCAGGCCGAGGCGCCCGGTCGGGCTGTCCGGCGAGTACATCTTGTCGATCGAGAACTCGGAGCGATGCGTGTTGCCGGTGAGATCGGTCAGCAGATGGCGCAGCAGCCGGTCGACGAGCCACGGCTGCGCGGTCTCCTTGCCCGCCGCCTGCTTCTGCGCGAGCTGCTGGAACGCGATCGACAGCTCGTAGAGCCGGTCGTCGCGCGCTTCGTCGACGCGCGGCGCCTGGCTGGTGGGCCCGATGAACATGCCGGAGAACAGGTACGACAGCGACGGATGGTTCTGCCAGTACGTGACGAGGCTTTGCAGCAGGTCGGGACGGCGCAGCAGCGGGCTGTCGGCGGGCGTGGCGCCGCCGAGCGTGACGTGGTTGCCGCCGCCGGTGCCGGTGTGGCGGCCGTCGAGCATGAACTTCTCGGTGCCGAGCCGCGCTGCCGGGCTTCTTCGTACAGCGTCTCGGTGGTGGCCATCAGCTCGCGCCACGACGACGACGGATGCACGTTGACCTCGATCACGCCGGGATCCGGCGTGACCATCAGCACCTTCACGCGCGGATCGCGCGGCGGCGTGTAGCCCTCGATGGCGATCGGCAGCTTGCAGCGCATGCGGCGATGTCCTCGACGGCGGCCAGCAGCGCGACGTAGGCTTCGAGGCGGTCGCATGGCGGCATGAACACGTACAGGTGACCGTCGCGCACCTGCAGCGCCATCGCCGTCTTGATCACTTCCTTCGGCTTCGTCGCCGCGCACGGCCGCCGCCCCGGCCTTCTGGTCGTCGCGGGCGCGCAGCACTCCGCGTGGCGGCGAAGGGATCGACGCCGAACTCCGGCTCGGCATCCTCCGGCAGCACGTCGGGAAGCGACGCCAGCGGCAATCGCAGTCCCAGCGGCGAATCGCCGCCGACCGCGAACAGGTGGCCGCGCTTCAGCGGCCACGGGCTCGACATCCAGCCGATGGCGCCGGCCTCGTCCACGACGCCGCGCAACGGCAGCACGAAGCCCATCGGCGTGGCGAGCCCCGCGGTCAGCACGCGCGCGAGCCGCGCCCGTTCGTCATAGCGCGACAGGTCCGCCTGCAGCGGATCGGTGTTCGCCGGCAGCGCCGCCTCCTCCACCAGGAGCTTCGGCACGTCCTCGTGCGCCGTGATCAGCAGCGACGCGGGCAACCCGAGCGCGGCGGCCAGGCGCTCGCCGAACTGCTGCGCCGTCGCGAAGGTTCCCGCACCGCGGCTTGGTCGTGTCGACGATCAGCTCGTGATGCCGCCACAGCGGCTGCCCGTCGGCGCGCCAGAACACGCCCAGCGCCCAGCGTGGCAGCGGTTCGCCCGGATACCACTTGCCCTGGCCGAAATGCAGGAAGCCGTCGGGCGCGAAGCGCGCCTGCAGCCGCTTCAGAAGTGTCTCGGCCAGCTCGCGCTTTTTCGGCGACAGCGCCGTGTAGTTCCACTCGGGCCCCTCCATGTCGTCGATCGACACGAACGTCGGCTCGCCGCCCTGCGTCAGCCGCACGTCGTGCGACGCCAGGTCGCGGTCGACCTGTTCGCCGAGCGCGTCGATCGCCTGCCACTGGACGTCGCTGTACGGCTCGCGTGACGCGCGGGTCCTCGTGGACGCGCGTGACGCTCATCGCGAAGTCGAACTCGACGCTGGCGACGTCGGTGTAGCCGATGACCGGCGCCGCGTTGCCGGGATCGGCCGTGCAGGCGAGCGGGATGTGGCCCTCGCCGGCGAGCAGCCCGGAGGTCGGGTCGAGGCCGATCCAGCCGGCGCCGGGGATGAACGCCTCCGCCCACGCATGCAGGTCGGTGAAGTCGTGGTCGGTGCCCGAGGGGCCATCGAGCGCCTTCACGTCGGCGACGAGCTGGATCAGGTAGCCGGACGCGAAGCGCGCCGCGATGCCGAGATGCCGCATGATCTGCACCAGCAGCCAGCCCGTGTCGCGGCAGGAGCCGCTGCAGTTCTCGAGCGTCAGCTCCGGGGTCTGCACGCCGGGTTCCATCCGCACCAGGTAGCGGATCTGCCGCTGCAGCAGCTGGTTGAGGCGGACCAGCAGCAGCACCGGATTCTCGTCGGGCAGGATCGTCCTGCGGAAATCGGCCAGCCACGCCTCGAGCCGCGGCCCCAGCGGCGCCGTTTCGAGGAACGGGATCAGTTCCTTGGCGAGCGCCGGCGCGTAGGTGAACGGGTATTTCTCGGCATACGGCTCGACGAAGAAGTCGAACGGATTGATGACCGTCAGGTCGGCGACCAGGTCGACCTCGATCACGAGCTTGTCGGCGCGCTCCGGGAACACGAGCCGCGCGACCCAGTTGCCGTACGGGTCCTGCTGCCAGTTCAGGAAGTGCGGCTCGGGCTCGACCTTCAGCGAGTAGCTCAGGATCGGCGTGCGGCAGTGCGGCGCCGGCCGCAGCCGGATCTCGTGCGGACCGAGATTCGACATGCCGGTCGAAGCGGTAGGTGGTGCGATGAGACAGCGCAACGCGGATGGACATCAGGACTCGCTTTAGGGCCTAGGTCCAGTCGGGGTCGGGCAGCTGCGCGAACACGCGGCGCAGGCCCTCGCCCCACTGCACATGAACCATCTGGAAGTAGGGATCCGACTCTTCGATCCGCCGCTGCATCTTGATGCGCAGCGAGTCGGCCTCGTAGACCAGCAGGTCGATCGGCAACCCCACGGAAATGTTGGATCGCATCGTCGAGTCGAACGAGACGATCGTGCACTTGGTGGCGTCGAGCAGGCTCGTCGTGCGCTTGATCACGCGGTCGATGATCGGCTTGCCGTACTTGGTCTCGCCGATCTGGAAGTAGCAGGTGTCCGGCGTGGCCTCGATGAAGTTGCCCTCGCCGTAGACGTTGAAGAGCCGCGGCGGCTCGCCGCGGATCTGGCCGCCGATCAGGAAGTTCGCCGAGGCGTCGATGTTGTTCTGCACGAGGTAGGGGCCGTCGCGCGTCTTCACCTCGCGCAGCGAGTCGCCGAGCAGCCGCGCCACGTCGAACATCGACTCGGCGTTCCACAGGTGCAGCTGGTTGTCGCCGCCGCGCGCCTTCTGCTCGAAGATGTTGAGCGCGTTCTGCGTGATCGACAGGTTGCCCGACGACAGCGTGACGATGACGCGCTGCCCTTCCTCGGCGAACACCTTCATCTTGGAAAAGCGGGCGATGTGGTCCACGCCCGCGTTGGTGCGGGAATCCGACGCGAAGATCATTCCGGCGTCGAGCGACATCGCAACGCAATACGTCATCGTGGTGATCCGCTCGCGTTCGCCGCGCGCGGATCCGCAAAATCGTTCATTCTACCACGGGCGCGGCAGCGTGCCGCGTCAATAGGAGGGGACCAGGAAGCGCTCGCTGATCTCGTCGCCCAGCAGTGACACGCGCTTCAGGAAATCCATCAGGTACTCGTGCAGGCCGTAGCGGATGATGTCGTCGGTGCGGCCGAAATGCAGCCGCGCGTGCAGTTCGCCCGCCTGCCGCCGCAGCTCGCGGCTGTGGTCGTCGCAGAGGATCTCCAGCGTGTCGTCGATGAAGTTCAGGCAGCTGTGCAGCGAGCGCGGCATGTCGTCGCGCAGCACCAGCAGCTCGGCGACGCGCCGCGGCGTGATGACGTCGCTGTAGATCTTGCGGTAGGACTCGAAGCCCGACAGCGACTGCAGCAGCGACGACCACTGGTAGTAGTCGACCGCCCCGCCGACGTCCGCCGCCGACGGCAGCAGGATGTGGTACTTGGTGTCGAGGATGCGCGCCGTGTTGTCGGCGCGCTCGATGTGGGTGCCGAGGCGGATGAAGTGATACGCCTCGTCGCGCAGCATGCGTGCCGAACGTCACGCCGCGGAAGAGGTGCGAGCGCATCTTCACCCAGTCGAGGAACTCCGACACGCCGACGCTTGCAGCCGCTGTAGTCGTAGTTGCGCATCTCGATCCACGCGCCGTTCAGGTCCTCGTACATCTCCGACGTGATGGCGCCGCGGACGCTGCGCGCCGACTCGCGCGCGGCGCGCAGGCAGCAGTAGATCGACGACGGATTGCCGGCATCGAGGATCATGAACTTGACGCACGTTCTCGGCGGTGAGCGCCGGATAGTTCTTGTAGAACGTCGTGGCGCCGCCGGTGGAGATGAGCGGCACCGCCCACGGCTCCGCCCAGGCGAGGCCCGGCTCCTGCGGCTTCGTACGGCAGGAGCGACGTCCGGTACGTGACGTCGAGCAGGCGCGCGGTGTTCTCGGCGCGCTCGATGTGGCGCGCCATCCAGTACAGCTCGTTGGCGGTGCGGGCAGAGCATGCGCGGGTCTCGTGCGCACGGTCCTTCGTGCTGCGCGTATTCGCCCTGGCTCATGGCCAGAACCCACGTGTCTTTGGTGCCGCCGCCCTGCGACGAATTGACGACGAGCGACCCTTCGCGCAACGCGACGCGCGTCAGTCCGCCCGGCACGAGGTCGATGTCGGTCCCGGACAGCACGTAGGGCCGCAGGTCGATGTGCCGCGGCGCGACGCCCGGCGCCGACGAACGTCGGGCAGGTGGACAGCGCGAGCGTGGGCTGCGCGATGTAGCGTTCGGGCGTGGCCAGGATGCGCGCGCGGAACGCCTCGCGCTCCTCCGCCGTCGAGGCCGGGCCGACCAGCATTCCGTAGCCGCCGGCGCCATGCACTTCCTTGATGACGAGCTCCTCGAGGTGGGCCAGCGCGTAGTCGCGGTCCGCGGGCTTGTAGAGCATGTAGGTGGGAACGTTGTTCAGGACCGGGTCCTCGCCCAGGTAGAACTTGATCATGTCGGGCACGTACGGGTAGATCGACTTGTCGTCGGCCACGCCGGTGCCGATGGCGTTGGCGAGCGTGATGCGACCCGCGCGGTACGCCGCGAAGAGGCCCGGGACGCCCAGCATCGAGTCCTTGCGGAACGCGAGCGGGTCGAGGAAGTCGTCGTCGACGCGCCGGTACATGACGTGGATGCGGCGCGGCCCGCGCGTCGTCCGCATGAAGACCGTGTCGTTCTGCACGAACAGGTCCTGCCCCTCCACCAGTTCCACGCCCATCTGCTGCGCGAGGAACGCGTGCTCGAAATACGCGGAGTTGTACGCGCCCGGCGTCAGGACCGCCACGGTCGGGTTGTCCTCGGCCTTGGGTCCGACGCCGCGCAGGTTCTCGAGCAGCATGTCGGGGTAGTGCTGGATCGGGCGGATCGAGCGCGTGGCGAAGAGCTCGGGGAACAGCCGCATCATCATCTTGCGGTTCTCGAGCATGTACGAGACGCCCGACGGCACGCGCAGGTTGTCCTCGAGCACGAAGTACTCGCCGGCGCCGGCGCGGACGATGTCGACGCCCGCGATATGCGCATAGATGCCGCCGGGCACGTCCATGCCCGCCATCTCGCGGCGGTACTGCGTGTTGCCGAGGATGCGGTCGGCGGGGATCACGCCCGCCTTCAGGATCTTCTGGTCGTGGTAGACGTCGGCCAGGAAATAGATTGAGCGCACGCACGCGCTGCTTCAGTCCGCGCTCGAGCATCTCCCATTCATCCGCGGGAATGATGCGCGGCACGATATCGAACGGGATCAGGCGCTCGGTGCCGGCATCCTCGCCGTACACGGCGAACGTGATGCCCACGCGGTGGAATGCGCGCTCGGCCTCCTCGCGTTTCTGGGCGATGCGGGTGGCGTCGGTCCGCTCGAGCCAGTCGGCGAACGCGCGGTAGTGGGTCCGGATTCCCCCCTCGGGGACGGTCATTTCATCGTACGGACGGGAGGACATGCGGTCGCTTTTCAAGTGTTTGGTACGATCATAGCAAGCGGCGCGCCATGCTCGGTAATGCGTTACCGGCCAACGGGTTAGGTCGGACTGCCGGAGGGGCCGAGCAGCCGGCTCCCTGTTTCCGACCATCCGCGCACCGAATTGGTGCCCGGATGTCCAGGACAGGGGTGGACATCGCCCAAATTTCGGTTTGACCCTGCTTCCGGCCTCGTGGTTAAATCGCTGCTCCTGTCTGGGTTCGCGGGGCGTTTAGCTCAGCGGTAGAGCACTCCCCTCACACGGGAGGGGTCGCTGGTTCGAACCCAGCAATGCCCACCACACTGAACCAAGGGGTTACACGCGAGTGTAACCCCTCTTTTTTTGTGCGCTCCGCAGCGGCCGGTTGCGCATTGCGCATCCACCGTTCGCGCGTCCGCTGCGCGGCGGACGACCGCCCCTCGGCGCGCGTGCAGCGCCTGCTTCGAACGGCCGCAGAGCCGCCGCCCGGCGTCGCGGCCGACACCGGGAGCCATTGCACTGCCACAGCTGCCTGCGCCCGCCTTCAGGGCATGTACTGGCCGCCGTTGACCTCGATCACCTGCCCGGTGACGTAGCCTGACAGCGCATCGGACGCCAGGTACAGGAACGTGCCCGCGCATTCGTCGGCACTGCCCAGCCGGCCTTGATGTCCGCCGCCACCTGCTCGGCCGCGTCGCGGCTCGAGTTGTAGTGGACGACGACCTTGCTGCCCTCGCGCGCAAACGCGCTGGCGGCGGCGGCGCCGATGCCCGTCGACGCCCCCGTGATCAGCACGGCCGAACAATCGTGGGGCGCCGCTACACCGGCACCTTCGCCGCTTCCTTCCGGCCGCGACAGGCGGCGACGGCCTCGCGGATGGCGGCGATCGCCGCCGGCCGCGGAAAGCTGCGCCGAAACGCCAGCGCCACGCGGCGCGTGGGCACCGGCTTCGCGAACGGCACCGGCACGACCATCCGGCTGTGATACTTGGGCGTCAGCGCGTCGCGCGGCAGCACCGAGATGCCGAGCCCCGACGCCACCATGTTGCGGACCGTTTCGAGCGAATTGGTGCGCGGCATGTGCGCATCGGCGCGATTGAGCTCGGGACAGGATTCGAGCACCTGGTCGCGGAAGCAGTGGCCGACGTTCAGCAGGATCGTGTTCTCGCCGGCGAGTTCCGAGGGCTGCACCGACTTGCGCTTCGCCCACTTGTGCGAGACCGGCACCACGACCTGGAACGGCTCCTCGTACAGGAATTCCGTCACCACGCCGGGCGGCGCGAACGGCAGCGCGACGATGGCGGCGTCGATGCGCCCGGACTTCAGCCCGGCCTCGAGGTTTTCCGTCAGGTTCTCCTCGATGTCGAGCGGCATCTGCGGCGCGCGGTCGTGCAGCACCGGGATCAAGTCGGGGAGCAGGTACGGCGCCACCGTGTAGATGACGCCGAGCTTCAGCGCGCCGAACAGCTGGTTGCGGCCCGACTGCGCGATCTCGCGGATGCGCGACGACTCCTCCAGCACCCGCTGCGCCTGCTCGACGATGCGCTCGCCCACCGGCGTCACCGTCACCTCGTTCTTGCCGCGCTCGAAGACCTGGGTGCCCAGTTCCTCCTCGAGTTTCTGGATCGCCACCGACAGCGCGGGCTGGCTGACGAAGCACTTCTGCGCCGCGCGGCCGAAGTTGCGCTCCTGCGCGACGGCGACCAGATAGCGAAGCTCGTTCAGCGTCATCGGTCGTTCAGCGTTGGCGGCTGGCGAGGAATTGCGCGAACTCGGCGCCCGTTTCCGGATGCTTGAGGCCGAAATCGACGGTCGCCTCGAGGTAGCCCAGCTTGCGGCCGCAATCGTAGCGGCGCCCCTCGAAGCGGTAGGCGACGACGCGTTCCTCGTGCAGCAGCCGCTCGATGCCGTCGGTGAGCTGGATCTCGCCGCCGGCGCCCGGCGGCATCGTCCGCAGATGATGGAAGATCCGCGGCGACAGCACGTAGCGGCCGACGACGGCGAGCGTCGACGGCGTGGTGCCCGGCTTCGGCTTTTCCACCATCCGCGTGATGGCCGCCACCCGCGACTGCGCCGTGGCGCCGGGCTCGGTTTCCACGATGCCCCAGCTGCCGACGTCGGCGGCGGGCACTTCCATCACGCCGATCGTCGACGAATTCTCGCGCGCGGCGACGTCGACCATCTGCTTCATCACCGGCACCTCGGCGTCGATCAGGTCGTCGGCCAGGATGACGGCGAACGGGTCGTCGCCGACGACCGGCGCGGCGCACAGCACCGCGTGCCCGAGCCCGAGCGCTTCCGACTGGCGGATGTAGATGCAGTTGATGCCCGGCGGGGTGGCCGCCTGCACCGCCTCGATCAGCGCCGACTTGTTGCGCAGCGCGAGCTCGGTTTCGAGCTCGTACGCCTTGTCGAAATGATCCTCGATCGCGCGCTTGTTGCGACCGGTGATGAAGATCATGTCGGTGATGCCGGCGGCGGCCGCCTCCTCGACGGCGTACTGGATCAGCGGCTTGTCGACGATCGGCAGCATCTCCTTCGGGCTGGCCTTGGTCACCGGCAGGAAGCGGCTGCCCAGGCCGGCTACGGGGAATACGGCTTTGGTGATGTTCTTCATGAGTGGCTGGTGGCCGCGCGTCGCTGCGCGATGAGTTGATGGAGGCCGGCTTCGTCGAGGATCGCCACGCCCAAGGATTCGGCCTTCGCGAGCTTGCTGCCCGCGTCGGCGCCGGCGACGACGTAGTCGGTCTTCTTCGACACGCTGCCGGCGACCTTGCCGCCGGCGTCCTCGATGATGGCTTTCGCTTCGTCCCGCGACAACGTCGGCAGCGTTCCGGTCAGCACGAGCGTCAGTCCGGCGAGCGCGCCCGCCGCCTTCGCGCGCGGCACGCCCTCCGGCCAGTGTACGCCGGCGGCGCGCAGTTGTTCGATGCCCTCGCGATTGTGCGGCTCGGCGAAAAAGCCCGCGATGGACGCGGCCAGCACGGGCCCGACGTCGTTGACCTCGAGCAGCGCGGTCTCGTCGGCGTCCAGCAGCGCGTCGAGCGTGCCGAAGTGACTGGCGAGGTCGCGGGCGGTGGCTTCGCCGACATGGCGAATGCCCAGCGCGTAGATGAAGCGCGCGAGCGTCGTGTCCTTGCTCGCCTCGATCGCGGCGACGACGTTGGCCGCGCTCTTGTCGGCCATGCGTTCGAGCGCGGCGAGCTGCGCCAGGCCCAGCTTGTAGAGACCCGCCGGCGAATGCACGATGCCGGCGTCCACCAGCTGGTCGACGAGCTTGTCGCCTAAGCCCTCGATGTCGAGCGCGCGCCGGCTCGCGAAATGCAGCAGCGCCTGCTTGCGCTGCGCCGGGCACACGAGGCCCCCCGTGCAGCGCGCGATCACCTCGTCGGGCAGCCGGGCGATCGCCGACCCGCATTCGGGACAATGCGTCGGCATCCGGAACTCGCGCGCGTCGGGCGGCCGCTTGTCCTGCACCACGCGCACGACCTGCGGGATCACGTCGCCCGCGCGCCGGACGATCACCGTGTCGCCGATCCGCAGGTCGCGCCGGCGGATCTCGTCCTCGTTGTGCAGCGTGACGTTGGTCACCGTGGTGCCGCCGACGAAGACCGGTTCCAGCCGCGCCACGGGGGTGATCGCGCCGGTGCGGCCCACCTGCACGTCGATCGCCAGCAGGCGCGTCGGCATTTCCTCCGGCGGAAACTTGTGCGCGACCGCCCAGCGCGGCTCGCGGGTGCGGAAACCCAGCACGCGCTGCAGTTCGAGGCTGTCGACCTTGTAGACGACGCCGTCGATCTCGAACGGCAGCTCGCCGCGCCGCGCCCGCACATCGTCGTAGAAGCGCGCCAGTTCGGCCCCGCCGTGCGCGACACGGCGTTCGTCGTTGACCGGGATGCCGAACTTCGCCAGCGCCGCGAGCAGCGCGCTCTGCGTCGGCGGCAGCGACCAGCCTTCCGTGTCGCCGACGCCGTAGGCGAAGAACGCGAGCGGCCGCTCCGCGCGTGATCGCGGGATCGAGCTGGCGCACGGCGCCCGCCGCCGTGTTGCGCGGATTGACGAACAGCCGGCCGCCGGCGGCTTCCTGCCGTTCGTTCAGCCGCGCGAAGTCGGCACGCGTCATGTAGACCTCGCCCCGGACTTCCAGGACCGGCGGCGCCTTGCCGCCGCAGCTTCGTAGGGATCGCGGCGATCGTCCGCACGTTGGCGGTGACGTCCTCGCCCGTTTCGCCGTCGCCGCGCGTGGCGGCGATCGCCAGCGCGCCGTGCTCGTAGCGCAGGCTGACGGCCAGGCCGTCGAACTTGAGCTCCGCCATGTAGGCGACGGGCGGCGCGTCGTCGGGCAGCTTCAGATCGCGGCGGATCCGCGCGTCGAACTCCATGGCGCCGGCGGTCGTCGTGTCGGTCTCGGTGCGGATCGACAGCATCGGCACCCGGTGGGCGACCGGCGCGAATGCGGCCGCCCGCGCGCCGCCCACGCGCTGCGTCGGCGACTCCGGCGTTTGCAGCGACGGGAACTCGGCTTCGAGCGCCTGCAGCTCGCGGTACAGCGCGTCGTACTCGGCGTCGCTGACCGTCGGCGCGTCTTCCTCGTAGTAGCGCCGGTTGTGCTCGGCGATCTCCCTGCGCAACGCCGCCGCGCGGCGCGTCGCCGCCGCCGGAACGGTCGCGGCCGTCGTCATCGACCCGGCCACGCTAAGCGCGTCGCCGGGCCGCCCCAAGACGCGACTGGCGCCCCCGCGGGGGGCAGCGCCGCGGCGATCGCCGGAGCCGCAAGCGTGGGGGCTCACGTTCCTCGCCGGGCCGCCCCAAGACGCGCTGGCGCCCCCGCGGGGGGCAGCGCCGCGGCGATCGCCGCAAGCGTGGGGGTACGCAGCATTCGGGGGGCCATTACCGCGCCCGTCGCGCGCGCGCCGAACACCACGGCCCTACGCCCCGAACAGCGCCAGCGCGCGCGGACTGCCCGGCTCGATGCCGCATTCCCGCAGCGCCGCGGCGGCCGTCTCGACCTGCTTGCGGATCGAGGCGAGCGCGGCGTCGTCCAGCGGTCGCCGGTTGTCGTCGACCAGTTCCGCGCCCAGCGTCTGCGCCATGCGCTTGGCGGCGATCTTCATGTGGTCGAATACCCGCGGCCGGGTCGGCCACGCGCGGCACGTCGAGCACATAGACGACGCCATTGGTCGCCGACATCCGCAGCGTGTCGACGGTGAACGGTTCGTTGCGCAGGTTCTGCAGCGTGTAATGGACGGCGCCCGTGTCCTCGTATACCCACTCGAAGCGCCCGCCGGTCGCCAGGCGGAACCCCGCCGCTTCGGCGACGCCGCGCAGCTTGGTGCCGGGGATGCTGGCCGCGTCGGACTTGAGCACGGTGAGGCCGACCTGGACGTCGACATCGGCGCACAGGCGGTCGAGCGCCTCGGCGCGGTCGGTCTCGGCGCCGACGTCCGGCACCGACATCGCGGCCGGCAGCAGCGGCGCCAGCTCGCCCAGCACGCGCACGAAGGTGTCGAGCTGCGCGCGGCTGGCGGCGCCGTTGCGGTCGGCCAGCAGCATGCAGGCGGCGATCTCGACGAATTCGCCGCGGGTGTCGGAGGCCAGCATCTGCCAGGTGGCATCCGGCGCCGCGCGCCCGAACCAGCGCAACCGCTTGCCCAGCCGCGCATGCAGGCCGGCCGCGAGCGCGCCGACGCCCACGGGGCGGGCCGGCTGCAGCGTGATGATGCATTCGATTTCCGGGTCGGGCTTGCGCAGGCCGCCGGAGCCCGTATCGGTGCTGTGCGCGATACCGGCCGGCGCGATCGCCGGCGGCTTCGCGCGCGGGCAGCGCCGGGGCGGCGTCGTGCGCGATCACGTCCATGGGCGCTTCGAAGTCCGATTCCGCGCTGGCGGTGGCGCGACCGTACGCGGCCGCACGCTGTTCCGACACCTCCGGCGCGGCGGCGGCAGGCGCCGGCGCGCGTAGCGTGGGCTCCACGCGCTGGTGCCGGTGCGGCGGCCGCGACGGGTTGCCCACCGTCGTCGTCGGCCTTGCGAAACGTCGTCTCGATGCGCCGGCGGACGCGCCGCTCGACCCACCAGTTGTAGATCAGCACGCCGACGACGAGCAGCGACGCCGGCGATGATGAGGCCCAGTTGGAGCGGACTCATCGTCATCGACATTCAAGGCACCTCCGCGCGCATGGATAGGGCGCGAGTATAACGCGATGGGTTTCGATAACCGGCTAGCAGTCGTGAAAAACGCAGGACAGCTTCCCCGCGTTTCAACGAGGACGAGCAATGCAGGATATGAGCGGCGACTTCGGGCGGCCGCGCGCGCCGCTTTGAAAAGGCCACGAAAGAACGAGCGGCGTGCCGGCAGCAAGCGAATTTCAACATCTGCTGGGCTTCACGCGGCGTTCTCGGCCAGCGACAGCGCTTCCGCGATGTCGACGGCGACCACGCGCGACGCGCCGGGCTCCGGCATCGTGATGCCGACGAGCTGGTTCGCCATTTCCATCGTGATCTTGTTGTGCGAGATGAACAGGAACTGGGTTTCGACCGCCATTTCGCGCACCATCGCGCAGAAGCGGTCGGTGTTGGGGTCGTCGAGCGGCGCGTCGACCTCGTCCAGCAGGCAGAACGGCGCGGGATTGAGCTGGAACAGCGCGAACACCAGCGAGATCGCCGTCAGCGCCTTCTCGCCGCCGGACAGCAGGTGGATCGACGTGTTGCGCTTGCCCGGGCGGCTGCGCGACCACCTGCACGCCGGAGTCGAGGATCTCCTCGCCGGTCAGCACGAGCCGCGCCTGGCCGCCGCCGAACAGCGCCGGAAACAGCTTCGAGAAGTTCGCGTTGACCGTCGTCGAACGTCTGCTGCAGGAGCTCGCGCGACTCGCGGTCGATCTGGCGAATGGCGGTCTCGAGCGTCGTCATCGCCTCGGTCAGGTCGGCCGCCTGGCGCGTCGAGGTAGTCCTTGCGCTCGCGGGCCTGCGTCAGTTCGTCGAGCGCGGCCAGGTTCACCGCGCCCAGCTCGCGCGATCGCGACGGTGATGCGCTCGATTTCGGCCGGCAGCGTGCGCGCGCTGCCCCACGCCTTCAGCGCGTCCGGCAGCGCCGTCACGTCGGCGTGGGCCTCGGTCAGCTGCTCGGTGAACTGCTGCTCGGCGAGTGCGGCCGCCTGCTCCTTCAACTGCATGTCCTGGATCTTCGCGCGCGCGGGCTCGACCTTCTGGTCGGCCGCCATGCGGGCTTCCTCCGCCGCGCGCGAGGTCGGCGCCGAGCGCTTCCAGCTGGTCGCGCGCCGCGGCCAGCGCCTGCTCGGCCTCGCCGCGCGCGGCCAGTTGCGTCTGCAGCGATTCCTCGACGGGCGTCCAGTCGATGGCCGCGCGCTCGCTGGTCAGCTGCGACAAGCAGGCCGCGCTGCTGCTCGCCCTGCGCGATCAGCCCGTCGCGGCGCCGCTCGAGTTCGGCGATGCGGTCGCGCGCGCTGCGTTCGGCGAAACCGGCTTCCTGCGCGGCGCGCTCGGCGGCGCGCACCCGTTCGCGGCCGCGGGCCAGCGCGACTTCCGCCTCGTTGCGCGCGTGCCGCACCGGCTTCGCGCCGCTCCATTTCGTCGTGCAATCGCGACTGCAGGTCGGCGATTTCGGCGACGATGGCGTCGCGCTGCTTCGTGTCCTCGGCGTGGCGCGCGGCCACTTCGGCGGCCTCGTCCGCGAGCTGCGCGCGGCGCTTCTGGGCCGCCTCGGCCGCCTGCTTCAGTTGCAGGAGCTCGAGCTCGAGATCGTGGACGCGCCGCTGCTGCGAGCCGACGGCCAGCCCTTCGGCGTGATAGGTGTGCTGCGTGGTCTGCAGTTCGGCATCCACGGCGTCGCGTCGCGCCCGCGCTTCGCCGGCGGCGGCCCGCGCCGCGTCCATCGCGCCGTCGAGCTCCTCGAGTTCGCGCTGGCGCGCGAGCACGCCGTGCAACTCGCTGTCCGGCGCGAAGAACGTGACGCCCTGCGCGGTGACGAGATGACCGGCAGGCGTGACGAAGGCCTCGCCCACGCCCAGCGCGTCGCGCTCGGCCAGCGCGGACGCGAGGTCCGGACGGCAGCGCACGCCGTGGAGGCCGTCGGCGACGACGCGCCCGACGTCCTGGTTCTTGAGCCGCACCTTGGCGAGCAGCGCGTCGTTCTGCGCCTGCGGCGCGTGCCGCGCGGGGGCCGGCGCGTAAGCGGCCACGCGTCGCGGCGGCTCGCCGCCGTCGGCCACCCAGGCGACCACTTCGTCGAGCCGCGCGAGTTCGATGGCGGACAGCCGCTCGCGCAGCACCGCTTCCATCGCGTCTTCCCAGCCGGCCTCGATGTCGATCAGCTGCCACAGCCGGCGCGCGCGCGTCAGGCCGTGGTCGTCGAGCCAGCCGTCGATGTCGACGCCGTGGCCGATCTTCGCCTGCAGCGCGGCGAGCGCCTGCTGGCGCGCCTCGAGGTCCGCCAGCCGGCGGCTTTCCTGTTCCCACGCATCGGCGGTCGAGCGCTGGCTGGCCTGCAGCGTTTCGACGGTCGCCTGCAACGCGGCCAAGCGCCTGCTGCTTCCCGGTGAGATCGGCGTTCTCCTGCGCGAGCTGGTCCTCGACGTCGCGCACGAGATCCGTCGTCGGCGCGGCAATGCCGGCGAGCTCGTCGTCGAGCCGCGTGCGCCGTTCGGAGAGCTGCTGCAACGCGCGATTCGCGTTGTCGCGACGCGTTTCGGCGACACGGACACCCTGCTCCGTCAGCGCGATCTGCTGCTGCAGTTCGGCGAGCGCCGCCGCGGCGCTCGCCACGGCGGCGTCGAGCGGCGGCAGCGCGGCCTGCGCCGCCTGCTCTTCGGCGGTCGCGTGCTCGCGTGCCGTCAGCGCGGTTTCGAGCGCGGCGTCGGCCGTCGTGCGATCGGCGGCCAGCGCCGTTTCCTGGCCGGCCAGCGCGCCCAAGGCTTCGGTGAGCTGCGCCACCTGGTGCGCGATGCGGGTTTCCGATTCGCGGGCGAACGTCAGCTGCTGTTCGAGGCGCGTCACTTCGGCGTTGGCCGCGTAGAACGCGCCCTGCCGGTCGTGCAGCGCGTCGCCGGCCGCATAGTGCTCGGCGCGCAGCGCCTCGAGCCGCGCCTCGGCGGCGCGCATCTCGGCCTGCACCGCCTCCAGCGCGACGGTCAGCGCGGCGATCTCCGTCGAGCATCGCTCGCGTCCGCGCACGGCATCCTGCTGCTTCGCGTACCACATGAGGTGCTGCGACAGCTTGAGGCGCGCTTCCAGTTCGCGATACTGGGTCGCCACCTGCGCCTGCTGGTCGAGGCGCGTCAACTGGTTGCCGAGCTCGAGGCGGATGTCCTCGACGCGCGACAGGTTCTCGCGGGTGTCGGACAGGCGGCCTTCGGTTTCCTTCCGGCGCTCCTTGTACTTCGACACGCCCGCCGCCTCCTCGAGGAAGATCCGCAGTTCCTCGGGCTTGGCTTCGATGACGCGCGAGATCATCCCCTGCTCGATGATCGCGTAGGCGCGCGGCCCCAGGCCCGTTCCGAGGAACAGGTCGTGGATGTCGCGGCGGCGCACCGGGATGTTGTTGATGTAGTACGTGGAGTCGCCGTCGCGCGTCAGCACGCGCTTGATCGAGATCTCGGCGTACCGGCCCCATTGGCCGCCGATGCGGCCCAGGCTGTTGTCGAAATGCAGCTCGACCGACGCGCGCCCCACCGGCTTGCGCTCGCCGGCGCCGTTGAAGATCACGTCCTGCATCGACTCGCCGCGCAGCGCGGAGGCCTTGGACTCGCCCAGCACCCAGCGCACCGCGTCGATGACATTGGACTTGCCGCAACCGTTGGGACCGACGATGCCGACCAGCTGGCCCGGCGTAGCGATGACCGTGGGATCGACGAACGACTTGAATCCGGCAAGCTTGATCTGCGTGAGGCGCAAGGCTTGATTGCTTCGCAAGGAGATTGGGCGGGGCACCGGCCGGCTGCGGGCGCAGTGCAGGGTTCGTGCGGCGGGCGCGCCGGAAGGCGCGCTGCAGGCCGGTCGGAAAGGGTCGAATTATAGCGGAAACGTCGGCGCCGACGCGGCCGCGAGGCCAGCGTCAGGCGACGGCGATGGCGATCGCGCGCGGCGGCAGGCGACCCTCCTCGACTGCATGGCAGGCGACTTCGCCATGCATGCCGGCGCCCGCCGGCCGCAGCACGGGATTCTCGCGGCGGCAACGCTCGTTGGCATGCGGGCAGCGCGGATGAAACGTGCAACCGGGCGGCGGATCCAGCGGATTGGGCACTTCGCCGGCGACCGCCGTCCGCGCCTCGCCCGTCATCTCGAGATCGGGCACGGCGTCGAGCAGCATCCGCGTGTACGGATGCTGCGGATTGGCGAAGAGCTCGCTCTTCGGCGACAGCTCGACGATCCGCCCGAGGTACATGACACCGACGCGGTCGGCGATGTGGTGGACGACGGCGAGATTGTGCGAAATGAAGAGGTACGTGAGGCCGAGCCGCCGCTGCAGGTCGCGCATCAGGTTCAGCACCTGCGCCTGCACCGACACGTCGAGCGCGGACGTCGGCTCGTCGCAGACGAGGAACGCGGGGTTCGTCGACAGCGCGCGGGCGATCGAGATCCGCTGCCGCTGCCCGCCGGAGAACTGGTGCGGAAACTTCACGCCGTCCGCCGCGGCGAGACCGACCTGTTCGAGCAGCGCGCCGACGCGCGCGGCGAGCCCGGCGCGCGAGGTCTCCGGCGCATGCCGCCGGATCGGCTCGGACACGATGTCGACCACGCGCCAGCGCGGATTGAGGCTGGCATACGGGTCCTGGAAGATCATCTGCATGCCGCGGCGCGCGCGGCGCTGCGCGGCGGCGTCGGTCGTGGCGCCCTCGCCGGCGATCGGCACGCCGTCGTAGGCGACGGTGCCGCGCGTCGGCGTGTACAGCCCGACGATGACGCGCGCGACGGTCGACTTGCCGCAGCCGGACTCGCCGACAAGGCCGAGCGTCTCGCCGCGGCGGATCGCGAGGTCGATGCCGTCGACGGCCTTGAGGATGACGCGGCCCCGGCGCTCGAGCACGCGGTTCAGCCACGGCGGCGACACGTCGAAGTAGCGGGCCACACCCTTGAGGCGCAGGAGGTCGGTCGTCATGGCGGCGATGAGCCAAGACCTTGAACCACGAAGGACACGAATGAGTTCACGTCACGCTTCCCCAAACGCCTTGGCAGAGCTCTTCTTCGTGTCTCTTCGTGGTTCACGTTGCTGCCCTTTGGTCACGCGGCGGCCCGATCCACTGCCGGGCCGGCGACGCGCAGCCAGCACGCCGCGTCGGTCGCGCCCGCCGGCATCAGTTCCGGGCGCTCGTGGCGGCAGCGCTCGAAAACGTGCGGACAGCGCGGATGGAACGCGCAGCCCGACGGAATGGCGGTCAGCCGCGGCATCGAGCCGTCGATCTGCGTCAGGCGGGGGCGCTCGTCGACGATCGACGGGATCGAGCCCATCAGGCCGACCGAATACGGATGCTGCGGCCGATGAATGACGTCGGCGACGGGACCGATCTCGACGATGCGGCCGGCATACATGACGGCGACGCGGTCGGCGGTCTCGGCGATGACGCCCATGTCGTGCGTGACGAGCATCACCGCGGTGTCGTGGTCACGGCACAGCCGCTTCAGCAACTGGATGATCTGCGCCTGGATCGAGACGTCCAGCGCGGTCGTCGGCTCGTCGGCGACGATCAGGCGCGGCTTGGCGCACAGCGCGAGCGCGATCACCACCCGTTGCCGCATCCCGCCGGAAAACTGGTGCGGATAGTGATCGATGCGGCGCGCGGCCGCCGGAATGCCGACTTCCTCGAGCAGGCTGACCGCTCGCTTGCGCGCCTCCGACTCGCTCATCGGCAGGTGCGTGCGGATCGTTTCCGTCAGCTGGCGGCCCACGGTGTACAGCGGATTGAGCGACGTCAGCGGGTCCTGGAACACGGCGCCGATCTCGCGTCCGCGCACCGTGCGCATCACGTCGTACGGCAGGTTGTCGATGCGCCGGCCCGCGAGCCGGATCTCCCCCGCCGCGATGCGTCCAGGCGGGTCGATGAGGCCGATGATCGCCGCGCCGGTCAGCGACTTGCCCGCCCCCGACTCGCCCACGACGCCCAGGACCTCGCCGGGCGCGATGGTGAACGACACGTCGTGGACGGCCGTCAGCGTGCCGCGCCGCGTGGGAAACTCGACGCGCAGTCCCATGACGGCCAGCAGCGGCTCGACCGGCGCCGTCATGCGCGCGCGGCCGTCATCGGGCGCTCACTTGGCCGCGGCGCCGGGGACGAGGCAGTCGCCGATCGGCTCGACGTAGTCGACGACCGGCGTCCAGGTCTGCGTGATCGTGTTCTCGAACTGCGCGTTGATGTAGTAGCGCTTGCACGGCTCGACCTTCAGCATCATCACGTGCAGCGGGGGGCCGCCGGTCCAGCCCGGCGCCGGACCCTGGACGACCAGCCGGTGCTCGCCCGGCTCGACCCGGATCAGGTTCGGGTTCGGAAACGCGCCCATGTCGTCGACGCGGTCGATGAACGCCGGCCGCCGGTTGGCGATGGTCACGTTGTAGCGCGCGCCGGTGAGCTCGCTCCACGTCGGACCCCATGTCTGGCAACCGGCGAGAAACGTCGGGGCCAGCAGTGCCGGCACCGTCAGAAGCAGCAACTTGCGCATGGTGAAACTCCTCGTTGACGACATGCGGAACCTTGGGATCCGCGCTTCCCTTTGGGCGGTGGGCGTCATTGCGCGCCCGCCGCCTGCCTTCGTCGCATCATCCCGCAAACCGCGCGGGCCCCATGAAAATTCCGTCGTCAGCGCAGCCGCGGATTCAGCGCGTCGCGCAGCCAGTCGCCCAGCAGGTTGATCGACAGCACCATGACGACCAGCGCCGCTCCGGGGAAGATGGTAATCCACCACTCGCCGGAGAACAAAAACTCGTTGCCGATCCTGATCAGCGTGCCCAGCGACGGCTCGGTCGCCGGCACGCCGACGCCCAGGAACGACAGTGTCGCCTCGGTCAGGATCGCCGTGGCGATGTTGATCGTCGCCAGCACGAGCACCGGACCCATGACGTTGGGCAGCAGGTGGCGGGACATGATGCCGAGCGGCGGCACGCCGATCACGCGCGCCGCCTGCACGTATTCCTTGCTCTTTTCCACCATCGTGGAGCCGCGGACCGTGCGCGCGTACTGCACCCAGTTGGACAGTCCGATCGCCAGCACCAGCACGTAGATCGCCAGCTGGTCGTGCGCGCCGCGCGGCAGCGCGACGCGGGCGACGCCGTCGATCAGCAGCGCGATCAGGATCGCCGGAAACGACAACTGGACGTCGGCCACCCGCATGATGAACGCGTCGACCTTGCCGCCCACGTAGCCGGCCAGCAGTCCGAGCGACACGCCGAGCACCAGCGCGAAGGCGACCGACGCCAGTCCCACGAGCAGCGAAATGCGCGCGCCGTACATGATCGCCGACAGCACGTCGCGGCCCTGGTCGTCGGTGCCCAGCGCGAACATCGCCTTCCCGCCCTCGACCCAGAACGGCGGCAGTCGCGAGTCCGACAGGTTCAGCGTCCGCAGGTCGAACGGATTGTGCGGGGCGATCCAGTTCGCGAACAGCGCGCCGATGACGCACACGGCGAACACCGCCAGCGACGCCATCGCCACCGGCGAATGCCGGAAACTCCAGGCGACATCGCCGTCCCACGCGGACGCCAGCCGCGCACGGACCGAAGGCGGCGCCGGCAACGGCGCGGCGGCGTCGTTCATCGGGCTCTCCGGTGCCGGCCAGGCCCGCGAGCGCGCGGCGCACTTCGCGCAGCGCCTGCGCGTGGACGGCGACCTTCCAGTCGTCGGCATCCTGGTAGAACGCGTCGCGAATTCCGCGCTTGATCGACGCGCGCACGTCGGCGGGCGCGCCGTCGTGGTTGGCGAGCCACTGGTCGCCGCGCAGCCCCTGCAGCACGCCGTCGAACGGCAGCGTGCCGTATTCGAGCGCGATGCCCGCGTACGCGACGTGCGGGCACTCGTCGTAGACGGCGTTGTAGTTGACGCCGGTCAGGGGGCCGACGTCGACGAGCCGTCGTGGAACGACGTCACGTCGTCGCCCCACCACGCCTTCGCCCGCGCCACATCGGCGTCCACCGCGCGGCCGGCGAAGATCTTCTCGCCGTGGCCGCGCGGCCCCAGGCCGGTGTGAAAGTCGATCCACCCGAGCGCCGACGCGCCGGCGCCATGCGCGCGCAGCACGTCGCGCAACACGCGGTTGCTCCATGCCGGTCGCACGCCGCCATAGAAAAGGCCGTCGGGAAATTCGCACTGGCCGCCGCTCACCGCCGCCTGCAGCGCGCGCTGGCCATGGGTCGCCGCGTAGGCGGCGAGCCGCGCTTCGTTGGCGGGCGACGGCGGCCACGTCTGCGGCACGATGAATCCGTGCACGTCGGCATAGGCCTGGTTGGGCGGCGGCAGCGCCGTGAAGTCGCGGAAGTTGCGGTTCAGGTCGACGTTGTCCTCGTTGGTCCGCCGCAGGTGGGAAAAGCCGAACGGGTTCAGCGCGTGGAGGAAGACCACCCGTACGCTTGCGGCCCGCGCGTCCGCGACGAACGCGTCGTCGCGCAACAGCGCCACCTGGCAGCCGGAGCCGCAGAAGCCCTCGACGCCGTGCGTGGCCGACGTCAGCAGCAGCACCGGCGCGCGTCGGCGGCGCCGAGCATGGCGACGTCGACGGCCAGCGCCTCGCCTTGCGCGCCCCGTGCCACCGGATGCACGTGGCTCTCGACGGCCAGTCCCCGGTCGCGGGCCGCGGACCGGAACTTGTCGCGCGCCTCGGCATACGTCGCAGCGAAGTGGGGGATGGGGTCGACGGCCATACGGCTAGGAATTGGAAGTCTTCATCGGGAGTTGCCCGCTCAGGCACGCAGCGGCATCGCCGCCTCGGCCAGCGCGGCGAGATAGCCGGCGCCGAGCGGAATCACGGCGTCGTTGAAGTCGTACGTGCTGTTGTGCAGGAAGCAGCCGCCTTCGGCGCCGCCCTGTCCCAGGCGCGCGAACGCGCCGGGTTTCGCCTCCAGCATGAACGAGAAATCCTCCGCGCCCATCGACGGATCGAGATTGCGGACGACGTTCTCGCGGCCGACCAGCGCTTCGGCGACGTCGGCGGCGAACATCGCCTCGCGGTCGTGGTTGACCGTCGCCGGATAAACGCGCTCGTAATGCAGCGTCGCCCTGGCCCCGAACGCCGCGGCGATCGACTGCACGAGCTCGTTCAACCGCCGCTCGATCATGTCCTGCGTGGCCGGGCGGAACGTGCGGACGGTGCCGACCAGCTTGGCGTGCGACGGGATCACGCTCATCGCGCCCGGGTGACCGGCATGCATCGCGCACAGGCTCACGACCGCCGTGTCGATCGGGCTCACGTTGCGGCTGACGATCGACTGCGCGGCGGTGATGATGTGGCCGGCGACCAGCACCGGGTCGATCGCCGCATGCGGGTGCGCGCCGTGCCCGCCCTTGCCGTCGATCGTGATCTCGATGCGGTCCGCCGCGGCCATCGCGGGCCCCGGCGTGATGCCGATGCGGCCGGGCGGCAGGCCCGGCCAGTTGTGCAGCGCGTAGACCTCATCCGCCGGAAAGCGCTCGAAGAGCCCGTCGGCGATCATCGCCTTGGCGCCGGCGTAGCCTTCCTCGCCCGGCTGGAAGATGAGGTAGGCCGTGCCGTCGAAGCGCTTCGTCTCGTGCAGGTACTTCGCCGCCGCCAGCAGCATCGTCGTGTGCCCGTCGTGGCCGCAGCCGTGCATGCGGCCCTCGTAGCGCGACTTGTGCGCGAAGTCGTTCTCCTCCTGCATCGGCAGCGCGTCCATGTCGGCACGTAAAGCCACGCTGCGGCCGCTGCCGGTGGCCGAACCGGGGATCACGGCGACGATGCCCGTCTTGCCGATGCCGGCGTGGTGCTCGATGCCGAGTGCTGCCAGCCGCTCCTGCACGACGCGCGCCGTCCGGTGCTCCTCGAAGCCCAATTCCGGATGCGCGTGCAGGTCGCGCCGGATGACGGTGAACTCGTCGTGCCAGCGCGCGATGTA
Organism: uncultured beta proteobacterium; assembly: GCA_963823475.1. GTDB lineage: Bacteria > Pseudomonadota > Gammaproteobacteria > Burkholderiales > Casimicrobiaceae > VBCG01. The sequence continues at coordinate 57,664 of CAWGLS010000018.1, forward strand.
GTCGGAGGGTTTCATGGGGACTGCAAGACTTTCACAAAGAGGCGCCGAGGCGCCGGGAACGACGGGAAGTCCTTTGCTCGGTTCTCTGCGTCTCGGCGCCTCACTGTGAATGATCTTGTCTTCAATGCGCCATCGCCGTGCGCTCGATGCGCAGCCGCGGGTCGACGACGTAGTACATGAGGTCGACGACGAGATTCAGCAGCACGAAGACGAGCGCGATGAAGCACAGGTACGCCGCCATCACCGGGATGTCGGCGAAATAGACGGACTGGATGAACAGCAGCCCCATGCCGGGCCACTGGAACACGGTCTCGGTGACGATGGCGAACGCGATGATGGCGCCGAGCTGCAGCCCGACGATCGTGATGACCGGCACCAGCGTGTTCTTCAGCGCATGGCCGAAGTGGATCGCGCGATCGGTCAGGCCGCGGGCCCGCGCGAACTTGATGTAGTCGGTGCGCAGCACTTCGAGCATTTCCGAACGGACGAGCCGCATGATCAGCGTCAGCTGGATCAGCGACAGCGTGATCGTCGGCAGGATCAGCGCCTTCAGGCCGCTCGTCGTCAGGAAGCCGGTCGTCCACCAGCCGAGCGCCACGGTGTCGCCGCGGCCGAACGACGGCAGCCAGCCCAGCTGGACGGCGAACACGAGGATCAGCAGGATGCCGATGAGGAACGACGGCAGGCTGACGCCGATCAGCGACACCGCCAGCAGGAAGTGCGCGAACCAGCTCTTCCGGCGCAGCGCCGTGTAGACGCCGAGCGGAATGCCGACGAACAGCGCGAGCAGCGCCGCCGAGCCCGACAGCTCGAGTGTCGCCGGCAGCCGCTCCTTCAGCAGCACGGCCACCGGCCGCGCCTGGCGCAGCGACAGGCCGAAGTCGCCGCGCACCGCGTTGCCCAGGAAGCGCGCGAACTGGACGTAGAACGGCTGGTCGATCCCGAGTTCCGCGCGCAGCCGCTGGCGATCCTCCATCGTCGCGTCCTGGCCCACCATGAAGGCGACGGGATCGCCGGTGAAGTTGAAGAGGCCGAACGCGATGAACGCCACGACCGCCATGACGAGCGCGGACTGCAGGACACGACGGAGAATGAAAGCGAGCACGAAAGGACGAAAGGTGGCGCCGGGCGGAAGACCGTTACAGGCGCGGGCCGATCATGCCCAATCGCCTCTCGGGCGTCAACGCGAATTGCCGCGGTTGCCCCGTCGTCGTGCGGCGCGCCGCAATGGTGCGGCCCGCCGGCGGCCCAAGAAAAGCCCCGCGGGCCCGAGGGGGCGCGCGGGGTTCGTCGACGGGCGTGCCGGAGCGGCTATTCCTTGATGTCGACGCCGTAGAACGTGTGGCGGCCGAACGGGGACAGCTTGTAGTCGATCACTTCCTTGCGCACCGGCTTCAGTTGCACGGCATGCGCGATCGTGAACCACGGCGCCTGCTCCTTGAAGATCACCTGCGCCCGCTCGTAGAGCGGCGTGCGCTGCGCCTGGCCCGACGTGGTCTTGGCCTTCTGCACCAGATCCTCGTACGGTTGATGGCAGAACTTGGCGACGTTGCTGCCGTTGGACTTCGCCGAATCGCAGCCCAGCAGGTTGGCCAGGAAGTTGTCCGGGTCGCCGTTGTCGCCGGTCCAGCCGAGCATGCCCATCTGGTGCTCGCCGTTCTGCATGCGCTTCCGGTATTCGCCCCACTCGAAGCTCTTGATCTCCGCCGTCACGCCGATTTTCGCGAGATCCGCCTGCATCAGCTCGGCGATGCGCTTGGCGTTCGGGTTGTACGGGCGCTGGACGGGCATCGCCCACAGGTCGGTCGTGAAGCCGTTCGGATAGCCCGCTTCGGCGAGCAGCTTCTTGGCGGCGGCCGGGTCGAACGGATCGTCCTTGATGGCGTCGTTGTACGACCATTGCGTCGGCGGAATCGGGTTCTTCGCCGCGACGCCCGTCGTCAGGTAGACGGCGTCGATGATGGCCTTCTTGTTGATGGCCATGTTGATCGCCTTGCGGACGCGGACGTCGTCGAACGGCTTCTTGGTCGTGTTGTACGCGAGGTAGCCGACGTTCAGGCCGGGCTGTTCCAGCACGACGACGTTGGGATCCTTGCGGATCGCGTCCAGGTCGGCCGGGTTCGGATACGGCATCACGTGGCATTCGCCCTTCTGCAGCTTCGCCCAGCGCACGGAGGCATCCGGCGTGATCGCGAACACGAGGTCGTCGATCTTGGCCTTGCCGCCCCAGTACTGCGGGAACGCCTTGTAGCGGATGATCGCGTCCTTCTGGTACTGCACGAGGTAGAAGGGACCGGTGCCGATGGGCTCCTGGTCGATCTTCTCCGGCGTGCCGGCCTTCAGCATCGCGTCGGCGTATTCCTTCGACTGCACGCCCGCGTATTCCATCGCGAGGTTGGACAGGAACGGCGCCTCCGGCTTGTTGAGCGTGATCCGCACCGTGTAGTCGTCCACCTTCTGGATCGACTTGATGAGCTTGGCCATCCCCATGTCGTTGTAGTACGAATGGTTGGAGCTCGTCACCTTGAAGAACGGGTTGCCTTCGTTGCCCTGGCGCTCGAGCATGAAGATCATGTCGTCGGCATTGAAGTCGCGCGTCGGCTTGAACGCGCGGTGGTTGTGCCACTTGACGCCCTTGCGCAGCTTGAACGTGTAGACGGTGCCGTCCGCCGAGATATCCCAGCTCTCGGCCAGGCCCGGGATGACCTTGGTGGTCCCGCGCTCGAAATCGACGATGCGCCCGTAGATCTGGCTGTTGGCGTCGAACGACGTGCCGGTGGTGTTCACGCCGGGATAGAAGTTCTCCGGGCTGCCTTCCGAACAGTAGACGAGCGTCTTGGCGGAGATGCCGCCGGCGGCGAGCAGGACCGGCATCGCCAGCGCGGCGAGCACGGCGAGCCTCACCGCGCCGGTGCGGCGCGACTGCGATAGTTGGTGTTTCATGCAATTCTCCTTCGAAATAGGCTGCGTTCACTGCAACAAGGCACCCACGGGGTCGACCTGACCCGAATCCAGAAAATCCTCCGCCAGGTGGCACGCGACCTGCCTGCCGTCGACGGGCCGCGCGAGCGGGCGTTCGCGGCGGCAGCGGTCGATCGCGTGCGGGCACCGGGTGGAAAAGACGCACCCCTCCGGCGGGTCGAGCGGCGACGGCAGCTCGCCCGTCAATACGATACGCTGCCTGCGCACGCCGTCCAGACCGGGCGTCGAGGCCAGCAGCGCCTGCGTGTACGGATGCAGCGGCCGCGCGAATATACGCGATTTCTCGCCCTGCTCCATCGCCAGTCCCAGGTACATGACCAGCACGTCGTGCGCGAGGTAGCGGACGACGGCCAGGTCATGCGAAATGAAGAGGTAGGCGACGCCTAAGTCGCGCTGCAGGTCGGCCATCAGGTTCAGCACCTGCGCCTGCACCGACACGTCGAGCGCCGAGACCGGCTCGTCGGCGACCACCAGCGCCGGCTCGAGCATCAGCGCGCGCGCGATCGCGATGCGCTGCCGCTGGCCGCCGGAAAACATGTGCGGATAGCGCTCGTACTGTTCGGGCCGCAAGCCGACCTTGGCGAGCATCGCCCGGGCACGCGTCGCGCGCTCGGCGGGTCCCAGCGTCGTGTTGATCGTCAGCGGCGCCTCGAGGATGGCGCCGATCTTCTTGCGCGGGTTGAGCGAGCCGTAGGGATTCTGGAACACCATCTGCACCGACCGCCGCAACAGGTGCTGCTGCGCGGGCGACGCATGGACGGCATCGACGCCGCCCAGCCGCAGTTCGCCGGACGTGGGCGGCTCGATCAGCGCGACGACGCGCGCCAGCGTCGACTTGCCGCAGCCCGATTCGCCGACGACGGCGAGCGTGCGCCCCGCGTCGATCGTGAACGACACGCCGCCGACCGCCTGCAGATGCGCGGGCTCGCGGAACAGGCCGCGCCGCACCTCGTAGACGCGGCGCAGGTCACGCGCGGCGGCGACCGGAGAGCTCATCGCGCGGTCCGAGGTCCGCGAGCGGAAAAGCGGAAAACAATGAACCACGAAACATTTGACGTTGACGGCCTCATACCGCCTCCCCGGTCACGATGCCGTCGCGCGCCCGGCAGGCGTCGCGGTGCGGATCGGACAGCGGATAGTGACAGCGGACGTGGCCCGCCTCCCAGGCGCGCAGCGCCGGGCGCTCGGCGCAGGCGGCGGTCGCGTCGGCGCAGCGCGGCGCGAACAGGCAGCCGCGCGGCCGGTCGGACAGCCCCGGCACGACGCCGGGGATCGTCGCCAGCCGGCTGCCGCCGCCGTGCCGCTCCGGCATCGCCGCCAGCAGCGCCGCGGTGTACGGATGCTGCGGCGACGCGAACAGCGCGTCCGCGCGCGCGCTCCTCCATCACCTGCCCCGCATACATCACCGCGACGCGCTGCGCCATCTCCGCCACCACGCCCATGTTGTGGGTGACGAGCACCAGCGCCATGCCGCGCTCCTGCTGCAGGCCGCGCAGCAGGTCGAGGATCTGCGCCTGGATCGTCACGTCGAGCGCGGTCGTCGGCTCGTCGGCGATCAGCAGGCGCGGATTGCAGGCGATCGCCATCGCGATCATCACCCGCTGGTTCATGCCGCCGGACAGCTGGTGCGGAAAGTCCGTCAGGCGGCTGGCCGCGGCCGGGATGCCGACCAGCTCCAGCAGTTCGATCGATCGCGTGGCGCGCCGCCTTGCGGTCCATGTCGAGGTGCAGCCGCAGCGTCTCCGCCAGCTGGAAGCCGATGGTGAAGCACGGATTGAGGCTCGTCGTCGGCTCCTGGAAGATCATCGCCACGTCCTTGCCGATGACGCGCGCGGCGCTGCGCGCTCCGACAGTGCAGCAGGTCGTGGCCGGCGAACGTCAGTGCGTCGCGCGCGCACGCGGCCCGGGAAGGCGACGAGCCCCATCAGCGCGAGCATCGTCACGCTCTTGCCGGAGCCCGATTCGCCGACGATGCCCAGCACGTCGCCTTCGTCGAGCGCCAGGCTGACGCCTTCGACCGCGCGCAGCACGCCGCTCTGCGATCGGGAACTCGACGTGCAGGTCTTCGATTTCGAGCAGCGCCATCGCGCGTGGCCTAGCGCTTGAGCTTCGGGTCGAGCGCGTCGCGCAGCCCGTCGCCCAGCAGGTTGAACGCGAGCACCGTGACCAGGATCATCAGGCCGGGGAACGTCACCACCCACCACGCGCGCAGCACGAACTCGCGCGCGTCGGCGAGCATCGTGCCCCACTCCGACGGCCGGCGGCTGCGCGCCCAGGCCGAGGAAGCCGAGCGCGGCGGCGTCGAGGATCGCGGTCGAGACGCCGAGCGACGCCTGCACGATCAGCGGCGCCGCGCAGTTCGGCAGCACCTCGTGGAACATCAGGCGCAAGCGCGGCCGCGCCGTTCGCGCGCGCCGCGGTCACGTAGTCCTTCGACGCTTCGGTGATCACGGCGGCGCGCGTGATGCGCACGTAGTGCGGCAGCACGACGACGACCACCGCCAGCATCGCGTTCATCAGGCCCGGGCCGAGGATGGCGACGATGACGATCGCGAGCAGCAGGCTGGGCAGCGTCAGGATGATGTCCATCAGCCGCATGATCGCGATCTCGGTGACGCCGCGGAAGAAGCCGGCGACGAGCCCGAGCGCGATGCCGACGACGATCGCCAGCGCCACCACGGCGATGCCGATCAGCAGCGACAGGCGCGCGCCGTGGATCAGGCGCGACAGCATGTCGCGGCCGATCGCGTCGGTGCCGAGCGGATAGGCCCACGAGCCGCCCGCCTGCCAGGCCGGGGGCTTCAGGAACACGGCGTTGTTGGTGAGGTCCGGCGGGTACGGCGCGAGCACGTTGGCGAACACCGCCATCAGCAGCACGGCGATGACGAACGACGAGCCCGGCCACCGCGCCGTGGTTGGCGCTGAAGTAGCCCCAGAACTCGCGCAGCGGGCCCGCGGCGCGCGTCGCGGCGACGTCGTCGGCGACGTGGCAGCGTGGCGGCGTCGGTCGCTCATCGCGCTCATGCGCGGATCCGCGGATTGATGATGCCGTAGGTGACGTCGACCAGCAGGTTGACCGCCATCACCATCAGCCCGAGCAGCAGCACGCCGCCCTGCAGCACCGGGTAGTCGCGGCGGTTGATCGCCTCGATCAGCCACTTGCCCACGCCCGGCCACGAGAAGATGGTCTCGGTGAGGATGGCGCCGGTGAACAGCACGCCGACCTGCAGGCCGATCACGGTGACGACCGGGATCAGCGCGTTGCGCAGCGCGTGCAGCGCGACGACGCGCAGCGTCGACAGGCCCTTGGCGCGCGCCGTGCGGATGTAGTCCTCGCCCAGCACCTCGAGCATCGCCGAGCGCGTCATGCGCGCGATGATCGCCAGCGGCTGGGTGCCGAGCACGATCGTCGGCAGGATGAGGTGCGACACGCGCCGACCGGAACGCGCCCTTCTCGCCGGACAGCAGCGAGTCGATCGTCAGGAAGCCGGTGACCGGCTCGATGTAGTACTTGACGTCGATGCGGCCGGACACCGGCGTCCAGCCGAGCTGCACCGAGAACAGCAGGATCAGCAGCAGGCCCCACCAGAAGATCGGCATCGAGTAGCCGGTCAGCGAGACGCCCATCACGCCGTGGTCGAAGACCGAGTTGCGGCGGACGGCGGCGATGATGCCGGCCGGAATGCCGAGCACCAGCGCGAAGATGATCGCGCACAGCGCGAGTTCGATGGTGGCCGGGAACAGCGCCGCGAACTCGCGACAGCACCGGCGCCTGCGTGATCATCGACTTGCCGAGGTCGCCGTGCAGCACGCGGCCGATGTAGATGCCGTACTGCACGAGCACCGGCCGGTCGAGGCCGTATTCCTTCAGCAGCGCCGCGTGGCGCACGGGGTCGATGCCGCGCTCGCCGGCCATCGTCTCGATCGGGATCGCCCGGCACCAGGCGGATCAGGAAGAACGCGAGCAGCGTCATGCCGATGAAGGTCGGGATGACGAGACTCAGGCGGGTGAGGAGGAAGCGCAGCATGGACGGGCGGCCCGCGGGCGGCGGTATTTAAGCACAGTCCGGAGCGTGCCCGGGATCGGGTCGCGGTCGGCGTGACGGGCGAATCGGGCGCGCGCGGCGCGATCATGACGGCGAGGGACGGGCGCCGTTCAGCGACGCGCGTGCGGGCCCGCGCCGCGCGCGTCGCGTACAGGCAGATGCCGGCGGCCACCGAGACGTTGAGGCTTTCGACGCTGCCGGACAGCGGGATGCCGACGATCCGGTCGCACGATTCGCGCGTCAGTCGGCGCAGGCCCGCGCCCTTCCGCGCCCAGCACCCACGCGATGCGCGCCGTCGAGGTCGGCGTCGACGAGGCTCTCGCCGCCCGCGTCGGCGCCGAGCAGCCAGACGTCGCGCTCCTTCAGCTCGCGCATCGTGCGCGCGAGGTTGGTGACCGCGATGACGGGCACCGTGTCGGCGGCGCCGCAGGCCGCCTTGGCGACCGTCGCATTGACGCCGACCGCGCGGTCCTTCGGCACGACGACGGCCAGCGCGCCGAAGGCGTCCGCGCTGCGCAGGCAGGCGCCGAGGTTGTGCGGGTCGGTGACGCCGTCGAGGATCAGCAGGAGCGGCGGCTCGGCCGGCGCGTCGAGGACGTCGTCGAGCGTGACGTGCGGCAGCGCGTCGTCGACGATGGCCACCACGCCCTGATGGCTGCCGTGGCCCGGCCAGCGCGTCGAGGCGCGCGTGGTCGACCGAGATGCACGGCGACGCTCGCGGCCTCGGCGCGCTCGACCAGGTCGCGCACGCGTCGCGTCCTGGCGGCCGGCGAGCACGTACAGCGCATGCACGGCGTCGGGCCGCTGCCGCAGCCGCGCGGTCACCGCATGGAATCCGAACAGCGAACGGGTGGCGGGCACGGGCGGAGGACCTTCCGGACACGGGTGCCGCGCGGGCTTGGCGGCTATGCTAGTGTAGCGCGCCGGCGCTGGACCCCCGTCGCCCGCGCACGCCACGCACCCGCGATGATCTCCGACGACATCCGCCACTTCCTGACCGCGCTGCTGCTGGTCGTGGGCGGCCTGCTGCCGATCGTCAATCCGGTCGGCAGCGCGCCGATGTTCCTGGCGATGACGCACGGCTCCGACGCGGCGACGCGGCAGGTGCTGGCGTTCAAGGTCGCCGTCAATTCGTTCATCCTGATCATGGGCTCGCTGATCTTCGGCGCGTACGTGCTGCGCGTGTTCGGCCTGTCGGTGCCGGTGGTGCAGGTCGCCGGCGGCGCCGTGCTGTGCGCGCTCGGCTGGAACCTGCTGAACAGCGAGCCCGCGGCGCCGGCGGAAACGGCGCCGGCCAAGCCGGATCTGGTCATCATGCGCGCGTTCTATCCGCTGACGCTGCCGCTGACCGTCGACCCCGGCGCGATCGCGGTGGCGATCACGATCGGCGCCAACCACGCGCACGGCATCGAGCGCGTGCTGATCGGTCTCGCGGCGGCCGTCATCGGCACCGCGCTGATCTCGCTGTCGGTCTGGCTCGCCTATCGCTATGCGCAACGGATCGCGCTGTGGCTCGGCCATACGCGGGTGATGGTCGTGCTGCGGCTGTCGGCGTTCATCGTGCTGTGCATCGGCGTCGAGATCACCTGGAACGGCATCCGGGCGCTGGCCTCCGAACTTGCATTTCGCGCCGGCGGCGACCGCGGCGCCCACTGCGGACGCCCACGCCGAACCGCCGGCAGCGACGCCCGCGCCGAAGGCGCCATGACCGCCGAGGCGATGCAACTGCTGCAGGGCGCGCTGCTGGTCATCGCCGCGCGCTTTCCCATCGTCAATCCGGTGGGCAACGCGCCGTTCTTTCTCGCGCTCACCGCCGACCAGGACGCGAAGACGCGCGGCGTGCTGGCGCGCAAGGTCGCCGTCAACGGCTTCTTCCTGCTGCTGGCCGCGATGTTCGTCGGCGACTACGTGCTGCAGTTCTTCGGCGTCACCATTCCCATCGTGCAGATCGCGGGGGGCTCGTCGTGGCGACGCTGGCCTGGAGGCTGCTGAACAAGGAACGATGCCGAACACGTGACGCCCGCCGCGCGCGCGGCGGCCGGCGCCGGTGCCGAGGCCCGCGCGTTCTATCCGCTGACGCTGCCGCTGACCGTCGGACCCGGCGCGATCTCGGTCGCCATCACGATCGGCGCCAACTTCCCGTCGACGCTGCAGCCGTTCGTGGCGGACGCGTCTCGGCCGTCATCGGCGCGCTGCGTCGTCTGCTCGCTCGCGGCTGCTACGCGCAGGCGCGTGCGGCACTGCTGGGTGCGGCGGCGCCGTCGTCGCTGCGACTGTCGGCGTTCATCCAGCGTGCATCGGCTGAGGCATGGGACCGCGTGGATACACTGCGCCGGCGCCCGGCGACTTCGTCTGCGCGCCGTGAATCGGGCCTCGGCCTCCTTTCGCGAGGATATCGGCCGGACGCAGACGGGGGAAGTACCGCCGGTGTAGCTCAGTTGGTAGAGCAGCGCATTCGTAATGCGAAGGTCGGGAGTTCGACTCTCTTCACCGGCACCAGAGAGCGATGAAAGAAGCGACCCGATCGGGTCGCTTTTTTTCGTGCGCCCGCGCACTCGTGCCGGCGGCGCCGCTCACGTCCCCGCGCCGTGCAGCGCGCGGTCGATCCACTGCGCCGTCAGTTTCTCCTGCACGGCGTTCTGCTTCAGCCGCAGGTCGAGCGCCGGGAAGTCGACGCTGTCGAGCGGCTGGTCCTGGTTGAAGCACGAGAACACGTACGTCACCTTGCCGGTCGCCGGATCGCGGTGCGGCTGCAGGCACTGCGCGCAGATCTCCTTCATCATGCATTGCATCGGCGAGTTGATCGACCCCAGCGCCCGATGCGAGGGCTTGAGATACGGCGCCAGCACGCCGTGCCGCGCGCGCGCCCACGGCGGCCATCATCTTGTCGGAGCCGATGGCGATGATGCGGTCGCAGTCGGCGAACGCGATCGGCTGCGCGCCGAGCTCGCCGGCCGCGTACGCGCGCATCGCCTGCACGATGTTGCCGACGAACGTGCGATCCTGCGCGCGGTCGGCGGCGAATCCCGGCGCCTCGTCGCAGCACCAGACGACGGCATCGGCGGCCGCCTCGATGTCGGCGACCTTGTAGCGGTCGATCATCTTCTTGTAGCCGGCGAAGTACAGCACCTTCGACCCCGCGGCGCGGAACGCCTGTCCGATCGAGAACAGCACGGCGTTGCCCAGGCCGCCGCCCGCCAGCACGACGGTCTCGCCGGGCTCGATCTCGGTCGGCGCGCCGGTGGGGCCCATCAGCACCACCGGCTCGCCCGGGCGCAGCTGCGCGCACAGGTCGGAGGAGCCGCCCATTTCGAGCACGATCGTCGACACGAGGCCCTGGTCGCGGTCGACCCAGGCGCCGGTGAGCGCCAAGCCCTTCCATCACCAGCCGCGTGCCATCGCGCTGCGGCTGCAGCGCCTCGTAGTTCTGCAGCCGGTAGAACTGGCCCGGCGCGAAGCGCGCGGCCGCGGCCGGCGCATGGACGACGACCTCGACGATCGTCGGCGTCAGGCGTTCGACGCGCGCGACCGTCGCGCGCAGCTGGCCGTCGAGCACGCCGAAGAATTGCGCGTCGCTCGCGGGCGTCGGCCGGCGCGACCTTCGCCAGCATCCGCGACACGATCGGGTAGCCCTGCTTGGCGCTCGCCATCGCCTTCACCACGTTGCCGGAGAACGACGGATGCAGGTCGCCGAAGAAGCTCGTCGCGCGGCCGTCGGGCAGGATGTCGGTCAGCACCGCGGGCAGCGCGGGCTTGGCGAGTCCGCGCTGCACCTTCACCGGCTGGCCGTCCTCGTCCAGCACGCGGAAATACTTGCCGTCCAGGTGGAAGTGCGCGGCGTCCTCGCGCGCGAGCACGGTGTTGGGCTGCGTACCCGCGGCGATCAGGATCGTGCGCGCCGGCAGCGTCGCCTGCGTGACCTCGTGCCAGACGCCGTCGCCGTCGGTATGCTGCAGCGACACCTTGATCCCCGTCGCCGCGCCGCGCTCGTCGACGTCGATCGCCAGCGGCGTCACGCCTTCGGCGAAGCGGATGCCCTCCTCCAGCGCCTTCTCGATCTCCTCGTGGTTCAGCGTGTACGACGGGCTGTCGATCAGCCGCCGACGATAGGCCACCGTCACGCCGCCCCAGCCGTGCAGCAGCTCCGCGACGCGCGTCGGACGGCCGGCGCGCGCCGCCGCCGCCCGCTCGTCGCGCAGCGCACGCGCGTGGGCGAGAAACTCCCGCGCGACCGCGGCTTCCTCGAACGTCCACGCGGCCTCGACCGCCTCGCGGCCCTTCTCCGCGGCGAGCGTCTCGTAGCGCGTCAGGAATTTCTCCACCTGCACCGGGTAGTAGGCGAGCGATTCGGTGGCGGTGTCGATCGCCGTCAGCCCGCCGCCGACGACGATCACCGGCAGCCGCACCTGCATGTTCGCGATCGAGTCGCGGTTGGCGGCGCCCGTCAACTGCAGCGCCATCAGGAAGTCCGACGCCGTGCGCACGCCGTTGGCGAGGCCGTTCGGCAGGTCGAGCACCGTGGGCTTGCCCGCGCCGGTGGCGAGCGCGATGTGGTCGAAGCCGAGCGCGAACGCGCCGGCGTCGTCGAGCGTCCCGCCGAAGCGCACGCCGCCGTACAGCGCGAAGCGGTCGCGCCGCTCGAGCAGCAGCCGGATCATCTTCAGGAAATTCTTGTCCCAGCGCACGGTGATGCCGTATTCGGCGACGCCGCCGAAGCCCGCCATCAGCCGCGCGTCCAGCGGCTCGATCAGCGTGCCGACGTCCTCCACCGGCGTGAACGGCACCCGCTCGCCGCCGATGGTGATGCCGGAGAGCTCGGGCGGCAGCGGCTCGATCTTCAGCCCGTCGATGCCGACGACGGTATGGCCGTCGTTGACGAGGTGATGCGCGAGCGTGAAGCCGGCAGGCCCCATGCCCACGACCAGCACCCGCTTGCCGGTCCGCGCCACCGGCACCGGCCGCCGCAGATTGAGCGGGTTCCAGCGCGTCAGCAGCGAATAGACCTCGAATCCCCACGGCAACGCGAGCACGTCCTTCAGCAGGCGCGTTTCGGACTGCGGGATGTCGACCGGATCCTGCTTCTGGTAGATGCACGACTTCATGCAGTCGTTGCAGATCCGGTGCCCGGTGGCGGCCACCATCGGGTTGTCGATGCAGACCATCGCCAGCGCGCCCACCGGCCAGCCCTCGGCGCGCAGCTTGTGGAACTCGGAGATGCGCTCCTCCAGCGGGCAGCCGGCCAGCAGCACGTTGAACGGCGACTTCTTGAACGGCGGCTCGCCCGCCAGCGGCTTCTTGTCGGGCAGCCCGCGCGCGCACGAGTCCTTGCCCTGCTCGTGGCACCAGATGCAGTAATGCGCCTGGTCGAGCCCGCCGACCAGGTCGGTGCCGTGATCGGTCAGCGCGAACCCGTCGCGCTCGCGCGGCGCATGGTCGGGCGCGAGCTTCCACGCCGCGATGCCGTGCAGCGGCTCGGCTGGCGATCGGCACCAGCTTCATGAAGTCGAGCTTGCGCGGCGCGCGGAACAGCACGCCGCCGCGATGTGCGGTGCGGCCCGCGGCCGTGTGCGCCGCCCACGCCGCGTAGCGGGCGGCGACGTCGAGTTCCGCCGCGTGCGCCGCTTCGTCGGCCATCCACGCCGTCACCGCCTGCGCGAAGCCGAGTTCGGAGAACGGCGCGCCGAGCGCCGCCTCGAGCGCGGCACGCAACGCCGGTCCGTCGAACGCCGCGGCCGCGTCCGCCTTGTGCGCGTTCATCGCCTTGCGCTGGACGAACTGGCGCTTGACGGCGAACAGCGGCGCCAGCTCGTGATGGCGGGCCTCGAGCGCCCGCACCTCCGGCGCGATGGCGAACAGCTCGGCGATGAAATCCTCGAGGTGCGGCGCGAGCGCGAGCAGCAGAGTCCGATTCCGCCTTGGCCGCCAGCGCGTCGGGCGCCTGCCGTCCGGCCGACAAGCCGCTCGGCGAGCGCCGCGTCGGCCGCCCGCAGATGCGCGACAAAGTGCGCGTCGATGCGCCGCGCGCCGTCCTCCGAATAGAGGTCGGCGAACGCGAGGCCGTGGGCGAGAGCGAGTGGGCGTGGCATGGCGACGAAGGGGCGCGCGCGGCGCAGGCGGCGCGTCCTTGGGGCGGCAAAAGCCGTCTATTTTACCCGTTGGCGCCGAACGGTCCCGCTGCGGGTGCGGCAGCATATGCTTAGACCCGCGGTCGGCGCCCCGCATGGTCCATAATACGGAGTCAACGCGAGGTGCGCCGGACCGTTGTGGGCGCCTCGCCGTAAGAAATCCTCCTGGAGATCGCATGACCGCGTTCCGTACTTCGCTGGTGGCGGCGCTCGCTATGTCCTGCACCGTCGGCGCGGCGGCGCAGACACTGAAGCTCGGCGAGCTCAACAGCTACAAGGTATTCCCGGCCTTTCTCGAGCCGTACAAGAAGGGCATGGAGCTCGCCGTCGACGAAGTCAACGCCGCCGGCGGCGTGCTCGGCCGCAAGATCGAGGTGGTATCGCGCGACGACAACGGCACGCCCGGCGACGCCGTGCGCGTCGCCGAGGAACTCGTGTCGCGCGAACGGGTGGTGATGCTGCTGGGGACGTTTCCGTCCAACGTGGGCCTGGCGGTGGCCGACTTCGCCAAGCAGCGCAAGGTCCCGTTCCTCGCCGCGGAGCCCCTGACCGACAAGATCGTCTGGGAAAACGGCAACAAGTACACGTACCGCCTGCGCGCGTCGACGTTCATGCAGACGGCGATGCTGGTGCCGGACGCCGCGAAGCTCAAGAAGAAACGCTGGGCGATCGTCTATCCGAACTACGAGTACGGCCAGTCGGCGACGGCGGCGTTCAAGAAGCAGATGAACGTCCTGCAAAGCGGCGGGCTGGAATTCGTCGAGATCGCGGTGCCGCTCGGCAAGATCGAGCCGGGTCCGGTCGTGCAGGCGATGCTCGACGCGCAGCCCGACGCGATCTTCTCGTCGCTGTTCGGCGCCGATCTCGCGCGGTTCGTCCGCGAAGGCCAGCTGCGCGGGCTGTTCAAGGACCGCCCGGTGTTCAACCTGCTGGGCGGCGAGCCCGAGTACCTCGATCCGCTGAAGGACGAGGCCCCCGCCGGCTGGTACGTCACCGGCTACCCGTGGTACGCGATCGAGACGCCGGAGCACAAGAAGTTCCGCGCCGCGTACCAGGGCCGCTTCAACGACTATCCGCGCTTGGGGTCGGTCGTCGGCTACAGCACGGTGATCGCGGCCGCCGCCGCGATCAGGAAGGCGGGATCGACCGATCCGGAAAAGATCGTCGCCGCGCTGTCGGGCCTCACGTTCGGCTCGCCGTTCGGTTCCGTCACGTTCCGGCCGATCGACCACCAGTCGACGATGGGCGCGTACGTCGGGCGCACGGCGGTGAAGGACGGCAAGGGCATCATGGTCGACTGGCGCTACGCCGACGGCAAGGACTACCAGCCGACCGACGCCGTCGTGCGGTCGCTGCGCCCGCAGTAGCCCAAGCGGGCGGACGCCGCGCGTTGCCCGCGACGTGCGGCGCGCGCGCCGCCGCCTGCGCGCGTTCAGTCCTGAACACGGCTGACTAGCTGCCGATTGCGCCCGCGTAGCGATGAACCGAGCGCCTCCCGCGACCGCCGCCGTTTCCGTGTCAGAATCCCGCGCATGCACCGTCCGGGCCTGACCTCCGTGGCGCCCGCCGTCTCCGCGTGACGCTCGCCTCGTTCCTGCTGCAGTTGCTGAACGGCCTCTCGGCCGCCTCGGCGCTGTTCCTGGTCGCCGCCGGCCTGACGCTCATCTTCGGCGTCACCCGCATCGTCAACTTCGCGCACGGCTCGCTCTACATGCTGGGCGCGTACTGCGCGTACGGCATCGGCGACTTCCTGGCGGCGAACCTGGGCCGCGGCGCGGCCTCGTTCTGGCTGGGCGTCGCGCTGGCGGCGCTGGCGGTCGCCATCGTCGGCGCGCTGATCGAGGTGCTGCTGCTGAAGCGACTCTACGCGGCGCCGGAGCTGCTGCAGCTCACCGCCACGTTCGCCGTCGTGCTGATCGTGCGCGACGCCGCGCTGGCCCTCTGGGGCGCCGAAGACCTGCTCGGGCCGCGCGCGCCGGGCTTCGCCGGGACGTTCGAGCTCTTCGGCCGCGCCATACCGCAGTACGACCTGTTCCTCATCGCCGTGGGGCCGCTGGTGCTGCTCGGACTGACGTGGCTCGTCACGCGCACGCGCTTCGGCATGCTGATCCGCGCGGCGTCCGAGAACCGGGTGCTGACGGCGGCGCTCGGCATCGACGAGGCGAAGCTCTTCACCGCCGTGTTCGCGCTCGGCGCACTGCTCGCGGGCCTCGCCGGCGCGCTGCAGCTGCCGCGCGAGCCCGCCAACCTCGGCATGGACCTCGCCATCATCGCCGACGCGTTCGTCGTCACCGTCGTCGGCGGTCTGGGCTCGATCCCCGGCGCGTTCATCGCCGCGCTGCTGATCGGACTCACCAAGGCGCTGTGCATCGCGCTCGGCAACGTCGAGTTCGCCGGCATCGTGTTCGCGTTTCCCAAGCTGACGCTCGTCGCCGAGTTCGTCGTGATGGCGATCGTGCTCGCCGTCAAGCCGCATGGCTTGCTCGGCACGCCGCCGAACGCGCCGATCACCACGCCGCTGCCCGAACAGCGCGAACTCGTCGTCGGTCCGGGCCGCCGCGACGCGCTGGCCGCCGCCGCGCTGCTCGCGCTGCTGCTGGTCGTGCCGTGGCTGCGCGACGACTACACGGTCGTGCTGGCCACCGACATCCTGATCGCCGCGCTGTTCGCCGCCAGCCTGCAGTTCCTGCTCGGCACCGGCGGCATGACGTCGTTCGGCCACGCCGCGTATTTCGGCGTCGGCGCGTACGCGGCGGCGGTCGCGGTCAAGGCCGGGCTGCCGATGCCGGTGGCCCTGGCGCTGGCGCCCGTCGCCGCGCTGGTCGCGGCGATCGTGTTCGGCTGGTTCTGCGTGCGGCTCTCCGGCGTCTATCTCGCGATGCTGACGC
>CAWGLS010000019.1:0-13349 GCA_963823475.1 uncultured beta proteobacterium
TGCCAGAGCGAAGAATGCGACCAGACTTATCCATACGCGTCGCGTGGTCCAGACACGCATCAAAAAGGCGCGAGACTGTGGCCGCGCACACAAAGCCTGCTGGCTGAGAAAGACGAGTCCCCAGAGCCCGCATAGGAACACGGTGAACCAGCCGTGGTAATAGCTCGTGTAAAGCAAGAGGGCCGTCATTAGGACGACGAGCGCGCCTTTGCGGCCGAACGGCTTCGCGTCGTGGAAGGCGGCTATCGCTTGCCAATACAGCCCGAGAACGATCGGGAAGAACGCGACAGCAAAGAGACCCGGGTGCACGATCTTCACGGCGATCAAATTCGAAAACATGTAAATGATCGTTACGACGATCGCGACGGGCCAGACGCGTCCAGAACGCGCCGCAGCAGCCAGAGGGTTCCCGCATAGCAAACGCCGAAAGACCGTCAGCAACGTGCAGAAGAACGCGTAGTCGGGAGAGATGCGCGCGAGGCGGAAGGCCACTACGGAATCGCGTATAGGAAGAGGGACATCGCTGTACCCGAGCACCCCGGGTTGCGGATGGAAGAATGACATGTTCCGCCGATGCGACTTTGCCGGAGAACACGCCGAACCAGTGTTCCAGGACGACGTTGATGAAGCGGAAATCGCCGAGGTCACCGGGGGAAGACGTACGAAGCCGCTGGCAAATGCCGGCCAGAACAGATAAAGGATCCCGGCGACATACCCGCATGCGGCAAGCGCCGGCCAAAGGATCGCCGACGAAATCGAGAAGCGATGACTCGAGGGTGCTCGGTGATGCGACGGCATCAAAGATTCGGATTGGACTGCCATGTGCCTTTTGAAAGGTCATCTGGACGCGTTCGAACGGCCCGCAGCGGCCATGCCTCCGGACGCATCCTAAGCGTTGGAACTTTCTCGGTTGGCGTGAGCAAACAATTTAACAGAGTCGAATGTATCATTGGACATGTGGATGTGACCGGTCGCATGTGTACTGGATCCGGAAAGGGATCTCACCAGGAAGCCGCGCATGCGGCATTGTGCCGCAGGTGCGCCGGCTGGGCGCTGGTCAATCGGCGAACGTGCAAAGTGTGGGACCCGGAGAGTTCGTTGACGACTGTAACGACGACGCGAAAATTCGCCAGACCGGGGGCGGATGATCGGACGAATGAGCTTCGGCAGCCAGACCGGGCGCTTGCCAGGACGTCGCCCGTTCGACGGTGAAAGCGCACCGTGCCGCCCACTTGAGGCGCGTCCCGTCAGGTTGCCTCGTCGACAGCACTTCATTCCGACAGGGATCGAATCTTGGACGATAAGACCCTCATCTTCACGACATGCTACAACGAGCGCGAAAACATCGGAGCGTTGCTGGACGAAATCGTCCGCGCGGTTCCCGACGCCGATATCCTCGTCGTCGATGACAATTCCCCGGACGGGACATGGTCGGTGCTGGAAGCCAAGCGGCTCCAGTATCCGCAGCTCGTCTGCGTGCAGCGTCCGCGCAAGCTCGGCATCGGCAGCGCGCACAAGTACGCGCTTTTCTATGCGATGCGCGAGGGCTACACGACGCTGGTGACGATGGACGCGGATTTCTCGCATGAGCCAGCGCGAGATTCCCAGGCTGCTCGCCCGGCACGGTCCCAATACCTTCGTCACGGGGTCCCGGTATTGCGCGGGCGGCAAGAGCGACTACACGGGATACCGCAATGTGGTCAGCCGGCTGGGCAACATCGCGGCGCGGCTCGGCGCTCGGCGTGCGGCTGCGCGAGCTGACGACGTATTTTCGAGTTTTCGACGTGGCGTCACTCCGGCGGCTTCCGTTGCGGCACATCTCGGCCAGACGGATACAGCTACGGCGTCGCAACTCGATCCACTATCTGAACAAGGCGGGAATCGAGTTGCGCGAAGTCCCGATCCATTTCGTGGACAGGACGCGCGGCGCATCGAAGATTCCACGGGCGCAAGTGCTGTGGAGTGCGCTCGACCTGGCCCAGATGTGCGCCAAGCGGCGTGTTCCGAGGAGCCGGATCTCGCAGCCGGACCATTTTCGTCGCCGATGCGTGCCCGAACTGCGGCGATCGCGCGCTGGCGATGAAGCACGTCGGCGAAGTAGCGGCGTCGCGCCGATCGATTGCCCGTCGCCCGACGTCAAGCCTATCGTTGCACCACGGTCGCAGGCGCGCAGCATACCCGCGCGTCTACATCTGCCTGCGCTGCGGACTCGCGCAGGTGCCCGCAAGTGCGGTGCCTGGGCGCGGTCCTGGAGGAGGACGTACGAAGGCGTCGTCGACGCGCGCGTACCTGGAAACGCGCGGCCGCGCGGGAGCGCACGTTTCGCAAGTTGCTTCGACACAGATCGAGCGCCATCTGCAAGCAACCCACCCGGCACGCTGCTCGAGGTCGGCGCCTATTGCGGGCTGTTCCTCGCCGGAGGCGCGTCGTCGCGGATGGGTACGCCGACGGCGTCGAACCATCGCGCTGGGCGGCGGACGTACGCGCGGGAACATGTCGAAGGCTTGCACCGTGCTTCACAGGCTACGTGCGCGAGAACAATCGCCACAACCTGCGGCCAAGCTATGACGTCGTCGGCGTCGTGGGACGTGCTCGAACACGTGCGCGATCCTGCGGCAGTTCGTTCGGCGAATGCGGGCATCGCTGCTGGCGTCCGGGTGGCGTGCTGTGCCTTTCCACGCTCGACGTCGACACATGGTTTCCCAAGCGATGGATGGGAACGCGCTGGCCATGGCTGATGGACATGCATCTGCATTGCTTCGATCGTCACGTCGTCGCGGATTTGCTGCAGCGCGACGGCGTCGAGATGGTGGCCAGCGCGCCTGATGCGCGCTTCGCGAGGTTAAGATATGCGCTGGCCGGCCTGGCCCGCGGAGTTCCCGCCATATTCCGCACAGGCCTCCGCGCGATCGGCAGACGGTTGCCCGCGCAAGCGATGGCGCGGGTGTCGCTCTCCGACATCAAGACTTACATCGCGCGCAAGAAATAGAAATCCGCACATTGCCGCCCAAGCGCTTCCCCGTCCATCGGGCGCATGCCCTGAGTAATCCGCGCGTTCGGAAAGCCCTGCTGTTGCTCGGGCGCCTGCTGGTGCTGGTGCTGCTCTACGTCGTGATCAGCCGCTTCGTGCGGTTCGCCGACATGGTGGCGACGGTCACCGCGGCGGTCATGGCGGCGCTCGCCGTCGCGGTCGTCATCACGTTGCTGCAAACGGTGCTCTGCACGGTTCGCTGGCGGCTGATCGCGAGACCGCTGCCGACGACGCCCGCGTTCGTGGGCAGCTATCTCGCCTACATCGAGGGATTGTTCGTCAACCAGGCGCTTCCGTCCGTCGTCGGCGGCGACGCGCTGCGCGTCATCCGGTGGCGCGCGCATGGCGTGCCGGCTGCCGACGCCGTCGTCTCCGTATTGCTCGACAGGATATACGGCGTCTTCGGCGCGGCCTGCCTCGCGCTGGCGGCCATCGGCATGCTCGTGCCGTTCGACTATCCGCGCCATTGGCTGCTGCTCGGCGCGTTGCTCGCCGGGGGCGTGCTGGCGGGTGGCCTGCTCGTGTTCGCGCTGCTGGCCTGGGGACGTGTTCCGCCGTGGCTGGGGATCCGGACGCACCTCCGCAGTCGCGCGGCAATTCGTCCGGTTTCGCGCACCGCTGCCGACCATGGCGCTCTGCGTCGCATATTCGATCGTTGTGCAGACGCTTTCGGGGCTGGGTGCCGTCGCGATCGCGCGCAGCCTGGACATCGACCTGCCCGTCGCGCTGGTCGTGACGGTCACTTCGCTGGTCGTGCTGGTGTCGATGATTCCGATATCGCTCGCCGGCTGGGGCGTCCGCGAGGCCGGCTTTCTCGCGATCCTCGTGCCGCTGGACGTTTCTCCCGAGCGCGCGGTGCTGCTGGGCATTCTCTTCGGCCTGCAGGGGCTGCTGGCATCGCTGCCCGGTGGCGTCTCGCTGATGGTCGGCGGGGCCGCGCGCGCCGGCGATTGATTCGCGACCGATGACACCCGCACACCGTACCGACGACGACCGCGGCGGCTCTCGGCAGCCGATGCAGCCTTCGATCGGGCGTGTGGTGCCCAGCCTCTACCTCGCGCTCACGCTGTTCCTGTTGACGGCCGACCTGCTGTTCGTGAGTGCCGGGGGCATCAAGCTCAAGTACGGCTACTTCCTGATCCTCGGCATGTGGCTGTTCGCGCCGCGGACGATGTGGGAACACGCGCGCGACCTGTTGCGCCGGATGCCTCGGTATCCGCTGCTGGTGCTGGTGCCCGTCGCCATCGCCGTCGCGACGTCCGTCAACGTCCGCAGCTCGGTCGGCTGGACGCTGTGGCTCGGCTTCGATGCCTTCACCGTCGTCACCGTCTACGCGTTCCTGAAGTCGCAGCGGAGCACCGTCGAAGCGGTGCAGGATGCCGCCACGTGGGCGCTGGGTCTGATGGCCATCTTTGGCGCCATCCAGTTCGTCTGCATCTTCGGTTTCGGGTATCCGGTCTTCAATCCGCAGATCCATCTCGACGTGTTCCGGCTGAACGGGCTTTCGGGATGGCCGCACTTCCTCAACATCTATGCGTTCCTGCTGCTGCCGATCGTGTTCCTGCGCCAGCGCTTCTCCGCCGCCACCCTCGCGATCCTCGCACTGCTGATCTTCGTGCTGACGCAGTCGACGGCGAAGACCGGCTGGGTGCTGTTCGTGGCGCTCGCCGTCCTGTTGCTGGTCTTCAATCGCGCGGCGCTGGTGAAGAAGGTCGTGCTGATCGCGGTGCCGCTGGCGGTCGTCGCGCTGCTGCTGCCGTTGCCGACGACGCAGCAGTCGGGACCGGCGTTGAGCGGCGCCGAAAAGATCGCGCGGTTCGGCGCCAACATCGCGGAGACCACGTCGGTGCGCGACCGCATCCTCATCAACACGATGGGCATCAAGGTGTGGCAGAAGCATCCGTGGTTCGGCGTCGGGCCGAGGGCCTACGACACCTACGTGTTCAGCCGCTTCGACATCGAATTGCCGGGCGAGAACAAGCTCGACGTCGAGAACAGGCTGAACGCCAAGAACGAGAACATCTGGATCGAGTTCCTGGCCGAAAGCGGCGCGCTGGCCACACTCGGCTTCCTGCTCATCGTGGTCCGCGCGTTGTGGGTACCGCGCTGGCGCTTCGCCAATCCGTTGCAGATGGGCGCGTGGATCGCGCTGGTGCTCTACTACGCGATCAGCGGGCAGGTGTCGCAGACCGGGCTGCTGACGATCGTGTACGCCGTCTTCGGCATCTACTTCTACGCGCGCGAGTTGCCCGCGGGTAGCGGGGCCGCCTCGCAGGGCGATCGCGCCTAGCGCGGTGCCGAGCTTCGCAGCGGACCGTCAGTGCAGCGGCCCGCTCGGCGTCGGCATCACCACGGCGGTCACCGGCGACGCGTGGTGGCACACCATCCGCCAGCCCGACGGCGTGCGCATGAAGACGTTGGTGGCGGCCGCGGCGCCGCGCGCGGTGCCATCGGCCGTGTAGACGTGCTCGATCGCCGACTGCATCGCGAGGCCGACCGTCTCCAGCACGACGACCTGGTCGAGGCGGAACGCGAGCTTGGTGTCGCCGGTGAAGAGCTGCTCCCACGTGCTGCGCACGGCGTCGTAGCCGACGACGCGCTGGCCGCCCGGATGCACGCAGACGATCTCCTCGTCGTCCGCCCACGTGGACATCATCGCGTCGATGTCCTGCGCCTCGAACGCCTGGTAGAACGCGAGCGACGCGTCCTGCGGCGACGTGTAGATCGGCGTGGTGCGGGCCTTGGCCATGGGCGGGACGTGCCTTCTAGTAGCGGCGCAGGTCGGGGGCGAGGTACGTCGGCAGCGCGGTGCGGGCCAGATTGTAGACGATCGGCGGCTTCAGCTCCCGCATGCATTTGAAATGGCCGAGCGGGCACTCGCGCTTGAAGCAGGGGCTGCAGGCGATGTCGATCTTCGCGATCTGCGCCAGCGGCGACAGCGGCGGCGTGTACTGCGGCGACGACGAGCCGAACAGCGCGACGAGCGGCACGCCGACGGCGGCGGCCGCGTGCATCAGGCCGGAGTCGTTGGAGATGACGAGCGAGGCCGACGACAGGATGTCGATCGCGGTGCCCAGGTCGGTGCGCGCCGTCAGGTCGCGCACCTTGTGCAGGTTGTCGCCCAGCGAATTGAGGACGGCGTCGGCGGCGATGCGGTCGTTGGGCGAGCCGACGATCCAGACCTGGCAGCCGTCGCGCAGGAACATCGCCGCGAGTTCCGCGAACTGGTTCGGCGGCCAGCGCTTGGCGGCGCCGAACTCGGCGCCGGGGCACAGCACGATGACGGGCCGGTCGGTCTTCAGGTGCAGCGCGCGCATCGCGTTGGCGCGGTTGACGGTATCGGGCACCAGCACCGGCGACGGCGGCATCGGCACGAGGCCGCCGCGCGGGAGCGCCAGCGCCGCGAAACGGTCGACGAGGCGCGGCAATGCCTTCTTGTCGAGCGGCCGGGCGTCGGTCAGCAGCGCGAAACGGGCCTCGCCCTTGTAGCCGACGCGCTTGGGGATGCGCGCGAAGAACGGCACCAGCGCGGACTTCCACGAGTTGGGCAGCACGAACGAGTGCGTGTAGCCCTCGTCCTTGAGCGTGGCGGCCAGCCGGCGCCTTCCGGCGAGGTCGAGCTTGCCGTGCCCGAACGGATTCTCGATGATCCGGCGAATGCCGCGCATGCGCGCGTACACCGGCGAGCACCACGAATGGGCGAGCACGTCGACGATGGGATCCTCGAACGGGTCGCGCAGCAGCGCGACCAGCGGCTCCGACAGGATGGCGTCGCCGACCCAGGAGGGCGCGACGATCAGGATGCGTTCGCCGGCCACGGGATCAGCGACGACAATCCGCAGGTTGGCGAGCGATCATTCGACAAGCATACGCGGAAAGCCGCGTCCGCCCCGTCGTGGCCGCGGTATTGCCGACGGCCGGCGCGAGCCGCTCAATGCCCGCCGGAAAGCGGCCCGCCCTCCAGTACGTAGCGCGTGCCGCAATAGGGGCACATCGCCTCGCCCTCGTCCGCGACGTCCAGGAAGACGCGCGGATGCGACGACCACAGCGGCATCGCGGGGTTCGGGCAGAAGACCGGCAGGTCGGCCGGCTTCACGGTCACCGGCGCGTGGGGCTCGGGGGCGGTCATCGTCACACCTTGGTCAGCCAGGCTTTCTTCGCCGGGTTGCGGCCGCTCACCGTCTCGAAGAACAACGCCTGCAGCTTCGCGGTGATGGGTCCGCGCGCGCCGCCGCCGATCGTCCGGTTGTCGAGCTCGCGGATCGGCGTCACTTCGGCGGCGGTGCCGGTGAAGAACGCCTCGTCGGCGATGTACACCTCGTCGCGCGTGATGCGTCGTTCGAGGACGGGGATGCCGAGTTCGCTGGCGAACGTGATGATCGTGTCGCGGGTGATGCCGTTGAGCGCGCCGCTGCCCAGGTCGGGCGTGTGCAGCTTGCCGTCGCGGACGATGAACACGTTCTCGCCCGAGCCCTGGCAGACGAAACCCTGCGGGTCGAGCAGCATCGCCTCTTCGTAGCCGTCGTGCAGCGCCTCCTGGTTGGAGAGGATCGACACCGTGTAGTTGCCGACCGCCTTGGCGTTGCACATCGTGATGTTCGGATGGTGGTGCGTGTACGACGACGTCTTGACGCGGATGCCCTTTTCGATGGCCTCGGCGCCCAGGTAGGCGCCCCACGGCCAGGCGGCGATCGCCACCAGCACCGGGTTCGACTTGGCGGCCACGCCCATCGCGACGGAGCCGTAGAAGGCGATCGGCCGCAGGTAGCAGGACTCGAGCTTGTTCTCGCGGACGCAGGCGAGCTGCGCGGCGTCGATCTCGTCTTTGGTGAACGGCAGCTTCATCCCGTAGATGTGCGCCGAATTGAACAGCCGGTTGGTGTGGTCGCGCAGGCGGAAGATCGCGGGACCGTCGACCGTCTTGTAGCAGCGCACGCCTTCGAAGACGCCCATGCCGTAGTGCAGCGTGTGCGTGAGCACGTGGGTGGTGGCGTTGCGCCACGGCACCATCTTGCCGTCGTACCAGATCCATCCGTCGCGGTCGGCCATCGACATGGCGGGCTACTCCTCGTTGCGTAAAGGTTCGATTTTAGCCGATCCGGCAGCCGCGCCGGACCCGGCGCGTCTGCCCCGGCGCCGATGACCCCCTTGCATTGTCCGGCATCGCCGCTGCAAAATAGGTCAATATGGCTGACCTTATTTTGCCGGCAACGCGCGGGAAAAGTCAACATGCTTGACCCAAACCGGCGGCGCGCGCTCGACGCCGCGATCGAGCTCACCCACTTCGCGTACCGGGCGATGACCGCCAGGCCCGACGCGCTGCTCGCCGCGCGCGGCCTGTCGCGCGTCCATCACCGGATCCTGCACTTCGTCGTGCGGATGCCGCAGCCGTCGGTCGGCGAACTGCTGCGCACGCTCGGCGTGTCCAAGCAGGCGCTGAACGGCCCGCTGCGCGACCTCTACGCGCAGCAGCTGATCACGTTCGATCGCGCGCCCGACGACGCGCGCGTCAAGCGCCTGTCGCTGACCCCGGCGGGGCGGCGCCTCGAGGGTCGCCTGTCCGCGTTGCAGCGGGCGCAATTCGCGGCGGTGTTCGGCGCCGAAGGCCAAGCGGCGGAGGCTGCCTGGCGGCTCGTGATGGCGCGACTCGCGGCGCCGGAACTGGCGCGGTCGGGACACCGGCTGCCGCAGCGACTACGCAGGTGTGAAGGTTCAAGAGTCGCTCTCGTCTTCCATGCGCGCCGCCGCATGAGTGGACTCAAAGCGCTGCGGTCCCCGCGTGCGCGGGGACGACGGCGGCTGGCATGACGTTGCGTACAAAGGAGCGCCGGAACAACGTACCGAGGCGGCGACAATCTAGGCGACGGCCGCCGGCCGGGCCTCCGCGGCCGACCACGGCGCGCCGAACACGTGCGTCCACAGCGCGACGACCGCGGCGCGACGCGCGGCCTGCGGCAGTGGATCGACGCGCGCATGGGCGGCGCCGGTGAGCCGCACCTTGTGCTGCAGCCGCCGGTACTCGCGATAGGCGTCGGCCACCGCGGCCGCCAGCGGCGGCGGGGCGAGTCCGAGATCCCCCGCGAATCCCAGCAGCGCGATGTTGCCCGCGTTGCGCGTGAGGATCGCGTGCCGGTGCGCATGCGCGAGCACGAGGTACTGCACGGTGAATTCGATGTCGACCATGCCGCCGGGATCGTGCTTCAAGTCGAACTCGCGCGTCGGGTTCGGATGGCCCGCGTGCATCTTGCGGCGCATGCCGACCACGCCTTCCGCCAACGGACCGGCGTCGCGCGGCATCCGCAGGATGAAGTCGCGCTCGGCTTCGAACGCGGCGCCGACCGCCGCGTCGCCGGCGACGAAGCGCGCGCGCGTCAGCGCCTGGTGCTCCCAGATCCACGCATCCGCACGCTGGTACTTGCGGAACGAGCGCAGGCTCGACACCAGCAGGCCCTTGGCGCCGTCCGGCCGCAGCCGCAGGTCGGTGTCGTACAACGGGCCGGCCGCCGTCGTGCTGGTGAGCCAGGTGTTGAGCCGCTGGCCGAGCCGCGTGTAGCGCGCCTCCTGCGCATCGGCATCGGGATCGGCCTCGTTCACGTCGAACAGGAACACGAGGTCCAGGTCCGACGCATACCCCAGTTCCTTGCCGCCGAGCTTGCCGTAGCCGACGATCGCGAATCGCGGCGGCGTGGTCTCGCCGCCGGTCATCTGCGTCCAGCAGGCGTCGAGCGCGGCGGCCAGCACGATGTCCGCCAGCGCCGAGAGATGATCGGCCAGCCGCTCGACCGTCAGGCGGCCGTTCAAGTCCTGCACCAGCAGCCTGAACGTCTGCGCGTGCTGGAAATGGCGCAACGCGTCCATCTGGTGCTCGGCGTCGTCCGGCCGGGCCTTCATGAGCCGCGCCAGTTCCGCGCGCCACGCGTCCCAGTCGGGCTCGGCCAGCAAGGCGCCGGCGTCGAGCAGTTCGTCCAGCAGCAGCGGATGCCGCGTCAGGTAGTCGGCCGCCCAGGCGGAGGCGCCCATCAGGTTCGCGAGACGCGGCAGGAGCGGCGGGTGCTCGATGATCAACGCGAGATACGAGCTGCGGCGGGCGATCGTCTCGAGCAGCGTCAGCAGCCGCTCGAACACCGTTTGCGCGCCGGTGAGGCCCGGGTGGGCCACGGCGATCGCGAGCAGTTGCGGCAGCAGCGTGTCGAAGCGCTGGCGGGACGCGGCCGGCAGTTGCTGGTAGCGGCTCGAGTCGCGGACGCGCGCGAGGCTCGCGACCAGCGCGGCGGGATCGGCAAAACCCGCGGCGCGCAACGGGTCCAGCACGTCGGCGGAGGGCCGGGCGTCCTCCCACGCGGATGCGTAGAGCGCATCGGTCGCCGACGTGGCGCGGCCATCGTCGCCCAGCGTCTGCGCGAACGTGAACGACACGGTGGCGCGATGGCGCGCCAGCGCGTCGTCGAACGCCGCCGGCGTGCTGTCCATGCTCTCGGCGAGCAGCGCGCGCTCGTCGTCGTCGACGGGCAGCTGGTGCGTCTGCGCGTCGTCGCGATACTGCAGCCGGTGCTCGACGCCGCGCAGGAACAGATACGCGTCGCGCAGCGCGGCGACGGCCGTCGACGGCAGCAGGCTCCGCGCGCCGAGCAGCGCGAGCGCCGGCAGCGTGCCGCGGACCCGCAGGTCGGGCTCGCGACCGCCGCGGACGATCTGCAAGGCCTGCGCGATGAACTCGATTTCGCGGATGCCGCCGTCGCCGAGCTTCACGTTTCCCGCGTAGTCGCGGCGCGCACCCTGATCGCGAATCTGGCGGTGGACGTCGCGCAGGCCCTCGTACGCGTCGTAGTCCAGGTACTTCCGGTAGACGAACGGCAGCACGAGCGCATCCAGGTTGTCGTGGAGGTCGCCGGTGATCGCGCGCGCCTTGAGCCACGCGTAGCGCTCCCACGCGCGGCCCTGCGTGACGAGGTACGTCTCGAGCCCCACGAACGACGTCGTCAGCGGCCCGCTGTCGCCATAAGGCCGCAGCCGCATGTCGACGCGGAACACGTAGCCGTCGGCGGTGACGTCGTTCAGCGTCGTGATGATCCGCCGGCCCAGGCGGTCGAAGAACTCGCGATTGGCGATCGTCCGCGGACCCGCGGTCTCGCCTTCCTCGGGGTAGACGAACACGAGGTCGATATCGGACGACACGTTGAGCTCGCCGCCGCCCAGCTTGCCCATGCCGACGACGATCAGCGCCTGCGGCGTGCCGGATTCGGCGCCGATCGGCATGCCGTGCACGGCCGCGAGCTCCGCCGTATGCAGCGCGGTCGCGGTCTGCAGCGCCAGTTCGGCGAGCCGGGTCATGTTCGCGCAGACTTCGGCGAGCGGGGCGCGTCCGGTCAAGTCGCGCAGCATCGACTGCAGGAACACGCGGCGGCGCAGGTCGCGCAGCCAGCGACCGAGCGCCTCCGCGTCGAGATCCGCCGGCGGGCGGCACGCGGCGGAGTCCCAGTCGACGGGCGCATTGATGGTGGCCTCGACCGCAAAGGCCAGGGCGGGATCGGCGGCGAACGCGGTGGCCGCATAGCGGCTGAACGCCAGGGCGCGGGGCAGGTCCATGGGGGGCGATGGGCGGAAAATCGCGCGAAAAACGGGTCGGCCCCGTTGTCGGGGCACGCGCGTTCGTTCGGCTACAATCCTCGATAGGCGAGCCACCCATTATGCCTGCCAGGCATGCCTTGTCGGGCCCGCCCGCTTTCGTCACCCACTATTGACTCCTTCGCTCTCCATACGACTGCTGCGCATTGCCGGGACTTCGATCGTGGCGATGGTCGTGGCGTTCTGTTCGCTGCTGCTCGCCATCCGCTTCGTCGTCCTGCCCGGCATCGACGACTATCGCGACCGCATCGCGGCTGAACTGTCGTCGCAACTCGGCCAGCCGGTGGCGATCGCCGGCATCGCCGGCGGCTGGGACGGCTGGAACCCCCGGCTGTCGATCAGCGGTTTCGCCATCCACGATCGCGCGCACCCGACGGGAAAGCCCGTGCTGCTGCTGCCGCAGGTCGACTTCACCGTCGCGTGGACGTCGCTGGCGGCGCTGGACCTGCGCCTGCGCGAGCTGTCGATCGAGCGGCCGGAACTCTCGGTGCGCCGCGATACGCTCGGCCGCCTGCACATCGCCGGCATCGAGATCGATCCGGAGGCGCAGGGCGACGACTCGCGCTTCATGGACTGGCTGCTGCGCCAGCGGCAGATCGTCGTGCACGATGCGCTCCTGTCGTGGACGGACGAGCTGCGCGGCGCGCCGCAGCTCGTGCTCGACAAGGTGATGTTCCGCCTGGAGCAGAGCTTCGGCCACCACAAGTTCGGCCTCGTCGGCTCGCCGCCGTCGGCGCTCGCTTCGCCGCTCGATTTTCGCGGCGAGGTGACGGCGGATTCCTTCAAGGACTGGCGCGACGCGAAGGGACGCTTCTATGTGCGGCTCGACTACGCCGACGTCGCGCTGTGGCGCGAGTGGATCCCGCTCCTGCGGCCGGTCGAGAGCGGGCAGGGCGCGCTGCGCGTCTGGTTCGACTTCGCCAACAGCGCACCGACCAATATCGTCGCCGATCTCGAACTGACCGGCGTCCGCGCGCGCGTCGCCTCCAACCTGCCGCTGCTCGACCTCACGCACCTGGGCGGCCGCGTCAAGTGGGCGAGCGGCGGCGGCAAGCGCGAGTTCACCGCGCAGGGGCTCACGTTCCGTACGCAAAGCGGCGAGGAGCTGGCGCCGGTCGTGTTCACCGCGACGATGACCGAAGGCGCCGACGGCGCGATCACCGGCGGGCAGATGGCGTTCGACCGGCTGGAAGTGCAGCCGCTGTCGAAGCTGGCCGAGCACCTGCCGCTGCCGGAGCAATGGCGGCGCGACCTGGCGGTGCTCGCGCTGCGCGGCAGCGTGACCGGCGGCAAGTACGCGTGGACCGGCCCGCCCGACGCGCCGACGCGCTACTCGGGCAGCGGCGCGTTCACGCAGTTCGGCATCGCCGCCAGCGAATCGCTGCCGGGGGCCGCGAGCGTGTCGGGGAATTTCACGTTCGACGAGACCAAGGGCGACCTGAAGCTCGACAGCCGCGACATGCGCGTGTCGCTGCCGCGCGTCTTCGCCGGCACGCTGGAGTTCGACGCGGCGTCGGGCCGCGTCGGCTGGTCGCGCGGGGAGGAGGGGTTGCGCATCGCGCTCGACGACATCCGCTTCGTCACGCCGCACACGTCGGGCACGGCGAGCGGCATCTGGCGCGCGCGCCCGCAGGGCCCCGGGCTCATCGAACTGAAGGCGCAGCTCGCGCGCGCCGACGCGCAGAACCTCTAC
>CAWGLS010000020.1:0-25840 GCA_963823475.1 uncultured beta proteobacterium
CTCAGCAGTCGGTAATATAGGCGACAAACGGATGACGGAAAAATGAGCGGACAAGGGCGGGCATTTGCTGAAGTGCTGCGAGTTGGCCCTCAATCTTGTCACGCAATTTCTCGCCAGCTTGCAGCGGCCGGCGCGCGACGCCAGTGCGTTTGACGTGACTCCACACCAGCTCATCGGGATTCAGGTCGGGCGCATAGCCCGGCAGGAAATGCATGGTCAGCATGCCGTTGGTGCTGGCCACGTACTCGCGCACCGTCACCTTCTTGTGCGCGGGCAGGCTGTCGAGCGCGGGGTCGATCAGCTTCCTGCGGTTGCTTCGTAGATTTTTTCTAGAGCAACTCGATGAACAGTTTCACATTCAGAGCGCCTTCGTAGGTGCAGAACCAGATGCTCCATTGGCTTTCACCGCCGAAGCCGCGCTGATGGATTGACGCTGTTCCAGGACGCTGCACAACCGGTGTCTGTTCCGCGAACTTGCCCAAGTCTTTGCCATCGCAGGGTGTGGACTCGGAATCCGGATTCGTCCCAGAAGAAGATCGCCCCACACTCCACCTTGGCCTGCCTGGCAATCGCCAGGAAGGTTTCACGTTGCCACTTCTCGATGGCCTGCGGGTCGCGTTGATAGGCGCGTTCCGAAGGCTTCCTGCGGCGTCAGCCCCAGTCTTGCAAGCAACACAGCAACCCCATCAGTCCAAGTTTCACGCCGAACTCTTCTCGATCATTTTTCAACCACTTTGCAGCACGTCCACGCGGCGAATTCCCAGCCATACTCGTACAGGTCTCGCCCATTGATCCATCTGAACACTTCGCTTTCCTGCCTTGGCGTCAAAGTGCGTGGGCCGTCCATCGCCTTCGTTCGAGCGCAGCGCCGGGATGCCGAGGACCAGCTGCAAGGCGGCGTTCGGCCGCTTGTAGATTGTCGTGCGGCTGCGAACCCAGTCCCTTCCGATCACTTTCGCCGCCGGTTCTCCTTCGCGCACGCGCTCGACCGCCGTCAGCCGGATCTCCTCCAGCGTCTTGCGATCGAAGAGTTCGCCCGTCTCGTTTCACAAACAATCAGATCACCGCCGTCGTGGAAAGTTCCTGCTTTGTCGCCTTAATTCTCGGCGTGGCGAGGCTGCCGTCGTGCATGGACGCGCCGTGCGCGCGACGTTGCGCAGCGACGGCACCTTGAACTCGCCGAAGTTGCGGTGGTCGAGCGCGACGTGGCGCGGCACCGGTCGCGGTGCTGCGCGCCGGATCGTCGTTGTACGGGCCGAGCAGGTTGTACCTGCTCGCCTGCAGCTTGCGGATGCCGGCATGGCGACCCGGGTCGACGCGTCCCGGCTCCACGAAGAACCGGATACCGACGTCGTGGAACTCGCCGTTGGACAGCCGCGGGCCGCCATGGCACATCGTGCAGTTGCCGCTGCCGACGAAGATCGCGAGGCCGCGCTGCGCAAGGACCGGGTACTTAGCCATCGCCGCCTTGTCGCCGCGCGCGAGCGCGTCGCGGAAGTCGTCGAACGGCGTGCGCCCGGTCACCAGCGTTTCCTGGTACGCGGCGAGCGCCTCGGCCGCGTCGACGGCGAGCGCTTCGTCTTCGGCCGGCGGCGGCGCCCCGAAGGCCGCGACGTACATGCCGCGCAATTGCGTGTCCGACCGGATGCGCGACGCGAGCCGCGCGACGTCGCCGCCCATCTCGCGCGCGTCGACGATCGGCCGCAGGCTCTGCGCCCACAGGTTGTCGTCGGCGCCGTCCCAGCCGTACCAGCGCTGGCCCCCGACGTCGACGACGCTCGTCGCGTTGCGGTCGACGCTGTCGATGCCGTGCGCGCGCGGGCGCCCGTCGGTGAACGCGCGCGTCGGCGGATGGCAGGTCGCGCACGCGATCGATCCGGTGCGCGACAGCGACGGGTCGTTGAACAGCTGCGCGCCGAACGCGATCGCGGCGGGCTTGCCGGAGACGCGGTTCGACGGATCGACGACGCGCGGCGGCGGCCATGGTCCGAGCGAAAGAAGGACGCGCTTCACTTCGGCGTCGGAGAACGCCACCGGCGCGGGGGGCGCGGCCGCCGTCTGCGCGAAGGCAAACGCCTGCCATCAGCGCTGCGAGCCCGACGCTTGCCGCGCGTCCGGTCATTCGACGCGAACGACGCTGGCCAGCCGCTCGACGTTGTTCCCGCTCACGACGTCGAACGTCAGGTCCCAGCGGCCCGGCATGTGGAACAGCAGCCCTTCGGCCCGATACGTGCCCGGCTTCACGACGGTCACGCCGGCGCGATAGTTCATCCCGTGCCGATGCTCGGGCACGGCGGCGTCCACGCGCACGACCTGCGGCGCTGCGCCGTCCGCGCGTGGGCACACGGCGAAGTCGACGGTGAAGTGGCGGCCGACCTCGATGGGGCTGGGCGCGGTCACGTACGCGACGACGTAGCGGCTGCTCTCGACGGTGGTGCGCGCCCCCGGCAGCGCTTCACCGCACGCCTGCGCGCCGGCGTGGCCGCGCAGGCGGGAGCGTGGCGACGACCGCCGCGGTCCGCGCCGAACGCTCATGGGCCTGGTCGCGGGCTTCCAGAATGCGAACAGCGCGTCGCCGTTGCGCCACCCGATGCGCTCGGCGAGCGGCGGCGGCAGGTCGGCGAGCCACGCGCGCGACCAGTTGGCGTGCTCGACGATGTAGTGCCAGCGTTCTGGGGTGAAGGTGTCGGTACCGACCGTGAAGCGGTCGGGAAACTCGGTGAATAGCGCGCGCCATTCCGCCGGCACCTTGCCGCCGCCGCCGTGCTCGCTGCGGAACGCGAGGTCGCACCACAGGTTCGGTGCTTGCGCAGCATGTCGCGCACCCCGTCGGGACGCTCGAAGCCCGAGTGCGCCCACAGGATGCGCGCGTCCGGATCCTGCCGGTACATGCGCTCGATCGCGTCGACGTCGGAGTGCACGTGCAGGATCAGCTTGAATTGTTTCGCCAGCGCCATCATGCGCTTCGGCACCGGCAGGTCGGCGTCCGCCGCCATAGAGGTGGAACTCGCCGATCGCCGGCGGATGCGCTCTGCGCAGGC
This sequence comes from uncultured beta proteobacterium, assembly GCA_963823475.1. GTDB lineage: Bacteria > Pseudomonadota > Gammaproteobacteria > Burkholderiales > Casimicrobiaceae > VBCG01. The sequence continues at coordinate 3,042 of CAWGLS010000020.1, forward strand.
GTTCCTCGAGGAAGTCGGCGACGGTGTCGTCGCGCACCCAGGTGGCGATGTCGCCGCGGGTGCGGTACGGTCGCAGCGACGGTATGACGAGGTCGGGCGCTTCGGCCACCAACCGTTGCGTGCCTTCGTCGCCGGAACTCGAGATCACCGCGCGGTTGAGTCCGGCCTTGCGCAGGATCGCGACCGCCGGCTCGGCGGCAGGTTTCCCACGCGTCGTGGCTGTAGTGCACGTGCGCGTCGAAGATCGGCAGGTCGGCGGCGAACGCCGCCGTCGCGAACGGCGAGCGGCAGGAACAGGGCGAGCGTGCGGGCGTTCGTCGCATATCTTCGTGGTTTAATCGCCGGATGCCAAGCACGAACAGTTCGCCGCGCCGCTGCGCGTGGTGCGGCGAGGATCCGCTCTATGTCGCCTACCACGATCGCGAGTGGGGTTTCCCCGTCGCGGACGACCGCCGGCTGTTCGAGAAGATCTGCCTCGAAGGCTTCCAGTCGGGGCTGAGCTGGCTCACGATCCTGCGCAAGCGCGAGGCGTTCCGCGAAGCGCTTCGCCGACTTCGAGTCCGACGGCGTGCCGCGGGATGGCGGCGCCGACGTCAGCGGCTGCTCGGCGACGCCGGCATCGTCCGGCATCGCGGCAAGATCGAATCGACGATCAACAACGCGCAGCGCGCGCTGGAGCTGGCGGCTGAAATGCGGTCGCTGCCGGCCTATTTCTGGCGCTGGGAGCCGGCGCCGTCGGCGCGTCCGCGCGAGATCGACGCGCGAGGTGCTGGCGCGATGCCGACGTCGGCCGAGTCCATCGCGCTCGCCGAAGGACCTGAAGCGCCGCGGCTGGTCCTTCGTCGGCCCGACGACGGTCTATGCGTTCATGCAGGCGATGGGGCTGGTCGACGATCATCTGCACGACTGCGGGACCCGCGAGGCCGTGCGGCAGGCGAGGGCCGGCTTCGTGCTTCCGCGCTGACCTGCGGCCTCAAGAATCGGGCCGTGCCGCACCAAGGTCGTTGGCTGCACGCAGGCCATCGACTGCACGAAAAACCCGACGGCACCGTCGACACGACGGTGACGACGACGCGCGTCAAGCGTCCGCGCTGGCGACGACAAGGCACGGGCGTCCCGCGGGGCGCCCGTGTTGCATCGCGCGCGCGCCGGCCCGTCGGGGCTGCGGTACGCTCGCACCTTGGCGCACGAACCCGCGTGCGCGGCGGAAGGAGAGTCGGTGGACGCATACAACCCGGTTGTACGGTCGGCGCAACGCGCATCGCGGGGTTCCCTATGACGCGCTCGATGCGAAGGTCATCGCGACGCTGTCGAGGTTCGCCACGGCGACGCTGACGACGCTGCTGCTGAAGAAGGGACTGCGTAACGTCTGGATGCGCGGCACGAAGCCGCTTTCTGCCGGACAGCCGCGACTTCGTCGGCCCCGCGTTCACGCTGCGCTTCGTGCCGGCGCGCGAGGGGCGCGGTCGCCGGCGTCGTGGTCGAACCCGATCTCGACGCGCGCGGCGATCGAGGCGATGCCCGAGGGCTGCATCGCCGTCGTCGATGCGATGGGCGTCCGCGGATGCCGGCATTTTCGGCGACATCCTGTGCGCGCGGATGGCCAGGCGCCGGGTGGCGGCGCTGGTGACCGACGGCGTGCTGCGCGACGTCGCCGGCGTGCGCGCCACCGGCCTGCCCGTGTGGTGCCAGGGCGCGGCCGCGCCGCCGTCGGTGGCGGGCCTGACGTTCGTGGCCTGGGGCGAGCCCGTCGCCTGTGGCGGCGTGGCGGTGTTTCCCGACGACGTGGTTGTGGTCGACGATGACGGCGCCGTGCTGGTGCCGGCCGCCTACGTGGGCGAGATCGTCGCCGAGGCGCCCGAGCAGGAGCGCCTCGAAAGCTGATGATCGGGGCGGAGGTCAACGCGCGGCGCCGCGCTCCCCGGCCTCTATCCCGCCAATGCCGAGAACAGGGCGCGCTGGCATTCTACAAGATGATGCTGACCGCCGAAATGGGTGGCAAGGCATCGTCGATCGCCTTGCTCGACCTGACGCCGGAGGACAAGGTGAAGGCGGAGTCGACGCAGTCGCCGGACGGCCGCACGATGCTGGTGCTGCCGGCCACGAAGAAACTCGTCACCAAGTCCGAGCGCAAGGACAAGAACGGTTCGTCGAGCGGCACGAGCGAAGTGTTCGTCGGGGAGAGCGACGGCAGGCTCTGGATCCTCGTGCCGGCGGCGGCGAAATAGCGGCGCTCGCGCAGCGCGCTTCGCGGATGTCCGCACCGCGCCGATCGACCACGACATGAAACCGCCCGCGCACTTCCGGATGTCCGACCTGCACGGCTTTCGCCGTCTCGCCACCGACGCCGTCGTGGGCCTGGCCGACCTGGTCGAGGTCGATGCACCACACGATCACGCATACGCCCGGCGTATTCGGCAACGCCCCCAAGGGCAGAGACGACGGGCATCACGGGCTTCGTCTACAAGACGGTGCGCGGCGTCACGCGGTTCGTCGGCGGCGGACTCGATGCGCTGCTCGGCACGCTGGCGCCGCTGCTCGCCGAGCGCGTCATCCTCCGAACGCGAAGCGGTGCTCGCCGTGCTCAATGGCGTTCTCGGCGACTACCTGGAGGCTACCGGCAACCCGCTGGCGATCCCGATGCAGCGGCGTTGCGGCGGGCACCCGCTGACGATTACAAGGAAGGCGCTGGCGGCCGCCTTTCCCGAGGCCGGCGGCAAGGTGGTCGTGCTGCTGCACGGACTGTGCATGAACAACCTGCAGTGGCAGCGCGACGGCCATGACCATGGTGCGGCGCTTGCGCGTGATGCCGGGTATACGCCGCTCTACCTGAACTACAACACGGGCCGGCACGTCTCCACCAACGGCCGCGACCTTCCGACGGGATGCAGGCGCTGGTCGACGCCTGGCCGGTGCCGATCGAGGAGCTCGTGATCATTGGCCACAGCATGGGCGGACTGGTCGCGCGCAGCGCCATCTACTGCGCCGCGCTTGCCCGGCAGAAATGGACGCGATGTCTGTCGAGTCTCGTGTTCTCGGCACGCCGCACCACGGCGCGCCGATGGAACGGCCGGCGCCTTCGCCGACTACGTGATCGAGATCAGTCCGTATACGGCGCCGCTCGCCCGCCTGGGCAAGGTGCGCAGCGCGGGCATCAAGGACCTGCGCTACGGCTATGTGCAGGACGAGGATCTGGTCCGGCCGATTCCGCCGGTACGCGCGCGCGGCGGCACGCGCTGCCACTGCCGCTGCCGGCGGGCGCGCGCGTTTCGCGATCGCCGCGAGCACGCAGGCGCGGCCGGCGTCACCGCGGGCCCGCGTGCGCGGCGATGGCCTGGTGCCGATCGCGAGCGCCCTCGGGCAGCATCGCGACCCGCGCACTGGCGCTCGCGATCCCCGACGACCATCGCTTCGTTGCCTACGAGACCGGGCATTTCGATCTGCTGGAATCGCCCGAAGTGTATGAGCGCCTCGCGCGCTGGCTGACGGCGCGGCAGGCCCCGCGCCCGTAGTCGAACTCCGCTACTTCCGCGCGGCGCGCGCGACGATCGCCTTTTCGCGGGGATCGGTCACCGCCGCGCTCAGCATCTGCACCTGCGCCGGCGCTCAGCCGCGCGCCCTCGGTGACCAGGACTTCGGCCACCTCCGTCCGGTGCATGATGAGCGCCATGCCGAGCGGCGTCAGCCCGCCGCCATTGGCGGCGTTCATGTCCGCGCCCGCCGCGATCAGCCGCGTGACGATCCTCGGTCCGCACATCTGCGCCGCGCTGGTAAGGATCGTGTTGCCGTTGTCGTCCTTGCGCGTCACGTCGGCGCCGGCACTGACGAGGACATCGACAGTGGCGACAAGCGCCTCCGTCTCGCCTTTTTCGCGCCGCAGCCGGAGAACACCGCGAAGTAGAGCGGGCTGTCGCTCAAGCTCGATCCGCTGTTCACGCTGACGCCGGCGCGCAGCAGTGCCTGCACATCGGCGACGGTGCCGGCGAGCGCCGAGCGGCGCAGTTGATCGGCCGAGACGCTCAAGCCCCGGCCCTTGAGCGCGGCGAGGGCCCCGGCCTCGCCGCCGCCGGCAGGCTTGACGTCGGCGGCGGCGCCGCCGGCCGGCATCGACTTGATGAAGTTGCGCAGGATTTCGCCGCGGCTCCGCACGAAGTCGTCGCGGTCGCGCTCGGCGATCGCCGCGGCCTGCTCGAGCACCGCGCGCGGAGGCGCCCATGTCGCGCAGCGCGATCAGCGCGTCGCCGCGCGCGAACTGCGTCGGTCCCTGCGCGCCGATCTGCAGCAGCAGCGGCGTCGACTGCTCGAGCAGATAGCGCTTGGCCGCCGACGGCGCGGTGCTGCGCGCGTTGGCGAGCGTCTCGATCTTGTCGATGGCGGAGCGGAGGTCGTCGGTGGACGCCGGTGCGCGCAGCACGCCGATCAGCGGGGCCAGGTCACGCTCGGGCACCACGTTGCCCGCCGCGATCGCGCGCTTCGCGCGGTCGTACAGCACGGAGGGATCGCCTTGCGCGGCAAGCGGACCGGCGGCCGCGAGGCCTGCGGCAAGCACAACGACGGCGAGCGCGATGCGGCTCATGGCGAAAGGTCTCCACGTGAATGGCGGCCCGCGCATTATGAGCGCCCTGCGGCCGTTTGCGGCAGTCGCTCCGGGACGCTTCCCGTGCGTTCACGAGCCGCCGGCGGCTGCTTTCGGCGTGCGGGTGCCGAGCCGATAGTCGCGGCCGCGTCGCTGGCGTCGGCCAGGTCGGTGGGCATGTCCAGCGTGGCGAAGGTGGCAGGATCGGCGCCGCGCACGACATCGCCACGGTAGTAGACGGCGACCGCCGTCTTCGCATAGTCGGCCGGAAGCACGACAAGCGACGCCGCGTCGCGGCCCAGCACCCGCTCGCGGTAGTACGCCTGCGTCGCGTCGGCCGCGTACCCGCTGTCGAGCGCACGGAATGACGCGGGTTGCGCGCCGGACAGTGCGACGATGTTGACGTACGGTCGGCGGGCGCCGCCGTCGGTTTCGATCGCGCAATGGAACACGCGGCGCGCGTCCTTCGCGTAGCGGGCATCGATGACGGCGAACGTCGCGCCGTCGCTGCCGGCGACCACGGCCTGGCGGCAATAGCCCGACGTCCGGTCGCGCGCGAAGCCGTAGTCGAGCAGTTCGAAGGACGCGGGATCCGCGACCGCCATCCGGACGCCTTCGAAGTAGACGTTGGCCACGTCGCGCGCGTACTCGCGCGCGATGTAGCGGAACGACGCGGGATCCGCGCCGGCGATCTCGATCACCCGGTCGTGGCGCACCATGTAGTACTCCTTGCCGTCGCGGTACGGTCCGCGTGATAGACGCGTGTCCGGTCCTTCGCGTAGTGATCGGCCAGCACCTCGAAGCTTTTCGCGTCGGCCTGGATGATCGGCGTCTTGTTGTAGTGCGACGTCCCGTCGACGTTGCGGAACGGCGATTCCTGCGGACCGCAACCGGCGAGTAGCATCAACCCGGCCAGCAGCAGGCGGCGCGATGGGCGTGGACAGGCCATGGCAGGTGCGAAGAAATGGCCGAGCCTAGCACGCGCGCTGCTAGGCAACGCCGCGACACCGCGGTATCCTCGTCGCCTCGACGGAGAGATGCCGCATGCCCGGATTCAAGACCGCAATCGTGGGGGCCGCGCTGCTGGTGCCGGCCATCGCCGCCGCCGCGCCCGTGCAGTTCGCATGCAGCGGCGGGCGCTCGTCGACCGCGCGCGCAAGATCGCCAAGGCGGACGACCTGAAGCTCGGCCTCGAGCCGACCGCGTGCTTCGGCGAGATGGCGCTGTATCCGGGGACGCGCAAGCAGATCGTCGTCGCCGCCGCGTCGCCGCAATGCAAGACCGGCAAGCTGCTCGACGTCTACGATCGCTCGCGCGCCGGTCCCTGGTATGCGCTGTTCGCCAAGCCCGTCTGCGGAACGGCCATCGCCGTCGGACCCAAGAGCCCGTGGGGCGACAACATGATCGATGTCGACGGGCGGCACTACATGGATAAGGCCGGCGCGTTCGTGCCGGTGAAGTGAGGCCGCGCCCGCCAATCCGTCTGCGGCGAAAGGGCACGACGCGGAGATTGATCGATGCAGCACGCAGGGCATGACGCGCACGGCCGTTCGGGGCCGCCGGCCGGGCCGCCGAATCGCTCGACCGCATCGCGCTCTCCGCCACGCTGCATTGCCTGACGGGTTGCGCGATCGGCGAGGTCGCCGGCATGGTCATCGGCACTGCGCTCGGCTGGGGCAATGCGGCCACCATCGCGCTGTCCGTCGCACTCGCATTCCTCGCCGGCTTCGCGCTGACGGCCATTCCGTTCCTGCGCCGCGGCTTTGCATTCGCCGCGGCCGCGCGCATCGCGTTCGCCGCCGACGTCGCGTCGATCACCGTGATGGAGATCGTCGACAACGCGCTGATGCTGGTCATTCCCGGGGCGATGGACGCGCCGGTGTGGTCGCTGCTGTTCTGGGGCAGCCTCGCGCTGGCGCTGGTCGTCGCCGGCGTCGCGGCGTTTCCGGTGAACCGCTGGCTGATCGCGCGCGGCAGGGGACACGCCGTCGTGCACGACCACCATTGATGTCTCCGCCGGCCTTGCCGCGCCAGCGGCGGTCGCCGGGAACGCGCAGGCCTCGTGACCGCTGCCTTGCGCACCCCGCGTGCCGTCAATCCTTGAGCCGCTCCATCGCGTCCTGCAGCAGCTTGCGGGCGTCGGCGCGGCCCTTGCCGCTCAGCTTGCGCTGGTCGATGATCAGCAGCAGCCCTTCCTGTTCCTGCCGGATCACGCGCCCGTCGGCACCGGCGTCGTCGTACAGGCCGACGACACGGTAGGTCTTCACCGGCTTGGCGAAGCCCTTGACGGTGATGGTGCCGGTCTCCTCGGTGATCACGTCGTCCTTCACCAGCGCATGGGTCTCGTGCGCGAGCAGGATGCCGCCCAGGTCGGCGTGCGTCTGCAGGCGCGAGGCCAGGTTCACTTCGTTGCCGATGATCGTGTAGTCGACGCGGTCGTCGCTGCCGAAATTGCCGACCGTGCAGAAGCCGGTGTTGATGCCGATGCGCAGCTGGAACACGTGTTCCTGGCCGCGTTCGCGCCACTCGGCCTGCAGGTCCCGCATCCGCTGCTGCATCGCGATGGCCATCCGCACGCACGCGACGGCATCGTCGCGCGGGCCCCGTGTCTCGGGATCGCCGAAGAACAGCATGATGGCGTCGCCGATGAACTTGTCGATCGTCGCGCCGTGCTCGAGGGCGATCGACGACATTTCGCGAAGATACTGGTTGAGCAGGCTGGTCAGCTCCTCCGATTCCAGCAGATCGGTGGTCTCCGTGAAGCCGGCGATGTCGGAGAAGAAGATCGTCAGCTTCTTGCGCTGCGAGGCGACCTCGACGTTCTTCTCGCCGCTGAAGATCGACTTGTAGAGCTGGGGGGACAGGTACTTCGAAAGCTTGGACGACAGCGCTTCGAGCATCAGGTTCTTTTCCGTCACGAGCCGGTTCGCGTCCTCGGCCCGGGCGACGGCCTCCTGCAGGCGCACTTCCGCGAGCTTAAGTTCGGTGACGTCGGTGATGGCGGTGACCGTGCCGCCGCCGGCGGCACGGCGGCGCGCGATTCGATAGACGCGACCATCCGGCGCGTGGTCCTCGAACGCGCGCCCGGTAGGGTTGCGCAGGCTCTCGACCCGCGCGGCGACCAGCGACTCGATGTCGCCATCACCGTAGTAGCCGTGCTCGGCCAGATAGCGGAGGACCGCCGGATAGGGCCGGCCAGGTTCGAGCAGCGCCTGGGCACCGGATACATCTCGGCGAAGCGGTCGTTGCGGACGACGATGTCGAACGCGTCGTCCGTATAGGCGAGCGCCCCCGGCATGTTGTCGAGCGCCACGTGGAGCACGGCTTCGTTGCGCAGCATCCGCTCTTCCGCGCGCTTGAAATCGGTGATGTCGGTGATCACGGTCACCGTGCCGCCGGCGGCGGCGCGGCGGCGCAGGATCCGATAGACGCGGCCGTCCGGCGTCCGGTCCTCGAACGCGAGTCCGGAAGGATTGCGCAGGCTCTCGACCCTGCGTGCGACCAGTTCGTCGACGTCGCCCTCGCCATAGTAGCCATGCAGCGCGAGATGCCGCAGCAGCGCCGGGTACGACCGGCCCGGCTCGAACAACTCCCGCGGCACCGGATACATGTCGGCGAAACGATCGTTGCAGATGACGATGTTGAACGCGTCGTCGGTGTACGCGAGCGCGCCGGGCATGCTGTCCAGCGCGACGTTGAGCTGCGCCTCCTTTTGCGCTGCATGCCGCTCGGCGTCCTTGCGCGCCGTGATGTCGGCATAGGTCAGCACGAGCCCGTCGTGGATGATCGGCGTGTAGCGGACGCTCAACACCTGCCCGCCGGCAGCGACATGCTCGAGCGCGTGCGGTTGCCGCCCGCGGACGCGGTCAGCCGCGACAATGCATGGGCTTCGACGTCGCCGGCGCCGTAGTCGCCGCGCTTCGCGTTGTGCCGATAGAACTCGACGATCGCGGTGCCGGGCTTGCACAAGGCGGCCGGGTACCCGCGCAGCGTGCGAAAGGCCTTGTTGCTCGCGACCAGTCGCAACTCGCGGTCGAAGATCGCGAAACCGAAGTCCAGCGTGTCGAGGCCGGCGCGGAGCAGCCTGGCGTGCAGACCCGGCGCGACTCGCGTGGCCGCGTCGCTGCGCAACTCTTCCAGGGCCATGGGCAAGCTCGCTCGTTCGCCGCGTCAAACCGTAGGATAGTCACGCGGGGGTGGTGGGTCCGGCGGCAGACGTTCGCACCGCTCTTCGTGATCCGCGATCGCTGCCGCGAATCATGCGCCGGAACCGCCGTACGTTTCAATGCTGCGCCGGTGTCACAGCCGCAGGCCGACCCAGCCCATGACGATCGCGCAGCCCGTACGCGACCGCGCCGACGGTCAGCACGCCAGCGATCCATAGTGCGACGAGCCAGCCGAAGCGGCGCGCCACAGCGCGACGCGGCGCGGAGTGGGCGCGGGCGTCATCGCGTGCCATCAGTGATAGCCGTGCGTCTTGTCGACCTTGCCGCGGAACACGTAGTAACCCCACGCCGTGTAGTCGAGGATCATCGGAATGATCAGCAGCGCGCCGACCAGCGCGAAGCCCTGGCTTTGCGGCGGCGCCGACGCGTCCCAGATCGATACCGCCGGCGGCATGATGTTCGGCCACAGGCTGATGCCCAAGCCGCTGTAGCAGAGGAAGATCAGGAACAGCGTCAGCACGAACGGCGCCGGCCTGCGGCTCGCCGCGCAGCCGCGCCAGCAGTTGCCACGCGGCATCGCGACCAGCAGCGGCACCGGGGCGAACCAGAGGAGGTTGGGGAACGTGAACCAGCGCTGCGCGATGGCCGGATGCGCGAACGGCGTCCACAGGCTGATCGCGACGATCACGGCGAGCATGATCAGCGTCAGCGGCCGCGCGATCGCGACCATTCGCTTCTGCAGGTCGCCACCGGTCTTGTAGATCAGCCACGTGCAGCCGAGCAGCGCGTACGCCGCCAGCAGGCCCGCGCCGGCGAACAGCGAAAAGGGCGTCAGCCAGTCGAGCGCGCCGCCCGCGTACGCACGATTGACGACCGGGATGCCGTCGATGTACGCGCCCAGCGTGACGCCCTGGAAGAACGTGGCGACGAGCGAGCCGCCGATGAAGGCCTTGTCCCACCAGTGCCGGCCCGCATCGCGCGCCTTGAAGCGGAACTCGAACGCGACGCCGCGGAAGATGAGGCCGAGCAGCATGAAGATCAGCGGCAGGTAGAACGCCGACAGCACGACCGAATACGCGAGCGGGAACGCCGCCAGCAGCCCGGCGCCGCCCAGCACCAGCCACGTCTCGTTGCCGTCCCAGATGGGCGCGACGGTGTTCATCATGACGTCGCGATCCGTCTTGTCGGGGAAGAACGGATAGAGGAGGCCGATGCCGAGGTCGAACCCGTCCATCACGACGTACATCATCACGCCGAACGCGATGATGCTCGCCCAGACGAGCGGAAGGTCGATGCCCATGTCGGTCATCCTTTCGCCGCGTCGGCGGCCGGTGGCAGCGGAAATCGGCCGCATCGGCTGCCGCGGCTCGCCCGGTCCGCCGGACATCGGCGCCGCCGCGTCCGGTGCCGCCGGGCCGGCACCGATCATGCGCAGTATGAATACGACGCCGGCGCCGAACACCAGGAAGTAGATGACGACGAACAGCGCGAGCGTGATGCGACAGCTGCATCGCGCTGTGCGCCGACACGCCGTCGGCGGTGCGCATCACGCCGTAGACGACCCACGGCTGGCGGCCGATCTCGGTGGTGAACCAGCCGGCGAGGATCGCGATGATGCCCGCCGGACCCATCGCGAGCATGGTGCGCAGCAGCGGCCGCGAACGTACAGCGTGCCGCGCCAGCGCGCCCAGCGCGCACCAGAGCCCGAGCAGGATCATCAGCACGCCGAGCCCGACCATGATGCGGAACGTCCAGAAGACGATCGTCGAGTTCGGCCGGTCCTCCTTCGGATAGGACTTGAGCCCCGGGAACTGGCCGTTCCACGGTGCGTGAGGATCAGGCTGCCCAGGTGCGGAATGTCGACGGCGTACAGCGTCTTCTCCTGCTCCATGTCGGGCCAGCCGAACGAGCGTCAGCGGTATCGCCTCGCCCGGCGTGTTCTCCCAGTGGCCCTCGATCGCCGCGATCTTGGCGGGCTGGTATTGCAACGTGTTGAGCCCGTGCTGGTCGCCGATGAGCGCCTGCAGTGGCGCGACCAGCAGCAGCATCCACATCGCCATCGACGTCATCATGCGGATTGCGGCATCGTCGCGGCCCCGCAGCAGGTGCCAGGCGCCGGACGCGCCGACCATCAGCGCCGTCGCGAGGTAGGCAGCCACGACCATGTGCGTCAGCCGGTACGGGAACGACGGATTGAAGATGACGGCAAGCCAGTCGGTGGGGATGATGCGCCCGTCGACGATCGCGTAGCCGGCGGGCGTGTGCATCCAGCTGTTGGAGGCGAGGATCCATGTCGACGAGATCAGCGTGCCGACGGCGACCATCACCGTCGCGAAGAAATGCAGCCCGGGCCCGACGCGCTTCCAGCCGAACAGCATGACGCCCAGGAACCCGGCTTCGAGGAAGAACGCCGTCAGGACTTCGTATGCGAGCAGCGGTCCCGTCACGCTGCCGGCGAAATCGGAGAAGTAGCTCCAGTTGGTGCCGAACTGGTAGGCCATCACGAGGCCCGACACCACGCCCATGCCGAAGTTGACGGCGAAGATCTTCGACCAGAACAGGTAGAGGTCGCGAAAGACCATGCGCTGCGTCCGCAGCCAGCACGCCTCGAGCACCGCGAGGTAGCTCGCGAGGCCGATCGTGATCGCCGGGAAAATGATGTGGAACGAGATCGTGAACCCGAACTGGATCCGGGCCAGCATCAGTGCGTCGGCGGTCGCCATCGTCGGTCTCGTGGGCCCGTCCGGCCCACGTTTCGACGGAAACGCGAGGGACGCGCGATGGCTATTCTAGAACGGTCCCGGCCTCCGCCGGCGATAAAAGAGTGAGCAAAGGAATGCGAGTCCGAGCCTCATTCTTTCGGCAACTGCTCCCGCCATTCGCGGCGCTTGATCGCCGTGTACTCGGCCGCGGGCAGCTCGACCAGCTGCTCCGGATAGCGTTCGGTCAACGCCGCCATCCGCTGGAGCCGGCGCTCGAAGCGGTCGGTTTCGGGGACGTCGCGGGTTTGCAGCCACGCTTCCAGCGCCAGGAAGTTGCGCATCGCATTGCGCTCGACGATCCCGCGCACGCCGCCGATCCGCTCCGGCCTGCCATCGCTGCCGGCGGCGACGATCGTGAAGCCGACCTTCCCGCTGCCGGCGGTGGCGAGGTAGGACGCGGTCGCGAGGCGGCTCCCCGCCGACGGACGGAAACCGTAGTGCACGGCCACGAACGTGCGGCTGCCGGCCGGCATGGCCTCGAGGACGATCTCGTAGTCGCGCGTGCCGAGCGGACCCGCGTCGGCGGCGAGGACGATCCGCAAGTAGTCGGCCCGCGCGGCGGCCACGTGGAACGCATAGCGGATCGCGTGCGTGCGGTCGATCGGCTCGTAGAACTTGCGGCCGCTGTACACGGTGACGAAGTCGCCGTCGGCGGCGCAGCCCTTGACGTTGACGTGCAGCACGATGACGTCGCACCACGCGCGTGGCGTGGTCAGGCGCGTGGCCATCGGCGCGAAGGGCTCGGCGAGTTCGGCGTGGATGACGCCGTGCAGGCGGCCGTTGAATTCGCCGGAATCGACGACGAGCGGCCGCCCGAAGGCGGACGCGGCCATCCGCGGCCGCATCGTCTCGTAGCGGTCGGCCAGCGTGGGTCCGTCCGGCGTCGCGGCCATCGGCATCCCGGCGAAGAAGCCGAGCGCGACGATCCAGGCGATCACGTAGACCAGCGCGACCCAGCGCAGCCGAACGGGTGCTGCAGGGGCTTGCGGAGTCCTGTTCGCCGGCTCGGATGGAAATCCGTCGTTCGCCACGTCCATCGTCGTCTCCACCGCCCGCGGGCGCGGGCCTGACGACACTGTAGGAAGAGATGCGGCCCGACCCCAGCGGGGATTCGACTCGCCGCGCGCGGAATATTCGCGTCCGCCGCCGGACGTCCATGAACAAGGGCACCCGCGGGTGCCCTTGGTCGTGACGCTTCGAGGAAGGCTACACGCGGCGGCGGTACTCGCCGGTGCGGGTGTCGATCTCGATCCTGTCGCCGGTGGTGACGAACAGCGGGACCAGCACTTCGAAGCCGTTCTTGAGCTTGGCCGGCTTCATCACCTTGCCCGACGTGTCGCCCTTGACCGCGGGCTCCGTGTACGTGATCTCGCGGTCGACCGAGTTCGGCAGTTCCACCGAGATGGCGCGGCCGTCGTAGAACGTGAGTTCGCACGGCAACCCCTCTTCGAGGTAGTTGAGCGCGTCGCCCAGGTTGTCCTTCTCGACGTCGAACTGGTTGAACTCGGTGTCCATGAACACGTACATCGGGTCGGCGAAGTAGGAGTACGTCACGTCCTTCTTCTCGAGCTGGACGGTGTCGAACTTCTCGTCGGCGCGATACACGGTCTCCGTGCCGCTGTTCGACAGCAGGTTCTTGAGCTTCATCTTGACGACGGATGCGTTGCGGCCGGACTTCGTGAATTCGGCCTTCTGCACGACCATCGGGTCCTTGCCGACCATGATCACATTGCCGGCGCGCACTTCCTGAGCGAGTTTCATGACTGTTCCAGAGTAAGGGCGCGGCAGGCGTTGGCCGGCGCCACTTGGGTTAACGTGTTGGGCGCAATTCGGGAAACCCATAATTATAAACGGTTTTCGCAGAATTTGACCAGCCCCCGCGCCAAGTCCTCCTGCCGGGCCAGCGCCCGCGCCCAGGCGCGCGCCAGCACGCCCACCGCGGGCAGCGCGGCGCGGTACTGGCCCCAAGCGTCGGCAACGGCCACCGGGTCGCCGGCATTGAAGGCGTACCAGAACGCGCGCTGGCCGATGCGCGTGCCTTCCGGCAGGCTGCCTTCCAGCCGGTTGAGAAAGGCATCCATCTTGGCCAGGTGGGCGTCGCCTTCCTGCGGGTAGATGTGCCAGACGAACGGCTGCCCGGCCCACTGCGCCCGCACGAACGAATCCTCGCCGCGGACGAAGTTGACGTCCGCCAGCCAGAGCCGGCGGTCGAACGCGTCCTGGTCGACGAACGGCGCCACCGCCAGCGTCAGCCGCCCGCGCGTGCAGGGCGCCCCGGGGTGGGGGACGGCGCCGCCGGTCCAGCGGTCGAGCTCGGAGCGCGCCACGCCGTCGGGGACGATGCACGCGACGGGCTCGTCGCCCTCGGCCCACAGGTCGAGCAGCGCCGGCAGCGCCGGATTCGCGTAGCAGAAGAGCGACACGTACAGCGCTTCCGGGTGGGGCACATACCCCGCGGCGCGCCAGACGCGTTCGGCCGCCGTCGGTTCCGCGCGGAACGCATCGCGGGCGGCAAGAAGTCCCTGCTCGCGCAATATGCCTCCCGTCTTGGCCGTGAATCCGGGAAACCAGAACCAGCGTGTCAACGGCACTCGCGGATGCGGCGAGGGCAGCCCGTGCGACGCGTCGATCCACGGTTCCGCCGACAGGTATTCGAGCACCACCCAGACCGGAGGCCGCGCCAACGCCGCCATCGCGGTCACGTAGCCATCCGGGATGCCGCAGCCGAAGCCTTCGATGACGACGTCCGCCGGCGCCGAGTCCGCCGGTAGCGGATCGACCAGCCGGCGCACGCGGACGCCCCCGGCCCCCTGGTCCGCGCGATCCGTGCTCAACGCGGGGACGAAGCGGGCGAGGCTGCCCACGTCGTCGATCCACAGCGTGACGGCGAGCCCGTGCTCGTGCGCGAGCTGGCAGGCCAGCCGCCAGCAGACACCCGCGTCGCCGAAGTTGTCCACGACGCGGCAGAAGATGTCCCAGCGCAGCGACGTGGCCATGGAGGGGTTGGGAACCTGGTGGATGAACCCTATTATCTGGGATCGGGGGCCGGCGTTGGTTTAACCGGTGTCAGATTTGGGCATTCCGTAAACCTTGCGGCGTCCTGGTCCCACCCTTGCGGCGCGGGGCAACTTTTGCCACGCCCAGGTCCGGTCCGCAGCGGCGAGATACGGCTCGACGCCGCGCCCGCAAATCTCGAAAGGATGCACCGTGACTGAAGCCCTGACCGTCGATGTCGTGTCCGATGTCGTGTGCCCGTGGTGCTATATCGGCAAGCGACGGCTCGAAGCCGCGCTCGCGCGGCTGCGCGAAGTGGAGCCCGACCTGCCGGTCGAGGTGCGCTGGCATCCGTTCCAGCTCAATCCGGACCTGCCGCCCGGCGGCGTCGACCGCCGCCAGTATCTGGAGGCGAAATTCGGCGGTCCCGCGCGAGCGCAGGAGATCTATGCGCGTGTGAGCGCCGCGGGCGCGACCGTGGGGATACCGTTTGCGTTCGACGCGATCGAGCGGCAACCGAACACGCTTGCCGCCCACCGCCTGATCGCGTGGGCGCAGGGGCGCCGCGAGGGGGACGCGGATGCACTGGTCGAAAACCTGTTCCGCGCGTATTTCCTGGACGGCAGGTTCGTCGGGGATCACGACGAGCTCGTCCGCCTCGCCGCGGAGGCGGGCTACGACCCGGACGACGCGCGCGCGTTCCTGGCGTCGGACGAGTTGCGGGACGCCGTCGCCGGTGCCGATGCGCGGGCGCGCGAAATGGGCGTTTCGGGCGTACCGTTCTTTATCTTCGACGGCAGGACGGCGGTATCCGGGGCGCACGAACCGGACGCGCTGCTCGCAGCGATCGCGCAGGCGCGCACAGCAGACTGACGGTCCGGTTGCGAGGCGTTCCCTGCCGCGGAACGCGAATGCCTTCGACCGTCGTCCCCGCGAAAGCGGGGATCCAGTGACGTTTACCCCACGACGCTGGGTCCCCGCTTTCGCGGGGACGTGATTCTTGCGTTCGCCGCTACCCCCTCCGGTGAGCCTCGGCGATGATCAGAACGCCTCGTCCCACGGCAGCGACAGCCGGATGGCCGAGTTGATCAAGCCGACCATGCTGTACGTCTGCACGAAGTTGCCCCAGTGTTCGCCGGTGGCGGGGTCGACGTGCTCGGCCAGCAGCCCATGCCGGTTGCGGCAAGCGAGCAGCCGCGTGAACAGCGCACGGGCCTCGTCGCGACGGCCAATCGCCGCCAGCGCGTCGACGAGCCAGAACGTGCAGACGAGGAACGCGTTGCGCGGCGCGCCGAAATCGTCGATCTCGATGTAGCGGAACACGAAATCGCCGCGCTTCAAGTCACGCTCGATCGCGTTCACCGTGGCGATGTAGCGAGGATCGTCGGCGCGCACGAAGTTCAGCTGCTCGAGCAGCAGCAGGCTCGCGTCGAGTTCGCGGCCGCCGGTCGCCGACACGAACGTGCCGAGTTCCGCGTTCCAGCAATTCGCCTCGACGAACGCGCGGATGCGATCGGCGTCGGCGCGCCAGGTCTGTGCGCGCTCGGCGAGGCCAAGGCGCTTCGCGATGCGCGACAGGCGGTCGCAGGCCGCCCAGCACATGACGCTCGAGAATGTGTGCACGCGCGTGCTGCCGCGCAGCTCCCACAAGCCGGCGTCCGGCTGGTCGTGCATCGCCAGCGCGCGGCGGCCCAGCGGTTCCAGGCGCTCGAACAGCGTGATGTCGCCGCGGTGCGTCAGCCGCTCGTCGAAGAACACGTGCGTGGCGGCGAGGACCGCCGAGCCGTAGACGTCGTGCTGGGATCTGCCGCCACGCGTCGTTGCCGACGCGCACCGGCCCCATGCCGCGGTAGCCGGGCAGCGCGTCCTCCGCGCGTTCGAGCAACTCGCCGCTGCCGCTCACGCGATAGACGGGCTGGATCGGCCCGTCGCTGGTGGCGGCCGCGATGCCGATCAGGTACTGCAGGTAGCGCTCCATCGTCGTCGTCGCGCCGAGCCGGTTCAGCGCATTCACGACGAAGTAGCCGTCGCGCAGCCAGCAGAACCGATAGTCCCAGTTGCGGCCGGAATCGGCGGCTTCGGGAACGGACGTCGTCATCGCCGCGATGATCGCGCCCGTGTCGTCGAACGCATTGAGCTTGAGCGTGATGGCGGCCCGGATCACCGCCGCCTGCCATTCGAACGGGATGGCGAGTCCGCGCACCCACTCGCGCCAGTGGTCGAGCGTGGCCTCGAGGAAGTGGCGGCCGAGATTGTCCAGTTGCTCGGGGATCGTCTCGTCGGCGCCGAGCAGCGTCAACGTGTCCTCGATGAAGAAGGCGCGCTCCTCGAGGATGGCCGTCAGCGACGCGTCGGTCGACAGCCGCAACGTGAGGTCCGGGCCAACGTAGCGCACATGATGGCTGCCGGTGGTCGTCACCGGCTGCGCGCGCGCGTACTGGAAGGCGGGGCGCAGCCGGACGACCACGCGCGGGCTGCCGGCCAGCCGCCTGACGCGGCGCGCGATCGTCATCGGCTGGTGCAACCGGCCGTGATGGACGAAGCGCGGCGCGCAATCGGTGATCTCCACGACGCCGCCGGCGCTGTCGGTCAGGCGCGTCACCAGTACCGCCGTGTTCTCCGTGTACGACTGCGTTGCGGTCACGCCGTCGACCAGTTCGATCGACCAGAGGCCGCGCGCATCGCGCGGCACGGCGTTGTCGAGCAGCGCGCAGAACACGGGATCGCCGTCGAAGCGCGGAAAGCATCCCCAGACGATCGTGGCGTTGGCGTCGATCAGCGCGCCAATGCGTCCGTTGCCGATCAGCGCGAGATCCAGGCTCTGCATTGCGTTCCTCTTCAGGTCGCGCCGTTGGCGTCGTTCGAGTATGCGGATTCATGCGCGATGGGCGCCAGCAGCCAGCGCTTCACGGCGGTAGGGTTGGCGAGGCGGAAGCGCGCCGCCGTGCGGCCGGGGCCGACCTTGACCGTCCATCCGCCCAGGCGCTCGACGGCGGCGAAGCCGTGCTCGTCGGTCATGTCGTCGCCGACGAACACGGGCAGCCGGCCGGCGAACGGGCGCTCCGCCATGAAGTCGTGAATCGCCGTACCCTTGTCGCGGCCCTCCGGCCGGACCTCGAGCAGCAGCTTGCCGGGCTGCAGCTCGTAGCCTTCCTCGTGCTCGATCGAGCGTCGCAACGTCTGATACACGTGCGATGCGAGATGCGGCGTGCTGCGGTAGTGCAGCGCCAGCGAAGCGCCCTTGTCCTCGAGCAGCAGCTGCGGATGGCGCTTGGCCAGTCCGCGCAGGAGTTTGCGCAGCCGCGCCTGCGTCGCTTTGATCGGCGCGTGCAGGTGGATCGTGCCCGCGGCGTCGCGCCGCTCGCAACCGTGCTGGCCGGCGATCGGCATTTTCTGTCCGGGAAACAGGTGGTCGGCGCTGGTGATCGCGCGGCCGGTGATCAGCGCGAGGGCACCACCCAGGTCGCGCCTGATGCGCGGCAGCACGGCGCCGATCTCGACATCGATGCGGACGGCGTCGGGCGCCTTCGCGAATTCGGCGAGCGTGCCGTCGATGTCGAGGAACAGCGCGCAGTCGATCCCCAGCGGCGGCGGCGACAGGCGTACGAAACGGAGGGGGCGGGGCGTGGGGATACGATGGCTCATCGCGTCAGGTATCGGGCGACTCGAGACGGTCGCGAAAACGCTTGCGCTGGCGCATGGCGGCGGCGTCGAGCAGCATCCGTCCAGCCCAACGGTAGACGTTGAATTCGCGCACGATGTTGCGCATCAGCCGCATGCGGTCGCGCTGCTCGTCCGCCGGACATCGCGAGCGCGACGTCCAGAGCCGTCTGCGCATTGCTCGACGTCGTAGGGGTTGACGATCAGCGCCTCGGGCAGTTCGCGCGACGCGCCGGCGAACTGCGACAGGATCAGCACGCCGCGCTCGTCGTCGCGGGCGGCGACGAACTCCTTCGCGACCAGGTTCATGCCGTCGTGCAGGCTGCTGACGAAGCAGACGTCGGCGGCGCGATGGTACTCGTAGACCGCTTCGGGCTCGTGATGCTCGGCGAGCAGGACGATCGGCGGATGCGCGGCATCCGGATAGCGGCCGTTGATCTGCTCCACCAGCTTGTGGACGCGCTTGGCGTAATCCTGGTAGTCGTCGATCGTGCCGCGCGTGGGCGCGGCGATCTGCACGAAGGTAAAGCGTCCGACCCATTCCGGCTGCAACTCGAGCAGGCGGCCCACGGCGTTGAAGCGCTCGATGATGCCCTTCGTGTAGTCGAGGCGGTCGATGCCGACCCCGAGCTTGTGGCCGCGCGGCAGGTTGAGACGAACGCGCACGTTCTCGCGGCATTCGTCGACGGCGGCCACGCGGGCCAGCGGCTTCGGCGGCCACTCGATCGAGATCGGATAACGGTGGATGGCGGTGCGCTCGCCGCGGCAGACCACCGAGTACGTCTCGCGGTCGATGCGGGCCTCGACGAAGCGGTCGACGGATTCGAGGAAGTTGTTGCAATGGAACTGCGTGTGGAAGCCCAGGATGTCGCTGCCCAGCAGCCCGTCGAGCAGCTCGACGCGCCACGGGCAGATGGCAAACGCTTCCGGGTTGGGCCACGGGATGTGCCAGAACGTGATGATCGTCGCCTTGGGCAGCCGTTCGCGGATCATCCGCGGCAGCAATGCGAAGTGGTAATCCTGCACGAGCACGACGGGATCATCGCTGTGCGCCTCGGCGACGACGGCGTCGGCGAACTTCGCGTTGACAGCGCGGTACTGCTCCCAGTCGGCGCTGCGGAAGGTCGGCCGCACATGCGCGATATGGCAGAGCGGCCACATGCCCTCGTTGGCAAAGCCGTCGTAATACCCGGCGATCTCCGTGTCCGACAGCCACAGCCGGCGGATCTGGTAGGCCGGATTTTCGGGCGGGACCGCGACGAGGTCGTTCTTGTCGACCGTCTCGCGGTCGGCGCTGCCGCTGCCGTGCGCGATCCAGGTGCCGGAGCATGCGCGCATCACCGGCTCGAGCGCCGTGACGAGGCCGCTGGCGGGCTGCTGCACGCGAACGCCGCCGTCGGCGTCTTGACGTGGATGTACGGCTCGCGATTGGAGACGATGATGATGTCGTTGCCGCGCATCTCGCCGCGCAGCACCGCGCGCAGCGTCTGCTGCGTCCAGCGCTGCTGGCTCTCGTCCGTCGGGCGGAATTGGTGCTCGAGCTCGCGCAGCAGCGCCTGCACGTCACGGGCGATCGGGCGCAGCTCCGGCGCGGTTCCCGACGACGGCCGCAGGATGCCTTCGCCGCGCAGCAACGCACGGAGTCCGGCGACCCAGCCGCGCCACGACAGCTGCGCGATGACGACGGTGATCAGCGCGACGCTCGCGGCCAGCGCCGCGAAGAAAGTAGAACAGGTAGCGCCGCGTTTCCTCGCTGCGGCGCTCCATGAAGCTCATGTCGTGGACCAGGACCAGCTCCGCGCCATCGGGCAGGTCGGTCGCCAGCGGGCGCACCGCCACATGAACCACACCCCTGGCGGTGCGCAGCAGATGGTCGCCGGGTGTCAGGTAGGGCGTGAGCGCCGAGCAGCGCAACTCGCCCGGGAATTGCGACGTCGCGACGGGGGCGGCGGTATCGGACAGGCAAAGGCCGACGGCGTACAGCCGCTCGTCGCTCGTCAGCCGGTGGAAGAACCCGAGGATGCGCGTCGGTGAACCGGACTTGATCATCTCCTCCAGCGGTTCCTGGGCCGTGTTGGCGATGAGGTTGGAGCGGATGTCCAGGTCGCGGATGAACCAGCGCGTGGTCAGCGCGTCGACCAGCGGCACCGCCGCATACGCGAACAGCGCGAGCGCGATGAGCAATGGAACGAGAAAGCGCAGCGAAAGGCGCATGACGCGACTAATGCCGCGATCGCCCGCGGCGCTTGAGGGCAGAGACGTATTGTAGGACGCGCGCCGCGCGCTGGCAGGTCGCCGCCGCCGACGGCCGTGTAAGACTTGTCCTACACCGTCGCGCTCTGTGGAACGCGGAACGCGCCTACAAATGGGCAATGGGCGGCGCGACCGGAGGGCGGCTCAGGCGTCAGAGCTCTAACTGTCGGATCGCGCCGATGATGGGTGGCTTAGGGTCAGAGCTCTAGCTGCGGATCGCGCCGATGATGCGATGCGCGCCACGTGCCGCCGACAATTACCGCTCTGACCCCTAACCAATCACCCCATGAAACCCACGCCCTGCGCGCGCAGGCGCTCGATCGCGGCGGCGTCGAAGCCCCAGTCGGCCAGCGCCGTCGCGGCCGCCGCGCGCCGCGCTCGGGCGGCGGGCCGCGCACGGCTGCCCGGCGTGCGCGAGAAGCGCGGCGCCGGCGCCGGTTGCGTGACGCCGCCGACTTCGACGATGCGCGTCGCGCGCCAGCGCGTGCGGATGCCGCGCCGCCTCGGCGAACGTCAGCACCGGCGCGAAGCAGGCGTCGGAGCCGTCGAACACGCGCGCACCATTCGTCGCGCGTCTTCGTCGCGAACACCGCGGCGAAGCGCTGCGCGCAACGCCGGCCAGCCGCGCGCGATCGTCCTGCGCCGGCAGCGCCTCGCCGGCGAGGCCCAGGCGCTGCGAGCAGCTCGGCGTAGAACTTCGGCTCGATCGCGCCGACCGCCACGTACTTGCCGTCGCGCGTCTCGTAGGTGTCGTACCACGGCGCGCCGGAGTCGAGCACGTTCGTCGCCGCGCGCGTCGCTCCAGCGCCGCGCCGCCTGCATGCCCCAGAACATCGTCGTCAGCAGCGACGCGCCGTCGACCATCGCGGCGTCGACCACCTGGCCCGCGGCCCGAGCGCCGCGCCTCGAGCAGCGCGCAGGCGATGCCGAAGCGCGAGCAGCATGCCGCCGCCGCCGAAGTCGCCGACGAGGTTGAGCGGCGGCACCGGCGCGCCGCCGGCGCGGCCGATCGCGTGCAGCGCGCCGGACAGCGCGATGTAGTCGATGTCGTGGCCGGCGCGCGCGGCGAGCGGCCCGTCCTGGCCCCAGCCGGTCATGCGGCCGTAGACGAGCCGCGGATTGCGCGCGAGCAGCGACGTCGGGGCCGAGCCCCAGCCGCTCCATCACGCCGGGACGGAAACCCTCGATCAGCACGTCGGCCGCGCCGCGAGCGCGAGCGCGGCCGCGACGCCGTCCGGCGCCTTGAGGTCGAGCGTCACCGAGCGCCGGCCGCGCAGCATCACGTCGTACCAGCGCTCGCGCTCGAAGCCGAGGCCGCGGATCGCTGCGGCGCGGTCGACGAGCAGCACGTCGGCGCCCATGTCGGCGAGCAGCATCCCGCAGAACGGCCCCGGGCCGATCGCCTCGAACTCGAGTACGCGCACGCCCGTCAGTGGTCCCATGCGGCGATGTTAGCGCGTGCGGGCGTCGCGACTACACCCTCAGCCGATGCGGCGCATCCGCTTCGACGAAAGCGCGACGACGGCAGTGCTCGGCGGAGGGTCTCAAGGCGAACCGCCGGGCGTTGCTGGCGCCGGAAGTTCGCCGCCCGCGCCCCGGTCCCCCGTGCCGCTCCGCGCATGGTGCTCGGCCCACCACGCGGCGGCGTCGTTCTGCGTCCACGCGAGCCGGCTCGACAGGCGGTCGAGTGCCTCGATCACCGCTCCCATCGACTGCGGGCGGTGCGCGCGGTCCTTTTCGAGGCACGCGGCGATGAGCGAGTCGAGTCCCTCGGGTATGCCCGCGATGCCGCTGGCGGACGCGCGCGGCGCCGGTGCGTGCAGAACCTGGTTGCTGATCGCCAGGTGGTCGTCGCCTTCGAAGATCGGCTTGCCGGTGAGCAGGAAAAACCCGACGGCACCCAGCGCGTAGATGTCGGAGCGCGCATCGACATCCTTCGGATTGACGATGCGCTCCGGTGCCAGTAGCGCGGCGTACCGAGGATCTTGATCTGCTTCGTGATGTCGCGCGTCTGTTCGGTCTCCAGGTTCTTCACGAGTCCGAAGTCCAGCAGCTTGACGAAGTCTCCATTCGCCGCCGCGGACCGTGGCGATGACGTTGCTGGGCTTGACGTCGCGGTGGAGCATTCCCGCCGCGTGCGCTTCGCCGAGCGCCCCGCAGACCTGCCGCGCGAGGTGCAGCACGCGGCCCGGCGGGACCGGGCCGGTCAGGGCGACGAGCTCCGCCAGCGTGACGCCGTCCAGATACTCCATCACGTAGTACGGCCGGCCTTCGCGCGTGCGCCCGAAGTCGTAGATGCGGACGGTGTTCGGATGCAGGAGCTGGCTCGCGAGCTGCACCTCCCGCTCGAAGCGATGGATGAACTCGTCGGTGGCGACGTGCTTCTTC
>CAWGLS010000021.1:0-25560 GCA_963823475.1 uncultured beta proteobacterium
ATGCTGACGCGCAACGTCGGTCTCGGGCTGGCGTACATGTATTCCGACCTCGACGTCGACGTGACCAAGGGCGGCTTCGACGGCAACCTCACGTGGCAGATGAACAGCCTGCGCGCCTACGCGCAACTCAAGTTCTGACGTAGCGTCGCGGCGCTTCCTTAGCGCGCCGGCGGTCCCGGCGGGGTCCGCACCTCCTGTGCGCTCAGCGATTCGAGGAACGCCACCAGCGCATCCACGTCGTACTTGTCGAGTCCGAGCGGGACGAGGATGCGCTCGCCGTCCGCGTGCTGGCGCTCGACGTCGAAGTTCGAGTAGTGCCGCACGACTTCGCGCAGCGTCGCGAGGCTGCCGTTGTGCATGTAGGGCGCGGTCCGCGACATTGCGCAGCGATGGCACCTTGAACTCGCCGTAGTTGCGGTGCTCGAGCGCGACGTGGCGCGTGCTGGTCGGTGCGTCGCGTGGCGGATCGTCGTTGTACTTGCCCTGAAGGGTGTAGCGGTTGCCTTGCAGCCTGCGGATGCCTTCGTGCCGGCCCGGGTCCACGCGGCCGGGCTCGACGAAGAATGCGATGCCCACATCGTGGAACTCGCCGTTCGACAGGCGCGGGCCGCTGTGGCAGGTCGTGCAGTTGCCGTCACCGACGAAGATCGCGAGGCCGCGTTGCGCGAGCACGGGATAGCGGGCGTGCTGCCGCCATGTCGCCGCGCGCGAGCGCGTCGCGAAAATCGTCGAACGAGGTGCGGCTGGTGACGAGCGTCTCCTGGTACGCCGCGATCGCCTTCGCCGCGTCGACGGCGACGCGCTCGTCGTCTCTCGGCGGCGCGCGCCGAACGCCTCGCGATAGCGCGCGGCCAGCTCGGGATCGTTGCGCACGCGGCCGCGACGTGCGCGACGTCGGCCTCCATCTCGCGCGGGTCGGCATGGGCCGCAGCTTTGCGCCCACAGGTTGTCGTGGGCACCGTCCCAGCCGTACCAGCGCTAGCCGCCGACGTTGGAGAGCGACGGCGTATTGCGATCGGCGATGGCCGATGCCGCGCGCGCGCGGCGCCGTCGGTGAAGGCGCGTGCCGGACGATGGCAGGTCGCGCACGGCGACGCCGCCGTTGCCCGACAGCGACCGGTCGTCGAACAGCCGCTCGCCGAGCGCGATGGCGGCGGGGTTGCCGGATACGCGGTTGGAGGCGTCGACGTCGCGCGGCGGCGGCCACGGCCCCAGCGACAGGATCCGCGCAGTTCCTCGGCTCGCTGAAGGTGACGACGGCGGCGGCTGCGCCGCCCGCGCCGAGCACGACGCCGGCGACGGCGGCGGCGACGAGACGACGCAGCGGGAGGCAGCTCATTCCACGCGCACCGCGCTCGTGAGCCGTTCGGTCGCGTTGCCGGTGACGAGTCGAACGTGATCTCCCATCGTCCGCTCATGTGAAACAGCAAGCCCTCGGCGCGATACCTTCCCGGACCGGCAGCACGGTGACGCCCGGGCTGTAGTTCATGCCGTGCCGATGCTCGGGCATGCTCGCATCGACACGCACCGCGCGGGGCATGGGCGCCGCCGCGCGGACACACCGTGAAATCGACGGCGAAGTGACGGCCGATCTCGATCGCGGCCGGCGCGGTCGGGTAGGCGATCGTGTAATGGCGTTCGCGACGGTGCGCTTGTCGCCGAGCCGTCGCCGCATGCTTGCGCGGCAAGCTGGCCGCAAGCGGGATCGTCGCAGCCAACGCGACGGTGCGCGCGAACCTCATTGGGCGGCGGAGCGGCTTCCAGAACGCGAACAGCGCCTCGCCGTTGCGCCATCCGATGCGCTCGGCCAGCGGCGGCGGCAGGTCGGCGAGCCACGCGCGCGACCAGTTCGCGTGCTCGACGACGTAGTGCCAGCGCTCGGGCGTGAAGGTGTCGGTGCCCACGATGAACCGGTCGGGAAATTCGGTGAACACCGCGCGCCATTCGGCCGGCACCTTGCCGCCCCCGCCGTGCTCGCTGCGGAACGCAAGATCGCACCACAGGTTCTGGTGCTTGCGCAGCATGTCGCGAACGGCGTCGGGACGATCGAAGCCGGAGTGCGCCCAGAGGATGCGCGCGTCCGGATCCTGCCGGTACATGCGCTCGATCGCGTCGACGTCCGAGTGCGCGTGGAGGATGAGCTTGTGCTGCCTGGCCAGGGCGATCATCCGTCTCGGCACCGGCAGGTCGGCGTCGGCGCCGTAGAGGTGGAACTCGCCGATCGCCGCGTAGCGGCTGTTGCGCAGGCGTTCCTCGAGGAACGACGTCGACGCTCTCGTCGCGCGCCCAGGTGCTCATGTCGCCACGGGTGCGATACGGCCGCAGCGACGGGATGACGAGGTCGGGCGCTTCGGCCACCAGCCGCTGCGTGCCCTCGTCGCCGGAACTCGACATCACCGCGCGGCGAAGGCCTGCCTTGCGCAGGATGGCGATCGCTGCCTTCGGCGGCAGGTTCTCGAACGCGTCGTGGCTGTAGTGCACGTGCGCGTCGAAGATCGGCAGTTCGGCGGCGGCGAGCGCGGGCGCGAGCATGACGAGCGGCAGCAACAGGGCCAGCGGGCGGGCATTCATCCGCATATCTTCGTGGTTTAATCGGCGGATGCCAAGCCCGCCAAGTTCGCCGCGCCGCTGCCCGTGGTGCGGCGAGGATCCGCTCTACGTCGCCTACCACGACCACGAATGGGGTTTCCCGTCGCCGACGACCGCCGCCTGTTCGAGAAGATCTGCCTCGAGGGCTTCCAGGCGGGCCTCGCGTGGATCACGATCCTGCGCAAGCGCGAAGCGTTTCGCGAGGCGTTTTCCGGATTCGATATCGAACGCGTCGCGCGGATGGGCGCGCGCGACGTCGAGCGGCTGCTGGGCAATCGCCGCCATCGTCCGCCATCGCGGCAAGATCGAATCGACGATCAACAACGCGCAAGCGCGCGCTCGAACTCGCGGGCGAACATGGATCGCTGGCCGCGTTCTTCTGGCGCTGCGAGCCCGGGCGTCGAGCCGGCCGCGTCCGACCAAGATGACGCGCGCGGTGCTGATGACCATGGCGACGTCGCCCGAGTCCATCGCGCTTGCCGAAGGACCTGAAGCAGCGCGGGTGGACTTCGTCGGCCCCACGACCGTCTATGCGTTCATGCAGGCGATGGGCCTCGTCAACGACCACCTGCACGGATGCGCCACCCGCAACGCCGTCGACAGGCCCGGTCCGGTTTCGTGCCTCCTTGAGCGGCGCCGGGTCGTCCCAAGCCGGAATCGTGCCCCCTTGGGGCGACGACCGGCGACATCCGCATTTGTCGGTGTTTCCACGGCGGGCGCGTAGGCAACTCCGCGCAGGCCGGCGGATGTAGAAACGACCGCTCGTCGTGGAGTCGGGCGCCGCCGCGGCGAATTGGCCAAGAGGCCGCAAGCGTGGGGGTCACCTGACCTGCAACACCGGGTTACAAACGCAGGTCGACTCGACTCTCACGACGAGCCGTTCTGGCGGCGTCCCGGACGCTCGCCGCCCGGGCTCGCCAGCCACCACCGCGGGCGCCTCCAATGCAACGACGCAGATACATTGCACGCATGATCACCGCGCTGTTCGTCGCGGCCGCGATGCCGGGCCTGGCGTTCGCGGCGGAAGGCGAGGCCAAGACCAAGACGCACAGCGTCCAACGGCACAAGGGCGCCGACGGCGTCGTCGACGCCACGCGGACCGGACGCCAAGGGCGGCAAGACCACGGTGCGACCGCAGCAGGGCGTCGACGGCCGACCGACAAGTCGGTGGCCGGGTCCGCACGGCAAGACCGCTACGACCGATCGCTATCGCGGCGCCGACGGCACGGTCGATGGACGCCAGGGCCGCAAGGCCGGCTCGACGGTGGACCGCAGCAAGGGCGCCGACGGCCTGACCGACAAGACGGTCACCGGCCCGAACGGCACGACGGCCGCCGTCGACCGCACGCGCGGCGCCGACGGCGTCGTCGACAAGACGGTGGCCGGTCCGCGCGGCGGCACGACCAGCGTCGACCGCAGCCGCGGCGCCGACGGCCTCGTCGACAAGACGGTGGCCGGCCCGCGCGGCGGCATCACTGACGACGGACCGCACGCGCGGCGCGGACGGCGCCGTCGATTCGCGCATCGCCGGGCCTCAAGGCGGCACGACGATCGTCGACCGGACGAAAAATGCCGACGGCACGACGAACGCCATGATGACGGGCCCCCAGGGTCAGATGTCGACCGCGACCCGCACCAAGGACGCGACCGGCGCCGTCGATGCGGTGCGCACGGGTCCGGGGGGTACCACGCTCGTCGACCGCACGAAGAACGTCGACGGCACCGTCGACAAGACAGTGACGACGACGCGGCCGTAGCGTCCGCGCGGCGACGACAACGCACGGGCGTCCCGCGGGGCGCCCGTGTTGCATGGCGCGCGCCTGCCCGTCGGGGCTGCGGTACGCTCTCACTTTGGCGCACGAACCAACGTGCGCGGCGGAAGGAGAGTCGGTGGACGCATACAACCCGGTCGTACGGTCGGCGCAACGCGCCTCGCAGGGTTCCCTATGACGCTCGATGCGAAGGTCATCGCGACGCTGTCGCAGGTCACCACGGCCACGCTGACCACGCTGCTGCTGAAGAAGGGCCTGCGCAACGTGTGGATGCGCGGCACGCGGCCGCTTGCGCCCGGGCCAGCCGCGCCTCGTCGGCCCCGCGTTCACGCTGCGCTTCGTGCCGGCGCGCGAGGACCTGGCGACGCCGGCGTCGTGGTCGAACCCGATCTCGACGCGCGCGGCGATCGAGGCGATGCCCGAGGGCTGCATCGCCGTCGTCGACGCGATGGGCGTCACCGACGCCGGCATTTTCGGCGACATCCTGTGCGCGCGGATGACGAAGCGCGGCGTGGCGGCGCTCGTGACCGACGGCGTGGTGCGCGACGTCGCGGGCGTGCGCGCGACCGGCCTGCCGGTGTGGTGCCAGGGCGCGGCCGCGCCGCCGTCGGTGGCGGGGCTCACGTTCGTCGCCTGGGGCGAGCCGATCGGTTGCGGCGGCGTCGCGGTGTTTCCCGACGACGTGGTGGTGGTCGACGACGACGGCGCGGTGCTGATTCCGGCCGCGCTACGTCGACGAGATCGTCGCCGAGGCGCCCGAGCAGGAGCGCCTCGAGGGCTGGATCATGGCGGAGGTCGAGCGCGGCGCAGCGCTCCCCGGGCTCTATCCGCCCAACGCGGAGAACAAGGCGCGCTACGAGAAGATCAAGTCGTGACGAAGCTGAACGACGCCAAGGGCGTGTACGTCATCGCGCCCACGCCGTTTCATCCGGACGGGCGGATCGACGAGTCGTCGATCGACCGGATGACGGACTTCTTCGTCGAGGCGGGCGTCGACGGCATCACGGTGCTCGGCCAGCTCGGCGAGGCGCCGAAGATGACGCACGACGAGTCGGTGGGCATCGTGCGGCGCGTGATCGGCGCGCGCGAAGCGTGCCGATCGTCGTCGGCGTGTCGGCGCCGGGCTTCGCGGCGATGCGCGCGCTCACGCAGGACGTGATGGCCGCGGGCGCGGCGGGCGTGATGATCGCGCCGCCGAACACGCTGCGCACCGACGATTCGATCGTCGCGTACTACAGGCAGGCCTCGGAGGCGATCGGCGCCGACGTGCCGTTCGTGATCCAGGACTATCCGCTCACCTTCTCGGTGCAGATGACGCCCGCCGTGATCCGCCGCATCGTCACGGAGAACCCGGCGTGCGGGATGCTCAAGCACGAGGACTGGCCGGGGCTGGAGAAGATCTCGCAGCTGCGCGCGTGGGAGAAGGACGGGTCGAATGCGCCACATCGCCGATCCTCACCGGCAACAACGCGCTGTTCCTCGACTTCGAGATGGAGCGCGGCGCCGACGGCGCCAACACCGGCTACTGCTTCCCCGACATGCTGGTCGACGTCGTGCGGCTGTCGACGGCAGGCAAGCGCGACGCCGCGCACGATCTCTTCGATGCGCACCTGCCGCTCATCCGCTACGAGCAGCAGCCCGGTCCGGGGCTCGCGGTGCGCAAGTACGTGATGATGCGGCGCGGGATCATCGCGTCCGACACGCTGCGCAAGCCGGGCGCGGCGCTCACGGCGACCGCGCGCGCCGAGGTCGACTACCTGCTCGCGCGCCTCTCGCGCGAGGATCCGCGCGCGCGGGTGTAGGCGCCAGGGCCGGCGGCGGCCTGCGCGCCGCGCGCGCCGGCGTGGGATGCCGGCGGCCGTGCACCGTTGCGGACACACTTTTTGGCGCCGCCGTGACCGACGTCAAGGTCCCTCTGCGCGCCGGTTGTCGTGGCCGCCGTGGACTGCCAGAATGCGCCGGGACCGCCGTTGGCCACTACTCCGGAGCATACGCAATGAAAGCGTTCTACAAGATGATGCTGACCGCCGAAATGGCCGGCAAGGCGTCGTCGATCGCCCTGCTCGACCTGACGCCGGAGGACAAGGTGAAGGCGGAGTCGACGCAGTCGCCGGACGGCCGCACGATGAAGCTCGTGCTGCCGGCGACGAAGAAACTCGTCACCAAGTCCGGGCGCAAGGACAAGAACGGTTCGTCGAGCGGCACGAGCGAAGTGTTCGTCGGGGAGAGCGACGGCAGGCTCTGGATCCTGGTGCCGGCGGCGGCGAAATAGCCACGCTCGCGCGGCGCGTTTCGCGGACGTCCGCACCGCGCCGATCGACCACGACATGAAACCGCCCGCGCACCTCCGGATGTCCGACCTGCACGGCTTTCGCCGTCTCGCCACCGACGCGGTCGTGGGCCTGGCCGACCTGGTCGAGGCGATGCACCACACGATCACGCAGACGCCCGGCGTCTTCGGCAACGCCCCCAAGGGCAAGACAACGGGCATCACCGGCTTCGTCTACAGGACGGTGCGCGGCGTCACGCGGTTCGTCGGCGGCGGACTGGATGCGCTGCTCGGCACGCTGGCGCCGCTGCTCGCCGAGCGCCGGTCATCGTCGGAACGCGAAGCGGTGCTCGCGGTGCTCAACGGCGTCCTCGGTGACTACCTGGAAGCTTCCGGCAATCCGCTGGCGATCCCGATGCAGTGGCGACGCGACGGACACCCGCTGAAAGTGACGAAGGAGGCGCTGGCGGCCGCCTTTCCCGAGGCCGGCGGCAAGGTGGTCGTGCTGCTGCACGGATTGTGCATGAACGACCTGCAGTGGCAGCGCGACGGTCAGGACCACGGCGCGGCGCTTGCGCGCGATGCCGGCTACACGCCGCTCTACCTGCACTACAACACCGGTCGGCACGTTTCCACCAACGGCCGCGATCTTTCCGACCGGATGCAGACGCTGGTCGACGCCTGGCCGGTGCCGATCGAGGAGCTCGCGATCGTCGGCCACAGCATGGGCGGGCTGGTCGCGCGCAGCGCCATCCACTGCGCCGCGCTGGCCCGGCAGAAATGGACACGATGTCTGTCGAGCCTCGTGTTTCTCGGCACGCCGCACCACGGCGCGCCGATGGAACGCGCCGGGGCCATCGCCGACTACCTGATCGAGATCAGTCCGTACACGGCGCCGCTCGCCCGCCTGGGCAAGGTGCGCAGCGCGGGCATCAAGGACCTGCGCTACGGCTATGTGCAGGACGAGGACTGGGCGCGGCCGCTGCCCACCGGAACGCACGCGCGGCGGCACGCGTTGCCGCTGCCGCTGCCTGCGGACGTGCGCTGTTTCGCGATCGCCGCGAGCAAGCAGGCGCGGCCGGCGTCACCGCGGGCGCGGTTGCGCGGCGATGGTCTGGTGCCGGTCGCGAGTGCGCTCGGGCAGCATCGCGACCCGGCGCTGGCGCTCGCGATTCCCGACGACCATCGCTTCGTTGCCTACGAGACCGGGCATTTCGATCTGCTGGAAGCGCCCGAAGTGTACGAGCGCCTCGCGCGCTGGCTGACGGCGCGGCGACCCCCGCGCCCGTAGTCGACCGCCGCTACTTCCGCGCGGCGCGCGCGACGATCGCCTTTTCGCGGGGATCGGTCACCGCCGCGCTCGGCATCTGCACCTGCGCCGGCATGGAATTGAGCAGCTCGACCACCAGCACCAGCCGCACCGAGCACGTCAGCAGCACGCGTTGGACGCCCGGCACCGGCAACGTGATCGCGATCGGAATCAGCGCGACCGCCAGCGCGACTTCCTGCCGGAACGCGCTTTCGTGCCGGGACGCGAGGCGCAATCCGGATAGCGAATACAGGAACGCATTCCAGAGCCGGCGCAGGCCGCGCTGCCCCTGGTGCGGACTCTCCGATGCATCAGCTTCCGGCATGCACCACATGCAGGTTGGCGACGAACTGCTCGGTGGCGCTCGCCCACGACGAGTCGAGCGCGTGCGTGCGCACCGCCGCGCGTGGCAGATCGAGCGCGGCCAGCGCCGCCGCGCGCAGGTCGTGGTCGAGGATGCCGGAGATCCCCGGGCGCACGACATCGATCGGTCCGGTCACCGGGTACGCCGCCACCGGCGTTCCGCACGCCATGGCTTCCAGCATCACCAGCCCGAACGTGTCCGTGCGGCTGGGAAATACGAAGACATCGGCCTGCCGGTAGTGCCACGCGAGTTCGTCGCCCGTTTTCATGCCGAAGAAGACGGCGTCCGGAAAGCGCCGCTCGAGTTCGCCGCGCGCGGGACCGTCGCCGACCACCCATTTGATCCCCGGCAGGTCGAGGGCGAGAAACGCCTCGATGTTCTTCTCGACCGCCACGCGCCCGACATAGAGGAAGATGGGCCGCGCGACTTCCAGCGACGCCGGTGTTGCCGCGTGAAAGAGGTCGGTGTCGACGCCGCGCGACCAGCGGGTGAGATTGGTGAAGCCGCGTTGCGCGAGTCGGCGCTCGATGTCCGGTGTCGCGACCATCAACGCCCGCGCCGGCGCGTGGAACCAGCGCATCCACCGGTAGCTGATGGCGACCGGCAGGCGCGAGCGCGCGTGGATGTACTCGGGGAACTGCGTGTGATACGCCGTGGTGAACGGACGCCGCGTGCGCACGCAGTGCCGGCGCGCGGCGAGTCCCAGCGGACCTTCGGTCGCGATGTGCAGCGCATCGGGCGCGAAGGCGTCGATCCGGCGCGCCACACCACCCGCCGCGAACAGCGACAGCCGGATCTCGGGGTAGGTCGGGCAGGCAATCGTGCGGAACGCGCCGGGCGTGATCGTCGTCACCGTGTGGCCGATGCGTTCGAGTTCGCGGATCGTGTTCTGCAGCGTGATCACGACGCCGTTGATCTGCGGCGACCACGCATCGCTGACGATCAGGATCCGCAGCGCGCGCGCGGTGCCACCCGGGATCGTCGCGGGAAGCGGTTGCGGCATTCGATCCGGCGGGTCGTGCTGCATCGAGTCAGGCCTGCACCGGCATGGCGGCGCGCTCGGGCGCCGCGCGCGTCAGCAACGCGAGTTCCGGAGCGACCTCGTGCCAGCGCAGCACCGACAATGTTCCGTCGTGCGCTTCGACCAGCGCAGTGAGGCTCTCCACCCAGTCGCCGGAGTTGCAGTAGAGGACGTCGCCGATCGCGCGGACCTCCGCGTGGTGGATATGGCCGCAGACGACGCCGTCGAAGCCGCGCGAGCGGGCCTCGCGGGCCAGCGCGTCCTCGAACGCGTTGATGTAGCTGACGGCGTTCTTGACCCGCAGCTTCAGGAACTGCGACAGCGACCAGTACGGCAGCCCCAGCCGCGCGCGCGCGGCATTGAAGTGCTGGTTGAGCTTCAGCGTGAACATGTAGAGCTGGTCGCCGAGCAACGCCAGCCATTTCGCGCAGGTGACCACGGCATCGAAGCGGTCGCCGTGCGTGACGAGCAGCCGGCGTCCGGTGCGCGTGACGTGCATCGCCTCCTCGCGGATGGCGATGCCGCCGAAGTCGACGCCGACATAGTGCCGCGCCGCTTCGTCGTGATTGCCCGGCACGTAGACGACGCGCGTCCCCTTGCGTGCCTTGCGCAAGACCTTCTGGACGACGTCGTTGTGCAGCTGGTGCCAGTACCAGCGCCGCTTCAGCTGCCAGCCGTCGATGATGTCGCCGACCAGGAACAGGTAGTCGGACTCGGTCGCGGCGCAGGAACTCGAGCAGGGCGCCGGCCTGGCAACCCGGCGTGCCCAGGTGGCAG
This sequence comes from uncultured beta proteobacterium, assembly GCA_963823475.1. Classification (GTDB taxonomy): domain Bacteria; phylum Pseudomonadota; class Gammaproteobacteria; order Burkholderiales; family Casimicrobiaceae; genus VBCG01. The sequence continues at coordinate 10,102 of CAWGLS010000021.1, forward strand.
TCGGAGATGAAGATGGCGCGATAGCGCAACGGATTCGCCACCGCGGCGTCGTCCTCGTCGTCCCGGTCGGGTGCGAACATCCGGGCTTCCGGCGGCAGGTCGCGCGGCGGCGTCATCGGCGTGCGCGGCGATGGCGGTGCGTATCGGTCTGGCGCCGGAGTTCACGTCGGATCGCAGCAATTCACGCCATCTCGTTGATGTTCGACATGAACAGGACGATACCGGCGCGATACGACAGCGGCGTGAAGGACGCGTGACGTGCGGGTGACGCAAGCGTCTCGCGTGTCACATCGATGTCACGTGGTACGGCTAGTGTGGACGTCCGTACCGGGCCCAAAAGCCGATGATCACCTTGTCGCCGAACGCCATCGCCCCGCGCCCCCACTCGCCGGAACGCTTTCGCGGCACGATAGAGCGCTGGACGATCGACAGCGGACCGCTGATCGGCGTCGTCTGCGACTACGCGTTCAACGACGACTGGTCGCTCACCTGGCGCGTGGTGGCGGGTCCCACGCAGGGTCAGGTGGGCCGCGCCCGGCAATTCTGCGTGCAGCCCGTCCGCGCCCAGCTCTTCCTCGTCTGGTTCGCGACGGTCCCCGGGGGCGTGATCACCGCGACCGTGGACTTCGCCAGCCACCGCCTCGCCGGGTTCCAGTCCGGTCCGGATCACTGTCTGCCGCTCACCGGTTCGCTGCGGATCCTCTGACCGCCGCGCGCGGCAACGCGGCTGTCATCTCGGTACGTCACATTCGGCGTCATTCGCGCGTCGCGGCGCCGTCGCGCCCGGGCGCCTGCCTGGAGTCCATTGCCGATGCTCGTGCTGATCAACCTCGAGTCCGCCGTGGAGCGGCGAGACCACATGGCGGCGCAGCTCGCCTCCTTCGCGCTGCGCTTCGAGCGTATCGGCATCGATGGCCGCGCCCGGCCGCGCGAGGAGATCGCCGCCTGGGCGCGGGAGCGCTTCGGCGGCATCGAATTCGATCATGACCTGTTGAGCGGCGCGGAGGTTGGATGCTGGCTGTCGCACCTCTCCGCATGGGACCTGTTGCGCCGCCGGCGCGGCCAGCGCGCATGCACGGTCATCGAGGACGACCTGGTGCTCGATCCGCAGTTCGCGCAAGTGGCGACGGCACTGGCGCGCGAATCCGTCCACGACGTGACGTACCTCGGCACGTCATCGCGCAGCATCTCGTCGCAACGGCGCGTGCGCGCCGGCGGCTGCTGGCTGCACGAGCCGATCGGCACCGTCCTCAACACGTGGGGCTACGTGATCACGCGCGCGTACGTCGAACGCTTCTTCGCCATGGGCGGCTTGCGCTTGCGCGTGCCGATCGATCACTTTCTCGGCAGCCGGGGGGCGCGCGCCGCGCCGCGGATCGCCGTGCTGCGGCCACCGGTGGTCCGTGAAGACCCCGCGCTCGGCGCGCGCTCGCAGATCGGCCCGCATACGCATCGCCTCGACCGCTGGCAGCTGGTGGAACGCGCGCGTCGTCGGCTGCTCGCGAGTCGCGTCGGCGACATGTACTACTCGCTGTATCGCTGGCTCTGAAGGCGCCCGGCCGGCCCGCGACAACGCATTCGTCATGCCAATGTCACGGCGCCGACACACTATCCCGGCAAGGTGTGCGGGTTGTCGTGAGGAATGCATATGCAACGCATCGGCAAGTGGCTATTGATAGCGGCGGCCTGCCAGACCAACAGGCCCGGAACCGTGGCCATCACCAAGAACGACGGCGGGTTCATCGGCGCTTAAGGTGCCGCCGTCGCCCGACAGTCCTCCCTTTCCTCCTGACTGTCGCTTGCGGCCGCCTCGCGCGGCCGCTTTTTCGTGCGCCCGGCAGGGCGCACTCACAGACCATCTGAAGCAACACTGGCCAACGATTCGGGCCAGACTGCTGGCGGGCGATTATCAACCGCAACCGGTGCGCCGGGTGGTGGCGGCAACGGAAACGGAACGGCGTCAGCCCGGATGCGCAACCTGATGCAACGGGGCTTGTCGAGGGACCGGGCGTGGCGCGCGGCCCGCAACGGGCGTGGCCCGTGGTGGAACGCCGGTGCGTCGCATATGAACGCGGCCTTCCCCAAGTCCCCACCCGATACGGCGAGCGGCCTCGCGCGATCTTGTCGCATGTTCGCCATGGCCTGCGTCCCGCCCAGCTCCTCACGCGTCGTCGGCGTCGCGGTGCCGCGCGCGCGGCGCCCGCCGGCTTCGCGCAGGCCCGGGGTCGTTGCGTGCGAACGCAGCGTCGGCGTCGATCCTCGAGGCGCTCCATCGCGTCCTGCAGCAGCCTGCGCGCATCGGCGCGGCGCTTGCCGCTCAACTTGCGCTGGTCGATGATCGAGGCCGGCGCGGAGCGGGGTGGTGGGTCCGGCGGCAGACGTTCGCCACGCTCTTCGTGGTCCGCGGTCGCTGCCGCGGAATGATGCGGCGGAACCGCTGTACGTTTCAGTGCGGCGCCGTTGTCACAGCCGCAAGCCCACCCAGCCCATCACGATGCGCAGTCCGAACGCGAGCGCCCCCACCGCGAGCACGCCCAGCAGCCAGTACGCGACGAGCCAGCCGAAGCGGCGCAGCCACAGGCGGCCGCGGCTCGCGGCGTGCGGCGCGGGCGCATCGCGTGCCATCAGTGGTAGCCGTGCGTCGCGTCGACCTTGCCGCGGAACACGTAGTAGCCCCACGCCGTGTAGCCCAAGATCATCGGAATGATCAGCAGCGCGCCCACCAGCGCGAAGCCCTGGCTTTGCGGCGGCGCCGACGCGTCCCAGATCGACACCGCCGGCGGAATGATGTTCGGCCACAGGCTGATGCCGAGCCCGCTGTAGCAGAGGAAGATCAGGAACAGCGTCAGCACGAACGGCCCGGCCTGCGGCTCGCCGCGCAGCCGTCACCAGCAATTGCCATGCGGTGAGCGCGACCAGCAGCGGCACCGGGGCGAACCAGAGGAGGTTGGGCATCGTGAACCAGCGCTGCGCGATGGCCGGATGCGCGAACGGCGTCCACAGGCTGATCGCGGCGATCACGGCGAGCATGGCCAGCGTCAGCGGCCGCGCGATCGCGACCATCCGCTTCTGCAGGTCGCCACCGGTCTTGTAGATCAGCCACGTGCAGCCGAGCAGCGCGTACGCCGCCAGCAGGCCCGCGCCGGTGAACAGCGAAAACGGCGTCAGCCAGTCGAGCGCGCCGCCCGCGTACGCACGATTGACGACCGGGACGCCGTCGATGTACGCGCCCAGCGTGACGCCCTGGAAGAACGTGGCGACGAGCGAGCCGCCGATGAAGGCCTTGTCCCACCAGTGGCGGCCCGCATCGCGCGCCTTGAAGCGGAATTCGAACGCCACGCCGCGGAAGATGAGGCCGAGCAGCATGAAGATCAGCGGCAGGTAGAACGCCGACAGCACGACCGAATACGCGAGCGGGAACGCCGCCAGCAGCCCGGCGCCGCCCAGCACCAGCCACGTCTCGTTGCCGTCCCAGATCGGCGCGACGGTGTTCATCATCACGTCGCGATCCGTCTTGTCGCGGGAAGAACGGGTAGAGGAGGCCGATGCCCAGGTCGAACCCGTCCATCACGACGTACATCATCACGCCGAAGACGATGATGCCGGCCCAGACGAGCGGAAGGTCGATGCCCATGTCGGTCATCCTTTCGCCGCGTCGGCGGCCGGTGCGGTGGCGGCGGAAATCGGCCGCATCGGCTGCCGCGGCTGGCCCGGTCCGCCGGGCATCGTGCGCCGACCCGTCCGGTGCGGCCGGACCGGCGTGGATGAGCCGCAGCATGAACACGAGCCCGGCGCCGAACACCAGCAGGTAGACGACGACGAACAGCGCGAGCGTGATCGACAGCTGCGTCGCGCTGTGCGCCGACACGCCGTCGGCCGTGCGCATCACGCCGTAGACGACCCACGGCTGGCGGCCGATCTCGGTGGTGAACCAGCCGGCGAGGATGGCGATGACGCCCGCCGGACCCATCGCGAGCGCGGCGCGCAGCAGTGGCCGCGAACTGTAGAGCGTGCCGCGCCAGCGCGCCCAGCCGGACCAGAGCCCGAGCAGGATCATCAGCACGCCCAGTCCGACCATGATGCGGAACGTCCAGAAGACGATCGTCGAGTTCGGCCGGTCCTCCTTCGGATAGGACTTGAGTCCCGGGAACTGCCCGTCCCAGCTGTGCGTGAGGATCAGGCTGCCCAGGTGCGGGATGTCGACGGCGTACAGCGTCTTCTCCTGCTCCATGTCGGGCCAGCCGAAGAGCGTCAGCGGCACCGCCTCGCCCGGCTTGTTCTCCCAGTGCCCTTCGATGGCGGCGATCTTGGCCGGCTGGTATTGCAGCGTGTTGAGCCCATGCTGGTCGCCGATGAGCGCCTGCAGCGGCGCGACCAGCAGCAGCATCCACATCGCCATCGACGTCATCATGCGGATTGCGGCATCGTCGCGGCCGCGCAGCAGGTGCCAGGCACCGGACGCGCCGACCATCAGCGCGGTCGCGAGGTAGGCAGCCACGACCATGTGCGTCAGCCGGTACGGGAACGACGGATTGAAGATGACGGCAAGCCAGTCGGTGGGAATGATGCGCCCGTCGACGATCGCGTAGCCGGCGGGCGTGTGCATCCAGCTGTTGGAGGCGAGGATCCACGTCGACGAGATCAGCGTGCCGACGGCGACCATCACCGTCGCGAAGAAATGCAGCCCGGGCCCGACGCGCTTCCAGCCGAACAGCATGACGCCCAGGAACCCGGCTTCGAGGAAGAATGCCGTCAGGACTTCGTACGCGAGCAGCGGTCCCGTCACGCTGCCGGCGAAATCGGAGAAGTAGCTCCAGTTGGTGCCGAACTGGTAGGCCATCACGAGGCCCGACACCACGCCCATGCCGAAGTTGACGGCGAAGATCTTCGACCAGAACAGGTAGAGGTCGCGAAAGACCGTGCGCTGCGTGCGCAGCCAGCACGCCTCGAGCACCGCGAGGTAGCTCGCGAGGCCGATCGTGATCGCCGGGAAGATGATGTGGAACGAGATCGTGAACCCGAACTGGATCCGGGCCAGCATCAGTGCGTCGGCGGTCGCCATCGTCGGTCTCGTGGGCCCGTCCGGCCCACGTTTCGACGGAAACGCGAGGGACGCGCGATGGCTATTCTAGAACGGTCCCGGCCTCCGGCCGGCGATAAAGGTCACCGCTGGCGATAAAGGAATGCGAGTCTGACCCTCATTCTTTCGGCAGCTGCTCCCGCCATTCGCGGCGCTTGATCGCGGTGTACTCGGCCGCGGGCAGCTCGACCAGCTGCTCCGGATAGCGTTCGGTCAGCGCCGCCATCCGCTCGAGCCGGCGCTCGAAGCGGTCGGTCTCGGGGACGTCGCGCGTTTGCAGCCACGCTTCCAGCGCGAGGAAGTTGCGCATCGCGTTGCGCTCGACGATGCCGCGCACGCCGCCGATCCGTTCCGGCCGGCCGTCGCTGCCGGCGGCGACGATCGTGAAGCCGACCTTGCCGCTGCCGCGGTGGCGAGGTAGGACGCGGTGGCGAGGCGGCTCCCGCGGACGGACGGAACGCGTAGTGCACGGCCACGAACGTGCGGCTGCCGACCGGCATGGCTTCGAGGACGATCTCGTAGTCGCGCGTGCCGAGCGGACCCGCGTCGGCGGCGAGGACGATGCGCAAGTAGTCGGCACGCGCGGCGGCCACGCGGAACGCATAGCGGATCGCGTACGTGCGGTCGATCGGCTCGTAGAACTTGCGGCCGCTGTACACGGTGACGACGTCGCCGTCGGCCGCGCAGCCCTTGACGTTGACGTGCAGCACGATGACGTCGCACCACGCGGGCGGCGTCGTCAGGCGCGTGGCCATCGGCGCGAACGGCTGGGCGAGCTCGGCGTCGATGACGCCATGCAGGCGGCCGTCGAATTCGCCGGAATCGACGACGAGCGGCCGGCCGAAGGCGGACGCGGCCATCCGCGGCCGCATCGTCTCGTAGCGGTCGGCGAGCGTGGGGCGCTTGCGGCGTCGCGGCCATCGGCATGCCGGCGAAGAAGCCGAGCGCGACGATCCAGGCGATCACGCGGACCAGCGCGATCCAGCGCAGCCGGGCGGGTGCTGCCAGGGGCTGCGGGGTCCTGTTCGCCGGGTCGGATGGAAATCGATGGTTCGCCGCGTCCATCGTCGCCTCCGAACGCCCGCGGGCGCGGGCCTGACGACACGGTAGGAAGAGCACGCGGCTCGACCCCAGCGCGAGATTCGACGCGGCGCGCGCGGGGTATTCGCGTCCGCCGCCGGACGTCCACGACCAAGGGCACCCGCGGGTGCCCTTGGTCGTGACGCTTCGGGGAAGGCTACACGCGGCGGCGGTACTCGCCGGTGCGCGTGTCGATCTCGATCCTGTCGCCGGTCGTGACGAACAGCGGGACCTGCACTTCGAAGCCGTTGACGAGCTTGGCGGGCTTCATCACCTTGCCCGACGTGTCGCCCTTGACCGCGGGCTCCGTGTAGGTGATCTCGCGGTCGACGGAGGTCGGCAGCTCCACCGAGATGGCGCGGCCGTCGTAGAACGTGAGTTCGCAGGGCAGCCCTTCCTCGAGGTAGTTGAGCGCGTCGCCCAGGTTGTCCTTCTCGACGTCGAACTGGTTGAACTCGGTGTCCATGAACACGTACATCGGGTCCGCGAAGTAGGAGTACGTCACGTCCTTCTTCTCGAGCTGGATGGTGTCGAACTTCTCGTCGGCGCGATACACGGTTTCGGTGCCGCTGCCCGACAGCAGGTTCTTGAGCTTCATCTTGACCACGGAGGCGTTGCGGCCGGACTTCGTGAATTCGGCCTTCTGCACGACCATCGGGTCCTTGCCGACCATGATCACATTGCCGGCGCGCACTTCCTGAGCGAGTTTCATGACTGGTTCCAGAGTAGGGCGGGCGGCAGGCGTTGGCCGCGCGCCACTTGGGTTAACGTGTTGGTGCAATTCGGGAAACCCATAATTATAAACGATTTTCGCAGAACTTGACCAGCCCCCGCGCCAGGTCCTCCTGCCGGGCCAGCGCCCGCGCCCAGGCGCGCGCCAGCACGCCCACCGCGGGCAGCGCGGCGCGGTACGCGGGCCAGGCGTCGGCGACGGCCACCGGGTCGCCGGCGTTGAAGGCGTACCAGAACGCGCGCTGGCCGATGCGCGTGCCTTCCGGCAGGCTGCCTTCCAGCCGGTTGAGGAACGCGTCCATCTTGGCCAGGTGGGCGTCGCCTTCCTGCGGGTAGATGTGCCAGACGAACGGCTGCCCGGCCCATTGCGCGCGCACGAACGAATCCTCGCCGCGGACGAAGTTCACGTCCGCCAGCCAGAGCCGGCGGTCGAACGCGTCCTGGTCGACGAACGGCGCCACCGCCAGCGTCAGCCGCCCGCGCGTGCAGGGCGCCCCCGGGTGCGGGACGGCGCCGCCGGTCCAGCGGTCGAGCTCGGAGCGCGCCACGCCGTCGCGGGACGATGCACGCGACGGGCTCGTCGCCCTCGGCCCACAGGTCGAGCAGCGCCGGCAGCGCCGGATTCGCGTAGCAGAAGAGCGACACGTACAGCGCCTCCGGGTCCGGCACGAAACCCGCGGCACGCCAGACGCGCTCGGCCGCCGTCGGTTCCGCGCGGAACGCATCGCGCGCGGCAAGCAGTCCCTGCTCGCGCAATACGCCGCCCGTCTTGGCCGTGAAGCCGGGGAACCAGAACCAGCGCGTCAACGGCAGCCGCGGATGCGGCGACGGCAGGCCGTGCGACGCGTCGATCCACGGTTCCGCCGACAGGTATTCGAGCACCACCCAGACCGGAGGCCGCGCCATCGCTGCCATCGCGGCGACGTAGCCGTCCGGGACGCCGCAACCAAAGCCCTCGATGACGACGTCCGCCGGCGCCGAGTTCGCCGGCAGCGGATCGACCAGCCGGCGCACGCGGACGCCGGCCGCCGCCTGGTCCGCGTGGTCCGCGCTCAACGCGGGGACGAAGCGGGCGAGGCTGCCCACGTCGTCGATCCACAGCGTGACGGCGAGCCCGTGCTCGCGCGCGAGCTGGCGGGCGAGTCGCCAGCAGACACCCGCGTCGCCGAAGTTGTCCACGACGCGGCAGAAGATGTCCCAGCGCAGCGACGTGGCCATGGAGGGGTTGGGAACCAGGGGGATGAACCCTATTATCTGGGATCGGGGGCCGGCGTTGGTTTAACCGTGGTCAGATTGGAGGCCTCCGTCGACCCGGCGGCGTCCTGGTCCCAGCGTTGTTGCGGAGTGCGACTTGCGCCACGCCGGAGGGGCGGCCGCGCGCAGGGGCCAGACCCGGCTCGACGCCGCGCCCGCCAACCTCGAAAGGATGCACCGTGATCGAAGCCCTGACCGTCGATGTCGTGTCCGATGTCGTGTGCCCGTGGTGCTACATCGGCAAGCGGCGGCTCGAGGCCGCGCTCGCGCGGCTGCGCGAAGTGGAGCCGGACCTGCCGGTCGAAGTGCGCTGGCATCCGTTCCAGCTCAATCCGGACCTGCCGCCCGGCGGCGTCGACCGCCGCCAGTATCTGGAGGCGAAATTCGGCGGCCCCGCGCGCGCGCAGGAGATCTATGCGCGCGTGAGCGCCGCGGGCGCGACCGTGGGAATACCGTTCGCGTTCGACGCGATCGAGCGGCAACCGAACACGCTCGCCGCCCACCGCCTGATCGCGTGGGCGCAGACGCGCCGCGAGGGGGACGCGGATGCGCTGGTCGAAGACCTGTTCCGCGCGTATTTCCTCGACGGCCGCTTCGTCGGCGATCACGACGAACTCGGCCGCCTCGCCGCGGAGGCGGGCTACGACCCGGACGACGCGCGCGCGTTCCTGGCGTCGGACGAGCTGCGGGACGCCGTCGCCGGGGCCGATGCGCGGGCGCGCGAGATGGGCGTTTCGGGCGTGCCGTTTTTCATCTTCGACGGCAGGACGGCGGTATCGGGGGCGCACGAACCGGAGGCGCTGCTCGAAGCGATCGCGCAGGCGCGCACAGCGGACTGACCGTCCGGTTGCGAGGCGTTCGCTGCCGCGGAACGCGAATGCCTTCGACCGTCGTCCCCGCGAAAGCGGGGATCCAGTGACGTTCACCCCACGACGCTAAGGTCCCCGCTTTCGCGGGGACGACGTTACTGTTGCAGTCGCCGCTGCCCGCTCGGGTGAGCCTCTCCGGTGATCAGAACGCCTCGTCCCACGGCAGCGACAGCCGGATGGCGGAGTTGATCAGGCCGACCATGCTGTACGTCTGCACGAAGTTGCCCCAGTGCTCGCCGGTGGCGGGGTCGACGTGCTCGGCCAGCAGGCCGTGGCGGTTGCGGCAGGCGAGCAGCCGCGTGAACAGCGCGCGGGCCTCGTCGCGGCGGCCGATCGCCGCCAGCGCGTCGACGAGCCAGAACGTGCAGACGAGGAACGCGTTGCGCGGCGCGCCGAAGTCGTCGATCTCGATGTAGCGGAACACGAAATCGCCGCGCTTCAAGTCGCGCTCGATCGCGTTCACCGTGGCGATGTAGCGGGGATCGTCGGCGCGCACGAAGTTCAGCTGTTCGAGCAGCAGCAGGCTCGCGTCGAGTTCGCGGCCGCCGGTCGCCGACACGAACGTGCCGAGCTCCGCGCTCCAGCAATTCGCCTCGACGAACGCGCGGATGCGGTCGGCGTCGGCGCGCCACGCCTGCGCGCGCTCGGCGAGGCCGAGGCGCCTCGCGATGCGCGACAGGCGGTCGCAGGCCGCCCAGCACATGACGCTCGAGAACGTGTGCACGCGCGTGTTGCCGCGCAGCTCCCACAGGCCGGCGTCCGGCTGGTCGTGCATCGCCAGCGCGCGGCGACCCAGCGGCTCCAGGCGCTCGAACAGCGTGATGTCGCCGCGGTGCGTCAGCCGCTCGTCGAAGAACACGTGCGTGGCGGCGAGGACCGCCGAGCCGTAGACGTCGTGCTGGATCTGCCGCCACGCGTCGTTGCCGACGCGCACCGGCCCCATGCCGCGGTAGCCCGGCAGCGCGTCCTCCACGCGCTCGAGCAGCTCGCCGCTGCCGCTCACGCGATAGACGGGCTGGATCGGGCCGTCGCTGGTGGCGGCCGCGATGCCGATCAGGTATTGCAGGTAGCGCTCCATCGTCGTCGTCGCGCCGAGCCGGTTCAGCGCATTCACGACGAAGTAGCCGTCGCGCAGCCAGCAGAACCGATAGTCCCAGTTGCGGCCGGAGTCGGCGGCTTCGGGGATCGACGTCGTCATCGCGGCGATGATGGCGCCGGTGTCGTCGAACGCATTGAGCTTGAGCGTGATGGCAGCCCGGATCACCGCCGCCTGCCATTCGAACGGAATCGCGAGTCCGCGCACCCATTCGCGCCAGTGGTCGAGGGTCGCCTCGAGGAAATGGCGGCCGAGGTCGTTCAGTTGCTCGGGGATCGTCTCGTCGGCGCCGAGCAACATCGTCACCGTGTCTTCGATGAAGAACGCCCGCTCCTCGAGGATGTCCGTCAGCGACGCGTCGGTCGACAGCCGCAGCGTGAGGTCCGGGCCGACGTAGCGCACATGATGGCTGCCGGTGGTCGTCGCCGGCTGCGCGCGCGCGTACTGGAAGGCGGGGCGCAGCCGGACGACCACGCGCGGGCTGCCGGCCAGCCGCCTGACGCGGCGCGCGATCGTCATCGGCTGGTGCAGCCGGCCGTAATGGACGAAGCGCGGCGCACAATCGGTGATCTCCACGACGCCGCCGGTGCTGTCGGTCAGGCGCGTCACCAGTACCGCCGTGTTCTCGGTGTACGACTGCGTCGCGGTCACGCCGTCGACCAGTTCGATCGACCAGAGGCCGCGCGCATCGCGCGGCGCGGCGGTGTCGAGCAACGCGCAGAACACCGGGTCGCCGTCGAAGCGCGGAAAGCATCCCCAGACGATGGTGGCGTTGGCGTCGATCAGCGCGCCGATGCGTCCGTTGCCGATCAGCGCGAGGTCCAGGCTCTGCATTGCTTTCCTCTTTCAGGTCGTGCCGGTGGCGTCGTTCGAGTAGGCGGACTCGTGCGCGACGGGCGCCAGCAGCCAGCGCTTCACGGCGGCGGGGTTGGCGAGGCGAAAGCGCGCCGCCGTGCGGCCGGGGCCGACCTTGACCGTCCATCCGCCGAGGCGCTCGACCGCGGCGAAGCCGTGCTCGTCGGTCACGTCGTCGCCGACGAACACGGGCAGCCGGCCGGCGAACGGCCGCTCCGCCATGAAGTCGTGAATCGCCGTTCCCTTGTCGCGTCCCTCCGGCCGTACCTCGAGTAGCAGCTTGCCCGGCTGCAGCTCGTAGCCTTCCTCATGCTCGATCGAGCGGCGCAGCGTCTGATGCACGTGCGATGCGAGATGCGGCGTGCTGCGGTAGTGCAGCGCCAGCGATGCGCCCTTGTCCTCGAGCAGCAGCTGCGGATGGCGCTTGGCCAAGCCGCGCAGCAGTTTGCGCAGCCGCGCCTGCGTCGCCTTGATCGGTGCATGCAGGTGGATGGTGCCCGCGGCGTCGCGCCGTTCGCTGCCGTGCTGGCCGGCGATTGGCAGATTCTGCCCCGGGAACAGGAGGTCGGCACTGGTGATCGAGCGGCCGGTGATCAGCGCGAGGGCACCGCCCAGGTCGCGCCTGATACGCGGCAGCACGGCGCCGATCTCGACATCGATGCGGACGGCATCGGGCGCCTTCGCGAATTCGGCGAGCGTGCCGTCGATGTCGAGGAACAGCGCGCAGTCGATCCCCAGCGGCGGCGGCGGCGGCCGCACGAAACGGAGAGGGCGGGGCGTTGGGATACGATGGCTCATCGCGTCAGGTATCGGGCGACTCGAGACGGTCGCGAAAACGCTTGCGCTGGCGCATGGCGGCGGCGTCGAGCAGCATGCGGCCGGCCCAGCGGTAGACGTTGAATTCGCGGATGATGTTGCGCATCAGCCGCATGCGGTCGCGCTGCTCGTCGACGGACATCGCGAGCGCGACGCCCAAGGCCGCGGCGCACTGCTCGGCGTCGTAAGGGTTGACGACCAGCGCCTCGGGAAGTTCCCGCGACGCGCCGGCGAACTGCGAGAGGATCAGCACGCCAAGTTCGTCGTCGTGGGCGGCGACGTACTCCTTGGCGACCAGGTTCATGCCGTCGTGCAGGCTGCTGACGAAGCAGAGGTCGGCGGCGCGATGGTACTCGTAGACCGCTTCGGGCTCGTGATGCTCGGCGAGCAGGACGATCGGCGGATGCGCGGCATCGGGATAGCGGCCGTTGATCTGCTCCACCAGCTTGTGGACGCGCTTGGCGTAGTCCTGGTAGTCGTCGATCGTGCCCCGCGTCGGCGCGGCGATCTGCACGAAGGTGAAGCGTCCGACCCATTCCGGCTGCAGCTCGAGCAGGCGGCCCACGGCGTTGAAGCGCTCGATGATGCCCTTCGTGTAGTCGAGGCGGTCGATGCCGATCCCGAGCTTGTGGCCGCGCGGCAGGTTGAGACGAACGCGCACGCTCTCGCGGCATTCGTCGACGGCGGCCACGCGGGCCAGCGGCTCCGGCGGCCACTCGATCGAGATCGGATAACGGTGGATGGCGGTGCGCTCGCCGCGGCAGACGACCGAGTACGTCTCGCGGTCGATGCGGGCCTCGACGAAGCGGTCGACGGATTCGAGGAAGTTGTTGCAATGGAACTGCGTATGGAAGCCCAGGATGTCGCTGCCCAGCAGCCCGTCGAGCAGCTCGACGCGCCAGGGGCAGATGGCAAACGCTTCCGGGTTGGGCCACGGGATGTGCCAGAACGTGATGATCGTCGCCTTGGGCAGCCGTTCGCGGATCATCCGCGGCAGCAATGCGAAGTGGTAGTCCTGCACGAGCACGACGGGATCATCGCTGTGCGCCTCCGCGACGACGGCGTCGGCGAACTTCGCGTTGACGGCACGGTACTGCTCCCAGTCGGCGCTGCGGAATGTCGGCCGCACGTGCGCGATATGGCAGAGCGGCCACATCCCCTCGTTGGCAAAGCCGTCGTAGTAGCCGGCGATCTCCGCGTCCGACAGCCACAGCCGGCGGATCTGGTAGGCCGGGTTGCCGGGCGGGACCGCGACGAGGTCGTGCTTGTCGACCGTCTCGCGGTCGGCGCTGCCGCTGCCGTGCGCGATCCACGTGCCCGAACACGCGCGCATCACCGGCTCGAGCGCGGTCACCAGGCCGCTGGCGGGCCGCTGCACGCGAACGCCGCCGTCGGGCGTCTTCACGTGGATGTACGGCTCGCGATTGGAGACGATGATGATGTCGTTGCCGCGCATCTCGCCGCGCAGCACGGCGCGCAGCGTCTGCTGCGTCCAGCGCTGCTGGCTCTCGTCCGTCGGGCGGAACTGGTGCTCGAGCTCGCGCAGCAGCGCCTGCACGTCACGGGCGATCGGGCGCAGCTCCGGCGCGGTTCCCGACGACGGCCGCAGGATGCCTTCGCCGCGCAGCAACGCGCGGAGTCCGGCGACCCAGCCGCGCCACGACAGCTGCGCGATGACGACGGTGATCAGCGCGACGCTCGCGGCCAGCGCCGCGAAGAAGTAGAACAGGTATTGCCGCGTTTCCTCGCTGCGGCGCTCCATGAAGCTCATGTCGTGGACCAGGACCAGTTCCGCGCCATCGGGCAGGTCGGTCGCCAGCGGCCGCACCGCCACATGAACCACACCCCTGGCGGTGCGCAGCAGATGGTCGCCGGGTGTCAAATAGGGCGCGAGCGCCGAGCAGCGCAACTCGCCCGGGAACTGCGACGTCGCGACTGGCGCCGCGGTATCGGACAGGCAAAGGCCGACGGCGTACAGCCGCTCGTCGCTCGTCAGCCGGTGGAAGAAGCCGAGGATGCGCGTCGGCGATCCCGACTTGATCATCTCCTCCAGCGGTTCCTGGGCCGTATTCGCGATGAGGTTGGAGCGGATGTCCAGGTCGCGGACGAACCAGCGCGTGGTCAGCGCGTCGACCAGCGGCACCGCCGCATACGCGAACAGCGCAAGCGCGATGAGCAATGGAACGAGGAAGCGCAGCGTAAGGCGCATGACGCGATTAAAGCCGCGAACGCCCGCGGCGCAGGGAGGGCAGGCACGTATTGTATGGCGCGGAGCGCACGCCGGGCAGGTCGCTGCCGCCGAGGGCGGTGTAAGACTTGTCCTACACCGTCGCGCTCTGTGGAACGCGGAACGCGCCTACAAATGGGCAATGGGCGGCGCGGCCGGAGGGCGGCTTGGGGGTCAGAGCGCTAACCGTCGGATCGCGCCGATGATGCGATGCGCGCCACGTGCCGGCCGACAATTGCCGCTCTGACCCCTAACCAATCACCCCATGAAACCCACTCCCTGCGCGCGCAGGCGCGCGATCGCGGCGGCGTCGAAGCCCCAGTCGGCCAGCGCCGCGCGGCCGAGCGCGCCGCGCTCGGGCGCTGGCCCGCGCACGGCGCCGGGCGTGCGCGAGAAGCGCGGCGCCGGCGCCGGCTGCTCGACGCCGCCGACGCGCAGATGCGCGCCCGCGCGCCACCGCGTGCGGATGCGCGCGCCGCCTCGGCCAACGTCAGCACCGGCGCGACGCAGGCATCGGAGTGCTTCGAACACGCGCACCCACTCGTCGCGCGTCCTGCGTCGCGAACACCGCGGCGAAGCGCTGCGCGCAGCTCGGGCCAGCGCGCGCGATCGTTCTGCGCCGGCAGCGGCTCTCCGGCGAGGCCGAGGCGCTGGAGCAGCTCGGCGTAGAACTGGGGCTCGATGGCGCCGACGGCGACGTACCGGCCGTCGCGCGTGCGCGTACGTGTCGTACCACGGCGCGCCGGAGTCGAGCACGTTCTCGCCGCGCGCGTCGCTCCATCGCCGTGCGGCCTGCAGGCCCCAGAACATCGTCGTCAGCAGCGACGCGCCGTCGACCATCGCCGCGTCGACGACCTGGCCGCGGCCCGGAGCGCTGCGCCTCGATGCAGCGCGCAGGCGATGCCGAACGCGAGCAGCATGCCGCCGCCGCCGAAGTCGCCGACGAGGTTCAGCGGCGGCACCGGCGCGCTCGCCGGCGCGGCCGATCGCGTGCAGCGCGCCCGCCAGCGCGATGTAGTCGATGTCGTGCCCGGCGCGCGCGGCGCAGCGGCCCGTCCTGGCCCCAGCCGGTCATGCGGCCGTAGACGAGCTTCGGATTGCGCGGCCAGCAGCGACGTCGGGACCGAGGCCCAGGCGCTCCATCACGCCGGGCCGAAAGCCCTCGATCAGCGACGTCGGCCCTGTCGGCGAGCGCGAGCGCCGCCTCGACGCCGTCGGGGACTTGAGGTCGAGCGTCACCGAGCGCCGGCCGCGCAGCAGCACGTCGTGCCGGCGTTCGCCGATCGACCCAGGCCCGGGCTCCTGCGCACGGTCGACCAGCAGCACGTCGGCGCCCATGTCGGCCAGCAGCATGCCGCAGAACGGGCACGGGGCCGATGGCCTCGAATTCGAGAATGCGCACTCCGGTCAGCGGTCCCATGCGGCAATGTTATCGCGTGCGAGCGTTGCG
>CAWGLS010000022.1:0-17560 GCA_963823475.1 uncultured beta proteobacterium
CGGATACGGCGGAGCTCGACCTTCGTTTGCGCGATGAGGAAATCGGCGCGGGACGCCCCGGCACCGGATCGACGAGTCCGCGTAATTTCCGGGCGAGATCGTCGTCGGTCATCGGCTGTTGCCGGCTGCCGATGGCATGCGGCACGAAGAGGTGCAGCGTGCGGCCGTCGATGCCCGTCACCGTGACGTCGGCCGCCGCCGCGTCGATGGCCGGATCGACCGTCGCGTGGATGCGGTCGCGCGGCGCGTGCGCGTCGCGCAGCTGCACGCAGCCGTCGATGCTCGGATGGATGACGATGCCGCAGGCGAACGGCTTGTACGGGTTGAACGAGATTTCGAAGCGCTGTCCCAGCTCGTCCGTGATCTCGCTCCAGTCGCACTTGGCCGAGTACGTCTGTGCGAGCCCGCGCGGCGCTTCGATCGCCCGCGCCGACGCCGCATAGCCGTGCCTGGTCATCAGCGCCGATATGAGGCCGCGCGCGCTGCGCGTCGTGGCGGCTGGTCATCGAGCCGAACGCCAGCCGTGGCGCGGCGCGCGCGGCGGCCTGCGAGCCGACGATGCCGCCGCCTCCGGCGCGGTGAGGCGTGGCAGAATGGGCAATGGCCAGTCGCGATATTCCACTGGGCTTGGCGGGTGCAGGCGACGCGCACGCGATCGCGGCGATGTCGCGTGACTTGATCGAGGCGGGGCTCGGATGGGAATACCGGCCCGAACGCGTCGCCAAGATGATCGGCAATCCCGATACCGTCAGCGTCGTGGCGCGCGACATGCCGCGGCTTGCCGGTTTTGCGCTGATGTCGTTCGGGGACGAGCGCGCGCATCTCGTGCTGCTCGCCGTGCGCCCGCCTCATCAGCGACGCGGCATCGCGCGGATGATGGTCGACTGGCTCGTCGAGTCCGCGCTGACGGCCGGCATGGCGTCGATCCACGTGGAACTGCGGGCGGACAACGCCGCGGCGTTCGCGCTTTATCGCGGCGCCGGATTCGAGGAGACGTTGCGGGTGCCCGGTTACTATCGCGGCCGCGAGGCGGCGGTCCGGATGCTGCGGCTCCTGCGGTCGCCGACGGCGGCGTTGCCGGCGTGGCAACCGCCCACGCTCGACCGCCGTTGACCACCGGGACGCGACGCGCAAAGTAACGCGGCGACGTCATGCGAGCGTCGCCGCGGCGCCGTGCGTAGGCAGGGCGACCGCGCCGGTGGCCACTGCGCCTCAAGCCGCGTAGAAGAAGTCCACCATCCGCGCGATCTGCCCGCGCATCATTTCGCGGCCGAACACCGTCGTGCAGCCGCATCGCTCGGCGAGCGCCAGCAGCGGCGTGCGCTCCGGCTTGACGATCGCATCGAACACGACGAGGTCGCGCGGCAGCGCGGTGATGGCCACCGGCAGGCGGGCGTCGTCGAGCATGCCGACGGGCGATGCATTGAGGAAGATGTCGATGTCCGCCGTCGTCGCCGGGCCGGCGGCGACCGCCACCGCCGGATTGGCGCGCGCCACTTTCGCTGCCAGCGCGCTCGCGCGCTCGCCGTCGACATCGAAGATGCGCAGCGATGCCGGCCGCTCGCCGCCGATCGCCGCGGCGATCGCCGAGCCGGCGCCGCCGGCGCCGAGCAGCATGACGCGCTTGCCGCGGAACGGGATGCCGCGGCGGCCGAAGGCTTCGACGCATCCCGAGCCGTCGAAGATGTCGCCGCGCCAGCGGCCGTCGGCGCCGCGCGCGAGCGCGTTGATGGCGCCGACGACCTGCGCCTGCGCGCCGAGCTCGTCGGCCAGCGCGCAGGCGCGCGCCTTGTAGGGAATCGTGAACACGAGCCCGCCCAGGTTGCGCAATCGCATCAATGGTGGCAGGCACGCGTCGAAATCCTCGGGCAGCACGTGCAGCGGCACCAGCACCGCATCGTGGCCGCGGCCGACGAGCTCGGCGGTGATCATTTCCGGCGACCGCGCCTGCTCGATCGGATGCCCGACAATGCCGAAGAGGCGCGTCTTGCCGGATACGTAGTCGACCTGGTCGGTGTGCTTCGTCATCGTTGCCGCCGTGCGTCCCGGATGGTAGCATCCGCGTTCGCTCCCGTCGCCCGTTCGCCGCCCGCTGCATGCTCCCGCGCTGGATCACCGCGTTCTATCTCATCTACCTCGCGATCCCCATCGTGCTGCTGGTGGTCGGCTCGTTTGGGAGCCTCTGGCTCAACACGGTGCTGCCCACCGGCATCACGTTCCAGTGGTATCGCGACGTTGCCGCCGACCCGAGCTTTCGGCGCGCATTCGTCGCGAGCCTCGCGGTCGCCGCCATCGCGTGCGCGGCCTGCGTCGCCATCGGCCTGCCGCTTGCCTACGCGATCTTCCGCGCGCGCAGCCCCGCGATCCGCTCGCTGGCCCGCGTCCTGTATCAGCTGCCGGTGGCGTTGCCGCCGCTCGTGCTCGCGTTCGGCTACATCCTAGTCTTTTCGTCGGACACGCTGCCGTGGCTCGGCAGCATCTGGCTGCTCGCCGCCGGCCACGTCGTGCTCGGCCTCCCGTATTTCCTGCAGACGGTGGTCGCCGACATGCAGCGTCTCGGGCTGCACGCGCTGGAGGACGCGGCCGATTCGCTCGGCAGCAATGGCTGGCAACGCTTCCTGTACGTTGTCGTGCCCTCGCTGTCGCAATCGATCCTCGCCGGACTCATCATCGTCGCCGCGCTATCGCTGGGCGAGTTCCAGTTTTCGAACCTGATCGCCGGATTCCTGAACCGCACCTATCCGGTGGTGCTGCTGCAGGCGTTCTACGGCGCGACGGGATTCGCTTGCGCCGCGACGGTCGTGCTGTTGCTGCTCGCGCTGGCGGCCGCGGTGGGCGGAAGCCTGGTCGGCGGCCGCTCGGTGCGCGCGAGCGAGGCCGCTTGACAATGGCCCATCCGATGAGCGCCACCGCCGTGAGCCTCGAGCACGTCAGCTATCGTTACCCCGGCAGCGGCGCTGGTGTGCACGACCTGTCGTTGACCATCGGCGCCGGTGAACTCGTTGTCTGCATCGGCCCGTCGGGCTGCGGCAAGACGACGTTGCTGCGGTTGATCGCGGGATTCCTGAAGCCCGACCGCGGTGTGATCAGGCTGCAGGGCGCCGATGTTGGCGCGCTGCCGCCGCGTGGCCGCGAATGCGGGATTGTGTTCCAGAGCTATGCACTGTTTCCGCACATGCGCGTCTGGGAAAACGTCGCCTATCCGCTGCGCGTGCGCGGGGTGGCGGTCGGCGAGCGGCGGAAGCGGTCGACGGCGATGCTCGACCAGGTGGGACTCGCCGGGTTCGCCGAACGCCTGCCGGCGCAACTCTCCGGCGGCCAGCAGCAGCGGGTGGCACTGGGTCGCGCGCTGGTGTTCAATCCGCACGCGCTGCTGCTCGACGAACCACTGTCGGCGCTCGACGCCGCGACGCGGATGACGATGCGCGACGAGGTCCGACGCATCCAGCGAGAGCACAACATCGCGTCGCTGCTCATCACGCACGACCAGGACGAGGCGTTGTCGCTCGCCGATCGCGTCGTGGTCATGCGCGACGGACGTATCGTGCAGGACGCGCCCCCGCAGGCGATCTACGACACGCCTGCCGACGAATTCGTCGCCAGTTTTGTCGGCCGTGCCAACATCGTCGATGGCGTCGTTGCCGGTCCGGGCGCCATCGATACTGCGCTGGGCCACCTCGTCACCCGCGAGCACGGCAAGGCCGCGGGTGCCCGGGTCCGGATTCTGATCCGGCCCGAACGGATCGAACTGGCCCCTTACGGCGAAGGCGACAACGTGCTGGCCGCCGTCGGCGAGCGCGACCGCTTTTTCGGCGCGGCGCGACGCGTCGACGCTGTCGTCGGCAACGGCCGCCTCGAAATTGAAACAAATGTGCGTGATACTGTTGCGCGCGTCCGCATTCCGCGTGACGCCATCCAGTTTCTGCACGACCCCTGAAGACCCGTAGGAGGAATTCACGATGGAAGTTCGCCCCCGTTCGTTCGCGAAGTGGACCGCGGCCGCGGCCTTCGCGCTCGTCGGCTCGACCGTGTTTGCGCAGACAGCCGCCGACAGCCCCGAGCTCTACCCCGGCGAGAAGGCGCTGTACGAGGCCGCGAAGAAGGAAGGCATCGTCGTGAGCTTCGACACCGGACCGACATGGGCCAACTGGGCCGCCGAGTTCGCGGCGTTCAAGAAACGGTATCCGGATGTCGAGATCACCTACAACGACCTGGGTTCGGCGGCCACGGTCGTGGCGCTGGAAAAGGCGCGCAACCGGCCGCAGGCCGACACCGCGTACTATTTCGCCGCGTCGGCGATCGACGCCGTCAACAAGAACCTGGTGGCGCCGTTCAAGCCCGTGAACTTCGACAAGCTGCCGGCGGTGTTTCGCGATCCGGACGGCAAGTGGTTCACCATCCACACGCTGACCGTCGCGTTCATTGTCAACACCAAGCTCGTCAAGAACGTGCCGCAGTCGTGGGCCGACCTGCTCAAACCGGAGTACAAGAACTCGGTCGTTTACCTCGACCCGCGCTCGACGGGCATCGGACAGGTGCTGACGTTCGCCGCCAACTTCGGTGCGGGCGGGGACATGAACAACATCAAGCCCGGCCTCGACTATCTCGGCAAGCTGCAGCAATCGGGCAATGTGCTGCGTGTGCTCGGGACCACGCCGTATGCGCAGTTCGTGAAAGGCGAGATTCCGATCTGGATTTCCTACGAGAACGATGGACTCAAGGCCAAGTACACCGACGGCTTGGGCGATGCGGTTTCCGTGGTGATCCCGAAGGAAGCCTCGGCGGCAGCGCCGTACGGGATCAGCCTTGTCGAGAAGGGGCCCAATCCCAACGCCGGCAAGCTGTGGCTCAACTTCATCATGACCGATGTGGGCCAGGGCATCTTCGCGCAAGGCTTCGTGCGGCCGTCAGTCCCCGGCGTGAAGCTGCCCGACAACGTGGCCGACAAGCTGCCGGCGGCACCCCAGGTGCGTCCCCTGGACGTGAAGGCCGCGGCCGCGAAGAAGGCGGACGTGGACAAAGGTTGGGCGGCGGCGACCGGCGCGAAGTGATCACCGCGAAACATGCAGACGCCTTCATGGTGCGTTCGGCGCGCCGGCAGGCAAAGCGGCCATGTCGTCATGGCCGGCCAAGGCAATAGCCGCCGGCGCGACGAGTTGGGCGCGGCGTCCTCCGCCCAGGCGGAGGAAGGCCGGGGTGAGGGCCAGACTTGACGTCGCACCGGAACCTGTTCGTTCTGGCCCTTCCGGCCTTGCTCCTGCTGGCGCTGTTCTTCGCGCTTCCGGTGGCGGTGGTCGCCATGGATGCGTTTCGCGAAGGGACCGCCGCGTTCGCGCGGGTGTTCGCGACGCCCGGCTTCTGGCGGGCGTTGGGCGGCAGCCTGGCGCTGACGCTCGTCGCCGCCACGCTGTCGACCGGCGTGGGCGTGGCGGTGGCATTGCATCTGTCGCGCCTGTCGGTAAGGCGGCGCACGATCCTGTCGTTCGTAATCGCGCTGCCGCTCACGTTTTCCGGACTGATCGTTGCCTACGGATTCATCCTGGGCTACGGGCGCGCCGGATTCGTGACGCAGCTGGTGGCGGGCCTGGGGGTCGACGCCGCGACCATCGGCGGCGCGCTCTTCACACCCATCGGACTCGCCTTCGCGTCGTCGTATTACCTCATTCCGCGCGTCGTGATCGGTGTGCTGCCGGTGCTCGTCAACTTCGATCGCGCGCAACTGGCCGCCGCGGAGTCGCTCGGCGCCTCGGGTGTGCAGGCGTTTGCCCAGGTGCTGCTGCCGCAGGTGGCGGCGCCGATCGTGGCTTCGTACTGCCTGATCGCGGCGGTGGTATTCGGTGCTTATGGCACGGCGCTCGCGCTGGTCGGCACGCAACTGCCAATCCTGCCGTTGCGCCTGTACAGCCTCATTTCGGAAACGGGGTCGGACTTTCCCGCGGCGGCGGCACTCGCGCTGCTCATCACGGCGGCCTGCTCAACTGTCCTAACCTTCGGCGAATGGATCGGCACCCGTCATGAACGTCACCTTTGATCTCGACCGCGCCGCGCACGAGCTCTACGACGCACAGGGCCGCCGCTTCGACGCGATGACGCGGACGTGGACGTTCGTGCGCTCGGCCGAAAAGAGCGCGGTGTGCGAGAACGTGAGCGCCTTAGGCGCCGCCGCCTGGCTGCAGAAGGAAAGCGAGCATCCGCTGCGCGTTCCGATCGGCGTCATCGGACCCCGCGACGCATCGTCGGCGCAGCTCGTCGCCGCGTTGCGCGTCGGCGAGCTGCTCGCCGATTGTGGCTTCGTCGTGATCTGCGGGGGCCGCCACGGCGTCATGCAGTCGGTGTGCGAAGGCGTGAAGCGCGTCGGCGGCACGTCGATCGGCCTGCTGCCGGACTCGGACACGTCGCACGTCAATCCGTTCGTCACCGTCGCGCTCGCCACCGGCCTGGGTGAGGCGCGCAATGCGCTGATCGCGAGCGCGTCGTTCTGCCTGATCGCCATCGGCGACAGCTTCGGCACGCTATCCGAAGTGGCGCTGGGGCGGCAGTTCGGCAAGCGGGTGATCGGGCTCGAAGGCGCGGCGCAGGTCGACGGCGTGGTGCACGCCGGATCGCCGCAGGAAGCGGTGACGATGGTGGCCAAGGCGGTCCTGGGCGTCGCGGACTAGGGCACTGCCCCAGCGACATCCATCGCCCGCGCTTAACGCCGCGGCTTCCGCACCCCGCCGCCGGCGAATCCTGCGGGTGCTCGCGTCCCCGATGCCGCGCTTCGTGCGCCGCACCGGAACCGCGCCGCGCGGAAGTAATACAATCGGGCGGCAAACCCTCCCGAATGTCCGTTGCAGCGTCTCCCGCAATTTGCGCGTCGCGGTTGCGCGCGGGCTTGCTGCTGCGGCTCTCGCCTGAACGTCGATCGGAATCGCCATGCTTGATCTCAAACGTTTGCGCGCACTTTCGCGCGATGTCCTGACCGGCTTGAAGCGCGGTGTCGAGAAGGAAAGCCTGCGCGTACGGCCGGACGGCGCGCTCGCGACGACGCCGCATCCGCCGCTGCTCGGGTCCGCGCTGACGCACCCGTTCGTCACCACCGATTTTTCGGAATCGCAGCTCGAACTCATCACCGGCGTGCATCCGAGCGGCGAAGCGTGCGTCCGCGAGCTGACGGAAATCCACCAGGTCGTCTATCGCGCGATCGGCGACGAGCTTCTCTGGTGCGCAAGCATGCCGTGCCGGCTGGGGAAGGACGACGCCATCCCCATCGGCCGGTACGGGACGTCCAACCTCGGGCGCGCCAAGAGCGTGTACCGCAGAGGTCTCGCGCACCGCTACGGCCGGCGGATGCAGACGATCTCCGGCATCCACTACAACTTCTCGCTGCCCGAGCCGGTGGACAACGGCGCTTACTTCGCGCTGATCCGCAATTTCCGCCGTCACTCGTGGCTGCTGCTCTACCTGTTCGGCGCGTCGCCTGCCGTCTGCTCCTGTTTCGTCGAGGGTCGCCAGCACGAACTGCAGCGGTTGCGCGACGACACGTTCTACCTGCCGTTCGCCACATCGTTGCGGATGGGGCGCCTGGGCTACCAGAGCGATGCGCAGTCGTCGCTCGCGGTGAGCTACAACAGCCTCGACAGCTACGGCGCGTCGCTGCAGGACGCGCTGACGCGGCCGTATGCGGCGTACGAGAAGATCGGCATTCGCGACGGCGACGAATACCGGCAGCTGTCGACGACGCTGCTGCAGATCGAGAACGAGTTCTACGGCACCATCCGGCCGAAGCGCCGCATCCGGCAGGGCGAGCGCCCGCTGCATGCGCTGCGCGAGCGCGGCGTCGAGTACGTCGAGGTGCGGTTGATGGACCTCGATCCGTTCGAGCAGGTCGGCATCAGCGCCGACACGATGCGGATGCTCGACGTCTACCTGCTGTATGCGCTGCTGGGCGACAGCCCGCCGGACGACGCGCGGGAGATCGCCGCCAACGCGCGCAACCAGCATCGCGTCGCGTCGCGCGGCCGCGAACCGCGCCTCATGCTCGAACGCGGCGACGAGGAAATCGCGCTCGTGGACTGGGGCCGCGAGCTTTTGGGCGAATGCGCGCCCGTCGCGGCCGCGCTCGATGCCGCCAACGCGACGGGCGCGTACGCGAAGGCGCTGGGCAACGCCGTGGCGGCGCTCGACGATCCCTCGTCGACGCCTTCGGCGCGCGTGCTGCAGGCGATGGCCGACGGCTTCGACCACTCGTATCCGCGTTTCGCGCTCGCGCAGTCGAAGCGGCATCGCGACGCGATTTGCGCGTTGCCGCTGGCGCCGGACCTCGAGGAACGCTTCGCGCGGCTGGCCGAGGAATCGCGGGCGAAGCAACGCGAGACCGAGGCGGCGGACACGATGCCGTTCGAAATCTACCGGCAGAAGTACCTCGATCCGGGGCGCCTGGGTGCGTAGGTCCTGCGAATCGAACGGCGGCGGGGCCGTCCAGTGCGGTGCCGACGCGCCCGATTCCGGTCCGGGCGGCTTGCCGGCGGCATCCGTAGCCGCCCGACGGACGCGCGGACAGGGCCGCCCGCGAAATATTTTAAGGCATATCCCGTTGATAATAAACGCTTAAATGCCATGACGGCGAAACGGATATTGAACTCCCGCCCATTGGGCATAACTAATGCATGTTGCAGTGCACCATTCCATTGGAGAAACCGATGAAACCATCGTCCCACAAGGGCGTGGGCGCGATCGGCGTCCCCGTCCGACACCGGTCGGCAAGTGTGCGTCCCAACGTGCTCGCGCAGGAAGCGGTCAGGTATTCGCGGCATCTTTCGCAGACGTCGGCGGACAGCGTCCTGGCGCTCGTCGCCTTCGCCGCCAACCAGGCGCTGACGCGGCAGATCGAAGCCGCGCACCAGCTCGGGCAACTGACGCTCGCGCAATCGAAGGAACTCGACGCGACGGCGAAGCGCGCATTGCCCGCCGGACCGTGCCGCGATGCGCTGATGCTCGCGGCGCGCATGCAGGCCAACGCCGCGGACACGCTGGTATCGGTGGCGAATCAGTGGGGCCGCCGTTTTGGGCGCCTCGCGTTCGCGTTCCCGATGCCGGATCGCGTCGACTGACGGCGTCCCGCCGGCCGGCGCGTACAGGATGAGCTAAGCCCGCAGCGGTACGCCAATGGCTACGCCGCTGACGGCGTCCCCCGGCCGGCGCGTACAGGATGAGGGGACGAGGGTCTGACCCTCGCAGGGCGAGCGACGTCCGTCACGGCTCGCGCAGCGCCCGCACGCCCTTCGCGTAGACGTCGTCGAAGATCGCCTCGAGCGCCGGATGCGCGCCGCGCAGCCCGTCGACGACGTCCCTCGCCCACTCGACGTATTCGCGCTTGCGCTCGGGCGTCCACTGCGCGGGTGGCGCGGCGACCATATCGAAGACGTTGCATATCTTGTCGGCCAGCTTGACGAGCTTGGCGCGGTCCGACAGCGCGTCCGCCGTCTCGACCTGCAGCCGCTTGCGGTCCGCCTTGGGCAGGCGCGTGTCGTCGGTGACTTCGAGCACGACGGACGTGATGACTTCGCCGAAATGCAGCCGCAGCTCGTCGGCGGTGGTATTGGTGTCCTCGATCGTGTCGTGCAGCAGCGCGGCGCAGAGGATGGCGACGTCGTCCACGCCTTCGCGCTTCAGCAGGCTGGCAAGCGCGATCGGGTGGTTGATGTAAGGCGATGCGTCGGCGTCCTTCCGCCGCTGGTGGCGATGCTTTTCCGCGGCGAAGGCCACCGCTTCGAGCAGGAGCGACTGCGGGTCGGTGCGCATCAGGAGTCCCGTGGGTCAGAGTGGATACCGTGCCATTTCCGCCATCGCATCAGGACCGCGCATACGGGCGCAACCCCTGATCTTCGGCCCGCCGCTTACCACCGCAACAGCCGCGGGCCGAGCAGCGCGCCGACGGCCGTCGGCAGCAGCATCCCCAGGAGATACCAGAAACCGAGGAACGGCGCGCCCAGTTCGGGACAATGCAGCGAATACACGAGCGCGGCGCCGGTGCCGGCGACGAGCCCGGCGACCGCGCCGGCGGCGCGCAGCCGCGTGGGCGCCGCCCCGCGCATCACCCAAAGCATGGCGACGAACAGCGGAATGGACAATCCGGCGATCAGCAGCGGGCAGCTGCGCCACGTCCGGCCGAAGAACTGGGACGCGAATTCCGGGGCGCCGCCACGCGCGACGACGACGAGCGCCAGCACCCATATCGCGATCACCGGCGCCGCCAGTGCCATCGGTGTCCACGCGACGCGCGCGCCGGGCCGCGACAGCCGCAGCGCCAGCATCACGCTGGCCGCCGTCAGCGCGGCGACGTAGCCGAACTTGATCCAGAACATCGGCAGGCGCGTCGCGGCGGCCAGGTCGGGGCGAACGCCGAGCAGCATCGTCACCAGCAGCAACGCCACACCCGCGCCCGCGGCGAGGCCGACCGCGTAGCGGCGCGCCACCGCATGCGGGTCCGCCACCGCGCCGCCGCGCGCCAGCATCGTCACCAGGTCGTCCGTCCTCATCGCGATCCCCGTATCCTCGCCGCCAGTGCTTTCAGGCCGCGGTGGATGCCGACCTTCACCGCCGATTCCGACATGCCCGTCAGCGCCGCGGCTTCGGCGACCGACAGCCCCGTGATCTTCACGTGCACGATCGGCAACCGCTGCCGCTCGGGCAGCAGCGCCAGCAGCGCCGCCATGTCGCGCCGCGCGTCGGCCGCGTCCTCGTCCGACGCGGCGAGCAGCTCGTCGTCGTCGTCGAACGGCTCGTGCAACGCATCGCGGCCCGCATGGCGGCGGACGAAGTCGATCCACTTGTACTTCGCGATCGCGTGCACCCACGCCGTCAGCGGTTGCCGCGCGTCGTACGTATGTCGCTGGTTGTGCACGGCGAGCAGCGTCTCCTGGACGAGATCCTCGACTTCGTCCGGCATGCGGGCGAGCCGCTTGCGCAGGAATGCGCGGAGGTGCGCGGCGAGCTCCTTAAGGAACTGCTGATACGCCGCGGCGTCGCCGGCCAGCGCGGCGACCAAGAGCGGATGCAGCCGGGATTCACTCTCGCTCACGCTCGGGCGCTGGGCAACCGTCATTGTGGCATCTTACGTCCGCGATCGCGGCTTGTGCGGCACGCCGCCGTGACCGGAGACGCCGTCGCGAACAGCGCGCGCCGCGTCGGAGGCGCCGCAAAAACGATGGCGGGATCCAGCCCGGCCTTTAGGGTCCCGTCGGCAGCGACAGCGTCGCGAGGAACTGCTGGTAGTAGGTGGACAACCCCAGCAGGTCGTCCGGGCTCGTGCCGAGTATCGACACCATGAGGCCGCGCTGCTGGGCGCTGAGCGAGCTCTTGCCGTCGGTGACTTCCCAGATCGCGCACGGGACGGCCGACGCCTTGAGTCCCAACGGATCGTTCGCGGCGCCCGGCTTGCCGTTGGCCATCGCCACGATGTCCTGCAATTGCGCGTTGCCGGTGATGGGGCCCGGCGCGTAGATCGCCGGCGAGACGCGTGGTCGCGCAGCGGCGGGCCGCAACAGGTCGCGACGCCGGACCATCCACGCCCCGCGTTCATCAAGCGGTGCCCGCCGTCCGCGGGCGTCTCGCGCTATCCTCCCGGCATGCCTCTTCTCTCGCTCCAGGACGCCGAACTCGCCTTTGGCCTGCATCCGCTGCTCGACCGCGCCGCCTTCATGATCGACGACGGCGAACGCATCGGACTCATCGGACGCAATGGCACCGGCAAGTCGTCGCTGCTCGCCGTCATCGCCGGCACGGCGCAGCTGGACGACGGCGACTTCAAGCGGCGCGACGGCCTGCGGACGGTGCTCGTCGAGCAGGAGCCGGAACTGCCGCCGGCATCGACGCTGCGCGAAAGCCTGGCGCTACGCGGCGGCCTCGTGCCCGCCGCCGACCATTCGCACGACGAACGCGAGCGGTGGCGGATCGAGGCGCGGCTCGTCGAATACCTGCACCGCTTCGGACTCGACGAGGCCACCGCGCCGGAGTCGGCATCGGGCGGGGAGAAAAAGCGCGCCGCGCTGGCGCTCGCGTTCGCGCTGACGCCCGACCTGCTGCTGCTCGACGAGCCGACGAACCACCTCGATCTCGACGGCATCACGCTGGTGGAGGATCTGCTGCGCAAGCAGCCGACGTCGATCGTCATCACGCACGACCGCACGTTCCTCGACCGGGTGACGACCCGCATCGTCGAGCTCGACCGCGGACTCCTGCGCTCGTATCCCGGCAATTTCGCCGCCTACGAGGCGCGCAAGGCCGACGAGCTCGCCGCCGAGAGTGTCGCCAGCCGCAAGTTCGACACGTTCTGGAAGCAGGAGGAGGCGTGGATCCGCAAGGGGGTCGAGGCGCGGCGGACGCGTGACATGGGCCGCGTGCGCCGCCTGGA
Organism: uncultured beta proteobacterium; assembly: GCA_963823475.1. GTDB lineage: Bacteria > Pseudomonadota > Gammaproteobacteria > Burkholderiales > Casimicrobiaceae > VBCG01. The sequence goes on from CAWGLS010000022.1 coordinate 12,395, forward strand.
GCAGCTGCGCCGCGAGCGCTCCGAACGCCGCGAGCGGCTCGGCAACGTCAGGATGACGCTCGAAGCCGGCGAGCGCTCGGGCAAGCTCGTGGCCGAGCTGACGCAGGTCACCAAGCGCTTCGGCGAGCGCACCATCGTGCGCGACCTCGACCTGCGCGTGATGCGCGGCGATCGGCTGGGCGTCATCGGCGCGAACGGCGCCGGCAAGTCCACGCTGCTGAAACTGATCCTCGGCGCATTGCCGCCCGACAGCGGCACCGTCAAGCTCGGCACCAAGCTTAAGGTCGCCTACTTCGACCAGATGCGCGCGCAGCTCGACCCGGAGCGCACGCTGGTCGACACGATCAGTCCCGGCGGCGAGTGGATCGAGACGGCCGCCGGCCGCAAGCACGTGCTGTCGTATCTCGGCGAATTCCTGTTTCCGCCGCAACGCGCCAATGCGCCGGTGAAGATGCTGTCCGGCGGCGAGCGCAATCGCCTGCTGCTCGCCCGCCTGTTCGCGCAGCCGGCGAACCTGCTGGTGCTCGACGAGCCGACGAACGACCTCGACATCGAGTCGCTCGAATTGCTGGAAGACACGCTGCAGGCGTATCCGGGCACGTTGCTGCTCGTCAGCCACGACCGGACGTTTCTCGACAACGTCGTCACGCAGACGCTGGTGGCGGAGGGGGACGGGCGCTGGAAGGAATACGTCGGCGGCTATAGCGACTGGGTCGCGCAGCGGTCCGCGGGCGACGTGGCGGAGCCGTCCGGGCCGGCGCCGGCGGCGCGGCAGGACGCGCGCCGCGCGGCGCGCCCGCCGGCGAAGCTTTCGTTCAAGGAGCAGCGCGAGCTCGACGCGCTACCGGCGGCGCTCGAGGCGCTCGAACAGGAGCAGCTCGCGATCACGCAGCGGATGAGCGCGCCCGACTATCACAAGCAGGGCGCCGACGCGATCAGGGCCGACCGGACGCGCGCGACCGAAGTGGAGCGGCTGCTGACGGAAAAATTCGAGCGCTGGGGCGCGCTCGATGCGCGCGCCCCCAAAGTCGCGGCGGACCGATGAAAGAAAGCGACCGCCTCGAGAGGCGGTCGCCGGTGTCATCGGAGCATGGAGACAAGCTCCATTGCGCAGTCCTCGAGCGTCTTTGCGTTCGCCCTTGGGCGTATGGCATTCGCTTCGTCGGATCGCTCCTTCGTTGCGGTAAGCCCTGGCCAGTCATCGCGCGTGGGCAGCCCGACGGGGCGCGCGGCGAGTCGGTATTGGCGGTTCTGCATCGGCATGGCGTATCCCTACGGCCGCAGTAGCAAGTGCGTAGTGTGCCCGTGGAAAGCGGGTTCGTACGTGATGCCGGCACGGGAGGACGGTCCGCGTGATGGCGTAAACTGGTTCGCATCGAACGCCGCCCGTCCCCGTACGGTCGAAATGCCCATGGCCGAACCAGCTCACTGGTCCTTCCCGACGCCGCTGCAACCCAATGCGGCGGACGTCGAATTCGATCTGCAGCGCGCGCTCAACGCCGTCGTGCGACTGTCGTCGCGCATTTCCGAGGACGGCTTCACCGCGGCGATGCTCGGTACCGAGCGCGACGGCAACGGCGTCGTCATTCGCGACGACGGCCTCATCGTCACCATCGGTTACCTGATCACCGAGGCCGAGACGATCTGGATCACCACGTTCGACGGCCGCGTGGTGGAAGGGCATCCGCTCGCCTACGATTTCGCGACCGGGATGGGGCTCGTGCTGCCGCTCGGACAGCTGGGCGTCAAGCCGGTGGTCATGGGCACGGCCGCCGGCATCGACGTCGACGACGACGTGTACGTCATCGGCCATGGCGGGCGTGCGCACGCGCTGAAGGCCGAGGTGTTCGCGCGCCGCGAGTTCGCCGGCTACTGGGAGTACCTGCTCGACGTGGCGCTGTTCACCACGCCGCCGCATCCGGAGTGGAGCGGCGCCGCGCTGCTCGACGGCGACGGCCGGCTGATCGGCATCGGCTCGCTGTTCGTGCAGGAAGCGGAGGGCGACGACGTGCGCAAGGGCAACATGTTCGTGCCGATCGACGTGCTGACGCCCATTCTCGACGATCTCGTGCGGACGGGACGCGCGGCGCAGCCGCCACGGCCGTGGCTCGGCGTCTACGCGAGCGAGGACGAGAGCCGGCTCGTGGTCGGCGGGCTCGCGCAGGGTGGACCCGCCGAACGCGCCGGCATGCGCCAGGGCGACCTCATCGTCGCCGTCGCCGACCAGCGCGTGACGACGCTGGCCGAACTCTTTCGCAGCGTGTGGCGGCTCGGGCCGTCCGGAACGGAAATCCCCATCACGCTCGCGCGCGACGGCGCCACCGTGCCGATTCGCGTCCAATCGGCCGATCGCGGCGATTTCCTGAAAAAGCCCTCGCTGCAGTGAGAATGACCGTCAAACCCTCATTCCTCACGGAGAATTCGAGTCTGACCCTTGGGGTCGACGCAGGTGCCAATCGGTCGCGCTCTGGAACGCGCGCCGGGCTGCACCAGCATCGCCTCTCCGAGCGCGGACCTCGGTCACCGTGGCGCCCAGGTCGCGCAGCGCCGCGATGGCGGCGTCGCGCGGATCGTGACCCGCCCTCGCCGCCGTCAGCAGCGCGACGTCCTCGACCGTGTGCGCGAGCGGCCCGATGCTGTCGAGCGACGTCGACAGCGGCACCGCGCCGTGGAGACTGACCAGGCCGTACGTAGCTTTCAGTCCGGTGAGACCGCACAGCGCGGACGCTATGCGAATCGAACCGCCGGTATCGGAGCCGATGGCGGCCGGCGCCATGCCCGCGGCCACGGCCACTGCCGAGCCGCTCGACGAGCCACCGGCGACGCGGTGCACGGCCGCATCCCACGGATTCCACGGCGCGCCCATCGGCTCGTTGCGGCCCCAGCGACGTTCCCGCCACACCCCGCCCGGCGTCCGGATCCACGTATGTTTGATGACCGGCGCCAGCCCGCGCATTGCCCGCCTTTCCAGGTTCTCGGGTGCGTGTCGCCGGCGTTCTCGGCGGTCGACATCGCGCTGGCAGGTGGACAGGCGATCGCGCTGATCGGCGAGCGAGGTTCCGGCAAGGCCACACTGCGGCGGCCATGGCGAGCACATAGTCATAAATTATCGACGTAATACGATCATACAATTGGATTAATTGTCATCGCGTCGGCATCATCTGCTTGTCGATCAATTCCCATCCAGGAGGCAAGCCATGTTCCAGTCCCCGTTTCCGATCAAGGAAGGCCAGAACGTCCCGCAGGTCAGCTTCCGCATTCGCCGCCACGGCGAGTGGGCGACCGTAACGACGGACGACCTCTTCGCCAACAAGAACGTCGTCGTGTTCTCGTTGCCCGGTGCCTTCACCCCCACCTGCTCGTCCACCCACCTGCCGCGCTTCAACGAATTGGCACCCGCGTTCAAGGCGCAGGGGATCGATTCGATCATCTGCATCTCGGTCAACGACCCGTTCGTGATGGAGGAGTGGGGCAAGGACCAGGAAGCCGAGAACGTGTTCCTGCTGGCCGACGGCAACGGCGAGTTCACCGAGAAGATGGGCCTGCTGGTCGACAAATCCGACTTGAACTTCGGCAAGCGCTCGTGGCGCTACTCGATGCTCGTGCGCAACCGGAAGATCGAGAAGCAGTTCCTCGAGCCGCAGGAGCCCGGCGACCCGTTCAAGGTGTCGGACGCCGACACGATGCTGGGTTACATCAACCCGACGGCGAAGAAGCCCGATCAGGTGGCGATCCTGACGCGCGAAGGCTGCGCGTTCTGCGCCAAGGCGAAGAAGCAGCTGACCGATGCCGGCATCGATTATGTGGAGATTCCGCTGCCGCACGCGATCCGGTCGCGGGCCGTTGGTGCGATCGCCGGGTCCGGCACGGTGCCGCAGGTGTTCATCAACGGCAACCTGATCGGCGGCGCCGAAGCGCTCGAGAAATTCCTGCAGAAGGCGGCGTAAGGATTCGCGGCGTGCGCAGGACAGATGGGGCCGGGGGTCCGGCCCCGTCGTGTGCAACCGAAGGAATGACATGACACCGACTACGACCATGCAAGTCCAGCCGATCGTCACCGACGTGGCGGTGATCGGCGCCGGAACGGCCGGTCTCGCCGCCTACCGCGCGGCGAAGGCGGCGGGCAAGCGCGCGCTGCTGATCGAAGCGGGCCCCTATGGCACCACCTGCGCGCGCGTCGGCTGCATGCCGAGCAAGCTGCTGATCGCGCCGGCGGAAGCCGCGCATGCGGTCGACCGCTTCGGCGCGTTCGGCCTCGCAATGGACGGTCCGGTCAGGATCGACGGCAAGGCCGTCATGGCGCGGGTCAAGCGCGAACGCGATCGCTTCGTCGGATTCGTGATGCGCGGCGTGGATACCATCCCGCCTCAAGACCGCATCGTCGGTCGCGCGCGCTTCGTCGACGCGACCACGTTGCTGGTCGACGAGCGCATCACGATCAAGGCGGCGCGCGTGGTCATCGCGACCGGCTCGTCGCCGAGTTATCCGGCCGCATGGAAGGCACTGGGCGAGCGCCTGGTGACCAACGACGACGTGTTCGACTGGGACGGCCTGCCCGCGAGCGTGGCGGTGTTCGGTCCCGGCGTGATCGGACTCGAGTTGGGCCAGGCGCTGCATCGCCTGGGCGTGCGCGTCAAGGTGTTCGGCCGCGGCGGCGGCATCGGGCCCCTCGCGGACCCGGCGCTGATCGCCGAAGCGTACAACGTATTCGGCGCCGAGTCTATCTCGACACCGACGCCCATGCGCAGGTGGTGCGCGATGGCGACGCCGTGGTGGTGACGTACCGCGGCCTCGATGGCGCGTCGCACGTGGAGCGCTTCGACTACCTGCTGGCAGCCACGGGCCGGTCGCCGAACGTGCAGGGCTTGGGACTCGAGAATACGCCCGTGACGCTGCGCGCGAACGGCGTGCCCGAATACGACCGCTGCACGCTGCAATGCGGCGCCACGACGATCTTCATCGCGGGCGACGCCAACCACGACGTGCCGATCCTGCACGAGGCCGCGGACGAGGGCCGCATCGCGGGCGACAATGCCGCGCGCTTACCCAACGTGAGGCCCGGCCTGCGGCGCGCGGGTCTTGGCGTCGTGTTCAGCGATCCGCAGATCGCGGTGATCGGCGGCGGTTTTGCGGCGGCGCGCAATGTGCCCCATGTGATCGGTGCAG
>CAWGLS010000023.1:0-31271 GCA_963823475.1 uncultured beta proteobacterium
CATCGGCCGCTGCAGGCTGCCGATCGCGTGCTCGATGCGCTGGCGGAGCGTGCGTCCGTCGGTCAGCGTGATCGTGACGTCGGCGGCCGCTTCGTCGATTGCGGTGTCGACCTCCGCGTGCACGCGGTCCCGCAGCGCGATCACGTCGGCCCGCGCGACGATCTCGTCGGAGAATTCCGTCTCTCCCGCCTGGCCGAACAGGAGGCCGGCCGCGCACGCGTGGTACACGCTGAACTTCGCCTCGAGCCCGCTGCGCGGCGCCTTCTTGCCGGTGAGTTCGAGGACCAGCGAGTGCACGCGCAGGTCGACGCGCGCGATGTCGCCGGCGCGCAGCGCGTGCGCGTCGCGCAGCTGCACGCAGCCGTCGATGCTCGGATGGATGACGATGCCGCACGCGAAAGGCTTGTACGAGTTGAACGAGATCTCGAAGCGCTGGCCCAGTTCGTCGGTGATCTCGTGCCACGCGCACTTCGTCGAGTACGTCTGCGCGAGGCCGCGCGGCGCCTCGATCGCGCGGGCGGACGACGTGAAGCCGTGCTTCGCCATCAGCGCTGACATGAGTCCGGCGCGCGCGGCGCCGCCGGGGTGGAACGGCTTGGTCATCGAGCCGAACTGCTCGCGCACGCCGATCGGCTGCGACGCCGCGATGCCGAGCGCCATCGTCGTGCGCGCGGCGTCGAGGCCGAGCAGGCGCGCGCACGCGGCCGCCGCGCCCAGCATCCCGGTCGAGCCCGTGATGTGCCAGCCGCGGTCGTAGTGGTCGGGGTAGATCATGTTGCCCGCGCGGCACGCGACGTCGATGCCGAGGACGAGCGCGTCGACGAGCTGCCGGCCGCTCGCGCCGCGATGCTCGGCGAGCGCCAGCGCCGCCGACGCGACCGGGCCGGCGGGGTGGATGATCGTCTTCAGGTGCGTGTCGTCGAAGTCGAACGTGTGCGACGCGATGCCGTTGAGCAGCGCGGCGCTGCCGATGTCGACGCGCTCGCCGCGGCCCAGCAGCGTTGCCTGCGCCGAGGGGCCCAACTCCTGCACGGCCGCCAGCGCCGCCGCGACCGTGGGATGCCGCGCCGCGCCCACCGCGCAACCCACCCAGTTGAGGAACGTGCGGTGCGCCTCGCGCTCGACGGCGTCGCTCCAGCCGCGCGACGGGTGCGTCGCGACGAACTCGGCGAGGATGCGCGTGATCGGCGGCGCGTCGGGGTCGGCCGCGACGGTCGTGTTGTGGGCCATTTCAGTGGGTCAGGGCCGGCGCGATGGACGCGAGAAAGGCTCCGGCGGACAGGAGGCGTGCGGGCCGTTGCATGCTAGTCCGTGATCTCGATGTTGCGGTCCTTCGCGATCTTCGTCCACTTCGCGATGTCCGCGCGCATGTATTGCCCGAACTGCTCCGGCGTCATCGGCATCGGCTCGAGCGCCTCGCCGGAGAGCCTGGTGCGCAGGTCCGGGTCGGCGAGCGCCTTGTTGACCTCGGTGTTGAGCCTGGTCACGATCGGCGCCGGCAGGTTCGCCGGCCCCACGATGCCGTACCACTGCACGCCGTCGAAGCCCTTGTAGCCCAGTTCCTCGAACGTGGGCACGTCGGGCAGCAGCGGGTGGCGTTTCGTGCCGGTGACCGCGAGCGGGCGCATCTTGCCCGCCTTGATGTGCGGCAGCGCGGCCGCGAGCCCGGGGAACAGCGCCTGCGTCTGTCCGCCCAGGATGTCGGTGATCGCAGGGCCGATGCCGCGGTAGGGCACGTGCACGATGTCGATGTCGCTGCCGACCTTCAGTTGTTCCATCGCGAGGTGCGTGAGCGTGCCGGGGCCGGCCGAGCCGTACGAGAACTTGCCCTTGTTCGCCTTCACGTAGGCGAGGAACTCGGCGAGCGTGTTCACGGGGAGCGACGGCGGCACCACGAGGATGTTCGGCGTGCCGCCCACCATCGCGACCGGCGTGAAGTCGCGGATCGCGTCGTACGGCAGCTTGCGCACCGCCGGGTTGGTCCCGTGCGTGCCGACGTACCCGATCATCAGCGTGTAGCCGTCCGGCGCGGCGCGAGCCGTCGCCTGCGAGCCGACGATGCCGCCGCCGCCGCTCTGGTTCTCGACGATGACCGACTGTCCGAGCGCCTTGCCGAGCCGCTCGGCCATCGTGCGCGCGACGAGGTCCACGCCGCCGCCCGGCTGCACGGGCGCGATGATCCTGATCGGCTTCGTCGGGTAGTCGCCTTGCGCGACGGCGGGCGAGGCGATCGCCGCCACGGCGAGCGCGGCGGCGAGCGCGAGCGATGCGCGGTGGCGCGAAGACTCCATGATTCCTCCGGTAGGCGGCGGGCCGGGCCTCGAGTGCTGCCCTGTGCCCGGATTGTGACCCAAGTCGGGCGACGCCACAAAGGCGACCCGCCGCGGCCGGGCGCCATGGCAGAATGAATCATGGCCGACCGCGACCACGCCATCGAGTTCGCGCGCAGCGCCGACGCACCGGCGCTCGCCGCGATGTCGCGCGACCTGGTCGAAGCCGGATTGGGCTGGCGATATCGGGCGCAGTCCGTCCGGCAGCTGATCGTGGACGCGGAAACCGTGACGCTGGTCGCGCGCGACGGCGAAGCGGTCGCCGGCTTCGGAATCATGCAGTTCGGCGACGAGCGCGCGCACCTGGTGCTGCTGGCGGTGCGCCCGGACTTCCGGCGGCGCGGCATCGCGCGGCGCGTGATCCAGTGGCTGGTGGAGTCCGCGGCGACCGCCGGCGTGGCGTCCGTCCACGTCGAGCTGCGTGCGCGCAATACCGGCGCCTACGCGTTCTACCGCACGATCGGCTTTGCGGAGACGCTGCGCGTGCCCGGCTACTACGCTGCGGGGCGCGAGACGGCAATCCGCATGCTGCGCCTGTTGCGGACGCCCGCGGGCCGCGCCCGATAGCGGCACCGCGTCAGGCCAGGAAAAAATCGACCATCCGGGAGATCTGGCCGCGCATCATCTCGCGGCCCTGGACCGTCGTGCAGCCGCAGGCCTCCGCCAGCGCAAGCAGCGGCGTGCGATCGGGTTTGACGATTGCGTCGAAGACGACGAGTTCGCGCGGCAGCTCGACCAGTTCCATCGGCAACCGTGCGTCGCCGAGCATGCCTACCGGCGAAGCGTTGAGGAGGACGTCGATCTCCGTCGTCGTTGGCGCTCCGGAAGTCAAGGCGACACCCGTGTTGGCGCGCGCGACCTTTTCGGCCAGCGCCGTCGCGCGCTCGGCGTCGACATCGTAGATGCGCAATGTCGCAGGCCGCTCGTGCCCGATCGCGACGGCGATCGCGGACCCCGCACCGCCGGCACCCAGCAGCATCACGCGCTTGCCGGTGAACGAAATGCCCCTTTGCCGGAACGCCGCGACGCAGCCCAGTCCGTCGAATATTTCCGCGCGCCAGCGGCCGTCTGCGCCTTTGACCAGTGCATTGATCGCGCCGACCACCTGCGCCTGCGCGCCCAGCACCTCGGCATAGGCGAGGGCGCGCACCTTGTAGGGAATCGTGAACACGACGCCGCCCAGGTTCGCGAGCCGGAGCAATTGCGGCAGGACCGCGTCGAAATCGTCGGGCAGCACATGCAGCGGGACCAGGATCGCGTCGCGGCCGCGCCGGCGAAATTCCGCCGTGAACATCTCCGGCGACCGGACCTGCTCGATCGGATGCCCGACGATGCCGAAGACGCGTGTCCTGCCGGAAACGTAATCGACTTCGTCGGTGTGCGTCATCGTCGTCGCCGCTGTGCGCGCGGATGGTAGCATCCGCGTTCGCCGCCGTCCCCCTGCTGCCGGAGTTGCCGGGCTGCTCGCTCGCCGCCTTCCTCATTTCACTGGACCGGAGATCCCGATCGCGTGGCGTCCGGCCGCCCCGTTCGGCGGTCCCCGGCGGATTGATCGCATTGGACTTCGGCGAATGGATAGGCACCCGTCATGAACGTCACCTTTGATCTCGATCGGGCCGCGCACGAGCTCTACGACACACAAGGCCACCGTTTCGACGCGATGACGCGGACGTGGACGTTCGTGCGCTCGGCCGAAAAGAGCGCGGTGTGCGAAAACGTGGGCGCGCTTGAGGCTGCGGCGTGGCTGCAGAAGGAAAGCGAGCATCCGCTGCGCGTTCCCATCGGCGTCATTGGCCCGCGCGACGCGTCGCCGGCGCAGCTCGTCGCCGCGTTGCGCGTCGGCGAGTTGCTCGCCGATTGCGGCTTCATCGTCATCTGCGGGGGACGTCAGGGTGTGATGCAGTCGGTGTGCGAGGGCGTGAAGCGCGTCGGCGGCACGTCGATCGGCCTGCTGCCCGACACCGATCCGTCGCATGCGAACCCGTTCGTATCGGTCGCGCTGGCCACCGGCATTGGCGAGGCGCGTAACGCGCTGATCGCGCGCGCATCGTTTTGCGTGATCGCGATCGGCGACAGTTTCGGCACGCTGTCCGAAGTGGCTCTCTCGCGGCAGTTCGGCAAGCTCGTGGTCGGCCTCGAAGGCGCGGCGCAGGTAGACGGTGTCGTGCACGCCGGATCACCGCACGAAGCGGTGACGTCGGTGGCCAAGGCGGTGCTGGGCGTCACGGACTGAAGGCTCTTGTCCGGGGCCCGGGCATCCTCCATTTGCCAGTTCATGACCCACGACCCCTTCCAGGCGGGACTCTTCGACGAGCCGGCCGAGCTTCCCGAGGGACTCCTCTACCAGCCGGAGTTCCTCACCCGCGCCGACGAGGACGCGCTGCTTGCCGCCATCGCGCCGCTGCCATTGCGCGAGGCGAAGTTTCGCGAGTACTTCGCCCGGCGGCGGGTCGCCCATTTCCACGACGGGCACGACGCGCCGGGCTACGACGACGGTGGCGCCGATTCGTTCACCAGCGGACCGCTGCCGGCATTTCTTGCGGACCTGCGCGCGCGCGTCGCGCAACGGCTGGACGTGCCGGCCAAGGATTTCATCCACGCGCTGGTCAGCGAGTATCGGCCGGGCACGCCCATCGGCTGGCATCGCGACAAGCCGGCCTATGGCATCGTCGTCGGGATCTCGCTCGCCGGCTCAAGCCGGATGCGCTTCCGGCCGTACGCCGCGCTGGACGCGCGCCATACCGTCGTGCTCGACGTCGCGCCGCGATCGCTGTACGTGATGCGCGATGCGATCCGCTGGCAATGGCAGCACAGCATGCTGCCGACGAAGGCGCTGCGGTATTCGATCACGCTGCGGACGCGCGCCGCACCGGCGACCTCCGTCGCGCGGGCGTAGGCCGCGGCTTTCGCGCGCCATCGCCGGCGAATCCGCGGAGGCTCGCGGCGGTGGCGCCGCGCTGCGTACGCCCGACCGGAACCGCGCCGCGCGGAAGTAATACAATCGGGCGGCAAACCCTCCCGGATGTCCGCTGCAGCGTCTCCCGCAATTTGCACGTCGCGGTCGCGCGCGGGCTTGGCTGCGACTCTCGCCTGAACGTCGATCGGAATCGCCATGCTTGATCTCAATCGTTTGCGCGCACTTTCGCGCGATGTCCTGACCCGCTTGAAGCGCGGTGTCGAGAAGGAAAGCCTGCGCGTGCGGCCGGACGGCGCGCTCGCGACGACGCCGCATCCGCCGCTGCTCGGGTCCGCGCTGACGCACCCGTTCGTCACCACGGATTTTTCGGAATCGCAGCTCGAACTCATCACCGGCGTGCATCCGAGCGGCGAAGCGTGCGTCCGCGAGCTGACGGAAATCCACCAGGTCGTCTATCGCGCGATCGGCGACGAGCTTCTCTGGTGCGCAAGCATGCCGTGCCGGCTGCCGGAAGGACGACGCCATCCCGATCGGCCAATACGGGACGTCCAACCTTGGCCGCGCCAAGAGCGTGTACCGCAGGGGTCTCGCGCACCGCTACGGCCGGCGGATGCAGACGATCTCCGGCATCCACTACAACTTCTCGCTGCCCGAGCCGCTGGACAACGGCGCTTACTTCGCGCTGATCCGCAATTTCCGCCGTCACTCGTGGCTGCTGCTCTACCTGTTCGGCGCGTCGCCTGCCGTCTGCTCGTGTTTCGTCGAGGGTCGCGCAGCACGAATCTGCAGCGGTTCGCGACGACACGTACTACCTGCCGTTCGCGACATCGTTGCGGATGGGGCGCCTAGGCTACCAGAGCGATGCGCAGTCGTCGCTCGCGGTGAGCTACAACAGCCTGCGACAGCTACGGCGCGTCGCTGCAGGACGCGCTGACGCGGCCATATTCGGCGTACGAGAAGATCGGCATTCGCGACGGCGACGAATATCGGCAGCTGTCGACGACGCTGCTGCAGATCGAGAACGAGTTCTACGGCACGATCCGGCCGAAGCGCCGCATCCGGCAGGGCGAGCGCCCGCTGCACGCGCTGCGCGAACGCGGCGTCGAGTACGTCGAGGTGCGGCTGATGGATCTCGATCCGTTCGAGCAGGTCGGCATCGACGACGCCACGATGCGGATGCTCGACGTCTACCTGCTGTATGCGCTGCTTAGCGACAGCCCGCCGGACGACCCGCTGGAGATCGCCGCCAATGCGCGCAACCAGCATCGCGTCGCGTCGCGCGGCCGCGAGCCGGGCCTCGTGCTGAACGCGGCGCGGAGGAGAGTCGCGCTCGTGGACTGGGGCCGCGAGCTTTTGGGCGAATGCGCGCCCATCGCGGCCGCGCTCGATGCCGCCAACGCGACAGGCGCGTACGCGAAGGCGTTAAGCAACGCGGTGGCGGCGCTCGACGATCCCTCGTCGACGCCTTCGGCGCGCGTGCTGCAGGCGATGGCCGACGGTTACGATCACTCGTATGCGCGTTTCGTGCTCGCGCAGTCGAAGCGGCATCGCGACGCGATTTGCGCGTTGCCGCTCGCGCCGGACCTGGAGGAACGCTTCGCGCGGCTGGCCGAGGAATCGCGGGTGAAGCAACGCGAGACCGAGGCGGCGGACACGATGCCGTTCGAAATCTACCGGCAGAAATACCTCGATCCGGGGCGCCTGGGGGCGTAGATCCTCCGGAGCGGCGGCGGGGCCGTTCACTGCGGTGCGGACGCGCCCGATTCGGGCCCGGGGCGGCTTGGCGGCGGCATCCGTACCTGCCCGACGGACGCGCGGCCGGCGCCGCCCACGAAATATTTCTTGGCGTAACCCGTTGATACCAAACGCGTAAACGCCATGACGACGCGAGGGAGATTGAACTCCCGCCGTTTGGGCACAACTAATGCATGTTGCAGCGCAACATTCCACTGGAGAAACCGATGAAACCATCGTCCCACAAGGGCGTGGGCGCGATCGGCGTCCCCGTCCGACACCGGTCGGCAAGTGCGCCTCCCATGCTCGCGCAGGAAGCGGTCAGGTATTCGCGGCAGCTTTCGCAGACGTCGGCGGACAGCGTCCTGGCGCTCGTCGCCTTCGCCGCCAACCAGGCGCTGACGCGGCAGATCGAAGCCGCGCACCAGCTCGGCCAACTGACGCTCGCGCAATCGAAGGAACTCGACGCGACGGCGAAGCGCGCATTGCCCGCCGGACCGTGCCGCGATGCGCTGATGCTCGCGGCGCGCATGCAGGCCAACGCCGCGGACACGCTGGTATCGGTGGCGAATCAGTGGGGCCGCCGTTTCGGGCGCCTCGCGTTCGCGTTCCCGATGCCGGATCGCGCCGACTGAGGGCGTCGCGCCAGCCAGGGCGTGCAGGGTGAGGTAACGAGGGCCTGACGCTCGTTGGGTGAGCGGCGTTCGTCACGGCTCGCGCAACGCCCGCACGCCCTTCGCGTAGACGTCGTCGAAGATCGCCTCGAGCGCCGGATGCGCGCCGCGCAGCCCGTCGACGACGGCCCGCGCCCACTCGACGTATTCGCGCTTGCGCCCGGGCGTCCACTGCGCGGGTGGCGCGGCCACCATGTCGAAGACGTTGCATATCTTGTCGGCCAGCTTGACGAGCTTGGCGCGGTCCGACAGCGCGTCCGCCGTCTCGACCTGCAGCCGCTTGCGGTCCGCCCTGGGCAGGCGCGTGTCGTCGGTGACTTCGAGCACGACGGACGTGATGACTTCGCCGAAATGCAGCCGCAGCTCGTCGGCGGTGGTGTTCGTGTCCTCGATCGTGTCGTGCAGCAGCGCGGCGCAGAGGATGGCGACGTCGTCCACGCCTTCGCGCTTCAGCAGGCTGGCAAGCGCGATCGGATGGTTGATGTAAGGCGATGCGTCGGCGTCCTTCCGGCGCAGGTGGCGATGCTTCTCCGCGGCGAAGGCCACGGCTTCGAGCAGGAGCGACTGCGGGTCGGTGCGCATCAGGACTCCCGTGCATCAGGCTCGATAGCGTGCCATTGCAGCCATCGCATCAGGACCGCGCATACGGGCCCGGTGCCTGCTGTGCGGCCCGTTGCCTACCACCGCAACAGCCGTGGGCCGAGAAGTGCGCCGGCGGCCGTCGGCAGCAGCATCCCCAGCAGGTACCAGAAGCCGAGGAACGGCGCGCCCAGTTCGGGACAATGCAGCGAATACACGAGCGCGGCGCCGGTGCCGGCGACAAGCCCGGCGACCGCGCCGGCGGCGCGCAGCCGCGTGGGCGCCATCCCGCGCATCACCCAAAGCATCGCGACGAACAGCGGAATGGACAATCCGGCGATCAGCAGCGGACAACTGCGCCACGTCCGGCCGAAGAACTGGGACGCGAATTCCGGGGCGCCGCCACGCGCGACGACGACGAGCGCCAGCACCCACATCGCGATCACCGGCGCCGCCAGTGCCAGCGGTGTCCACGCGACACGCGCGCCGGGCCGCGACAGCCGCAGCGCCAGCATCACGCTGGCCGCCGCCAGCGCGGCGACGTAGCCGAACTTGATCCAGAACATCGGCAGGCGCGTCGCGGCGGCCAGGTCGGGACGCACGCCGAGCAGCATCGTCACCAGCAGCAACGCGACACCCGCGCCCGCGACGAGGCCGACGGTGTAGCGGCGCGTCACCGCATGCGCGTCCGCCACCGCGCCGCCACGCGCCAGCATCGTCACCAGGTCGTCCGTCCTCATCGCGTTCCCCGTATCCTCGCCGCCAGTGCTTTCAGGCCGCGGTGGATGCCGACCTTCACCGCCGACTCGGACATGCCCGTCAGCGCCGCGGCTTCGGCGACCGACAGCCCCGTGATCTTCACATGCACGATCGGCAACCGCTGTCGCTCGGGCAGCAGCGCCAGCAGCGCCGCCAGGTCGCGCCGCGCGTCGGCGGCGTCCTCGTCCGACGCGGCGAGCAGCTCGTCGTCGTCGTCGAACGGCTCGTGCAACGCATCGCGGCCCGCATGGCGGCGGACGAAGTCGATCCACTTGTACTTCGCGATCGCGTGCACCCACGCCGTCAGCGGCTGCCGCGCGTCGTACGTGTGCCGCTGGTTGTGCACGGCGAGCAGCGTCTCCTGGACGAGATCCTCGACTTCGTCCGGCATGCGGGCGAGCCGCTTGCGCAGGAATGCCCGCAGGTGCGCGGCGAGCTCCTTCAGGAACTGCTGATACGCCGCGGCGTCGCCGGCCAGCGCGGCGACGAAGAGCGGATGCAGCCGGGATTCACTCTCGCGCACGCTCGGGCGTCGGGCAGATGTCATCGCGGCATCCTACGTCGGCAGTCGCGGCCTGTGCGGCACGCCGCCGTGACGGGAGGCGCCGTCGCGAACAGCACGCACCGCGTCGGAGGCGCCGCAAAAACGATCGCGGGAACCGGCCCGGCCTTCAGGGTCCCGTCGGCAACGACAGCGTCGCGAGGAACTGCTGGTAGTAGGTGGACAACCCCAGCAGGTCGTCGGGGCTCGTGCCGAGTATCGACACCATGAGGCCGCGCTGCTGCGCGGTGAGCGAGCCCTTGCCGTCGGTGACTTCCCAGATCGCGAACTGGACTGCCGACGCCTTCAGTCCCAACGGATCGCCGATGACACCCAGGTGACCGTTGGCCATCGCCACGATGTCCTGCAATTGCGCGTTGCTGGTAATGGGGCCCGGCGCGTAGATGGCCGTGGCCTTGGATGCGCCGCGCGACTGCTGCAGGCAGAACAGGTGCAGCACGAAACTGCGCGTGGTCCCGGGCGCGATTGTCGCCTGCAGGCGCTCGACGGCCAGGCCATCCTGGTACGTGATCGTCGTCGCGATGAACGTCTGGCCCGCGGGAATAACGAGTTCGAGCGGCGTCGCTGTCGTGTTGGCGATCTCGACGACGACATTGACGAGATCCACACCGCTGCCCAACTCTGTCGACGATCCGGGGCAATCGTCCGCGCCGCACGCGGTGAGCTGTGGCGGCAGCGTCGCGCCTTCGCCCTGCGGCAGGCACATGACGAGACCCTCGAACACCCAGCCCGCCATCGACTGCAGCACGCTCGCCTGCGTCGAATAGCGATGGTTGGGGTCGCCGCGCGCGCCGTTGTTGTACGTGCGATAGAGCGGCTGCGTCCCCGCGGGACACGCGCCGCCCACCGGCAGCCTGACGGCGAACGCGTTGGTTTCGAACGTCCACGCCGGATACGAAAGGCCATCGGTGGCGATCGACTGCCAGGCGGTCTTCACGAACGCGCATTCGTTCGGATCCGCCGTGTAGAAGTGGCTGTTCGGCCCGATGCGCGACCGTCGGGCCGATAGCGATCGGTTCCGAAGAAGCGGCACCCCGGCACGGTGCCGTCGGCGGCCCCATGCACGTCCCAGCGCGGGGAACGTGCCGCCGGTGCGCTTCCAGGCGCCGCCGAAGGCGCCGCCGTCGAGCACCGCGATTTCCGCGGGATCCGCGGAAATGAAGTAGTGGTCGAGCGCGGCGTTGTAGTACTCGACGACCTCCACACTGCCGCCGGGCGCGTTGACCGCGAGCGCGGGCGCGGCCTTGCGAACCATCGTCGCGGGCGACGCCGCGGTGTCGGGCCAGGCGATGCGACCCGCCCATGCGGGCAGCGCGAGGGCTGCGGCGACGGTGAAGATCAGGCAAGCGGTGAACGCGCGAACGGCGGCGAAGCGATTCATGAAGTCTCCTGCGTGGTCGGCCCTAGCATCGCATGGGCGAGCGTTGCATGTCCACCGGCGAGACGCGTTGTCGCGAAGCGGGGGCCGCAACGGGTCGCGACACCGGACCATCCACGCCCCGGCGTTCATCAAGCGGTGCCCGCCGTCCGCGCGCCTCTCGCGCTATCCTCACGGCATGCCGCTTCTCTCGCTCCAGGACGCCGAACTCGCCTTCGGCCTGCATCCGCTGCTCGACCGCGCCGCCTTCGTGGTCGACGACGGCGAACGCATCGGGCTCATCGGCCGCAATGGCACCGGCAAGTCCTCGCTGCTCGCGGTCATCGCCGGCACGCGCGCAGCTGGACGACGGCGAGGTCAAGCGGCGCGACGGCCTGCGCGACGTGCTGGTCGAGCAGGAGCCGGAGCTGCCGCCGGCGTCGACGCTGCGCGAAAGCCTGGCGCTGCGCGGCGGCCTCGTGCCGGACGCCGACCACTCGCACGACGAACGCGAGCGCTGGCGCGATCGAGGCGCGGCTGGTCGAGTACCTGCATCGCTTCGGACTCGACGAGGCGACCGCGCCGGAATCGGCATCCGGCGGCGAGACGCAAGCGCGCCGCGCTGGCGCTTGCGTTCGCGCTGACGCCCGATCTGCTGCTGCTCGACGAGCCGACGAACCACCTCGACCTCGACGGCATCGCGCTGGTCGAGGATCTGCTGCGCAAGCAGCCGACGTCGATCGTCATCACGCACGACCGCACGTTCCTCGACCGCGTGACCACGCGCATCGTCGAGCTCGACCGCGGCCTGCTGCGCTCGTATCCGGGCAACTTCGCCGCCTACGAGGCGCGCAAGGCCGACGAGCTCGCCGCCGAGAGCGTGGCCAACCGCAAGTTCGACACGTTCTGGAAGCAGGAAGAGGCGTGGATCCGCAAGGGGGTCGAGGCGCGGCGTACGCGCGACATGGGCCGCGTGCGCCGGCTGGAGGCGCTGCGCCGCGAGCGCGCCGCACGCCGCGAGCGGCTCGGCAACGTCAGGCTGACGCTCGAAGCCGGCGAGCGCTCGGGCAAGCTCGTGGCCGAGCTCGACGAGCGTGACGCAAGCGCTTCGGCGACCGCACCATCGTGCGCGATCTCGACCTGCGCGTGATGCGCGGCGACCGGCTCGGGCGTGATCGGCCCCAACGGCGCCGGCAAGTCGACGCTGCTGAAGCTGATCCTCGGCGCGCTGGCGCCCGACGCGGGCACGGTCAAGCTCGGCACCAAGCTGCAGGTCGCGTACTTCGACCAGATGCGCGCGCAGCTCGACCCGGAGCGCACGCTGGTCGACACGATCAGTCCCGGCGCGCGAATGGATCGAGACGGCCACCGGCGCGCAAGCACGTGCTGTCGTATCTCGGCGACTTCCTGTTTCCGCCGCAGCGCGCGCAGGCGCCGGTGAAGATGCTGTCCGGCGGCGAGCGCAACCGCCTGCTGCTCGCGCGCCTGTTCGCGCAGCCGGCGAACCTGCTGGTGCTGGACGAGCCGACCAACGACCTCGACATCGAATCGCTCGAATTGCTGGAAGACACGCTGCAGGCGTATCCGGGCACGCTGCTGCTCGTCAGCCACGACCGGACGTTCCTCGACAACGTCGTCACGCAGACGCTGGTGGCGGAGGGCGACGGGCACTGGAAGGAATACGTCGGCGGCTACAGCGACTGGGTCGCGCAGCGATCCGCGCGGCGAAGCGGCGGAGGCGTCCGCGCCGCCGCCGGTGGCGCGGCCGGACGCGCGCCGCGCCCGCGCGCCCGCCGGCGAAGCTTTCGTTCAAGGAGCAGCGCGAGTTCGACGCGCTACCGGCGGAGCTCGAGGCGCTCGAGCAGGAGCAGCACGCGCTCACGCAGCGGATGAGCGCGCCCGATTATCACAAGCAAGGCGCCGACGCGATCAGGGCCGACCGCGACGCGCGCGACCGAAGTGGAGCGGCTGCTGACGGAGAAGTTCGAGCGTTGGGGCGCGCTCGATGCGCGAGCGCCCAAAGTCGCGGCGGACAACCGATAAAAAAAGCGACCGCCTCGAGAGGCGGTCGCCGGTGTCATCGGAGCATGGAGACAAGCTCCATTGCGTAGTCCTTGAGCGTCTTTGCGTTCGCCCTTGGGCGTATGGCATTCGCGTCGTCGGATCGCTCCTTCGTTGCGGTAAGACCTGGCGGACTTCGGTGTGCTGCGATGACGATTCCATTCTGATCGCCCATCCTCGGCCGTTGTAGTCGCGCGAGTCCGAACCTGTTGTCGGGCGATTCCTACATTCTCCTCAACCGCCTTCAACGGACGAGCGCGAGCGTGATTTCGTCGAAGCGCGGCCACGCCTGCGGCGCGCGCAGGCCGATGCCGCCACCGCTGGCGAGGACGAGACCTTGCGCCTCGCCCGGGAGGACACGGAGCGCGAGTCCCATCGGTGCGCGCCGCGCGCCGTCGGCCGCTGCTGGGACCGGCGCCTCGACAGCCACGCTCGTGAGCCGGGCCCGGTCGGTGGCGTTCGACGGCACCACCAGCACGAGCAGGCCGCCCAGCGCCACGGCGGCCAAGGCCGAAGCCAGATGTACACGGAAGTCGATGTTCACGGCGCTCCCCCTGCGTTGATCCCTGCGCGCCGATTGCGCGCTGGCGTGGGGGGCAGCTTAGGGGCGATGCGCCGGAAAGGCTGTAGGCGCGCACCGCGTAATCGTATAGGCGGGGCGCCCGATTGCGAACGCGTCGTTCTCTACTCGGCGCCCGCCGCCCGGCGGTTCTTCGCGACGCCGCGCGCGTACGCCTTGCACGTCGGCCTCGAACAGCTCCTGCAGTTGCGCGGCGGACTGCGCGGTGGTCTGGACCAGCTGCTGTTCGTCCTGGCGCACCGCGTACTGCTGCTCCACGAGCCGCAGGTCGTGTCCGCGGAAGATTTCGACGGCGCGCGCCGCCTGCGCGGCGTCCATCCCGGTGCACTCCAGCGCCTGCCGCGCCGTCTGCGAGGCTCGACTCGAACGTCTCGCGCTCGATGCGGTCGATGTCGAGGTCGCGCAAGCGGTAAAGATGCACGCGGTTGCGGGCGCGGGCCAGGATCGGCAGGTCGGGAAAGTGCTTGCGCACGACCGCGGCCGTCTTGAGCGACGCCTCGACGTCGTCGATGGCGAGGACGAAGAGCTTGGCGTCGCGCGCCCGGGCGGATTCGAGCAGTTCGAGCCGCGACGCGTCGCCGTAGTAGACCTTGTTGCCGAAGCGGCGGACGAAGTCGACCTGCTGGTAGTCGACGTTCGATGGCGGTGAACGGGACGCCGGCCATCCGCAGCACGCGCGAGACGATCTGCCCGTAGCGGCCGTAGCCGGCGATGATCACCGGGTTGCCGGGAGTGTCGATCTCATCGAAATCGGGCGCCTTGCTGCGCTCGAGCCAGCGATCCAGCATCCGGTCGTGCGCGACGAACATCAGCGGCGCCAGCAGCATCGACACCGTCACGGCGAGCACCAGGAACTGCGTCGTCGGTGCATCGAGGACGCCGTCGACGAGCGCGGCGGAGAACAGCACGAACGCGAACTCGCCGCCCTGCGCCAGCCATACGGCGATCCGCTGCGCGTCGTCGTTGCGCGTGCCCGCGACGCGTGCGATCACGTACATCACGGCGACCTTGACGGCGAGGAGCCCGAGCGCGGCGCCGGCGATGGCCAGCGGTTTCGCGGCGAGCAGCGTCAGGTTGGCGCTCATGCCCACTGCCATGAAGAAAAGGCCCATCAGCAGGCCCTTGAACGGCTCGACGTCGGCTTCGAGCTCGTGCCGGAACTCGGAGTCGGCAAGCAGCACGCCCGCCAGGAACGCGCCCAGCGACATCGACAGGCCGATCGCGTCCATGATCAGCGCGGCGCCGATCACCACCAGCAGTGCCGCTGCCGTGAAGATTTCGCGGCCGCCGTAGCGCGCCACCAGTTTCAGCACCGGCCGGATGACGAGGCGGCTGCCGATGACGACCACGGCGATCGCGGCCACGCCCTTCGCGGCGTGCATCCACGCGCTTTCGGTATCGGTGGTGTCCGGCGTCAGCAGCGGCAGCAGCGCGATCAGCGGGATCACGGCGAGATCCTGGAACAGCAGGATCGCGAAGGTCTTGCGGCCGGCCGGTTCGGAGAGCTGGTTGCGCTCGCCGAGCCACGCGAGCACGATCGCCGTCGACGACATCGCGAGGCCGAAGCCGACGAGGATCGCGGGCTGCCACGACAGGCCGAGCGCGTGCGCGACCACCCCCAGCACGACGCCGATCACCAGCACCTGCGCGCCGCCCAGGCCGAACACCGAATGGCGCAATGCCCACAGCCGCGAGGGCTCGAGTTCGAGTCCCACGAGGAACAGCAGCAGCACGATGCCCAGCTCGGCGAAGTGCAGCGTGCCTTCCGCTTCGGGAATGAGCCCCAGGCCCCAGGGCCCGATGATGATGCCGGCGGCGATGTAGCCGAGCACGCTGCCCAGTTGCAGGCGGCGAAAGACGGGCACGACGATGACCGCCGTCAGCAGGAAGATCGCGATCAGTAGCAGCATAGGGACTTGATCCTCGGTGTGCGCTGAAAGCGGTCGCCACGCACGCGCGGCAGCCTCGCGCCGGACCGTTTCAGAAAATGCGTTGCGCCCAGTGCGGATGGCGCAACGGTGTCCGGACGAATGCTACGCTTGAGGCCCTTCGCATTCGCATTGCCCAGTCCATGACGCACGCTGCCGAAACCAACCGGCTCGATCGCCCGGTCGCGCCCGGATTCGACCACATCCTGGGATCCGCGCAGCCCGACCTGACGCTCGTCGAGTACGGCAGCTATGCATGCCCGTATTGCCGCGCGGCGAACGACGAAGTGGCGAAGCTGCGCGATCGCTTCGGCGTCCGGCTGCGCTACGTGTTTCGCCAGCGCCCGATCAGGGACAGCGATATCGCGCGCCGCGCCGCCGAGGTCGCGGAGGCGGCGCCGGACGAGGCGACGTTCTGGGCCGCGCACGTCAAGCTGATGACGCGGTCGGCCACGCTGACCGAGGACGACGTGGCCGCCGTGGCCGCGCAACTCAACGTGACCGGGCCCGGCGCGGACCCCGCCGCGGCGGCGCGCGGCCGGGCGCGCGTGGACGCCGACGTGGCGAGCGCCGGCGCCAGCGGCGTGCGCGTGACGCCGACGTTCTTCATCAACGGCCGCCGCTACGACGGCCCCTGGGACGAAGTGTCGCTGGCGGAGGCGATGCTCGGCTCGCTCGGCCATCGCGTGCATTCGGCCGCCGTGGACTTCGCGAGCTGGGCGCCGTCCACCGGCGTGCTGCTGCTGCTGATGTCGATCCTCGCGGTCGCCATCGTCAATTCGCCGCTGGGTCCGGGGTTCACGGCATTCTGGGAGGCGCCGTTCGGCTTCGACTTCGCCGAAGCGCGGTTTCGCATGTCGCTGCTGCACTGGGTGAACGACGGACTGCTGACGATTTTCTTTCTGCTGGTGGGACTGGAGATCAAGCGCGAGTTCACCGTGGGCCGGCTCGCGAACCGGCGCTCGGCGGCGTTCCCGATCGCCGCGGCGGTGGGCGGCATGGCGGTCCCGGCGGGACTCTACGCGCTGGCGATTCCCGCCGGCGCGTGGAGCCACGGCTGGGGCGTGCCGATGGCCACCGACACCGCGTTCGCGATCGCGCTGATCGTGATGCTCGGCAAGCGCGTGCCGGTCGAGTTGCGGGTGTTCCTGACGGCGGCATCGATCGTCGACGATATCGGCGCCATCGTCGTCGTCGCGGTCTTCTATTCGGGGAACCTCCAGTGGGCGTATCTCGCGGGGGCCGTCGTCATCGTCGTCCTGCTGTGGCTGACGAACCGCTCCGGCGTCTACCGGGCGATGCCCTACGGGTTGCTCGGCCTCGCGCTGTGGGCGTGCATTCACGCGGGCGGGCTGCACGCGACGCTGGCCGGCGTGCTGCTCGCGCTCTTCATCCCCACGCGCCCGCCGCCCAATCTCAACGCGCTGATGGCGCAGGCCAACGCGATCCTGAGCGCGGAGACGCAGCGCGGGCAGGAAGTGCTGCGCCATGGGCCGTCCACGCCCGCGCTGCGCGCGCTCGACGCGATCCACGATCGCCTCGAATCGCCGGCCGACCGCATGCTGCGCGCGATCGAGCCCTGGTCGAGCTTCGTCGTGCTGCCGGTGTTCGCGCTCGCCAACGCGGGCGTCGCGCTGGCGACGGGCGCGTTCGTCGGCCGCGAAGGCCTGATCGGTGCGATCGCATTGGGCCTGGTCGTCGGCAAGCCGCTCGGTTTCATGATCGTCCCCGCGCTCGCCGTGTGGACCGGCATCGCCGTCAAGCCGCCGAACTATTCGTGGCGGCAGCTCGGAGGCGCGGGCGCGCTCGCCGGCATCGGCTTCACGATGTCGCTGTTCATCGCGGGCCAGGCGATGCCGTCGGCCGACGACTTCGCGGCGGCCAAGATCGCCGTGTTCGGCGCGTCGATCCTGTCGGCGGTGATCGGCGTCGCGCTGTTGTGGAAGCCGCTCGCGGTCGCCGAGCCGCCGGCGCCGGACGCCTCCGACGCGCCCTACGGCCACAGCACCGTCGGCTGAATGCGGCCGGGCCGCGGGGCCGTCACGATGCGCTGCGCAACGCCGCCTTCGTCTGCCGCACCTGCGTCTCGATCGCCGCGCATTCGGCGCCGGAGAACTTCTCGGCCAGCATGTCGATGAAGACGCGGGTGCGCGCCGGCATCAGGCGCCGCCCGGGGAACACCGCCCAGGCATCGGTCGGCGGCGCCGCCCATTCGCGCGAGCACGGGCACGAGCTCGCCGCTCCTCACGTACGGGTCGGCGAAGTGGTCCTTCACCAGCGGCGATGCCGGTGCCGGCGCGCGCCATGCGGATCAGCAGCTCGGGTGAGTTGGCGGTGGCGCGGCCCGGCGGAATGCCCTCCCAGCGCTGCTCGCCGCGCGTCAGCGATCCATGGCGCGGGCTCGCCGTTGCGGGCGAGCAGCCGCAGCGTGTCGTGCTCCATCAGCGCCTCGGGTTCGGCCGGCGCGCCGCGGCGCGCGAGGTAGTCCGGTGCCGCGTACAGGCTGGCGGTGACCACGTCGCGAGTCGGCGCGCGGCCAGCGACGCGTCGTCGGCGCAGCTCGCCCATCCGCAGCGCCACGTCGAAGTTCTCGCCGATCAGGTCGACGCGGCGCGGCGACAGGTCGAGCTCCAGCGAGATGGCGGGATAGCGGGCGACGAACTCGGCCAGCACCGACGCCAGCACCACGCTCGCCAGATCGCCCGGCATCGACACGCGCAGCCGGCCGCTCGGCTCGGCCTGCCGGTGTCTGCGCGAGCGGCGTCGCGGCGTCGACTTCGTCGGCCACGTGCTGCGCGTGCTCCAGCACGCTGTGGCCGAAGTCGGTGACCGTCAGCTTGCGGGTCGTGCGCAGCAGCAGGCGCTCACCCAGCTGCGCCTCCAGCGCCGCGATCCGCCGCGAGACGGTCGACTTGGGCAGGCCCATGCGCTCGGCGGCGCGGGAGAAGCTGCCCTCGTCGACGACGCGGGCGAACAGCAGGAGGTCGTTGGGTTCGATGGTCATGGCGTCATGCTGATTGTCCCGCCATGAGCGGAACAATGATATCCATTTCGACGGCTTCCGGATGCATTCGATGGCAACAACTACATTGACTCCATCGCAACCCAACCCCGATGGAGCCCACCATGAACATCCTGCAGATCAATTCCAGCGCCCGCCGCGAGGCGTCGCATTCGACCCGCCTCGCCGACCGGCTCGTCGCGCGGCTGCGCGACGCCGACCCCGAAGCGACGCTGACGCGTGCGCGACCTGGCCGCGACGCCGCATCCGGTGCTCGACGAAGCGGCGCTCGGCGCGCTGTTCACGCCGGCCGACAAGCGCACGCCCGAGCAGGCCGCGCGCGTCGCGCTGGACGACGCGTTGATCGCCGAGATCCAGGCCGCCGATGTGGTCGTGCTGGGCGTGCCGATGTACAACTTCGGCGTGCCGGCGCAGCTCAAGAACTGGATCGACGCGATCGCGCGCGCCGGCGTGACGTTCCGCTACACGGAGAAGGGCCCCGAAGGCCTGCTGCAAGGGCAAGAAGGTCTACGTGGCGCTGACGCGCGGCGGGCACGTATCGCAACACGCCGGCCGACACGCAGGTGCCGTACCTGAAGACGGTGCTCGCGTTCCTCGGCATGACCGACGTGCATTTCGTCTACGCCGAAGGCCTGGCGATGGGCGCCGGAAGCCGAGCAGCAGGCGCTCGCCTCGGCGCACGAGCAGATCGACGAAGCGCCGCTGGCCTGAGCCTATGGGTCGATGCATCGGATCCGTGAAACAGCGGGGCGGACCACGGCAGCACTTCGATCCGACCCCGAAAGGAGACTGCCATGACGACGACACTCACGCATCCCGCCGACGACACGGTCACGACGCCGCGCGCGGTCGAGCGGCTGGTCGCCGGCCAGCCGACGTCCGACGGCGCCGGCGTCAAGCTGACGCGCGTGCTCACGCAGCCGCTGCAGCGCCGGCTCGATCCGTTCCTGATGCTCGACGCCTTCGGCACCGACAATCCGCAGGACTACATCGGCGGCTTTCCGGACCATCCGCATCGCGGCTTCGAGACCGTCACCTACATGATCGCCGGCCGCATGCGCCACCGCGACAGCGCCGGCCACGAAGGCCTGCTGCGCCAACGGCGGCGTGCAGTGGATGACGGCCGGCCGCGGCGTGATCCATTCCGAGCTGCCCGAGCAGGAAGACGGCCGCATGGAAGGCTTCCAGCTGTGGCTCAACCTGCCGGCGAAGGACAAGATGCGCGCGCCGTGGTACCGCGACATCCAGAGCGCCGAGATTCCGGAGTTCGACGACCGCCGAGGGCGTGACGGTGCGCGTGATCGCCGGCCGCAGCCACGGCGTCGACGGCGCGATGCAGCGCGACGTGACCGAGCCGCTGTACCTCGACCTCGCGCTGCCGGCGGGCGCGACGCTTCGCGCAGGCGCTGCCGCCGGCGCACAACGCGTTCGTCTACGTGTATCGCGGCGGCGCTGCAGATCGGCGGACACGAGGTGCCGGTGCAGCGGATGGCGATCCTGGCCAACGACGCCGGCAGCGATGGCGTCGTGCTGACGGCGCCGGCGCGCCGACGCGCGCGCTGCTGATCGCCGGGCGAGCCGCTCGGCGAGCCGATCGCGCAGTACGGCCCGTTCGTGATGAACACGAACGACGAGATCTTCGCAGGCGGTGCAGGACTACCAGGCCGGGAAGTTCGCGGCGACGGCTTAACAGTATCTTGAAATTCGCTTGCTGCCGGCACGCCGCTCGAACTTTGCGTCTCGCGCCGGCGCGCCGTGGCGATCGACGCGCGGCACCTTGTCGTAGTATGGTCGCGTCTGCAACGCGCGCCCCGCCGTCGTCATGGTGGCGGGGCGCGCTTCCCTTCACCCCGATGGAGTTCGCGCATGCGTACAAGTTACCTGTTGCCGCTGTTGTTCGTCGCCGCCAGCGGTCTCGCCGTCGCGCAAGGCAAGGCCGACGATGGCGCCGGCGACTTGAAGAAGCTCGAGGGCACCTGGGTGCTCGTGTCGGGCAAGAAGGACGGCCAGCCGATCGCCGCCGACAGCGTCGGCAAGAGCCGGATCGTCTGGAAGGGCAAGGAGGTCGTCGTCGAGACGCCGCACCAGGCGAAGGAGCCGATCAAGGCCACGGCCACGCTCGCCGCCGGGGGCCGCGGGACGATGGACTGGTTGCGCGCGAACGGACCGGACGCCGGCAAGACGATGCTGGCGATCTACGAGTTCCGCGGCCCCGACGAATACGTCGTGGTGTTCGCGCCGGCGGGCAAGGAGCGGCCGAAGGACCTCGACACCAAGCCCGGCAGCGGGCATACGCAGCACGTCTGGAAGCGCACGAAGGGCTAGCGCGCGCGAGCGGGGTCAGCGACGACTTCGGGTTGCGTCCACGACGCGAGCGCGTCGCATCACGCAAGTCGTCGCGACCGCACTTCCATCCCGGCGCCGACTACATCCTGACGATGTAAGGCGCCAACCGCCGCAGGTCGGGTTCGACGCCCAACCCCGGCGCATCGGAGAGCGTGACGACGCCGTCGACGACCGTCAGCGGAAACACTTCCTCGCGCAGCGGATTGGGATTGGCATCGACCTCGGCATAGCCATGCTCGCTGCCGCTCGCCGGCCAGCGCGTGCATCGACGCCGCGAGCCCGACGCCGCCGGCGAGCCAGTGCGGGCAGTACGCGATGCCGCGCGCGTCGGCGTGCCGCGCGACGTCCAGTCCGCCGCTGATGCCGCCCCACTTGCCGACGTCCGGCTGGACGAACGCGAGGTATCCGGCCTCGATCGCCTCGTCGAACGCCTGTTGTCCGCGCAGATTTTCGCCGGCGGCGAGCGGAATGCCACCGCGCGCGGCCAGCAATCCCCACGCTTCGTGCGGCTCGTCGGCGCCGATCGGCTCCTCGATCCAGTGCGGACGATGCGGCGCCAGCGCGGCGATGCGCGCCACGGCGTCGTCCGCCGTCCACGCCTGGTTGGCGTCGCACATGATCGTCGCATCGTCGCCGAGCGCCGCGCGCATCGCCGCGAGGTTCTCGACATCGCGCTGCGCATCGAAGCCTACCTTCAGCTTGAACGCACGATGGCCTTCCGCACGTTGCGCGAGCGGCGACTTCCGCGACGCGCTCGGGGCCGATGCCGCTCGCGTAGACGCGAACGCGGTTGCCCCCGCCCAGGTGCCGCCACAACGGCACGCCGGCGCGCCGCGCGGCCAGGTCCCACAGCGCCTGGTCGACGGCGCCGGTGATCTGCGCGAACGGTCCCGGTTCGCCGCACTGGATCGCCATCTGCCGCGTGCGGCGGTCGAGCAGCGCGCGCACGGGCGCCGGATCGTCGGCCGCCACGCCGGCGAGCAGCGGCGCGAAGATGCTCGCGACCAGCCGTGCGCGATGCTCGGCGCCCACCTGCGGGAAGTTGCTGAACACCTCGCCCCAGCCCCACGCGCCGTCGCTCGCGCTCACCCGCAGGAACACCGCCGGCCGGTTGGTCATCGCGCCGAATGCGTTCGCGACCGGTTCGGCGATCGGCGCGCGGAGCACCCAGCATTCGACCTTTTCGATCTGTGTTTCCATCGGTGGCGTTTTGGTGAAGAATCCCGGTAGTCTAATCGCGCCTTCCACGCGCAAGGGATTCCCATGACCACGTTCACGAAAGTGCTCCGCGCGGCCGTCGCGCTGCTCGCGTTCGCCGCCGCGACGCACGCCGCCGCGCAAGGCGTATCCGACGAAGCCGATCCGCCTCGTCGTGCCGTTCCCGCCGGGCGGCGCCGTCGATTTCTACGCCCGCGTCGTGCAGCAGCCGCTCGGCGAATTGCTCGGCCAGACGATCGTCATCGACAACAAGGCGGGCGCGAGCGGCATGGTCGGCGCCGAGGTCGTGGCGAAATCGCCGCCGGACGGCTACACGCTGCTGCTCGGCAACATCGCGTCGCTCGCGATCAACGTCGGCATCTATCCGAAGATGCCCTACGATCCGCTGAAGGATTTCACGCCGGTCATCCGCACGGTGGACGTCAATTACGTGCTGGTCGTGCATCCGTCGCTGGCGGCCAAGTCGGTCGCCGAGCTCGTGGCGTACGCGAAGGCCAATCCGGGGAAGCTGTCGTATGGTTCGGCCGGCAGCGGCAGCCTGCCGCATCTGGGCACCGAGCTCTTCAAGGCGCGGACGGGCACCGACATCGTCCACGTGCCCTACAAGGGCGGCGGACCGATGGTGACCGACCTGCTGGGCGGCAACGTGCAGATGGTGATCGCCGACCAGGCGAACCTGATGCCGCACGTGCAATCCGGGAAGCTGCGCGCGCTGGCGGTGGCCACGGCGAAGCGTTCCGCCAATGCGCCCGACCTGCCGACGATCGCCGAGGCCGCGCTGCCCGGATTCGAGGCCACCGCGTGGCAGGGCCTGGTCGGCCCCGCCGGCATGCCGGCCGACGTCGTCAAGCGCCTGAACGATGCGTTCAACAAGGTGATGGCGATGCCCGCGGTGCGCGAGAAGCTCATCGGCGGCGGTCTCGAGCCCGTCGGCGGCACGCCCGAGCAGTTCGGCCGCTTCATCGGCACCGAGATCGCGCAGTGGACGAAGATCGCGAAGGACGTCGGCGCCAAGGCGGAGTGACCCGCGCGGCGGCGTTGCGCGGGGCGACCGCCGCCACGCCACGATGAACGAGGGGCCGCGCGGGCGGCCCCTCGTCCCCTCGAACCGCGTTACCTGAATGCGTAGCGGACCGAACCGTAGACGAACCGCGCGCGCGGATCGTAGTACGACGGGTCGTAGCCGCTCTGGAACGTGAGGTTGGAGTTCGTAAGCGGCGGATTGGTGTCGAACAGGTTCTTCACGCCGAGCGTCAGCGTCAGCTTCTTGAATCCCGTGTAGCTGCCCTGCAGGTCCCACAGGCTCAGGCTCGACGCGGCGCGTGTTCCCGTCGGGATCGGTCTGCACGTCGGTGTAGGAGCTCTGGTACGTGTTGCCGAGCGTCGCCGACCACGGCCCGCGTTCCCACGTGCCCGCGATGTAGCTCTTCCAGCGCGGCGTGATGCCCGGTGGCCACCGCCTGGAACGCGTTGGAGACGAACCCGGCAGTAACTGCCGTCCGGCTGCTGCACGTCGTACTTGATGTAGTACGTGCCCGTCACGATCGCGCCGAAGCGTGCCGTACGTTCGCCGTCGCAAGGCCGCGCGCGTCGACGTCGATGCCCTGGATCTTGACCCTGCCGATGTTGACGAACGCGCTGGTCGATCGCGGTGATCGGGCACGGCGGTCCGCCTGCGCAAGTCGCAGCGCGGGTCACGAGGGTGCTGTAGTGGCTGTACAGCGCCGGGTCGAGGATGGTCGCGATCGGCACGCCATTGGTGACATGGTCTTCACTTCCAGGTAGAACCAGTCGGCGCCGATCGACACAGCCCGGACTCGGCTCCCATACGGCGCCGATCGTCGTCTGGTTCGCCTTCTCCGCCTTCAACTGCGGGTTGCCGCCGAACGTCACCGTGAATTGCGTGTTGCAGTCCGGGTTGTTGGCATCGTTGGGATCGGGCAGCGCAGAGGATCGCAACAGTCCCGCCTGCGACAGCCCGGGCGTCGTTGCGGATTCCACAGCTGGTACAGACGTCGGCGCCTTGAAGCCGGTGCCCCACGAGCGCGCGATCAGCAGCGAGGGCATCGGGGCTGCCAGCGCACGCTGAGCTTCGGATTCGTCGTGCTGCCGAAGTCGCTGTAGTGGTCGTAGCGCACCGCGACGTTGCCCTCGAGCGTCTTGAGCGATGCGGAATGTCGAGCTCGCCAAAGACGGCCCAGGCGGTCCGCGAGTTGTTGATGACCTGCAGGTTGCCGCCGTAGCCCGAGACATCGCCGGTCTGCAGCAGGGGGTTGGGATTCTGCGACAGCTCGTCCCTGCCCGCCTGCAGGCCCACGGCCAGCGCCATCATGCCCGCCGGCAGCTTGTAGACAGTCGCGCGGAGCCTTGACGTCGAGGCCGTACCCATGGAGCTTGCTGTTGAACGTCTCGCGCGTTGTAGTTGGCGGCGCGGACCTCGTCGCTGATCGCCTGCGTGTTGGGTCCGAACAGGTTCACGCGGCCGCTGTTCAGGATGCGGCAGGATCGTCGAGAAGAGCGGGAAGCCGCCGTTCAGCTCTGCTCCTTGCTCTTGTTCTGGCTGTAGTTGAACGACGCGTCCCAGTCCCAGTTCCATGCGTGCCCTTGACGCCGCGCGACGATCTGCCACTGCCTCGTTGGTGTCGGTCGTGTCGCGGTTGCCGCACTCGACGCAGCGATAGCGCACGTTGAGCGGCTGGCCGTTGACGCCGGCGGCGATCGCAAGCGCGGTCGGATAGAACGGACTCGACGGCGGCAGCAGGATGTCCGAGGCGCCGCTCGGCGTCGAGGTCGTGAAGATCTGGTCCGAGAACGGGTTCGGCTGGATGACGTACCGCGTTTCCTGCTATGCGAGTACATTCCCGTCAGGTACGCCTGCCAGTTCTGGTTGATCTGGTAGCGCGCGGATCCGAAGAGGTTGAGCTGCTTGGTGTTCGGGATCGAGTTGACGCCGTCGATGGCCGACGGATCGATAACGGCAGCGCGCGCCCACGACGATCGACGGCGCGCATTCGGGAAAGCCCGGGGTTGCCGATGTTGCCGGTCGAGATGAAGCCCGGAAACGTCTGTCCCGACGTCGTGTTGAGGTTGATGTCCGGGATGAAGCCGGACCGCGAGAAGTTGCGCTCGTTCTGGCCCAGGACTCTTCTGCTCTGGTAGTTGACGGCGATGAAGGCGTTGTAGCGTGTCCTTGGTGAGGTCGCCGTAGCCGGCGGTCGCCATCAGCTGGTACTGCTCGCCGCCGCCGGTGCGCGTCGGCGCGCCGTACCACGCCGTCGCGTCGATGCCCGAGAAGTCCTGCCGCGTGATGAAGTTGATGACGCCCGCGATCGCGTCGCTGCCGTAGATCGCGGACGCGCCGTCCTTCAGCACTTCGACGCGGTCGATCGCCGCGAACGGGATCGCCGCGAGGTTGACGCCTTCGGCACCGGTGATGCCGCCGGAGAACGTGCCGAGCCGCTTGCCGTTGAGAGGATCAGCGTCGAGGATCCGCTCGAGTCCGCGCAGCGACGCGGTCTGGTTGCTGAACGTGGCGGCGCCGATGACGTTGCCGATCGACACGTTGCCGAGCGTGTTGTTGGCCGAGATGAGATTCATGATCTCCATCGCGTTGGTCGCGCCGCTCCTGTCGATCTCGCCGCGGGTTGATGATCTGGACCGGCAGCGCGCCTTCGCCTTCGATGCGCTTGATGTTCGAGCCCGTCACTTCGACCCTGATGTCCTGCGCCAGCGACGGGCCGCCCCGGGCTTGCGAAAAGTGCGGCGACGGCGCCGGCGACCAGCAACCGCCGGTGCCCGATGTTCGTGGTCTTCATACGGTGATTCCCCCTGAAAGGATGTGGCGCTGCGTTGTTCGGGCAGCGCTGCCGGTGCTTTGAGCCGCAGGCTGCGATAGAAGCCTACGAAGCGCGCGCGAGGCGTCGCAATCGGTGGTTGGCCAGCGGGGGACGCGCGCGGGCGAACGGCGGAACGGCCGTGGCGAACGGGCGGGGGCGCGTAACGCATCCGGTGGCATGGCGCTTGTCCAGCGCGCGCGTCGCACGCGCAATCGATCGCGGCGTGCCGCTCGAGGCCCTGGCGTGTCCGGCGCAGGATCGGCATGCCCCGGTGGCAGCGCATGGCGCTTCGAGGGGGCATGCGCAGGGAGGCTGGAAAAAAAGAATGCCGAAGCGCGCGCTCCGAGGCGACTGGGGGTCCCCGCCGGAGGTGTGCCGCGCGGCTTCGGCACGCATGCACGATAAGCGGCAACATGCGCGCCGTGCGCGCCGATTGGCCGACCGGGCGTGGGCAGCGGCCAACCGCATGGACACGCGGGCGAACCGCCGCTGCGGTGCGGAGGCGCGCCGGCCGCTTGCCGCCGGCGGGTGTTTGGCGTTATCGTTGTACGTGCATACAAATGCGCCGACACTTCACGAAACAGCGGGCTTCGCGGCCACCCCGCGCTGACCCGACCGGAGAACGAGATGGCACGATCTGCCTTCGGCACGGCAAGCCCTGCTGACGACCCCCTCCTCGCCGCCTATGCCCGCCGCGGCAGCGAGTACGTACGCCAACCTGCGGATGCTGGCGCGCGTCGCCGGCACTGTCTACGACGACGCGCTGCGTCCCGTCGATCTGCGCGCCGGCCAGCTCGCGCTGATGTGGGCGATCATGGCCGCCGGCCCGGTAGAGATCGGACGGCTCGGCGTCATTACCGTCACCGACCAGACCACGCTCAGCAGGACGATCGCCAAGCTGAAGAAGGACCGCCTGGTGAGCGTCCGGCCCGGGCAGGACCGGCGCGTCAAGCTGGTGTCGCTGACCGAGACCGGCCGCCAGCGCTTTCGCGCGGCGATGCCCTCTGGGAAGAGGCGCAACGCCGCGCGGCGGCGCTGTTCCCGCTGGAGCGCGTGCGCGCGCTGGCACGGCAGGTGCGCCGCGAAGTGCGCGGCGCGGCCTAGGAGCCGACAGGCTCCTGGACCGGCTTCGTTCCGCGATTCCGGCGGTTCGCCGCGCCGGGAAGCGCTTCGTCGGCATCCGCTTGCGCGGGTGGTCGATTCACGGTAATTTCATGCACATACATTCTTTGACCGGCGGTGCTTGGGGGCGCTTCCGGGAAGTAACCGCGCGGCAACGGGCCGCCGCGGCCAGCGCAGCACCACGGGGTGAGGCCATGCGAACTCGGTCCGGAAGTCACTCGGGCGATGTCATGCCGGAGGCGAAGGACTCGCGCTACCCGTCCGATGCCTCGTTCACGGCGCCGCTCCCTCACTTCGCGGGCGACCTCTTTCCGCTCACGAGGATCGCCGTCAAGTCGGTCAACCGCATCGCGATCGTCCAGGTCGCGGGCATCATCCGCCTCGAGGCCGAGGACAACTACGTGCGGCTGTGGGCGGAGCGCCCGTACCTGCACAAGGAAACGCTGACGGGCCTGATGGCGCGCCTGGACCCGCTCGAGTTTTCCTGCGGATCCACCGCTCGCACGCGGTCAACTGCGCTTCGTCCGCGAGCTGCGGCCGTTGCTGCACGGCGAGTACCAGGTGGTGCTGGCCGACGGTACGGAACTGACGTCGGGCCGCAGCTACCGCGCGGCCATCCAGGCGATGTTCGGACTGGGCTAGGTGGTTTCGCGCGGCGCCACGGGCGCCGATGGACGCGCGGCGACTACTTCCAGCAGTACTTCTGGTCGGTGCCGTTCTCGCGGCGCTGCCGTTGCAGTTGCGCGACGTTGGCCGGCTGACCCAGGTACGCGCGTTCCTTCGCCACGTTCGCCTTCAGCTCCGCGAGCGCGCGGTCGAGGTTCTTCGAACGGTCGCCGGGCTGTGCCGGAACCTGCGGCAGGAACAGCGCGCCGTAGCGATTGTCGATAACCCACTGCAGCGCGCTGGCGGCGAACTTCTGCTGGTTGCCGACATCGCAGAACGCATAGCCGTTGATCACGGGCCCGCGAGCGTGCGAAGCCTTTCGGACCGCGTCCTCGCGTGCGTCAGGCGGCATGCGGATGTCGATGACGACCTCCAGCGTGGTGTAGCGTGCTTCGCGGCGTAGAACCAGAACACGGCGTCGTCGCGCAGGCCGACGTAGTCGAGCCGATCGCCAGCACCATCATCGTCATCGGGGTCAGCATGCCGTTGTTCCTGGCAATCAGGTCGCGGGCGCGAGCGATGTCCTCGACGCGCGGCGAAGCGAGCAGCGCATCGAGTTCCTTCGATCCGATCGCGACCCGGGGCGCGCCGCCGGGATCGCGCGAGGATTCGTAGTACGGCGTCACGTAGATGGCGACGCGCTTCACGGCGTCGGCCGCATGCGCGTGCCCGACGGCGAAAGCGCTCGCCAGCATCACGCAGGTCCAGCGGACGATGACGCCGGGGGCCGTTTTCGGGCGGCACGGATTCGTCCGGCTGCCCTGCGGGCTGCTCTCGTCTTCCAACATCGTCCCGTGGTGGGTATACCAGCCGGTGCGGCGCCTGATGGACGCCTGCCGCGCCATCAACGAGATGGTGTTCGCGATGCTCTTCATCGTGGCCGTGGGCCTGGGTCCCTTCGCCGGGGTGCTCGCCCTCTGGATCCACACCACGGGAACGCTCGCGAAGCTCTTCTCGGAAGCCGTCGAGGCGATCGACCCCCGGCCGGTCGAGGGCGTGCGCGCGACCGGGGCGAGCGCGCTTGAGGAAATCGTCTACGGCGTCATCCCGCAGGTGATGCCGCTGTGGATCTCCTATTCGCTCTACCGGTTCGAGTCGAACGTGCGCTCGGCCTCCGTCGTCGGGATGGTCGGGGCCGGCGGCATCGGCGTCATCCTCTACGAGGTGATCCGCGGCTTCGAGTACGCGCAGACCTGCGCCGTGATGCTCATCATCATCACCTTCGTGAGCTCGATCGACCTGGTGTCGGCCCGGGTTCGCAAGTTCTTCATATGAGCGGCTGGACCTTCCACAACCCGGTGCAGGTGCGCTTCGGCTGGGGCGCGCTCGAGCACCTGCCGCAGGCGCTCGCCGGCCGCGACGCCGTGCTCGTCACGTTTCCCGAGGCGGCCGCCACGGAGCTCGAGGCGCGGCTTCGCGACCTGCTGGGC
This sequence comes from uncultured beta proteobacterium, assembly GCA_963823475.1. GTDB lineage: Bacteria > Pseudomonadota > Gammaproteobacteria > Burkholderiales > Casimicrobiaceae > VBCG01. The sequence goes on from CAWGLS010000023.1 coordinate 29,122, forward strand.
ACGCGGCTTCGCGAGGTGATCGCGGACGTCGAGCCCAATCCCGAGGTGCTCGTGGTTCCGCGGCCGCTACGAGGCGTTCTGGAAACGCCATGCCGGCTGCGCGCTGGTGGCCATCGGCGGCGGCAGCGCCATCGACACCGCGAAGCTCCTGCAGGTGGCGACTTCCGCCGGCACGTTCGATGACCTGCTCGCCGCGCTCGGCTCCGGAAGGCAGCCGGAGGTGGCGCGCGCCTCCCTCATCGCCGTCCCCCTGACGACCGCGGGCACGGGCAGCGAAGTGACGCCCTGGGCGACGCTCTGGGATCGCGGTTGCGCCGCGCCGAAGAAGCACTCGCTTGAACACTCGCGAGTCGTGGCCGGAAGCCGCGCTCGTCGACCCTTCGCTCGCCTTGTCCGCGCCCGCCGCCGTCACCCGCAACAGCGCGCTGGACGCGCTCTCGCACGCCCTGGAATCGGTGTGGAACGTGAACGCGAACCCGGTCTCGGACGCGCTCGCCGTCGAGGCAGCGCGCACGAGGTCGTCGCCTGCCTGCCCGCGCTCCTCGCCGCCCCCGGCGACCGGGCGCTTCGCACCGAAATGTCGCGAGCGAGCCTCATGGCGGGGCTCGCCTTCAGCAACACGCGCACGGCGCTGGCGCACTCGATTTCCTACGAGATGACGCTGCGGCACGGGCTGCCGCACGGCCTCGCCTGCTCCTTCCCGGCCGCGCTTCAACGAGCTGGCTCCGACCTTCGGCGACAACCGGCGTCGACCAGGTGGTCTGCATCGCCGTGAACGATCCCTTCGTCATGGAGGAATGGGCCAAGAGCCAGGAGTGCAACGATGTCTTCATGCTGCCCGACGGCAACGGCGCCTTCACCGAGCAGATGGGCATGCTGGTGGACAAGAGCGACCTGAACTTCGGCAAGCGCTCGTGGCGCTATTCGATGCTGGTGCGCGACGGCATCGTCGAGAAGATGTTCATCGAGCCCGACGAGCCGGGCGACCCGTTCAAGGTGTCGGACGCCGACACCCTGCTGCACTACGTCAACAAGGATGCCACGCGGGCCGGACCAGGTCGCTCTGCTGACGCGCGAAGGCTGCGCGTTCTGCGCCAAGGCCAAGAAGCTGCTGGACGAAGCCGGCGTCGTCTATGCCGACGTGCCGCTGCCGCACACGATCCGCACGCGCGCGCTGGGAGCGATCGCCAAGGCCGGGACGGTGCCGCAGATGTTCGTCAACGGCAAACACGTCGCCGTCATCGGCACCGGCACCGCGGGCATGTCCGCCTACCGCGCGGCCCATGCGCAAGGCGCGCGCACGGTCGTCATCGAAGGCGGCCACTACGGCACCACCTGCGCCCGCGTCGGCTGCATGCCGAGCAAGCTCCTGATTGCCGCCGCCGACGCCGCCCACATGCTCGACGTGGCGCCGGGCTTCGGCGTGCATCCCGGCGAAAAGCGCATCGATGGGCGCGCCGTGATGGAGCGCGTGCGGCGCGAGCGCGACCGGCTTCGTCGGCTTCGTGCTCGAAAGCGTCGAGGAGTTTCCCGAAGCAGACCGGATCCGCGGCCAAGCCCGTTTCACCGGCCCGCACACCCTGCGCATCGACGACCATCCTGAAATCGAAGCGCAGCGCTTCGTGATCGCCACCGGGTCGACGCCGGTGGTGCTGCCGCAGCTGCAGAACGTCGGCCCAGGCATCGTCACCAGCGACGACGTGTTTTACTGGGACGATCTGCCCAGCTCGGTGGCCGTGATCGGCTCGGGCGTGATCGGGCTGGAACTGGGCCAGGCCCTGGCCCGCCTCGGCGTGCGCGTGAGCATCTTCGCGCGCGGCGGCAGCGTGGCCCACCTGAGCGACCCCGAGGTGCTGCACGCGGCCATGCGTACCCTGAGCGAGGAACTCGACCTGCGCTTCCAGACCGAAGTGGTGCGCGCGCAGCACATGCATGGCGAGCAGGGCGACGAGGTCCTGCTCACCACGCGCGACGCGCTCGGCAAGGAGTCCAGTGAACGCTTCCAGTACGTGCTGGTGGCGACCGGACGCCGTCCGAACGTGCACGGCCTGGGGCTGGAGGAAACCGGGCTGGAGCTACAAGAAAACGGCGTGCCCGTCTTCGACAGCCGCACCATGCAGTGCGGGAACAGCCACATCTTCATCGCGGGC
>CAWGLS010000024.1:0-70603 GCA_963823475.1 uncultured beta proteobacterium
GCCTGAATTTCCACGGCACGGAAATCGCCTAACGCGGGCGGTGCCTTTGCTCATCAGCCTTGGGCGGTCATCGTCAGGGGAAGGTTGTTCCACCAGGGGATGCGGACGGGCCGGTCCAACAGCCCCGAGGCGATGATGATAGGCAGATGTGCGCGGCGGTGGAAGTGGACCTGCACGCCGGTGGCGCTCACGTCGACCGTCGCCGGTATATCGACGAGGTCGCGGAAGATGGTACGAGCCTGGGCATCGGCGTATCCCCGCATCTTGCGTGCCAGCAGGCGGTACAGGCCGCTGGCGATGACCAGCAGCGCCATGTCGAAGTCGACCTTGAGGCCGACCGCCGAGGACAACGCGTTCATGTGGAAGAAGCGCACGGCGTCGGAGAGCGCGTTCTCGATCAACATGCGCTGGGCGTAGCGGGTGATCAGCGCCGGCGCGGTAGAGCGCTGATCGTTGGTGAGCAGGATGGTGGGTTCCTCGTGCCCCAGGTCCTGGATGAAGAGCTGGCGGAATTTCTTGCCCTCGATGCGGGCGGCTTGTTCGAACACGCGCGGGGTGCGGTACTTGCGTGTCGGCACGTCGAGTTCGACGGTGCGCCAGGCAGAGCGCGGCAGCAATGCGATCTCCTTGAGCAGGGCCGGGGCGCGGCGGCGCAGCGTCATGAAGGTGATGCCCATCGCGTCGAGCCGCGCCAGGTTGGCGTAGGTGGTGAGCTGCGAGTCGAACACCAGATGGCGGGGGCGCTCGCCGTGGTTCTTCTCCCAGAACGCGACGAAGCGCAAGACCTCGTCGGCCTCTTCACCCTTGCGCAAATCGGCGTTGGCGTAGCAGAACGCATGGCCGTCGGCATCTTGGGCGAGGAAGGTCAGGATGCTGCTCTGCCGGCGGCTACGCATGGACACGTAATGCCGTTCCACGACCGGGTGCTCGCCATGGTAGGGGACCGAGTGGAAGTCGAGGTTGAAGGAGCGCCCCGGCAGCAGTTCATCGCCGGCGATCTGCTGCTCGAAAACGGCCATCAGGCGGGTGGTTTGCGGGTGACTGATGCGCGCGGCGTATTCGGACAGATAGCTCTTCTTCGGAATGACGTTGAGGCCGGTGAACAAGGCCAGCCCCTGATCGGCGACCAGCGCCATGACGTGGCTCTTGCGCTCGATGGACCACAGTTTCAAGGCCAGGCAGGCGCGTAGCGCGTGGGTCGCCGGAATCATCTTCGATCCCGCCAGCCGCGCGGTGGTGGCCAGCGTGTCGAGGGACAGGCGCACGAAGTCGGGCAAGAACAAGAACAGGCCGCCACAGCGGGTTGGGAAGCGCCCGGGCGCCAGCGCGAATGCGCGCACATCGGCGACCGCTTCGACCGTGGCGCGCACGGCCGCGGGTCGCTCTTCGTCCAAGCGGCGCGGCAACGCCGCAAATCCTTCGGCCTTGAGCACTTCGCTCACCGCGGTGGGGCTCAGTGCGAGCTGGCGCTCCTTGAGCGCCTGACTGATCTCGTAGACGGAGTGGTTGCGTTTGCGCAGCGCGATGATGATCTCGCGCGCCGCCGACTTCTTGGGCTGGTGACGGGGGCCAGGGCGCGGCGAGACGAAGAACACCGCGTCGGGATCGCGCCGGAAGTGATGGCAGAGGACCTGAAAGGACCCGGGCGTATAGCCGAAGTCGCGGGCCACTTCAGCCGAAGGGCGTTGCTCCACGAAGTAGGCACGAAGCGCCTCGTACTGGCGCTGCTTGGGCGAGGCGGGTTCGCGGAAGAATCGGCGCGGGTCTCTTAGCTTATTTGGTTGTTTGTTCGCCACATATACATACTAGTACATCAACGGGCAGTGTCAAGGCCTGCGCGTCACACAACAGGTAGTGGTGCCGGTCTCTGCCGAAGGGGAGGCCGGCGACTGCGCAGCGATACGGCGCTCGCAACCTGGTGCCCTCAGGAACACAGTAAGCAACGTGCAAATGTACCTATCAATTCACCATATTTACTAATGAGCCAGGGGTCAGACAGACGCGAAGAATCATGGCGAACGATCAGTTCGGCAGGACCAAACATGTGGCAAAGCGCCTTCCCGGGACGGGCGGCGCTTATGGAGTTTCGGTGCCGTGGAAATTCAGGCTAGTCGTCCGCCTTGAAGATCACGCTGAACGGGCGCGGCACGTCGGTCAGTCGCTTGAAAAAGCTGACCTCGATGAAGTGGCTCTGCTTCTCGAACAACTGGCGGATGCGCTCGGTGCCTTCGGTCGGCGACGTCGCGCGTCCGATCAGCGTCTTCTGCCCCATTCGCCGGTGCCGGCCAGTCACGGCCAGCGACAAATCCGCGATGTCCGCCTGGCGGCTCATGTAGCTGCCGTGGACGGCCAGCGCGTCGATCTCGTACTTGTTGCGGGAGGCGGTGCGGTTGAAGCGCGTCGCCAGTTCGCCGCAGTGCGTGAGCAGCATCTGCGCCTGCGGCCGCGCCAGCGGCTCGATGATGCGCGCGCGGGCGATCTCGCGAAAGCGCGTCGTCACCGCGTAGTCGGCGCCGCCGTACGACAGCGGCGTGAGGACGCCGGTGGCGACCATCTGCTCGACGATCGCCTGGCTCGCGCCAGGTGCCAGGCGGAAGTCCTCGACCAGCGCGTCCAGGCGGACGGTCGCCCGCACCGTCGTGTCCTCGGGCAGCCGGGACAGCACGCGGTTGGCGGCGTCGCGCAGCCGCAGCGGATCGAGCCCGAAATAGAGATGCTTCGCGACCAACGTCATCGTCTTCACAGCCGGCTCCGTCAGGACAACGGCATAAACTACCATACGGCGTCGTTTGTGGGCTACACCCCGCGCGCGGGCTGACGCCGCTATTTCGCGCCGCGCTTGCCCCGGCGCGCGCGCAATGCCCGGTCCGATAGGTCGAGTTCGGCGCGGAGCCACAGGCGCAGCGAAACAAGCGGCGGCCAGTCGCGCAGGTTGGGCGGATAGACGAGGTGGTACGGCTCCTGGCCCGGGTGGGTGATCGAGACCGGCGACAGCCGGACCAGCCGACCGTCGCACAGCGCGTCGGCGGCGAGGATCTCGCGCGACAACGCAAGCCCCAGGCTCTGCTCCGCCGCCTGCAGCATGAGGCCGGCGTCGTTGAACACCGCCACCGTCGTCACGTTGGTGCGCACGCCCGCGGCCGCGAACCAGAGCTTCCAGATGTCGGCATCGCCCAACAGCGGCTCGCGCGCGAGCGCCTCGGGTTGCGCGCCGAGCAGCCGGCGCGCGGCCGACGGCGAGCCGACGACGACGATCGGCGGCGCATCGAACAGCCGCTCCGCTTCGAGGCCCGGCCACGGTCCCTTGCCCTGGCGTATCGCCGCGTGAAAACCCTCGCGCAGCAGGTCCACGGCCCGGATCGACGAGTCGATCTCCAGCGCGAGCGTCGGATGCCGCTCACGCCAGCGGCCGATGCGGGGCATCAGCCACCGCTGCGCGAACGACGGCAGCACCGTCACGCGCAACCGTTGCGCTTCGCCCGACGACGCGGCTGCGGCTGCCTGTACGCCGTCGTCGAGTTGTTCGAACGCCTGTTGCACGCTGCGCAGCAGCGCCTGTCCGGCCGGATTGAGCACGACGCGGCGGCCGCGCGTCGGCGATGTCGAGGCGCGCGGAGTTCGGTCCCTGATTCTGTGACGCGGTGCGCGGGCGCAACACCATTCTGGCGCGGCGCCGGCCGCGCTCGCGCGCTCGTGGTGCGGACCGCTGAAGCGGTAGCGCACGCCCACCCCGAAGAACCAGGGGTTGATATCAAGGCCCCCGAGGTTGGCGCCGGTTGCGTTGGAACGATGGACGTCGGTGTTCATCCAGCCGTACTTGACGTCGGCATGAGAAGTACCAGTTCTTCCGGAACTCGTAGTCGCCGTGCCGACCTGCAGCGCCCCGCCGACGCTGTTGTCCTTGATGTGCAGCGTATCGTTGGCGAGCGAGTCCTCGTAGAAGTACGTGCAGTTGAGGCCGGCGCCGACATAGGGCTCCCCGCACGCGCCCAGGTCGGTGAAGTGATACTGGAGCGTCAGCGTGCGGCGGCAGCACGCCGACCTTGCCCAAGGCCACCCCGTTCAGCGTGACCTCGTGCTTGTTGAAGCCGGCGATCAGCTCGGCCGCGATGTTCTTGGTGAAGAAATACGTGAAGTCCAGCTCGCCCCACCACGCAGAATCGACGTCGAGCACCATTGATCGACGTGCTCACGTTCGGGCTCACGTAGAGCGCGCGGGCGCCGATCATCCAGTTCTGCGCATTGGCGGCGAACGGCGTCGCGACCAGTACGGCAAACACGGCCGCGGCAACCGGCCGCAGCATCTCTCTTTCCGCAGTCCATGAAAACTCCTCTTCGCTTCCGACGCGAAACTCGTCGTCCGCTTTCATGATGCGACGAAGCCGCGCGGCGCCGCATTGACGAAAGTCAATGGGCGAATCGCTTTCCGACGCGGACACGCAGTGACTGGTACAGAACTCGGCGCGACAAGATTCGCGATCGCCGCATCCGGCGATGGTCGATGGCGACGCGTGGTCCCTGCGCGGCGAGGCGGGGCCGCGCGACCCAGCGCCGCCAGCCGCGGCGCTACATGCTGCGCCGGTACTGCCCGCCGACGTCGAACAGCGCGTTGGTGATCTGCCCCAGCGAGCACACGCGCACCGTGTTCATCAGCTCGGCGAACACGTTGCCGTTCTCGATCACCACCTTCTGCAGCTTCGCCAGCGCCGCCGGCGCCTCCGCCGCGTGGCGCGCGTGGAAGTCCGCCAGCCGCTGCAACTGCGATTGCTTTTCGTCGTCGGACGAGCGCGCCAGCTCGATCTTCTGCGGCGTGGTCTCCGCGTGCGGATTGCGGAACGTGTTGACGCCGACGATCGGATACGAGCCGTCGTGCTTCTGGTGCTCGTAGTACATCGACTCTTCCTGGATCTTGCCGCGCTGGTAGCCGGTCTCCATCGCGCCCAGCACGCCGCCGCGCTCGGAGATCGCCTCGAATTCCTTCAGCACCGCCTCCTCGACCAGGTCGGTCAGCTCCTCGATGATGAACGAGCCCTGGTTCGGGTTCTCGTTCTTCGCGAGGCCCCATTCGCGGTTGATGATCAGCTGGATCGCCATCGCACGCCGCACGCTGTCCTCGGTGGGCGTGGTGATCGCCTCGTCGTACGCGTTCGTGTGCAGTGAGTTCGTGTTGTCGTACGTCGAGATCAGCGCCTGCAGCGTCGTGCGGATGTCGTTGAACGAGATCTCCTGCGCGTGCAGCGAGCGGCCCGACGTCTGCGAGTGGAACTTGAGCTTCTGCGAACGCTCGTTGGCGCCGTAGCGGTTCCTCATCGCGACCGCCCAGATGCGACGCGCGACGCGGCCGATCACCGTGTACTCGGGGTCCATGCCGTAGCTGAAGAAGAACGACAGGTTGCCCGCGAAGTCGTCGATGTGCATGCCGCGCGCGAGATACGCCTCGACGAACGTGAAGCCGTTGCTCAGCGTGAACGCGAGCTGCGAGATCGGGTTGGCGCCGGCCTCGGCGATGTGATAGCCCGAGATCGACACCGAGTAGAAGTTCTTCACGTCGTGATGGACGAAGTACGACTGGATGTCGCCCATCACCTTCAGCGAGAACTCGGTGGAGAAGATGCAGGTGTTCTGGCCCTGGTCCTCCTTCAGGATATCGGCCTGCACGGTGCCGCGGACGGTGGCGAGCGTCCACGCGCGGATCTTGTCCGCCTCGTCGTCGGTGGGCTCGCGGCCGTTGTCGGCGCGGAACTTGTCGATCTGCTGGTCGATCGCCGTGTTCATGAACATCGCGAGCAGCGTGGGCGCCGGGCCGTTGATCGTCATCGACACCGAGTTGTTGGGCGCGGTGAGGTCGAAGCCCGAGTACAGCACCTTCATGTCGTCGAGCGTGGCGATCGACACGCCGGAGTTGCCGACCTTGCCGTAGATGTCCGGGCGCACGGCGGGATCGTTGCCGTACAGCGTGACGGAATCGAACGCCGTCGACAGCCGCTTGGCGGGCATGTTGTCGGCCAGCAGGTGGAAGCGGCGGTTGGTGCGGAACGGGTCGCCTTCGCCGGCGAACATCCGCGTCGGGTCCTCGTTCTCGCGCTTGAACGCGAACACGCCGGCGGCGAACGGGAAGCTGCCCGGCACGTTCTCCTTCAGCTGCCAGCGCAGGATCTCGCCGTCGTCCTCGTACTTCGGCAGCGCGACCTTGCGCACCTTGGTGCCGGACAGCGACGTGGTGGTGAGCGCCGTGCGGATCTCGCGGTCGCGGATCTTCACGACGTATTCGTCGCCGCTGTAGGCGGCCATCGTCCTCGGCCACATGTCGAGCAGCTTTTTCGCGCGCGGGTCGAGTTGCGCGTCGCGGTCGGCGACAAGGGCCTCAGTCGATCGCGCGCCCGTCAATCTGACCCGTCCCCGCGGAGGCGGGGAGCCCAGTGTCGTATCTGCTGCGTCCACGTCACCTGACCTCCCCGCCTGCGCGGGGATGACGGCGAGGCCGAAAGCATCGCTTTCGTCGCCGTCAGCTGCTGCCGCTCGCGCGCGATGCGCGCCTGCGCGTCGGCCCACTGGTGATAGCCGCGGACGGTCTCGGCGATTTCGGCGAGATAGCGGACGCGCGCCGGCGGCACGATGACGATCTGCGCCGTCGATTGCCGCGTCGTCGCCGGCGGCAGTGTCCCGGGCTTCAGCGCGAGGCCCTTCTCCGCGAGCTTGGCGACGAGTGCCTGGTACAGCGCGGTGACGCCGTCGTCGTTGAAGCGCGACGCCATCGTGCCGAACACCGGCATTTCGTCGGGCGCCGTCTTCCACGCCTCGCGGTTGCGCTGGAACTGCTTGCGGACGTCGCGCAGCGCGTCCTGCGCGCCCTTGCGGTCGAACTTGTTGATGGCGACGAAGTCGGCGAAGTCGAGCATGTCGATCTTCTCGAGCTGCGACGCGGCGCCGAACTCCGGCGTCATCACGTACAGCGACGTGTCGACCAGCGGCACGATCGCGGCGTCGCCCTGCCCGATGCCGGACGTCTCGACGATCACGAGGTCGAAGCCGGCCACCTTGCAGGCGGCGATCACGTCGGGCAGCGCCTTGCTGATCTCGCTGCCGGCGTCGCGCGTCGCCAGCGAGCGCATGTAGATGTGCGGATGCTCGATCGCGTTCATCCGGATGCGGTCGCCGAGCAGCGCGCCGCCCGACTTGCGGCGCGACGGGTCGATCGAGATGATCGCGATCCGCAGCGCGTCGTGCTGGTCGAGGCGGAAGCGGCGCACGAGCTCGTCGGTCAGCGAGCTCTTGCCGGCGCCGCCGGTGCCGGTGATGCCGAGCGTCGGCACGCCGGACTTCTGCGCGGCCGCCACCAACTCGCCGCGCAGCCTGGCCGGCACCGCGTCGTTCTCGAGCCCGGTGATGAGGCGCGCGAGCGCGTGCGTGCGTTCGAAGCGCGACCCCTGGCGCAGCGCGGCGAGCGAGGCCGGCAGGTCGGTGGCGAGATCGGCGTCGCAGGCGGCGACGATCTCGTTGATCATGCCCTGCAACCCCAGTTTCTGCCCGTCCTCCGGCGAGAAGATCCGCGTGACGCCGTAGTCGTGCAGCTCGGCGATCTCGGCCGGCACGATGACGCCGCCGCCGCCGCCGAACACCTTGATGTGGGCGCCGCCGCGCTCGCGCAGCAGGTCGAGCATGTACTTGAAGAACTCGACGTGGCCACCCTGGTACGACGAGATCGCGATGGCGTGCGCGTCTTCCTGCAGCGCGCAATTGACGATTTCCTCGACCGAGCGGTTGTGGCCGAGATGGACGACCTCGCAGCCGGAGGCCTGCAGGATGCGGCGCATGATGTTGATCGACGCGTCGTGCCCGTCGAAGAGGCTGGCGGCGGTGACGAAACGCACCTTGTGCAGCGGCTTGTAGACGAGTGGCGGACGGGATGCGTCGTTCATCGCGAACCTCGGGCGGGCATGAGGCGGACCGGCGGCAACGGCCGCCAGGCGTCCGGGCCGGAAAGCTTACCCCACGCGGGGGCGACGGCGCCGGCAAGGCAGACGGCCACCCTATCGGGGGCGACGGCCCTCCGACCATACATTACGTTTACGTAAACGTCAATTTGGAACGGGCCGTCGACCCGCACCATCGCAACCGGCGCCGCCGGCTGGGTTGGATCGCAGCGCTCCGGTAGAGTAACGGATGCGCGTCTGGCCGCGCCCGCGACTTCGTCGCCTTACAAGCCCCTCCGCGCCATGCCGCCACCCCCGCCCTCCACCGCGTCCGCGCTCGCGGCGTCCAGCCCGGGCCACCTCGCCGCCCATACGACGGCCACGACGGTGCTGTTGAACGTCGCCCACGCGATCGATCACCTGGTGCTGCTGATCTTCGCGACCGCGGTCGGCGCCATCGCCATCGATTTCGGCTTCGCGCGCTGGGAAGACCTGATGCCGTACGCGGCCGGCGCCTTTCTGCTGTTCGGCTTAGGCTCCGTGCCGTCCGGACGGCTGGGCGACCACTGGGGGCGGCGCGCGATGATGCTGGTGTTCGCGTTCGGCATCGGCGCGGCCTGCCTGCTGACCGCCGTCACGCAGAATGCCTGGCAGTTGGCGGCGGCGCTGACGCTGATGGGGGCGTTCGCGTCGATCTACCATCCGGTCGGCATCCCGATGCTCGTGCAGAGCACGACGCGTCCCGGCACGGTGATCGGCATCAACGGGCTCGTCGGCAACCTGGGCATTGCCGTCGCCGCCGTGCTGACGGGACTCACCGTCAGGTACCTGGGCTGGCGGATGGCCTTCGTGATCCCGGGGGTCGCGTCGATCCTGTTCGGCGTCGTGTTCGCGTGGATCGTGCCGCGCGAGGAATCGGCGCCCGCCAGGCGCGCGCCGAAGCAGTCGGACCTGCCGCGCAGCGAGCTGGCGCGCGTCGTGCTGGTGCTGACGCTGACGTCGACCTGCGGCAGCCTCGTCTTCAACTTCACGACCAACGGCAACGGCGAGCTGATGGGGGACCGGATGCGCGCGATCACGGCCGACCCCGCGATGATCGGCGCGCTGCTGGGGCTCGTGTACGTGATCGCATCGTTCGCGCAGCTCATCGTCGGCCGCGCGATCGACCGCTTTCCGCTGAAGCGGCTGTTCCTCGTCGTCGTCGTGGCGCAGATCCCGCTGTTCGCCCTCGCCGCGTACGCGCAAGGCTGGGCGTTCTATGCGCTCGCCATCGCGTTCATGGCGTTCGTGTTCGGCGCCATCCCGTTCACCGACGCGCTGATCGTCCGCTACGTCGACGACCGCATGCGGTCGCGGGTGGCCGGCGTGCGGCTCGCCATCGCCTTCGGCGTCAGCTCGCTGGCCGTGTGGCTGCTCGGACCATTGGTGAAGGCCAACGGCTTTCCGTTCCTGCTGGGCCTGCTGGCGGCCATCGCCGCGCTGGCCGCGGCGGCGGTGACGTTCCTGCCGCGGGCGAAATGATGGGGGTCAGAGCAATGATTTGGTCACCTATGCGGCCTTAGGGGTCAGAGCAATAATTTTCGGAGCTTAGGGGTCAGAGCAACAATTTTCGGCCAGGGTTCGGCTAGGGGTCAGAGCGATCTTTGGGGCCAGAGCAACAATTTTCGGCCGGAATTATGCTCTGCCAGCTGACCCTAGCCGAAAATTATTGCTCTGACCCCTAAGGCCCTAAGCCGAAAATTATCGCTCTGACCCCTAAGCCGAAAATTACAGCTCTGACCCTATCAACGGACGGCTAAGCTGCCGTTAAGCCGGCCGGCGCTATACTCCGCGCGCACCGACTTTCACGGATTTCGCCATGCTCGCAATCCCGTACTGGTGGCGGCTTTGCCGTGCCGCCACCCTCCTGCTGCTGCCGGCCGCATTCGCCGTCCACGCCGCGCTGCCCGCCGGCATCACGCAGGGTCCCACCGTCGAAGGCATCACCGAGTACCGGCTGGCCAACGGCCTGCGCGTCGTCCTCTTTCCCGACGCGTCCTCGGCGACGATCAGCGTCAACGTCACCTACCTCGTCGGCTCGCGCCACGAGAGCTACGGCGAGACGGGGATGGCGCACCTGCTCGAGCACATGGTGTTCAAGGGAACGGCCACGTCCGGCAACTTCTGGGACGAGATGAACAAGCGCGGCATGCGCGCCAACGGCTCGACGTGGTACGACCGCACGAACTATTTCGAGACGTTCAACGCGTCGCCGGCCGACCTCGAATGGTCGCTGGCGATGGAAGCGGACCGAATGGTCAACTCGCGCATCGACCGCAAGGACCTCGACACCGAGATGACGGTGGTCCGCAACGAAATGGAGCGCGGCGAGAACAATCCGTCGCGCATCGTGTTCCAGCGCCTCGTGTCGTCGGCCTACCGCTGGCACAACTACGGCAAGGAAACGATCGGCGCACGCTCGGACGTCGAGGGCGTGGACATCGATCGCCTGCGCGCGTTCTACCGCACGTACTACCAGCCGGACAACGCGGTGCTCGTCGTCGCCGGCCAGTTCGACGCGGACGAGGCGCTGAGGCAGATCGCCCGTTATTTCGGCGCCATTCCCCGGCCCGCACGCGCGCTGCCCCGGATGTACACGCAGGAGCCGGTGCAGGACGGCGAGCGGATGGTCACGATCCGCCGCGTCGGCGACCAGCAGATGCTGGGCGTGTCCTACCACACGGTGCCTGGCGCGCATCCTGATTTCATCGCGCTCGACGCGCTGGCCGACATCATGACGATCGAGCCCGCCGGCCGCCTGTACAAGGCGCTGGTCGAGGCCAAGAAGGCGAGCGGCGTCGGCAACTTCGCGGCGTCGCTGTTCGACCCGGGCTTCGTCGCGTTCTTCGCGCAGGTTCCGCTGACCGATTCGCTCGACACGGCGCGCGAGACGATGCTCGCCACGCTCGAGGGTGTCGCGGAACTCGCGCGCGCCGCCCGCGACGGCTTCACCGATGCCGAAATCGAGCAGGCGAAGTCCAGACTGTTGAAACGGGCGCAACTCGCGCGCACGCAGGACGCCGCCGTCGCCGCCGCGCTCGTCCAGCAGGCGCGGCTCGACCGCACGTTCGCGTTCGCCGAGCGGCAGGAGACGGCGATCGCCGCCGTTTCCGCGCAGGACGTCGCCGCCGCTTTTCGCAGGCTCGTGCAACCCGACGCGCTGGCGCTGGTCTATGCAGGGGACTTCGCGAAAAAATGACGGGCGGCCGGCCTGTGCCCAGCGCCTGAAGTTCCCATGCCCGGGGTGCGGTCGTTCCGCCTCGCTTCGCCTTTCAAGAGACACAAGGTAACGCCATGTTCACCGCAAACCGGTTGTGCCGCGCTCTCGCGGCGTTCTGCCTCCCCCTGTTCATCGCCGTCGGCGCCCACGCGGCGCTGCCGGCGGGCATCACGCAGGGGCCGACGATCGAAGGCGTCACCGAATACCGGCTCGCCAACGGGCTCACCGTCCTGCTGTTCCCCGACGCGGGCAAGCCGAAGACGACGGTGAACGTGACGTACCGCGTGGGCTCCGCGCACGAGAACTACGGCGAGACGGGGATGGCGCACCTGCTCGAGCACCTGGTGTTCAAGGGCACGCCGAATCGCGGCAGCATCATGGTCGAGCTGGGGCGCCGCGGCATGGACTTCAACGGCAGCACGAGCTGGGACCGCACGAACTACTACCAGTCGTTCACCGCCGACGACGACAACCTGGCGTGGGCGCTGGAGATGGAAGCCGACCGGATGGTCAACTCGTTCATCCGCAAGAGCGACCTCGACACCGAGATGACGGTGGTCCGCAACGAGTTCGAGAGCGGCGAGAACAATCCGCAGCGGACATTGTTCGGCAAGATGCTGTCTACGGCCTACATGTGGCACAACTACGGCAACATGCAGATCGGCGCGCGCTCGGACATCGAGAACGTCGACATCGGCCGGCTGCAGGCGTTCTACAAGCTCTACTACCAGCCGGACAACGCCGTGCTGATCGTTGCCGGCAAGTTCGACCCCGATTCGACGCTGGCGCTGATCGCGAAGTACTTCGGCCCGATCCCGAAGCCGTCGCGCACGCTGCCGGCCATCTACACGCAGGAGCCGGTGCAGGACGGCGAGCGCACGGCGACGCTGCGGCGCGTCGGCAACTCGAAGTTCCTCGGCATGATGTTCCACACGGTCCGCGGCGCCGATCCGGACGCCGTCGCCGTCGACGTGCTGGGCGACGTGCTGACGCTGGCGCCGTCGGGCCGGCTGTACAAGGCGCTCGTCGAGACGAAGAAGGCCACGTCGGTCCAGGCGTGGAACATCGCGGGCGTGGACCCGGGTACGCTGACGCTGTTCGCGCAGGTCCCCGAGAGCGACGCGGTCGACCCGGTGCGCGACGCGATGTTCGCCACGATCGCCAACATCGCCAACGACCCGATCACCGAGGCCGAGGTCGCGCGCGTCCGGCAGAAGGCCGCCAAGAGCTTCGACGAGACGATGGCCAACCCGCAGGCGTTCGGGGTCGCGATCTCGGAATCGATCGCGCTCGGCGACTGGCGGCTCTTCTTCCTCGAGCGGGATCGCTATCGCGCCGTCAAGCCCGCCGACGTGCAGCGCGTCGCGCAGAGCTACTTGAAGCGCTCCAACGTCACGATCGGCGAGTTCCTGCCCGACCCCAGGCCCGATCGCGCGCCGCTGCCGGCGACGATCGACGTCGCCGCGCTGGTGAAGGACTACAAGGGCGACGCGGCGGCGCAGACCGGTGAAGTGTTCGACCCGTCGCCCGCGAACCTCGACGCGCGCACGCAGCGCTTCACGCTTACCAACGGGATGAAGGTGGCGCTGCTGCCCAAGAAGACGCGCGGCGAGACGGTCAACTTCACGCTGTCGCTGCACTTCGGCGACGAGAAATCGGTGTTCGGCAAGGCGAGCCAGGGCGCGCTGACCGGCAGCATGCTGACCCGCGGCACGACGAAGCGATCGCGTCAGGAAATCGAGGATGCATTCGACAAGCTGCGCGCGAAAGTGGGTATCAGCGGCGCGCTGACCGGCGCCTCGGCCTCCGGCCAGACCTATCGCGCGCAACTGGCGGACACCTTGCGGCTGACTGCCGAGGTGCTGCGCGAGCCCTCCTTCCCCGCCGCGGAACTCGACACGCTGAAGCGGCAGCGCAATACGCAACTCGAGGCGTCACGGACCGATCCGCAAAGCATCGCGCAGCGCGCGCTGGCGCGGCACAACAATCCGTACCCGGTCGGCGATCCGCGCTACGCGCCGACGGTCGAGGAGAGCATCGCCGCCAACGGCGCGGTGACGGTCGACGACGTCAAGCGGTTCCATGCGCAGTTCTACGGCGCGAGCCACGCGGAACTGGCGATCGTCGGCGATTTCGACGCCGACGCGATGCGGACGCTGGTCACCGAACTTTTCGACAACTGGAAGAGTCCGGCGCCCTACACGCGGGTGCCGGACCCGTTCGTCCCCAACAAGCCGGTGGCGATGCAGCTGCAGGTTCCCGACAAGGCGAATGCGTTCCTGATCGGCATCGAGAAGATATCCGTCAACGACATGAGCCCCGACTATCCCGGCGTTGCTGGTGACGAGCTTCATCCTGGGCGATTCGTCGTCGGCGCGCGTGCCGATGCGGTTGCGGCAGACCGATGGCCTGTCGTACAGCGCCGGCACGTTCTTCCAGCCGAGCGCGCTCGATGCGAACAGCGCGATCGGCGCGTATGCGATCTTCGCGCCGGAGAACCTGGCGCGCATCCGCGCCGGCCTGACCGAGGAGTTCGACCGCGCGCTGAAGGACGGCTTCACCGAAGCGGAAGTGGCGGCGGCGAAGTCCGGCGTGCTGCAGGAGCGGAGGTTGAGCCGCGCCGAGGACGGCCGCATCGCCGGCGCACTGGCCACGCAGGCGTTCTATGGCCGGACGTTCGCGACGTCCGGCGCGGTCGATGCGGCGATCGAGAAGCTGACGCCGCAGGACGTGAACGCTGCGCTGCGCAAGTACTTCAAGCCGGGCGACATGGCGTACGCGTTCGCAGGCGACTTCGACAAGAAGTGACTCGCGGGCGGCGTTCGGCGCCGGGCACCCTCGCGCGTCCGCCGGCCGTCACAGCTGGAAGGACAGCAGTGACGCCGTGTGTTCGAGCAGCTTTTCGTGCCAGGGCCGCGCCTGCCACTCCGCCAGCGTGACCTGCCTGCTCTGCGCCAGGTCCCGCTCGATGATCGCGGTCTGCGCGCGCGCGAACGCTTCGTCGTAGACGTTCAGGTTCGACTCGTCGTTCAGCCGGAACGAGCGATTGTCGAAGTTCGTCGAGCCGACGGAGACCATCCGCCGGTCGACGACCATCACCTTGCAGTGGAACATCGTCGGCTGGTACTCGTGGATCGGCGATACCGGCCTCGAGCAGCGGCCCCCAGTCGGCGCGCGACGCGCGGCGGACGACATCGGCATCGATGATCGGGCCGGGCAGCAGGATGCGGACGCGCACGCCGCGCTTCGCGGCGGCGACGAGCGCATCGCGCGCGAGCGCGTCCGGCACGAAGTACGGCGCTCGCCAGGTCGATCGAGCGTCGATGCCGACGTGATGGCGAGCAGGTACATGAGATGCATGCTGTCGCTGCCGCCGGTCGGCGAGCTCATGAACATCTGCGCGCGGACGTCGACCCGCCTTCTCCTGCGCCGGGAAGTACTGCTCGCCGTGCAGCACTTCGCCGCGGACCTGGATCCAGTTGTCGAGAAAGGTCGCCTGCATCTGCGCGACGACGGGACCTTCGACGCGGAAGTGCGTGTCGCGCCAGTGCTCGGGATCCTCGGCCTGGCCGTCCCACTTGTCGGCGATGCCGACGCCGCCCGTGAATCCGATGCGGCCGTCGACGACCAGCGTCTTCCGGTGCGTCCGGTTGTTCATGCGCCCGAGGTGGTACCACCGCAACGGATGGTAGTGCTCGATCTCGACGCCGTCGCGCGCGCATGTCGTCGAGCATCGATTCCTTCATCTTCACCGCGCCGACGGCATCGAGCAGCACGTGCACGCGGACGCCGGCGCGCGCGCGCTCGGCGAGCGCCTTGGCGAACGCGTCGCCGACCGCGCCTTCCCAGTAGATGTAGGTCTCGAAGGTGATCGTTTGCTTCGCGCGGGCGATCGCCTCGAGCATCGCCGGGAAGATCTCCTTGCCGTTGACGAGCGTCTCGACCTTGTTGCCCGGCACGATGGCCGGTCCGAGCAGCACGCCCATCGAGCGATGGAACTGCGGCGATTGCGAGTCGTACAGGCGTTCGACCCGCTGGTCCACCGTTTTCTCCGGCGGCATCAGGTTGAGCACCAGCAGCGTCCCGGCGATCGCGATGACCACGGCCACGGCAGCGATAGGCCACATTTTCCGCCAGCGCAGTTTCATTGCGCGCCTGTCGTTGATGAATTGGAATGGATTGTCGGGGACGCTCTGGAGCGTTCCGCCAACGCCTGCTTTGTAAGACTTGCGAGAGGCATCGGGGGATGCACGCAGGAATTACAAAAAAGCGCGCCGAAACGGCGAGTTCAGCCCGCGACGCATATCCTCTAGCAATTCGCAGGCCCGAGCCTTCGGTGTCACCGCAACTCGCGGCGGAGCGGGGTCGATTGCGCGGGCGCGTGCCGGAAGGCGAAGCGGGCGGACTAGCAGTATGTTGACATTCGCTTGCTGCCGGCACGCCGCTCGTTCTTTCGTGGCCCTCATTTTCGTGACCCCAAAGCGGCGGCGCGCGGCCGCCCGAAGTCGCCGCTCATCTCATGCATTGCTCGTCCTCGTTGAAAAACGCGGGGAAGCTAACCTCCCGCGTTTTTCAAACGAACTGCTAGGCGACGACGAGCGCCGCGAGCGCGGCGCCGATGCCCGGCGCGCCGGCGACGCACAATGCCTTCGCGGTGGGCGAGGCCGGCATGAACGGCGCCTGGTAGCCGCCGGCCTCCTCGACCAGCAGCAGGCCGGCGACGGCGTCCCATGCCGAGAGCTGCAACTCGATGAAGCCGTCGAGGCGGCCGCTCGCGACATGCGCGAGCTGCAGCGCCGCCGATCCGAAGTTGCGCATCGCCACACCCGCTTCCATCATCCGGCGACGGATGTCGAAGTAGCGCGCGTCGAACGAGCGGTCGTGATGGCCGAGCACGACGTAGCTGCCCGCAAGCTCGGCGGTCGGCGCCGCCCGCAGCCGCGACTCGCCGGCGGCCGACTGGCACCACGCGCCGCCGCCGCGCAGCGCGTGGAACAGCTCGTCGGCCGGCGGGTCGTACACGACGCCCACCTGCGTCCTGCCGTCCTCGACGTAGCCGATCGCCACGTTCCAGTACGGCATGCCGCGCAGGAAGTTATGCGTGCCGTCGATGGGATCGACGACCCAGCAGCGGTCTACCGGCCCCGTGAACTGCGCGGCGGTTTCCTCGCCCAGGAACGCGTCGTCCGGAAACATGCTCTTCAATTCGCGGCGGATGACGTTTTCGACGTCGCGGTCGGCGTGCGTCACGTAGTCCGCCGGGCCCTTCATTTCGACGGTCAGACGCTCGCGGTTGCGGAAATAGTCGAGCGCCAGTTGGCCGGCCTCGCGCGCGATCCAGCGCGCCGCCTCGTAACGGTCGGTCAGCCGGGTGTCGGCCATGTCTAAAGGCCGTCGACGGCGACGAGGCTGCTGTCGGCGATCTCGTGGCGCAGCGCGGCCAGCGGCCGGTAATCGGGATCGTTGAAGAACGCGTGGATGGACTGGCGATCCGGGAAGCGGAACAGCACGAGCCTGGTCGGCCGCCAGTCGCCTTCCAGCACGTCGAAGCCGCCGCCGCGCACCAGGTATTCGCCGCCGTGGCGGGCGATCAGCGCCGGCACCTCGCGCTTGTACTTCTCGTACCGCTCGAGGTCCTTGATGTCGACGTCGGCGATCAGGTAGGCGGTCATGGGGCGTCCTTTCGGGGTTGGCCTGCGATGGGAGGCAGATCCGTCAGCGCGTCAACACGATCGCGGCGTCGCGGTCGAACGCGACGCCCACGGGTTCGTCGCGGCGGCGCATCGTGCGCGCCTCGGGGTCGAACACCAGCAATTCGCCCCACGCCGTGGCGACAACGTACTCGACGCGGCTGCCGAGGTAGGAAACGCGTTTGCAGACGCCCGGGAGCATCCCCTGCCCCGCGTCGACGACGCGCAGCCGCTGCGGGCGCACGGCGAGCGTCGCCGAGCCCGCCGCCATGCCGTCGGCGCGCACCGGCGCCGTGATGCCCCCGGCGACGAACGATGCGCCGTCGGCGCCGACATGCAGCTCGCCGTCGACCAGGTTCGCGTCGCCGATGAAGTCGGCCAGGAAGCGCGACTGCGGCGTCTCGTACAGTTCGTCGGGCGTCCCCTGCTGCGCGATCCCGCCCGCCGTTCATCACGATGATGTGGTCGGACACCGCGAGCGCTTCCTCCTGGTCGTGCGTCACGTACAGCACCGTCAGCGCCAGCGCCTGCTGCAGCTCGCGGATCTCCTCGCGGACCCGCCGCCGCAGCTTGGCGTCGAGGTTCGACAGCGGCTCGTCGAACAGCAGCACCGCGGGCTCCAGCACCAGCGACCGCGCGACGGCGACGCGCTGCTGCTGGCCGCCGGAGAGTTCGGACGGCAGCCGCGCCTCGTACTCCGACAGGCCCAGCATCTTCAGCTTCTCGCGCGCCATTCCCCGCGCCTTCTCCTTGTCGGTGCGCATCGACAGCGGTCCGTAGCAGACGTTTTCCAGCACCGTCATGTGCGGGAACAGCGCATACGACTGGAACACCATGCTGACGTCGCGCTCGTTGGCCGCGCGCAGCGTCACGTCCTTGCCGCCGATCAGCACGCGCCCGCTCGTCACCGCTTCGAGTCCGGCAACCATCCGCAGCGTCGTCGTCTTGCCGCAGCCCGAGGGGCCGAGCAGCGTGACGAGTTCGCCCTGCGCGACCTCGAACGACACGTCGTCGACGGCGGTCACGTCGCCGTATTTCTTGGTGACGCCTTCGAAGACGACGCCGCCTGCGGGATTGCTCATATCGGTGGTGCCTCCATGCCTCTCACCCCGGCCCTCTCCCCGCGCGCGGGGAGAGGGTGCCCGATAGGGCGGGTGAGGGGGTCCATGTTTCACGTCAGTTTCCCGTTACCACTGCGGGCGCGACCGCCCGCCGGCCGAGCTTGGTTTCGCCGACCAGCCTCTGCATCGCGAGCAGCACGGCGAGCATCACGAAGATCAGCACGGCGGAGTACGCGATGGCGAGCGGATACTCGCCGGCCTCGACCCGGTTGATGACGTAGACGGTGGCGAGGTTGTACTTGGCGGTCGCGAGGAAGATCACCGCGCTGACCGCCGTCATCGCGTGCGTGAAGCTGAACACGAGCGTGGCGAGAATCGCCGGACGCAAGAGCGGCAGGATCACCTCGCGCAGCGTGCGCACGGTGGAGGCACGCAGCGTCGACGACGCCTCGTCCAGCGTCTTGTCGATCTGCGCGAGCGCCGCCACGCCGGCGCGCACGCCGACCGGCATGTTGCGGAACACGAAGCACAGCACGAGGATCGCCATGCCGCCGGTCAGTTCCAGCGGCGCGACGTTGAACGCGACGATGTACGACACGCCGATCACGGTGCCGGGAATGGCGAAGCTCACCATCGTCAGGAATTCGAACGCGCGGCGACCGACGAAACGGTGCCGCGTGATCACGTAGGCCGCCAGCAGCCCGACGGCGGCCGTCAGCGGCGCCGAGATCGCCGCGACCTTGATCGTCGTGAACAGGCTGTCCCACGCCGAGCCGCTGAACATCGTGCCCTTGGAATCGAAGTCCATGCCGAAGCCCTGCACGAAATG
Source organism: uncultured beta proteobacterium (assembly GCA_963823475.1). GTDB lineage: Bacteria > Pseudomonadota > Gammaproteobacteria > Burkholderiales > Casimicrobiaceae > VBCG01. The sequence goes on from CAWGLS010000024.1 coordinate 18,753, forward strand.
GTGCAGCGTCAGCGTCATGTCGCCGCGCCCGATGTCCTTCACGAAGCCGCCGACGAGAATGATCGCGTAGCAGACGAGCGTGAAGACGATCCAGCCCGCCGCCACGCCGAAGCACGAGTACCACAGCGGCTTCGGCAGCTTGCCCGGCAGGCCGCCGTCACCCTTGCCGGTGACCGTGACGTACGACAGCTTGCCGACCCAGCGCTGCTGCAGCCAGAAGGCGAGCAGCGTGAGCCCGAGCAACACGGTGGCCAGCGCCGCGGCGCGCCCCGGATCGTGCTGCGCGCCGGCGACCGCGAAGAAGATCTTGGTCGACAGGACTTCGAAATTCCCGGCGAGCACGATCGGGTTGCCGAAGTCGGCGAGGCTTTCGACGAAGCCCAGCAGGAAGGCGTTGGCGAGCGCGGGACGCAGCAGCGGCCATGTCACCGTGCGGAACACGCGCGCGCGCGTGGCGCGCAGCGTCTGCGCCGCCTCTTCGAGCGCCGGGCTGATCGCCGTCAGCGCGCCGTAGAGGATCATGAACGCGATCGGCGAGAACGTCAGGAGCTGCGCCAGCGTGACGCCCGGCAGCCCGTAGATCCAGCGCGAGCGCGCGATGCCGAACCAGGTGTCGAGCCAGCCGGTCACGATCCCCGTCCGGCCGAACAGCACGACCAGCGCCAGCGCGATCACGAACGGCGGCGTGACGATCGGCAGGATCGACATCAGCTTCAGCACGCCGGAATAGCGCCGGCCGCCGCGCTGCACGACCAGCGCGAAGACGAGTCCCAGCAGCGTCGACAGGACGCCCACGATCGTCGCCAGGATCGCCGAGTTGATCGCGACGCCGCAGCGCGTGCCGCCGCCTAAGCACCCCACGCCCCAGATGTCCTCGGTCAGCAGGCGCTGCAGCGCGAGCTGAGGCGCGAAATTGCCCTTGGCATCGTACACGGCCGCCAGCAGCGCCTTCGCAACCGGGAAGAAGATGAAGATCGCGAGCAGCGTGGCGATGACGACGACGATCGTCGCCACCGTGACATCGCCGTTGAACACGCCGCGGCGCGCGATCGCCCGCGCGAAGCACACGGTGAGGGCGGTCAACGCGATGACGGCGCCGATGCCGAACGATGGCCCGGTGGCGCCTTCGACCAGCGCGGCGCCGAATGCCCACACCACACCCGCGCCCGCGGCGGTCGCGGTGCCGCGATCGAATTCGCGGAGCGAGCAACCGAGCGCCACGGCCGCCGCGATCAGCAGCGGCCACAGCGTAAGCGCGCCGCCGATGGCGCGCAGCAGCGCCGAGGGGCCGCCCCCGGCGGCCCACGGCGCGACCGCCAGCGCGGCGACCGCGATCGCCGCCACGTACACCGTCGCGCGGTCGCGCGCCGCCGGGACGAAAACGGCGCGCGCGGGCGCGGTGTTCTCCACTGGCCGCTACGCTACTTGGGCAGCGTGGAGACTTCCTTGTCCCACTTGGTCAGGAGCCGCGTACGCTCGGCCGACGAGCCGTACTTGCCGAAGTCGTAGTTGATGAGCTTGACTTCGGAGAGCTTGGGCGCCGCCGCCGGCGTGGCCGCGCTCTTGTTCGACGGCACCTGGTACGACACCTTGAGCTGCGCGCCGATCCCCTGCGCTTCCGGAGTCAGCGCCCAGTCGTACCACTTCTTGGCGTTCTCCATGTTCTTGGCGCCCTTGATGATGCTCATGCTGCCGATCTCGTAGCCGGTGCCTTCGCACGGCGACACGATCACGACCGGCGCGCCGCCGACGGCCTGGACGACGGCATCGTGCTGGAACGTGATGCCGACGAGGCTTTCGCCGGTCGCCGCCGCGCGCGCGGGCGCGGCGCCCGACTTCGTGTACTGGTTCACGTTCTTGTGCAGCGCCTTCAGGTAGTCGAACGCCTTGTCCTCGCCCATCAGCTGCACGAGCGTTGCCAGCATCGTGTACGACGTGCCGGACGAATTCGGATTGGCGACCTGGATCTCGTCCTTGAATGCCGGCTTGGTCAGATCGGACCAGCACTTGGGCGCCGGGATGTTCTTCTTCTTCAACTGATCGGTGTTGTAGCTGTACCCGAGCGCACCGGCGTAGACGCCGACGGTCTTGCCTTTCGACTGCTCCCATTGGCGCACCGCCCAGTCCTGCAGGTCGGCGAGCTTCGGCGACTTGTACGCCTCGGTCAGGCCCTCTTCCGCGGCCTGCAGGTGCGGGTCGCCGGTGCCGCCCCACCAGACATCGCCGCGCGGGTTGCCGGCTTCCGCCTTCAACTGCGCGTAGAACTCGCCCGAGCTCTTGCGCGTCATCAGCACCTTGATGCCGGTGGCCTTTTCGAACGCGGCGACCATCGGCCGGCACCACTCCTCCTGTACCGTGCAGTAGACGACCAGCTCGCCTTGGGCGGCCGCCGACAACGGCGCCGCCAGCGCGAGCGCCGGCAGGATGCCGCGAAGCCATTGGGTCATGCGCATGGGTTTCCTCCTTACGTTCAGCGTGTTATGGGAATGCCGATTACGTCGGCTAGCTTAGCGCAAAGCGCCGCGTTGGTCGCGATCAACGGATTGCCTTCGGCCAGCCCGTCGCCCGCGAAGAAATCGTTGGTGAATCCACCCGCTTCCTGCACCAGCACGATGCCGGCCGCGCAGTCCCAGGCGTTGATGTGCAGCTCGGCGTAGGCTTCCGCGCGGCCCGCCGCGACGTCGGCCAGGCCCAGCGCGCCCGAACCGGCGCGGCGGATCGCGCCGCCCGCCTCCAGCACCCGCGACAGCAGCGCCACGTAGGCGGACGCCGGGCGCCGCGTCGACCAGCCGCACTCGACGGTGGCGGCCGTGAACTCCGCGCAGGCACTCACCGCGAGCCGCTTGCCGTCGAGATACGCGCCTTCGCCGCGCGCGCCCGCGTACAGCCAGTCGTGGCTCGGGTCGTAGATCGCGCCCAGCGTCGGCACGCCGCGCTCGAGGTAGCCGATCGACACGCAATAGCGGGGCAGCCCGCGCGCGTAGTTGGCGGTGCCGTCGATCGGATCGATCAGCCACAGCCGCTGCCCGTCGCCGCCGCCTTCCTCCTCGCCGATGACCGCATCCTGCGGATACCGCGCCGCGATGGCGGCGCGGATGAAGCGCTCCACTTCGCGGTCCATTTCGGTCACCACGTCGTGGCGTCCCTTCATCGACGTGGTCGACGTGCCGAACGCCTGGTGCGCGAGCTTGCCGGCGTCGCGCGCAAGCGCGCGGCAGAAGTCGTAACGGTCCATGCACAACTCCACCATCCGGCGCTCGTGCAGCGACGTCCGCAGCGCGATGCCGATGCGCGTCGCCTCGGTCGCGTCGTGCAGCGTGAGCGCCGGCGTCCGGTCGAAGCGCACGCAGTCGACGAAGTGCATTTCCTCGCGCAGGAACGCATCGGCGAAGCGCTCGTAGAACGTCGGCGTCGTCAGCGTCCGGATGCCGTGGACGTCGGCGATCTCGACCTGGTTCAGGCGGCCGTCGCGGCCCACCGTCAGGCGCCCGTCGGTGCCGATGATCTCGGTGGCGGTCTCGTGGCCGTGCGCCATCGTCCGCGACGCGTAGAAGCACGCCATGCGCCCGTCGGCGAATTCGCAGATCGCCACGCCGTTGTCGACGTCGCCGCATGCGCGCAGGCCCTCGTGCACGGCGACGGTGCCGACGCGAAAACACGCGCAGCGCCTGCGGCGAGCCCAGCAGCCAGCGCGCGAGGTCGATGTCGTGCACGCTCATGTCGACGAAGATGCCGCCGGACGACGGCGCGAAGCGCACGAAGAATCCCGACGGGTCGTTCTGGTCGCAGGTTTCCGAGCGGACCATGAACGGCCGGCCGATCGCGCCGGCCGCGATGCTCTTCTGCGCGTCCTGGTAGCTCGCGTCGAAGCGGCGCACGAAGCCGATCATCACCTTGAGGCTGCGGATGCTTCGCGGCCTCGGCCTCCACCTCGAGGCACTCGTCGAGCACCAGCGACAGCGGCTTTTCGCAGAACACGTGCTTGCCGGCGCGCAACGCCGGCGATGATCTGCTGCGGATGCAGCGCGTTCGGCGTGACGAGGAACACGCGCGTCGATGTCCGGCTGCGCGAGCAGCTCGCGATAGTCCTTGTAGAGGCCGCGGACGCCGAGCGTGTCGCGCGCCCAGTCGAGTTCCTCGGTGATGGGGCTGCACGCGGCGACCAGCTCGGCGCCGGGCACGCGGGTCGCGAGGTTCTCGGCATGGCGGCGGCCCATGCGGCCGACGCCGACGATGCCGATGCGGACGGGATCGGATTTCACTAGCCACTCCATCTGCGCAACCCGCTCGATTTCCGTCGTCCCCGCGAAGGCGGGGACCCAGTGTCGTATGTCGATGGAAGCGGGATCGGCGGCCAAAGCCGCTGGGTCCCCGCCTTCGCGGGGACGACGGTGCCTTGGGGCGACGGCGATGGGCATCGGGGCCGCTTCAGCCAAGTTCGACGATGCGCTTTTCGCGCCACGACGTGGTGGCGGCGTCCGCCAGCTCCAGCGCCTTCACGCCGTCGGCGATCGACGTGCGCACCGCGGTGCCGCCGGCGAGTGCCTCGAAGAAGTGCGCCATCTCGAGCGCGTAGGCCGCGCGATAGCGCTCGAGGAAGAAGTGCTCGGGCAGGTCCTGGCTGACGTTCGCGCCGGTGGACGCCGTCACCTCGGTCGGCCGGTGGTTGCCTGCCTGCAGCATGCCCTTGCTGCCCAGCACCTCGAAGCGCTGGTCGTAGCCGTAGGCGGCGCGGCGGCTGGTGTTGATCTGGCGCGAGGCGGCCCTTCTTCGTGCGGATCGTCGACCGCGGTGGAGTCGACGTCGCCGACGGTGCCCACGGCGGGATCGGTCAGCACGCTGCCGGTCGCGTAGACGCTGACCGCGTCGTCGTCGAGGATCCAGCGGAAGACGTCGAAGTCGTGGATCAGCATGTCGCGGAAGATGCCGCCCGAGCGCTTCAGGTACTCGACCGGCGGCGCCCCCGGATCGCGGCTCGTGACGACCAGCATTTCGGGCTCGCCGATCTCGCCCTTGACCAGGCGCTCCTTCAGCGCGGCGAACGTGGGGTCGAAGCGGCGCTGGAAGCCGATCATGCAGGTGACGCCGGCGCGCGTGACGGCGTCGGCGCAGGCGCGCGCGCGGTCGACGGACAGGTCGACCGGCTTTTCGCAGAAGATCGCCTTGCCGGCCTCCGCGGCGCGCGTGATCAGGTCCGCGTGCGTGTCGGTGGACGAGCCGATGACGACGGCGCCCACGGCCTTGTCGGCGAACGCGGCGTCCGCGCCGACGACCTGCGCGCCGTGCTGCGCGGCGAGCGCGCCGGCCGCGGCGGCGTCGACGTCGATCACGTACCGCAGCCTGACCCCGTGCTGGCGGGCGACGTTGCCGGCGTGGATCTTGCCGATCCGGCCGGCCCCGAACAGTGCGACTTCCGTCATTGCCGTTTCCTCCGTTGCGCCGGAGTGGCCGACGCGACGCGGCGGAATTCGCATTCCTCGGCGCCTCGGCGTCTCCCTGGTGAGCAGTTTGCCCTTCGACCCTACTTCTTCAGCATCCATTCGTGCGCGGGGTCGTTCCTGAAATGCCATTCGCGCGTCGGCCCCGCCATCACGTTCAGGTAATACGACTCGTATCCATAAGGCACGACGACCGGGTGATAGCCGCGCGGCACCATCACGACGTCGTGATCCTCCACCGCCAGCGACTCGTCGAGCGTGCGGTCGTCGGTGTAGACGCGCTGGAACGCGAAGCCCTGCGCGGGATTCAGGCGGTGGTAGTACGTTTCCTCGAGCGAGCTTTCCGCCGGCAGGTTGTCGGTGTCGTGCTTGTGCGGCGGATAGCTCGACGAGTGGCCGGACGGCGTGCGCACCTCGACGACCAGCAGGTGGTCGGCCGGCTCCGACTGCGGAAGAATGTCGCAGACGTAGCGCGTGTTGAGCGCCCTGCCCGCGCGTCGTGCGCGTCATCGTCGCCGGCTCGATCAGGCGGGCCGGCCGCCGCGCGGACCCGGGCGCGCGGGCGATGCCGACCTCGGCGCCGGTCGTCGCCGCGATCCTCACGTCGTCCGCCGGCGGGAACGTAGACGGCGTAGGGCGCCTCGTCGTCGAACACGCTCGTGCGCTTGCCGATGTCGCGCCATTCCCCATTTCGCGTCGTTACGGAGACGATGCCGCGCAGCACGACGATGCAGGCTTCGTCGGTGCCCGTCGCGAAGGCCAGCGCTTCGCCCGGTGCCAGGCGATGCGCGGCAAAGCCCACGTAGTTCCAGCCGGCCGATTGCGGCGTCACGGCGACGATGTCGCGGCCGTCGCGGCGCCCCTTGACGAGCAGCGTCATGGCGTCGCGTCCACCAGTTGCCGCAGGTGCCGGTAGCCCTTCTCGGCATACGCGTAGCTCGGCGCCACCACCGGGTCCTGCTCGGCCTCGACCACCAGCCAGCCGGCGTAGCCGGCTCGCGCAGCACGCCGATGAGCGCGGCGAAGTCGACGGTGCCGTCGCCGGGCACCGTGAAGGCGCCGTTGATGACGGCATCGAGGAAGCTCCAGTTGCGGTTGCGCGCCAGCCGGATGACATCCGGCCGCACGTCCTTGCAATGGACATGGCAGACGCGCTGCACGTGTTTGCGGAGCATCACCGTCGCGTCGCCGCCGGCGAACGTCATGTGGCCGCTGTCGAACAGCAGGCCGACCTCGTGGCCGACACGCGCCATCAGCTCGTCGACGTCCGCGGGCGTTTCGACGTACGCGCCCATGTGATGGTGATAGGCCACCCGCACGCCGTGCGCCAGCGTATGCCGCGCGAACTGCGTCAGCCGCTGCGCGTACGCATCCCATTGCGCGGACGTGAAAAAGCGCGGCCGCTTGTACAGCGGCTGCGGCGCGCCCTGGATGCTGTCGGCGACCTCGCCGTAGACCATCACGCGGGCGCCGTTGCCGGCGAGCAGCTTCAGGTGCGGACCGACCGCGGCGATTTCCTCTTCCACCGAACGCCGCGCGAGCATCCCGGAGTACCAGCCCGACACCAGCGCCTGGCCGTGCGCCGCGAGCACGCTGCGCAACGCGTTCGATTCGCGCGGGAACTTGTTGCCCAGCTCGAAGCCCTGGTAGCCGATCCGCCGGCCTTCGCTCAATGCGACCTCGAGCGGCGTCTCGCCGCCGAGCGACGGCAGGTCGTCGTTGCTCCACGAGATCGGGTTGATGCCGATCTTCACGTGCAATCGATCGCTCATGGTGACTGCTTGTCCTTGGCTGCCACATACGCGCTGCGCGCGCGCTGCACTTCCGCGCGCTCCGATACCTCCGGCACCGCGACCTCCCACCAGCAGCCGCCTTCGTCGGTCGTGTGCGCCGGATCGGTCTCGATGCAGATGACATACGTGCGATCGGCGGCGCGAGCGCGCTGCATGGCGGCTTCGAGCTCGGGAATCGTCCGCACGTTCTCGGCGAGCGCGCCGAGCGACGCCGCATGCGCGGCGAAATCGATCCGCGGCGCGCCCTGCGGACCCTGCACACAGTCGTCGAACAGGTTGTTGAACGGCACGCCGCCCACCGCCTGCTGCAGGCGGTTGATGCAGCCGTAGCCGCGGTTGTCGAGCACGACGACGACGAGCTTCATGCCGAGCAGCACCGACGTCGCGATCTCCGAGTTGAGCATCAGGTAGCTGCCGTCGCCGACCATGACGATGACTTCGCGGTCGGGTCGCGCCATCTTCACGCCCATCCCGCCGGCGATCTCGTACCCCATGCACGAGTAGCCGTATTCCATGTGATAGCCGCCCGGCACCGCCGTGCGCCACAGCTTGTGCAATTCGGCCGGCAGCGTCCCCGCCGCGCAGACGACGATGTCGCGCGTCGTGGAAGCGGGCGCCGAACGCTGGACGGCGCCGATGACGTCGCCGTCGTACGGCAGCGCGACATCGCGTTGACCGGTGAGGCGCGCGACGGCGGTCCGCCAGTCGTCGGCGCCGCGCCGCGCGCGGTCCAGCCATCCGGACTCCGCGCGCCACGCCGGCAATGCGGCGGTCAGCGCCGCGAGGCCCGCCCCCGCGTCGGCGATCAGCTCCACGCCGCGCCACTTGCGCGCGTCGAAGGCGTTGACGTTCAGGTTGACGAGCTTCGCCTGCCCGAACAGCGAATGCGACCCGGTCGTGAAATCCGACAGCCGCGTGCCGACGGCCAGCACCACGTCCGCGTCGACGGCGAGCGCATTGGCGGCGGGCGAGCCGGTGACGCCGATGGCGCCGACCTGCAATGGGTGGTCCCACGGCAATGCGCCCTTGCCGGCCTGCGTCTCGGCGACGGGGATGCCGTGCGACTCGGCGAAGGCGCGCAGCGCGCCGGTGGCAAGTCCATACAGGACGCCGCCACCGGCGATCAGCAGCGGGCGCTTCGCGCCGCGCAATGCGGCGACCGCCGCGGCGAGCGCGGCCGGCGCGGGTTCCGGCGCCGCGAACGCGACGACGGCGGGCGCGAAGAAGTCCTCCGGATAGTCGTGCGCCATCGTCTGCACGTCCTGCGGCAGCGCAAGCGTCACCGGTCCGCACAGCGCGGGATCGGTCAGCACGCGCACCGCCTGCGGCAGCGCGGCGAGCAACTGCGCCGGGTGCACGATGCGATCGAAGTACCGCGACACCGGGCGGAAGCAGTCGTTGGCGGTGATCGTGCCGTCCGCGAAGTCCTCGACCTGCTGCAGCACCGGATCCGGTGCGCGCGAAACAAAGACATCACCGGGCAGCAGCAGCACCGGCAGCCGGTTGACGTGCGCGAGCGCTGCCGCCGTGACGAGGTTGGTGGCCCCCGGACCGATCGACGTCGTGCAGGCCATCATCCGCCGGCGGAAATGCGCCTTCGCATACGCGATGGCCGCGTGCGCCATCGCCTGCTCGTTGTGCGCGCGCTACGTGGGCAGCGCCGCGCGCTGCGCGTACAGCGCCTCGCCGATGCCCGCGACGTTGCCGTGGCCGAAGATCGCGAACACGCCGCCGAACAGCGGAACCACGCCTTCGGGCGCCGGCGCGCGCAGCGCCGCCAGGTAGCGGACCAGCGCCTGCGCGGCGGTGAGGCGGACGGTCTTCACGCCGCGCGCGCTCCGCCGCGAACGCCGCGCCAGGCGCCGATCAGCGCTTCGAAGGTGGCGCGCACCTGCCGCTTCAGCTCGTCGTCGCCGATCGCACCCGCGAGCCAGCGGCCGCAGGGTTCCTGGAAGATCGTGCGGCCGATGGCGAAGCCGCGGCACGTCGCTGCTGCCCTGCGCGTCGCGGAACGCGGCGGCCATCGTTTCGCCGCTGGCGTTCAGGCCGAGCAGCACGACGCCGCGGCAGTGCGGATCGCGTTCGGCGAGCAGCGCGTCGATCGCCTGCCACTGCGCCGGCGACATCGGCGGGAGCTTCCACCATTCCGGATAGATGCCGAGGTTGTACAGCCGCTTCAGCGCGCGCAGCACCGTGTCGTCGGAAGATACGACCCCCACGCTTGCGGCGGTCGCCGCTGCGCTGCCCCCCGAGGGGGCGTTGCGCCTTGCGCGCGCGGCTGCTTCGGCGGAATGATCTCCAGCAAGCAGCTCGTGACCGCTCGCCTGCGTCGCGTCGTACAGCGCGCGGATCTGCGCCTCCTGCTCCAGCCGGTGTTCGATCGCGTCATCCGGATGGAAATGCACGAGGCACTTGACGATGTGTTCCGCCGGCCAGCTCAAGAGCGTCGTGCCGACGGAGCGTCCGCGGTCGAACTGCAGCGGGTTCGAGCCCGGCAGCTCGACCGGGCGGCCGATCCACCAGCCGCGGCCGGTCGCGGCGTTCAGCGCGTCCTGCCCGTAGCGGTCGTCGCACAGGATGCCGACCTTGCCTTGCAGCGCGAGCGCCGCTTCAGTTTCCGCGACAGCCGCCACCAGCAGCTTCTTGAGCGCCGGCAGCCGCGCCTCGCCGGCCCCCGCCTGCTGCGCGAGGTCGAAGAACTGGTTGCGGTGATCGAACGCGAATGCGAAGACTTCGTCGCGCCTGGTGCGCGGCGCCGTCACGCGGTGCAGCCGGGTCAGCGTCGCGTCCTGGTCGGGACGCGGGATCGACGCCGCGTGCGCGAGGAAGTAGTCGAGCTCGACGCGCGTGGGCATCGCGGGCGCGCAGCCGTGGCGCGACACCACCAGCGCGCCGCACGCGTTGGCGTAGCGCGCGCAGCGGCCGTAATCCTCGCCGCGCACCCAGCCCGACAGGAAGCCGGCGGAGAACGCATCGCCCGCGCCCAGCACGTTCAGCACGTCGACCTCGACGCCCTCGCCGTTGAACGCGGCGTCGAGCGACGCCGGAATCGCGCCGTCGATGACCGCGCAGCCCAGCGCGCCGCGCTTGACGACGAGCGTGGCCTTCGTCACCGCGCGCACGTTGGAGAGCGACGTCATGATGTCGGTGCTGCCGCCGGCGATGTTGAACTCCTCGATGGTGCCGATCGCGAGGTCGATCTTGGAGAGGATCCGCTGCAGGTGGGCGGTGACGCCGTCCGAGGCGATGAAGCGCGTCTCGCCGTCGCCGCGCTTCGTCAGCCCCCACAGCACCGGGCGATAGTCGATGTCGAGCACCGTCCGCACGTTGTTGCGGCGTGCGCGGTCGAGCGCCAGGTTGCTGATGCCGTTGATGGTAATCGGTCGAGAAATGCGTGCCGGTGATCAGCAGCGCGCGCGCCTGCGCGATGTACGACTCCTCGATGTCGTCCTCGGTGATCGCCATGTCGGCGCAGTTCTCGCGCATGAAGATCAGCGGGAACGTGTCCTTGTCCTTGATGCCCAGCACGACGGCGCCGGTCAGGCGGTCCGGATCGACGCTGACGTGGCTCGTGTCGCAGCCTTCGCGGCGGATCGTCTCGACGAGGAAGTGCCCGTTCGCGTCGTCGCCGATGCGCGAGATGAGGCCGGTCCGCAATCCGAGCCGCGCGCAGCCGAACGCCGTGTTGGCCGACGAGCCGCCCAGGTACTTGGCGAAGCTCGTGACGTCCTCGAGACGCGCGCCGATCTGCTGCGCATAGAAGTCCACCGCGAAGCGGCCGAGACAGATGACGTCGAGCCGGCGGTCGGCGGCGAAGGAAGTGGCGTTTTGCATCGGGGGAAATCCTGCGGCCTTGTGGCCGATCGGCGCTTTAGGCGCGGGGAGCAATTCTCGCCCACCACCCCCTGAAACGCAAGTTTCGCCCGTGGTTGTCCATGGAATATTTGTTCCACCACCGTCGTCGCGGCCGGCACGCGCCGCCCGCCGCCGCGCACGCGAGTCGACGACGGCGAATGACCGCCGGCGCCGCGCGGCGCGTGATGCCATCAGATGGAACGCGCACCACGCTATAGCACGCGACGTCACCGCGCCGGTATACTCGCGACGGACGGCGGCACGAACAAGAAGCCCGCCGCCATTCCCGAGGATCCGCATGGAAATCGAAGTCGAGCGGCGCGGCGCGGTCACGCTCGTGACGCTCAATCGGCCCGAGTCCGCGAACGCGCTTTCCATCGGCGCGCGCGATGCGCTCGAAGCCGCGCTCGCGGCGTTCGACGCCGATCCGGCCGCGCGCGTGGCCGTGCTCACGGGCGCGGGCGACAAGTCCTTTTGCGCCGGCGCCGACCTGCGCGCCGCGCCTCCCGTGCCGCCTGCCGGCGAGCCGGCGGCCGACCGGCCGCTGGTGCGCGATTTCGGACTCGCGAAGCCGCTGATCGCGGCCATCAACGGCCACGCGCTCGGCGGCGGCCTCGAACTCGCGCTGCTCGCCGACATCCGCATCGCCGCCGCCCACGCGACGTTCGGCCTGACCGAGGCGCGCATCGGCAGCATGCCGGGCAGCGGCGGCACGCAGCGCCTGCCGCGGCTGATCGGCGACGGCCACGCGCTGCTGATGGCGTTGTCGGCGCAGCGCATCGCCGCCGCCGAAGCGCTGCAGTGGGGACTCGTCTCGCGCGTGGTGCCCGGCCCCGAACTGCTGCCGGCGGCCCTCGAACTCGCGCAGGCGATCGCCGCCAACGCGCCGCTCGCGGTGCGCGCGATCCTCCGCGCCGTGCGCGAAGGCCGGCAGATGCCGCTGCCGCAGGGCCTGGCGCTCGAGCGCACGCTCTTCCAGGAGATTCGCGCGACCGGCCGACCGTGCCGAAGGCCGCGCCGCGTTCCGCGAGCGCCGCACGCCGGATTTCAAGGGCGCATGATGGCCGGCGACAGGCATCTGGCCGTCGCTGCGCGACCGCATCGCGATCGCCGGCGTCGGCGCGTCGCCGCAGGGCAAGCTCACCGGCCGCACGCCGCTCGACCTCGGCATCGAGGCGTTCCGCAACGCGCTCGACGACGCGGGTCTGCGCAAGCAGCGACATCGACGGCCTGCTGACGATGCCCGGCACCACGTCGCCCGAAGGCAGCCTGCACTACCTGCGCTTCGGCGAGGCGGTGGGCATCGACCCGCGCTACACCGGCTCGATGACGATGGGCGGCGGCACCGCGGGCGCGCTGGTGCAGATGGCGGCGCTGGCGATCGCCGGCGGCCTGGCCACGACGGTGGCCTGCGTGTTCGGCGACACGGCCAAGACCGGCGGCTCGCGCTTCAACCGCGCGAGCGGCGGCGAAATGCCGTGGAACCTGTGGGGCATGATGGGCGCCGCCGCCAACAGCGCGCTCGCCGCCGACCGCCACATGCACCGCTACGGCACGACGAGCCGGCAGCTCGCCGAAGTGGCGGTCGCCTGCCGCCATCATGCGTCGCTCAACCCGCACGCGGTGATGCGCGAGCCCATCACGATCGACGATCACCAGGCGTCGCGCTTCATCGTGCGCCCGCTGCGCCTGCTCGACTGCTGCCTCATCTCCGACGGCGGCGTCTGCGTCATCGTCACGTCGGCCGAGCGCGCGCGCGATCTCGCGGCGCCGCCCGTGCTGATCTCCGGCATGGGCCAGGCGTACACGACGCGCAACCTGGAACGCGACGACTGGTGGTACGTGCCGCACCAGCGCGACGCGCTGCGCCGCCGCGTTCCGCATGGCCGGCGTCACGCCCGCCGACATCGACGTCGCGCAGCTGTACGACAACTTCACGATCTCGGTGCTGCTGTGGCTCGAGCACGCCGGCTTCTGCGGCGAAGGCGAGGCCGGCAGCTTCGTCGAGGGCGGCCGCATCCGCCTGGGCGGCGAGCTGCCGGTGAACACCGCCGGCGGCAACCTGTCGGAGAGCTACATGGAAGGCTGGCTGCACATCGTCGAAGGGCGTGCGCCAGATGCGCCATGCCTGCGGCCCGCGGCAGGTGCGCGGATGCGCGAGCTGTGCCTGGTCACCGGCCGCGGCATGGCGCTCAACTGCGCCAACGCGATGATCCTGAAGCGCGGATGACCAGGGCCCTGAAGATGAGCGAAGCAACCGCCCCGCGTCCCGTTCCCGAAACCACCGCGCTCACGCGTCCGTTCTGGGAGGCCGCCGCGCGCGGCACGCTCGTCGTGCAGCGCTGCGTGGCCTGCGGCCACCTGCGCTTTCCGCCCGGCCCCGTGTGCACGGAGTGCCTCGACCCGCGCGCGGCATGGCACGCCGGTGTCGGGCCAGGCGACCGTGCTGTCGCACCTCGTGTTCCACCAGGGCTACGGCGCGCCGTGGAACGCGTCGCTGCCGTACAGCGTCGTGATGGTGCAGCTCGACGAAGGCCCGCGGATGTTCTCCGACATCGACGATCCGCGACCGGCGCTGGATCGACGCCGACCTGGTCGGCCGCCGCGTCAGCGTGTGGTTCGATGCGGTCGCCGACGGCATCGCGGTGCCGCGCTTCCGGGTCGTCGGAGCGAATGATCGCAGCCGAGGCCGGCGCTGCGTCGCGGGCATGCGCGTGCTCGAACTCGGCAGCCGTCTGGCCGTGAGCGCCTGCGGCCGCCTGCTCGCCGATCTCGGCGCCGACGTCTGGGTCGTGGAGCCGCGCACGCCGCGCACCGACGGCGAAGTGGATCGACCGCGCGCTCGCCGACCGCCGGGCGGCACAGCATCCTCTGCGATCCGGCGGACGCCGACGACGTCGCGGCGATCGCCGAGCTCGCCACGCGCTGCGACGTCGCGCTGATGAGCAGCGACATGGATCACTGGCCGTCCGCACTCGCCGACGCGCTGGCGCAGTGCCCGATCGTCTGCGACATCACCGCCTTCGGCGCCACCGGCCCGCTGGCCGGCACGCCGGCGGCGGACCTGGCGATCCAGGCGCTCACCGGCGTCATGGACACGACCGGCTTCAGCGACCGGCCGGCCACGCCCATCGGCATTCCCGTCGTCGAAATGTCGACCGGCATCTACGCGGCGGTCGCCGCGACGATCGCCTGGCGCGTGCTGCGCCGCGACGGCGTCGGCCAGCGCATCGACATGGCGCTGTACGACACGGCGTTCAACGCGCTGACGACGTTCCTGCCCGCGCATTTCGCCGGCAAGGCCGCGCAGCGCCTCGGCAACGGCCACTCGATGGCCGTGCCGTGGAACGCCTACGAAACGCGCGACGGCTGGGTGCTGATCTGCTCGGCCAACGACGTCCACTGGAGAGAAGTTCGCCGCGCTGATCGACCCGGCGCTTCGCCGCCGACCCGCGCTACGCCACGCTGGCCGACCGCGCTCGCGCAGCGCGCCGAAGTCGACGCGCTGGTCGCCGCCTGGGTCGCGCAGCAGCCGCTCGACCCGCTGGTCGCGCTGCTGCTCGACGCCGGCATTCCCTGCGGACCGATCGTCACGCTGGCGGAGCTTGCCGACGAACCGAATCTCGCGCTGCGCCGCTCGATCGCGCGGCGCGCCGATCCGCTGACCGGTCGCACGGTGCGCGTCCCCGCGGCGCTGATCCGATTCGACGACGAACCGCCGATCCCGCCCGTCATCCCCGTCGCCGATTCCGGACGCGCGGCGGCACGCGCGCTCTCGCCGCGGCCACCGCGTTCGCCGCGCGCGCCCGCGGCGCCCTTCGCCGGCCTGCGCGTGCTCGAGATCGGCCAGTTCACGACCGCGCCGCTCGCCGCGCGCCATCTGGCGAGCTTCGGCGCCGACGTGATCAAGATCGAGCCGACGGAGGGCGACAGCGCGCGCGCCTGGGCGCCGCACCGCGACGGCACCAGCCACTTCTTCGTGATGAGCAACGGCGAGAAGCGCAGCCTCGCGCTCGACCTGCGCGGCGCCGAGGGCCGCGGCGCTTCGCGCGACTGATGGCCGGCGCCGACGTGCTGGTCGAGAACATGAAGCCCGGGTCGCTGGAGCGCCTGGGCTTTCGCTCCGCAGCGGCTGCGCGCGCTGAATCCGCGCCTGGTCTACTGCGGCATCTCGGGCTTCGGCCGCTGCAGCGCCTATGCGGGGCGCCCGGCCTTCGACACCGTGGTGCAGGCGATGTGCGGCATGATGGACGCGACGCGCGCCGACGGCGTGCCGATGAAGTCGGGCATCTCGGCGGCCGACATCGGCGGCGGCCAGGTGGGGCTGCTCGCCATCGTCGCCGCGCTGGAGCGGCGCGAGCGCACGGGTCGCGGCGCGGCGATCGACATCGCGATGCAGGACGTCGGCGCGTGGCTCACGCAGACGCGCTGGAACGCGCCGCACGCCGGCCGCGCATCCGACGGCGCCCGTGGCCACCGTGGCCGCCGCCAGCCGGACCCGCAGACGCTCGCGCGAGAACTGATCGTCATGCGCCGCGACGCCGCCGGCACCGAATGGGAAATGCTGGCGTCGCCGCTGCGTCTGTACGCCACGCCGCCGCAGATCGGCATGCCGATCGGCACCTCGGTCGCAGGCGCGATGGACTGGCGGGATGCGCCGGCCATCCGGCGTGCCGCAAGCGCATGGAGCCACCGCATGACCGCTGAACTGCTCGAGCCCCTGCGCCTGCGCGACGTCGAACTGCCCAATCGCATCGTCGTGTCGCCGATGTGCCAGTACAGCGCCGTCGACGGCTGCGCCACCGACTGGCACCTGGTGCACCTCGGCCAGTTCGCGGTGTCCGGCGCCGGCCTCGTGATCGTCGAGGCGACGCACGTCGAGCGCCGCGGCCGCATCACGCCACGCGCTGCCTCGGCCTGTATTCGGACGACAACGAGGCGGCGCTGGCGCGCGTCGTCGAGTTCTATCGCCGCCACGGCGGCGCGAAGCTCGGCATCCAGCTGTCGCATTCGGGCCGCAAGGGCTCGGCGCACCGGCCGTGGGAAGGCCGCGGCGAGCCGCTGACCGCCGAGCAGGGCGCCTGGCAGACGGTCAGCGCCTCGGCGCTGCCCTACGACGAGGGCTGGCCGGCGCCGGCCGCGCTCGATGCCGCCGGACTCGCCGACAGTGCGCGACGCCCATGTCGGCGAGCGACGCGGCGCGCGGCGCGCCTGGGCTTCGACCTGGTCGAGCTGCACATCGCCCACGGCTACCTGCTGCACGAGCTTCCTGTCGCCGCTGTGCAACCAGCGCACCGACGCCTACGGCGGCAGCCTGGACAACCGGCATGCGCTTCCCGCTCGAGGTCTTCGACGCCGTGCGCGCCGCGTGGCCCGCCGACCGCCCGCTCGGCGTGCGCGTGTCGGCCACCGACTGGGTCGACGGCGGCTGGACGCTCGAGGAGACCTGCGAGTTCGCGCGCGCAGTTGAAGGCGCGCGGCTGCGACTTCATGACGGTCTCGAGCGGCGGCGTGTCGCTCGAAGCAGAAGATCGCGCTCGGCGAAGGGCACCAGCTGCCGCTGGCCGCCGCGGTGCGCCAGGCGGTCGGGCTGCCGATGATGGGCGTGGGCATGCTGTTCGATCCGGCGCAGGTGAACCGCGCGATCGACGGAAGGCCAATGCGACCTCGCCGCCTTCGCGCGCGGCATGCTGAACGATCCGCATTGGGCCTGGCGCGCAGCGGCCACGCTGGGCGGCGAGGTCAGCTATCCGCCGCAGTACATCCGCGGCTACCGCTCGCCGTGGCTGCGCGAGCAGCGCGCGGACGTCAGCCGAGCGAGTAGGCGCAGTAGCGGCGCGGCGTCCGGCGCTGCGGCGCCAGACTGCGTCGAACGCCGCGCCGCAGTTCCGCGCGCGTCCGCAGCCCGGTGATCGGCGCGACCAGCCCCTCGAATTTCTGCGCCAGCGCGGCATCGTCCATCGGCTGCGCCGGCGAACCATAGCCGTCGTCGACGACGCGCTCGTGCACGCGACCGTCCGTGCCGGTGATGCGGATGCGGGCCATCCGCGACTCCGGATAGCGCGCGTCGAAGTCGGCGTCGGTGCGCACGAA
The DNA here is from genome assembly GCA_963823475.1 of uncultured beta proteobacterium. Lineage (GTDB taxonomy): Bacteria > Pseudomonadota > Gammaproteobacteria > Burkholderiales > Casimicrobiaceae > VBCG01. The sequence goes on from CAWGLS010000024.1 coordinate 35,932, forward strand.
CACGCGCGGACACAGACTCGTGATCGCGGGATCGGCGCGCGCGGCGTCGCGAAGTCGTCGAGGTCGGCGTGGCCGCGCGCGAGGGCCACAGCCAGCGCGAACGGATAGCTCATCTGCGCCGAGAGCAGGTCCGACCAGCCGGTGTCCGCCGTGCATCGCCGCGATACCGTAGGTGTCCACGTCGATGCGCGCGACGTCCGCGGCACGCAGGCCCGTCGCGCGGACGATGTCGAACAGGCCGTCGAGTGCCGGATGGATGTGCCGGCAGCATGCCCACGGCTTGATGTAGCACTGCGTGATGGCCGCCAGTTCGCCGTCGGCCGCCGGTTGCAGCAGGCGGCGATCGCGCCGGGTCGCCGAAGGCCTGCACGAATCCGTCGCGGCTTTCGAGCACGCCGGTGGGCCCGCGCATCCCACCTTCGGCGAGCAGCGCCGCCGAGAAGTCCTTCGCGCGCAGCGTGGCCCGCGTGCAGTCGCTTGGTGTCGCCACCCGTGTGCAGGAATGCGAACAGCCCCGATGCGCTGCTGGCGGCGAGCCCCATCGCGTGCTCGATCGACGCGGCGTCGAGGCCGTAGAGCGCGCCCGACCGCTGCGGCCACCGCCACCGGCCCGACGATGGCGGTGTTGTGGAAGCCGCGCCGCCGCGACGCCGGGTGCACACCGCGTGCGAGCTGCGCTACCAGTTCGTAGCCGACCGCAACCGCGTGTCAGCAACTGCGCGCCCGACACGCGGCGCAGCTGCGCCGCTGCGAGCAGCGCCGGCACCACGGTGACGCCGGGGTGCACCGAGCCCTGCGTGTACCCGTCGTCGAGTTCGAGGCCGTGCGCCGCCGTGCCCATCAGGTACGCGGCGGTCAACGCGTCCCAGCCGAGCGCATCGCCCGGTACGTTGACGGGCCCGGCGGCGATCAACGCGCGGTGCACGACCAGCGTCCGCTGCGTGAGTGGCTGGCGCATGCCCGCGACAATGGCCCCCGTCGTGTCCATCAGGTGGCGTCGAGCGGCGTTGCGGGTGGCCGCCAAGTGACCCGCCGGAAACGCACCCGCAGCCAGCACAGCCAGCCGCGTCGTCGCGCCCGCGGGTGCAACCGATGACACCTTCGCTGCCGGGCGCGGCTCGCGGCGAACTGTCGAGCTCATGCTGCCGCCTGTGCGATGACCAGCACCGCGTCGAGCGCAACGACGCCGGCACCGGCCGCGCGCACCAGCAGCGGATTGATCTCGGCCTCGACGACGACCGCACCGTCGACGCATGCAAGCAGCGAGAAGCGCCGCACAGCGTGGCACAACGCCGCGATGTCGCCGAAGGTGGCGTCCCGGTAGCCGCGCAATGGCGCGAGTCCGCGCACCGCGCCGACCATCTGCTCGCGCTTCCTCGAGCGAAACCGGCGCCGGTCGCACGACCACGTCGCGGTAGATCTCCGCGAGCGTGCCGCCGGCACCGACGATGATCGTCGGACCCGTCTGCGGATCGCGCCGGAAGCCGAGGATGACCTCGCGCGAGCCCCGCTTCCATCCGCTGCACCAGCGCGCCGCGGAGGCGCGCCGACGGCGCGGCGCCGCGCGACGCGGCCAGCATATCGGAGAACGGCCCTGCGCACATCGGCCTCGGTCGCGCAGCGGAGGCGCACGCCGCCGATGTCGGACTTGTGCAGGATGTCGGGCGACAGCACCTTGACGGCCGCGGGCAGCGGCAACGGGTCGCGATCGTCGGCATCGACGATGACGCGCCAGTCGCCCTGCGGTACGCCGAGCGCCGCGAACACCGAACGCGCCTGCGCTTCGTCGCACATTCCGGCCGCGTAGCGCGCGACCAGTGCGGATGCGGCCGCCACCGCGGCGATTTCCGTCGCCCTCGGGCACGCCGTCGGGCTGCGGCTCGCGCCAGCGCGCCAGCGCGCGGATCGCGTCGGCGCACGCTTCCGGCGTGCGGAAGCCGGCGACGCCGGCGCGCGCGAGCAGCGCGAGCGACGCGTCGGCCTGCGGCGCGGGAACGCCAGCAGCGCGCTTGCCGCGGCGGTCGGCTTCGACCATCGGTTCGACCGCGATCTGCGGCTGGAACTGCGCCGAGCTGCCGGCGACCGCCAGCACGAGGTCGCAATGGTCGGAGGCGAGTAGCGCATCGAGCACCGCCGCGTAGATTTCCTTCTCGCGCCGGCCAGCGTCAGGTCGGTCACCGGGCCGTTGCCGATGCGTGATGTTCTTGCGCCGCAAGTTGCGCGACCACCGCCGGCGGCGGGCCGACGACATCGACGCCGCGGTGCCGAGGCGGTCGACCACCATCGCCGCGCCGCCGCCGGTGGTGGTCATCACGGCGACGCGGCGCGCCGCCGGGCGGCGGCCCTGGCCGCAGCAGCGCCGGCATTTCGAACAGCGTTTCGAGCTGGTCGACGCGCAGCACGCCGTGCGCATCGAACCACGCGTCGATCGGCTTCGTCGGTGCCGGCCATCGCGCCGGTGTGCGAGGCGGCGAGGTCCTGCCCGACTTCGGAGCGGCCGAGCTTGTAGACGATCACCGGCTTGCCGACGGCGTGCCGCGCGGCGGCGGCACGCGCGAGGTGCGGCGCGTCGCGGATCGTTTCCATGAACAGCAGGATCGCGTCGGTGTGCGGGTCGTCGACCAGCAGGTCGGCGAGTTCGCCGACGCCGAGGTCGGCTTCGTTGCCGACCGAAATCAGCTGCGGAGAAACCGACGCCGCGGCCGAGGCCGCGCGACAGGATCCCGCCCATCATGCTGCCGCTCTGCGACACGAGTCGCCAGGCGCGCCGGGCGTGATTCGCGGCATTTCGAGCACCGCGTTGACCGACAGCGCGCAGCGGCTGCGGCGGCACGATCAGGCCGATGCAGTTCGGGCCGATCAGGCGCGACGCCGCCGGCCGCGCGCGATGTCGACGATCCGCTGCTGCGCGCGGCCGCCTTCGGGCCCGGTCTCGGCGAAACCGTCGCTGTAGATGGTGACCACCGGAATCTCCGCGCGCCACGCACTGCCGCGACGACGCCTTCGACATCGGCGCCGGCACCATGACGAACGCGTGGTCGATCGGCTCGGGCATCGACGGCGACGTCGGGATAGGCCTTGTCGCCGAAGATTTCGTCGCGGCCGGATTGATCGGAATGATGCGTGCCGGTGTAGCCGTGCTGGCGCAGGTAGCGCTGCGGGCGCGAGGTGTTCTTCGTGGCGTCGCCCGACGCGCCGATCAGCGCGACGGCGCGCGGGGCGAACAGCGCCTGAGCGAGCTGCACTGTCGGCATGGCGGCCACAGCAGCGCGTTGCCGCGCAAGACGCGTTCGCAGCGAGAACCAGGCGGTGCCAGGACAGGTCTCCGCTGCGCTGGTGACGCCTCGTGCTGGCGTACTTGCCGGGTCTTCAGGTTTTCGGCGGCCGCTGCGAGAAGCTGCGCTCGAACACGTCTTCGGCGATGCGGTTCTTCAGGATCTCGATCGAGCCGCCGGCGATCATCCAGCCGCGGCGTGCGCGGAAGCAGTATTCGACCAGCGATTCCTCGCTGTAGCCCATGCCGCCCATGACCTGCATCGCTTCGATGCGACGTCGAAGCCGGTCTGGTTGCAGAACGCCTTGGCGATCGCGGTCTCCTCGGCCGACGGCAATGCCGGCGTCGGCGTTGACCGCCGCGCGGTAGAGCAGCAGCTGCGCCGGCATCGAGCTTCATCTTCATGTCGGCGAACTTCCACTGCAGGCCCTGGAATTCGCACAGCAGCCGGCCGAACTGCTTGCGCGTGCAGCGCATGCTCGCGCGCGACGTCGTAGGCGTAGCGGCCGAGCGCCAGCGAGCGCGCGGTGTTGCCGATGCGCTCGACGTTGAAGCCGGCGATCTGCTTCTTGAAACCGCCGTCCGTCAGCAGCACGTTCTCCGGCGGCACGTAGACATTGTCGAAGTAGAGTCTGCACCCACTCCTCGCCGGACAGGAACGCGACGGCGCGCCCTGCGTGAAGCCCGGCGCATCGCGCTCGGGATCAGCACCGAGCCGATGCCGTCGACGCCGGGACCGAAGCGCACGTAGGCGAGCAACAGGTCGGCGTGCGCGGCCGTGCGTCGTGAAGATCTTGCTGCCGTTGATGCGGTAGCCGTCGCCGTCGGGCGTCGCCGTGGTGTGCAGCTCGGTCACCGCGCAGCCGGCTTCCGGCTCGGTCATGCCGACGGCGATCAGCCGCTTCGCCGTCGAGCAGCGGTCGAGGTAGACGCTTCTTCTGCTCGGCGTGCCGTACTCGGCGAGCACGCGGATCGCGCCGAAGTTGCCGGCCTGCACGACGTCGGCGCTGCGCGGGCAGACCGAGGCGATGGTTTCGATGGCGATCACCGCGTCCATCAGCGTGCCGCCCTGGCCGCCGTCTTCCTCCGGCATCGTGATGCCGAGCAGGCCCTGTTCGGCCATCAGCTGCGCGACCTCCCACGGATATTCGTCGTCGTGCGCGCGCGCGAGCGCGCCGTCGCGCAGATGGCGCTCGGCGAAGGCGCGCACGGCGTCGCGAAAGGCGCGCTGTTCCTCGGTCAGCTCGAAATCCATGGCGTCCTCACGCTTCGCGTGGCGGACGAGGCGCCACAGGTCCGCCAGGGCGCCGGGCCGTTCGAAGTCGCGCAGGCAGTCGAAGAGCTCGGCTCGCCGCGCCTGCGCCCAGCTTCGGCTCGACCAGCGGCATGAACTTGGCGCGCAGGTCGTCCCAGCTCATCGGGTTGCCGGGATTGCCGAGCGCGAGCGCGATCGCCGCCTCGACGCGAGCCGCCGTCGGGAACTCGATCGACCATCCGCGCCGCGGTCTCGCGCCATCGCGGCATCGGCCACGCAGCGTCACCCGCGACGTCAGTGCGCTGCAGCGCCGGATCGCCGACGCGATCGCGCCGAGAAATCCGCCTGCGTGGCCGCGTGCCCGGTCAGCGCCAGCGCCGCGCAGTATGCGGTGCTGAACTTGCCTTCGAGCGGCGTGTCACGGCGCCGTCTTGCCGGCCAGATGGATCGCCAGCGGATCGACGACGGCCGTGATCTTCGCGATCGTCGCGGCCCGCGACCTTGCGCCGCGAGCGCGCGGCCGGCGTCGATCGTCGCATGCGTCAGCAGGCAGCACGCATACGGCTTGAAGGTGTTCCGCAGCAGCTCCCAGCCGCCGCCGAAGTCGGCGCGCGGCAGCGCATGCGCGGCGTCCTGCACCAGCGCCGTGCGCCAGCGCGCCGTCCGGCTCGACCAGGTCAGCGCCGGCACGAAACCGCCTGCCGCGAGCTCGGCCGACAGCACGCCGTTCATCGCGGCCTTGCCGGCGTGGAACGGCTTCGCCATCGTGCCGAAGGAGCCGGTGAGACCGCCGACCTGCGTCGCCGCCGCGCCGAGCGCGTTCGCGACGCGCCGCTCGCGTCGAGGCCGCATCGCCGCCGCCGCGCCCGCCGCCGCGGCCAGGCAGCCGAACACGCCGGTCGAATGCCAGCCCGCGTGATCGACGGCGACGCCGAACCCCTTGTCCGCCGAGACGCGCGCCCATTTCGAAGCCGGCGACGAAGGCGGCGCAGCAGCGTCGCGTTCGTCGCGGCCGCCGCGCGCTGCCCACGGCCAGCATCGCGGCCCAGGTCGGTCGCGGCAGATGCGCCACCGAGCCGACATGGGTGTCGTCGAAATCGAGGCAATGCGCCGAGCGTGCCGTTGACCAGCGCGGCCGCCGTCGGCGTGGTCGCCGCCGCCGAACAGCACCGGCGCCGTGCCCGCCGCGCGCCAGTTCGGCGACGGTCGCGCGCACGGCGCGGGCGGCCGGCTCGTCGCGCGCGCCGAGCGCCACGCCGACCCAGTCGGCCAGGCACTTGCTGCGCGGCGTCGACGACGTCGTCCGGCAGCGTCCGGCCGCCGACGCCGGCGATGAACGCGGCGGCGGTCTTCGAGATTGGGCGTGCGCGCCGGCTGCTCATGACGTCGACTCCACGATCGACCGCCGCGACGTCACCGGCAGCCCCAGTTCCGCCAGCACTTCCGCGGTGTGCTCGCCGAGCAGCGGCGGCGGCCGTGCGACCGTGCGCCGGGCGAGGCCCGCGCGCTCCAGCGGATTGCCGATGCGCACGACCGCTCCGTCGTGCGGATCGTGCTCGACGTGCGTCATGCCGCGCGCCCGCGCGTGATCGCCGCGCAGCGCCTCGTCGGGCGTCAGGACGACCGACGACCGGGATATCCTGCGCCTCGCATCGCGCGGTCGATCTCGGCGGCGGTGCGGCCGGCGCAATAGCCGCCGATCGCCTCGCGATAGTGGGCCGCGCGCTCGCCGTGGTCGGAATGGCGCTCGTCCTGCCGTTCTTCGAATACGAGGTCGTTGCGGCCGATCGCCTCGCAGAAATGCGCCCACAGCCGCGACTCGAGCAGGCTGACGGCGACGAAACGGCCATCGGCCGTCGGATAGATGCAGTAGCGCGGATTGCCGCCCCACACTTCGAGCATCGGCGATCCCGACTGGCCGCCGGCGCGCGCGAGCGCGCCGAGTGAGCGCGATGTTGGACATCGCCAGCAGGCTGTCGAACATCGCGATGTCGATATAGGCGCCCTCGCCGGTCTGCGTGCCGGCGATGCAGCGCGCCGAGGATCGCCGATGACGCCAACGCGCCGCCGGCGTAGTCGGCCGCCTGGAAGCGCCGGCATCGCGCCGTGGCTCGGCGACGCCCAGCAGCCCGGTCGTCGCCTGCACGACGAGATCGTGGCCCGGCGACGGCGGCCAGCGGCCCGTCCTGGCCGAAGCCGGTGATCGAGCAGTAGATGACGTCCGGCTTGAGCGTCGCGCGCCGCTGTCGTAGTCGATGCCGAGCTTGCGCCGCCACGCCGCGGCGAACGATTCGATGACGATGTCGGCACGTCGCGATCAGGCGCTGCGCGACCTCGAGGCCCGCCGGCCTGCGCAGGTCGAGCGACCACGCTGCGCTTGTTCCGGTTGACGCTGGGGAAGTAGACGCTGTTCTCGCGTTGCCGCGGCGGGTTGTGGCGGCTGGGGTCGCCCACTGCCGGGCTGCTCGACCTTGATGACGTCGGCGCCCATGTCGCCGAGCATCTGCGTGCACCACGGCCCCGGCAGCAGCCGCTGAAGTCGACGATGCGGACGCCGGACAGCGGCAGGCCGCGCGGCGTGCGGTGGCGCATGTCGGCTTCGTCGTTCGCCGCGCTCACTTGCCGGTGAACTTCGCCTGGCGCTTTTCGAGGAAGGCGGAGATGCCTTCCTTGCGGTCGGCGGTCTGGTAGATCGTCGACACGAGGAAGGTCTCGAACTCGATGCGCCGACGCAAGGTCCATCTGCATGCCGCGATGGACGCTGCGCTTGATCAAGGCGAGGATGATCGGCGCGCGGTTCTCGTAGACCTTGACCATCGACTTCGCCTCCTCCAGCGCGTCGCCCTTGGCGACGAGCCGGTTGATCGAGGCCGATGCGGTACGCCTCGTCGGCGTCGATCGGGTCGGCGGCGAACATGATCTCCAGCGCCTTGGCCGGGCCGACGATGCGCGGCAGCCGCTGCGTGCCGCCGGCGCCCGCCACGGTGCCGATCTTCGAACTGGTGATGGCGAACGACGCAGCCCTGCGCCGGCGACGCGGATGTCGCAGGCGAGCGCCAGTTCGCAGCCGCCGGTCATGCAGAAGCCCTCGACGGCGGCGATCACCGGCTTGGCCAGTTCTCTCGAGCGTGCTGCACAGCCGGTGCCAGCTCCTGAAGTAGGTGACGCCGTCGGCCGGCGACGAGATCGCCAGCGCGTCGTTCAGGTCGGCACCGGCCGAGAAGTACTCGGTGCCGCCGGTGAGGATCACCGCGCGCACCGACGGATCGGCGTCCGCGGCCTCGGCCGCGGCGATGATCTCGCCCATCACGACGGTGCTGACCGCGTTGCGGCGCTCGGGCCGCCGCAAGGTCACGACGAGGCTCGCGCCATCCTGTTCGACTGCGATTGTTTCGTATTTCATGAGGTCTCCGAGAGCGCCGCGTGCGGCGCGTGAAAGTCGAGCAGCAGCCGGACGATCGCGTCCGGCCGTTCGTATTGGGCCCAGTGGCCGGCGTCGGGCACGAGGTCGATGCGGGCGTCCGGCCGCACGGCGCGCACGCGCTCGGCGCGCTCGGCCGGCGACGGATAGGCGTACGCATCGCGCGCGCCCCAGATCACCTGCACCGGACACGCGATGTGCGCCAGGTCGTCCTGCAGCCGCTGCTGCAGGCTGACGTTCAGGCTGTCGTAGCGGGCGTGCGCGATGTTCCACAGCTGCTGGTTCGTCACGGCGTCGTCGACGGTGCGCCGGGTCGGCGAACATCGTGGCGGCGAGATTGTGGCGGATGACGTCGCGGTACGCGGCATCGCTGCCGTCGGTGTCGCTGCGGCTGCGCGTGACGAGCCGGCGTCCCTCGGCGCGGCCGAAACCACCCGGGCCGATCAGCGACAGCCGCGCGACGCGCGCGCCCCACGCGCGCGCGACACCTGCGGCGACGGCGCCGCCGAACGAAAAGCCGACGAGATGGACGCCGGCCGCGGGCACGAGCGGCGACAGGCTCGCGGCGGCGAGCGCCACGTATGCGTGGCCGTCGGCCAGGTCGGGCACATCGGGCGACAGTCCGTAGCCGGGCAGGTCCGGCGCGTGCACCTCGAACGCCTGCGCGAGCGTGGCGAACACGCGCTCCCAGTGCCGGTGCGAGCCCGCGTCCGCCATGCACGAGCAGCAGCGGCGGCCCCTCGCCGGCCACGTGATCGGCCAGTGCGGAGCGGCCGCACGTCAACGTCCTGCATCGGCGGTCTCCGCCTCGCGGCGCGCGGCCGAGATACGTTTCGATGACGGCCGGGTTCGCGACGATCTCCTCCGGCGAGCCCTCGGCCAGCTTCCTGCCGAAGTTCAGCACGACGACGTGCTGCGCCAGTTCGACGATCACATGCACCAGATGCTCGATCATCAGGATCGTCGTGCCGGCGGCGTGGATGTCGCGCAGCACCTGCATCAGCTCGATCGACTTCGCGGTGCGTGGAGCCCGCCATCACTTCGTCGAGCAGCAGCAGCTTGGGCTCGGTGGCGAGCGCGCGCGCGAGCTCGAGGCGCTTTTTCTCGCCGAGCGTCAGCGCGCCGGCCAGCACGTCCGCCTTGCGCGCGAGGCCGACCAGTTCGAGCGGGCGCCGGATGCGCTCGCGCGCCTCGTCGATCTTCGTCGACGTGCCGCGCGCGAACAGCGCGCCGGTCATGACGTTGTCGGCCACCGACATTTCGGCGAACGGCTGGACCACCTGGAACGTGCGGCCAATGCCGAGGCGGCAGGTGTCGTACGGCCGCATGCCGTCGATGCGCTTGCCGTCGAGCGTGATCTCGCCGTTGCTCGGCCGCAGGTAGCCGGTGATGAGGTTGAGCAGCGTCGTCTTGCCGGCGCCGTTGGGGCCGATCACGCCGAGGAACTGGTGGCGCCCGACGGTCGAACGACAGGTCGTCGGTGGCGACGAGGCCGCCGAAGTTGCGCGTCAGGTGGCGCACTTCGAGCATCGGTCCTGCCGCGACCGTGGCCGCCGGCGTGGCGGTCGGCGCTTGAGCCGGCGCGGATTGCGCGTTGGCGTCGCCGCGCAGGAACGCGTTGCGGATGCTCTCGGTGGCGGCCAGCTCCCTGCGCCGAGCCTTCGAGCACGATGCGTCCCTCGGACAGCACGTAGCCGCGCTCGGCCACGCCCAGCGCCGCGTGCGCGTTCTGCTCGACGACGAGGATGCTGATGCCGGTCCGCGCGATCTCGCGGATCGCGTCGAACACGACGCCGACGATCATCGGCGCCAGGCCGAGCGACGGCTCGTCGAGCAGCAGCAGCCGCGGCTCGCCCATCAGCGCGCGGCCGATGGCGAGCATCTGCTGCTCGCCGCCCGACAGCAGCCCGGCCTTCTGCAGCCGCCGCTCGTCGCAGCTTGGGAAACATCGCGTAGACGCGCTGCGAGCGACTGCGCGCGCTGCGCGCGCACGCGCGGGTCGGTCGAGCCGAGGTAGAGGTTTTCCTCGACGCTCATGTTGGGGAAGACCTGGCGGCCCTCCGGCGACAGGCAGATGCCCTCGGCCACGCGCTCGATGCGCGGGCAGCGCCGTGATGTCGACGCCGCCGATCAGGATCTGCCCGGCCGACGGCCGCAGCAGGCCGGTGATCGCGCGCATCGTCGTCGTCTTGCCGGCGCCGTTGACGCCGAGCAGCGTGACGACCTCGCCCTCGCCGCACGGTGAGGTCGACGCCGTCGAGCACGACGGAGTCGCCGTAGCCGGCGTGCAGCCCTCGCAGTTCGAGCAGCGCCGGCTTCATGTGCGTCCCCGCAGCCAGCGCGCGCCGGCGCGCACAAGCCGTCGCGGATGCCGCCCCAGACGCCGTTGGGCAGGAACAGGATGCACAGCACCAGCGCCAGGCCGTAGACCAGCAGGCTGAAGCCCTTGGTGCCGAGCCAGATGCGTGTGGCCTCCGACAGCAGCACGCCGAGCAGCGAGCCGATGATCGGGCCCACCAGCGTGTGGATGCCGCCGAGGATCGGCGCGATCTGCGCGAGGATCGTGATGTGCAGGTCGAAGGCGATGCCCGGGTCGATGAAGCCGCCGTACCAGACGCGCACGCCGCCGGCGAACGAGGCCATCGCGCCCGACAGCGCGAGCACGCCGACGCGGAAGCGCACCGGATGCACGCCGAGCATCTCCGCCGCGGCCTCGTTCGCGCGCATCGCGCGAAACGCGTAGTGCGACGGCATCCGCGCCATGCACCCACGACAGCCAGACGGCGGCCACGGCGCCGACGACCATCAGCGCCGCGACGAACTCGGGTCCCATGCCGCAGCTTGGGATTCATGTACATGCCTTCGCCGCCGCCGGTCAGCCCGGCAGCATCACGGCCAGCACGCGCAGGCCCTCGGACAGCGCCAGCGTCGAGATGGCGAAGAAGATGCCGCGCAGGCGGCCGGTGATCACGGCCAGCAGCGCCGCCCGCCAGCGCACCGACCAGCATGGCCGGCACCAGCGACACCGCCGATCGGCAGGCCGAGCTTGTTCGCGGCGAGGATCGCCGTGTAGCTGCCGAGGCCCCAGAACGCCGAGTGGCCGAGCGAGATCAGGCCGGCATTCGCCGCCAGGTTCCAGCTGATCGCGAGGATCATGAGGCTCGCCGGCGGACACGATCCAGTCGTTGACGACCGCCGTCGCGACGAACGGCAGGCCGAGGCAGCCGATCGACAGCGCGACGGCCAGCGCGATGCGCGTTCCGCGGTCGCTCAATCATCGACGGCATGGCCGAGGATGCCGCGCGGCCGCAGGATCAGCACGATGAACAGCACGACCAGCGCCACGCCTTCCGCCCAGCCGCCGCCTTCGGGCACGTAATAGGCGACGCCGGTTTCGGCGAAGGCGAGCAGGAAGGCGGCGATCAGCGTGCCGCCGATGCTGCCCAGGCCGCCGAGCACGACGATCGCGAAACCCTTGACCAGCATGTGGAAGCCCATGAACGGCGAGATGGTCAGCAGGAAGCTGACGACCGCGCCGGTGGCCGCGCCGAGTGCGGCGCTGATCATGAACGACAGCATGTACATCGCGGTGACGTTGATGCCGACAAGGCGCGCCGCATCGGCGCGCTGCGCCACCGCCTGGATCGCGCGGCCGAGCTCGCTGCGGCGCAGCCAGACGAGCAGCCCGATGGTCAGCGCGATCGACACGCCGAACGCGATCAGCCGGCCGTACGGCACGGTGACGCCGAAGAACGATCCCGCGGCCAGCGAGTAGGCGGTGGTCACCGAGCGCTCGTCGCCGGTGAACGCGAGCGCCGCGAGGTTCTGGATGATGAGACCGACGCCGAACAGCAGCAGGATCTGGTTGATGTGCGGCGCGTCGAGCGCGTGCTCCAGCGTCAGCCGGAAGATCAGGTAGCCGACGATCGCCACGGCGAGCGCCACCAGCGGCAGGCTCACCAGCGGATCGATGCCGGCGTACACGGCGAACATGTAGGCGCCGTACGCGCCGAGCATGATCATCTCGCCGTGCGCGAAGTTGATGATGCGCGTGACGCCGAACGCCAGCGCGAGCCCGACCGCCATCAGGCAGTAGAGCCCGCCGAGCAGCAGCGAGTCCAGCAGGAACTGCGGAAACAGTGTCATCGTCGGGCGCCGCCGGCGTGGGACGTCGCGCGAGCGCGGCGGGCAGCGTACGCGCCGCCCGCGCCCGCGGCGCGAACGCCCCGCGGTTGTCAGTACTTGATCGGCTTCAGCTGGCCGTTGGCAAACGCCTTCGGGAACACGGTGACGAACTTGTCGCCTTCGCGCTGGTAGACGACCATTTCGTTGAACGCCTGGTTCAGCGCGCCGCCCTTGGTCGGAATGAACTGGCTTTCGCCGAGCATCGTGTCGACGCCCAGGTTGCGCAGTTCCTTCGCGACCTTCTCCTTGTCGGGGCCGCCGGCACGCTCGATCGCGAGCAGCAGCATCGCGGTCGACGTGTAGACGGTGACGTCGAGGAACTCGGGCTCGCGGTTGTACTTCTTGTTGAACGTCGCCTCCCAGTCCTTCATCGACGGGAACAGCTTCGGGTGCTTCTTGTCGGCCGGCGCGTCCATGCCGGGCAGGTAGGTCGTGGCGCCGATCCAGCCGTTCGCCGCTTCGCCGACGGCCTCCGACCACGTCTGCAGCTGCGGATAGGCGGTGCCGACCAGGTACGGGAATGCCGAGCTTGCCGACATGGACCTGCTTGGCCAGCACGATGCCGTCGGTGGTCTGCACGATGCCGACCAGCACGTCGGGCTTGGCGAGGCGGATCTTCTGCAGCACCGGGTTCATGTCGGTGGCGTTCTCGCGCACCAGTTCGCGTCGCGACGATCTCGAAGCCGGCCTCGGTGTAGTGATCCTTCGCCGGCTGGAGCTGCGAGCGGCCGTAGCTGCCGTCCGAGTAGACGATCGCGACCTTCTTGCCCTTGCCGATCGCGCCGGCGATCGCCTTGGCCGTGCCGTCGTGATAGTGGTACGCCCACGGATAGGTGTGGAAGACCAGCGGCTCGTTGGCGATCGCCTCCTCGAAGCTCGGCGCCGACGAACCGGGCACGATCCACAGCGCCTTCTGCTGCCGCCACGCCGGCACGGCGGCGGCGACGAGGCCCGACGTGATCGGGCCGACGACGAAGTCGACCTTTTCCTTTTCGAGCAGGTCGGTCATCGCCGACACCGTGCCCTGGTTGGTGCTCTGGATGTCGCGGATCAGGACGTCGATCTTGTGGCCGGCGACCGAGCCGCCGAACGCCTCGACCGCCATCTCGACGCCGCGCTGGCCCTGCGCGCCGTAGGCGACGAACTTGCCGCTGACTTCGAGCGGCACGCCGATGCGGATGACTTTGGGCGCCTGCGCCAGCGCCGCGCCGCTCGCCAGCGTCGCCAGGCCAACGGCCGCCGCGACGACGTATCGGATGATCTGCATGCTTGACTCCTCCTTGAAGCGGCGCGGGGCACTCTAGCGGTGTCCCGTCGCCATCGCCTATCCGCACGCGCCACGCGCGCCGGCCCTTGTCGAGCGAATGCCGTCTCGTCCCGCGCGGTGTTCCACCTGATGGAACGACGCCCGCCTCTCGGCACGAAACACGAAACGGTACTGGACGCGAACTTTCCTGTCCAGTAGAATTTTCCTCGAGCTGTTCCATCAGATGAAACGCGTCCTGTTGGTAGCATCGGCCGGCAAGCGAACCGGCGCGGCACGTTGGCGACGCCTTGCCGGCCTGGCCATCGGGACGGAAGTTTCACCAGGGCGCGCGGGTCGCCCGATCCTAACGGGCCCGCACGAGGAGGACACGTGGACTACCAGGACATCCTTTACGCCGCCGCCGGCGGCATCGCGACCATCACGATCAACCGCCCGGAGGTGCGCAACGCGGTACGCCCGAAGACGTACGAGGAACTGACGCACGCGATGCAGCAGGCGGCGGACGACCCGGAGATCGGCGTCGTCGTGTTCACCGGCGCCGGCGACAAGGCCTTCTGCTCCGGCGGCGACGTCCGCGACCAGCAGACGCGCGTGCCCGATGTCGGCCGCGTGCACATGCGGCGGCTGTTCGCGCTGTCGTCGGCGATGCGCATGTGGACAAGCCGATCATCGCCAAGGTGCGCGGCTTCTGCGTCGGCGGCGGCAACGAGATCAACCTGTTCTGCGACATGACGATCGCCAGCGACGACGCCAAGTTCGGCCAGGTCGGCCCGCGCGTCGGCAGCGTGCCGATCTGGGGCGCGTGCCAGCTGCTGGCGCGCTACGTCGGCGAGCGCAAGGCGCGCGAGATGCTCTACACCTGCCGGCTCTACACGGCGCAGGAGGCGCTGGAGATGGGCCTGATCAACGAGGTGGTCCAGGCCGAGCGACTGCTGGACGCCGCGGTCGACGGCATCTGCCAGGAGATCCTCGACAAGAGCCCGCAGAGCATCCGCATCGCCAAGGTCGCGCTCAACGCCGGCTCGGACCAGGAGTTCTACAGCTCGTACTTCCCGACGGCCGAACTGCTGGCGTCGATCTACGGCAATGCCGAGAACATGGAAGGCATCACGCGCCTTCCTCGAGAAGCGCAAGCCCGATTACCGCAAGTTCCGCGTCGCGCCGCACCAAGGTCTGAAAGGAGACGTGCCATGGACTACGGATTGCGCGACCGCACGGTCCTGATCACCGGCGGCGCCCGCGGCATCGGCTTCGCCGCGGCGCAGACTGTTCGCCGCCGAGGGCGCGAAGCTGGCGCTCGTCGACATCAACGGCGCCGCGGCCGAGGCCGCGGCCGCGCGCATCGCTGCACGGCGGCGGCGCAGGCGATCGGCATCGGCGCCGACATCACCGACGGCGCGCAATGCGCGGCGATGATCGCACGCGCGCAGGACGCGCTCGGGCCGCTGTCGGCGCTCGTCAACAGCGCCGCCGTGCTCGACGACAAGACGTTCCTCGAATCCACGCCCGCCGACTGGAAGCGCATGATCGACGTCTGCCTGTACGGCGCGATGAACGTGCTGCACGCCACGCTTGCCGGGCATGGTCGAGCGGCAGTTCGGCCGCGTCGTGTTCCTGGCGTCCGATTCGGCCCGCCTCGGACAGGCGCGGCTTTCGTACTACGCGGCCGCGAAGGCCGGCGTGATCGCGCTCGTGAAGTCGGTCGCGCAGGAGGTGGGCGGCGCCGGCGTCACGCTGAACGTCGTGTCGCCCGGCGCCACCAACACCGAGCTGCGCCAGGAACGCGAGGCCGGGCTGCGCGCCAGCATGGGCGAGGAAAAGTATGCGCGCCGCGTGAAGTCGGTGCTCAAGATGTACCCGACCGGCCGCATCGGCAGCGCCCGACGACATCGCCGGCGCCATCCTCTATCTCTGCAGCGCGTCCGCGGGCTGGATGACCGGACAGGTCCTCAGCGTCAACGGCGGCTTCGCGATGCCGTGAGGAGCAACATCATGGATTTCGCACTGACGCCGGAACAGGAAATGATGCGCGAGGCCGCGCGCGCGATGGTCGAGCGCGAGATCGCGCCCGTGCTCGCCGCGCACGACGCGAACCGCCCGCTGCCGAAGGCGGCGATGCTGACGATCTACGCCGCGCTCGCGAAGCTCGGCATCACCGCGCCGCGGCTTCCCGGAAGCCGACGGCGGCGGCGGACTGAAGATGCTCGACTACGGCCTGATGTTCGAGCAGCTGCCGCCGGTGATCTCGATCTCGCTGCTGTCGCACGAATGCACGATCGCGCGCATCTGGTCGGAGACGACCGGCGCGAACCGCGACCGCTTCCTGCCCGACCTGATCGCCGGCCGCAAGATCTGCTGCACCGGCACCACCGAGCCCGACATCGGCTCGGATCCGCGCAGCGTCAAGACGCGCGTCGTGCCCGACGGCGACGAGCTCGTCATCACCGGCCGCAAGATGTGGATCACCAACGTGACGATCTGCGACGTGATGAACGTGTCGTGCGCCGAGGGCACCGACGAGCGCGGCCTGTCGAAGCTGCGGCGCGTCGTCGTCGAGCGCGACAAGACGCCGTTCGAGACGCGCGAGATCCCGATCGCTCGGCCTGCGCCAGGGCCATCTCGGCGAAGCGGTGTTCGACGGCCTGCGCGTGCCCGTCGCCAACGCGCTCGGCAACGCGGGCGACGCGGCGCGCATGCTGACGCTGACCTGGAACGGCAACCGTCCGCTGGTCGGGCTCGCGGCCGTGCATCTCGCGCAGCGCGCGCTCGACGCCGCGCGCGAGTACGCCGGCGTGCGCGTGCAGTTCGGCACGCCGATCGGCGGCCATCAGCTGATCCAGAAGAATCTGGCCGACATCGAGATGGCCGTCACGACGAGCCGCCTGCTCTGCTACTACGCGCTCGACGCATCGACCGCGACGAGCGCGCCAACGGCACGTCGGCGATGGCCAAGCGCTACGCCACCACCGCCTGCGAGCAGGCGATCTCGCTGGCGATGCACATCCACGGCGCGATGGGCATCAGCACCGAGCTCGGGCTCGGAGCAGCTCTATCGCGACGCGCGCATGCTGCCGATCCCGGATGCCACCAACGAGATCCTGACGCTGATCCAGGGCCGCGAGCTGACCGGCATCGAAGCGTTCCGGGCCTGAGACGTCGCCGCGATCCCGATGGAGTCCGCTCGCGGCCCTCTCCGGTCTCGTCGTCGCCGAGCGCGGCGGACGGCTGGCCACGGCCGTCGCGGCCACGCTGCTCGGCCAGCTCGGCGCCACCGTGCTGCGCCTCGAGGACGACGCCGGGCGGCCGCGATCCGATCCGCCGGCCTGGCATCAGCATCCGCTGGCGCTCGACGGCAAGCAGCGCTTCGTCGCCGACGGCGACCGGACGCCGCGTGGGCCGCTCTCTGCGCGAGCGCGCAGGTGGCGCTCGTGTCGGCGAGTCCGCCTGCGTCGACGCCGGCAACTGCCGCGCCGCTGACGGTCGTCGTGACGGCCTTCGGCGCCGACGCGCCCGATGCCGCCGCGAGCGAACTCGCCGTGCAGGCGCGCTCCGGCGCCATGGCGACGACCGGCCCGGCCGCCGGTGCGCCCTGCGTCGTGCGTGCGCCGCTGCTCGAACTGCTGGCGGGGCTCAACGCCGCGACGTCGGTGCTCGCCGCGCTGCGCGCCGGGCACCGCGCGGCGTGCTCGATCTCGCGCTGTTCGACAGCGCGCTGGCGCTCGCCGGCACCTTCCATCCGCAGGCGCTCGCCAATCCCGCGCTGCGCTTTCGCAACGGTTCGCGGCACACGCTGTGCGCGCCGTGGAACTGTCTATCGCACGTCCGACGGCTGGGTGACGATCTGCATCGCCTCCGACGACCAGTGGCGCAAGTTCGCGACGGCGATCGGCCGCGCCGATCTCGCCGGCCGCCGCGGAACTCGGCGACGTCGCCGCAGCGCGCTCGCCGCCATCGCGGACGTCGATGCGGCGGTCACGCAATGGACGCAGGCGCGCCCCGTCGCGGACGTCGTGCGACGCGCTGCGCGCCGCGGACCTGCCCGTGTCGGCCGTCCGCACGCCGGGGCCCGCGCTCGCGACGGCCGCGCGCGCGGTCACCTGCGACGATGGCGGCGCGATCACCGTGCCCGGCCCGCTCGCGTGGCTGTCGCGGACGCCGTTGCGGCAGGCGGCGCGCATCGCCGCGACGCGGCCGCTGCCGGCGCGAGCGCACGCCACCGCGTCCGGCGCTCGCGCGCGCCGGCGGCAGCGAGGCGCCGCTGCGCGGCCTGCGCGTGATCGACCTCGGCCCCTTCACCGCCGGACCGCTGACCGCGCGCTACCTGGCCGACATGGGCGCCGAGGTGATCAAGGTCGAGCCTCCCGGCGGCGAACGCTCGCGCGGATGGCAGCCGCGCGTCGCGCACGCCAGCCACTATTTCGCCAACTACAACTGCGGCAAGCGCAGCGTCGAGCTCGACCTCGGCACGCCGGAAGGCGCCGCCGCGCTGCGCGCGCTCGTCGGCAGCGCCGACGTGTTCGTGCAGAACTTGAAGCCCGGCGCGCTCGGCAAGCTCGGCATCGACCTCGACGCGATCGCCGCCGCGCACCCGCGCCTGGTCATCTGCAGCATTTCCGGCTACGGCCGCACGGCGCCGCCGGACGCGGCGCTCGACACGGTCGTGCAGGCCGGCGCCGGGCTGATGGCGCTGGTCGACGGACCCACCGACAGCGGTCCGCTGAAGACCGGCTTTTCCTACGGCGACCTGACGGCCGCGCACGTCGCCGCGTTCGGCGATCCTCGCCGCGCTCGTCGAGCGCGACCGCAGCGGGCACGGCCAGACGATCGACGTCGCGATGCACGACGCGCTCGGTCTGGCTGACGCAACTCGGCTGGCCCGGCATCGCGGCTGCCCGTCGTGCGCCGATCGACGGCGACGACACCGGCTGGACGCTGCGTGTCGCCGGCGAGGCGCCGGTGGCCGTGCTCGAGGTCGCTGCCACGGTGGACGGCGACGACGCGCGGCGGCGCGGCACGCTGCGGCAGGTGCCGCGCCGGCGCCGAAGGCGCGTGGCAGGTGCTCGCCTC
Source organism: uncultured beta proteobacterium (assembly GCA_963823475.1). Classification (GTDB taxonomy): domain Bacteria; phylum Pseudomonadota; class Gammaproteobacteria; order Burkholderiales; family Casimicrobiaceae; genus VBCG01. The sequence goes on from CAWGLS010000024.1 coordinate 54,401, forward strand.
GCCGCATCGCTGGCGCGAAGCGCCCGCCGACGTGGGTTCCTTCGTCGCCGTGGCCGGCGCCGACAACGCCCGCGCCCGCGCGGCGCAATTCATCCAGCGGGACACCCATGGTTCGTGCACTGCTCCGTTCCCTAGCGATCCTCGAGTGCTTCTCGCTCGAGAAGCCGGCGTTGACGCTGCAGGAAATCTACCGCAAGGTCGAACTGCCCAAGTCCACGACGTTCCGGCTCGTCATCACGCTGCAGAACGCCGGCTACCTGCTGCAGCGCACCGATCGCGCTACACGCTGTCGTACAAGCTGCTGCTGCTCGGCAGCGTCGTCCGCGAGACGCTCGACGTCCGCGAGATCACCCGTCCGATCATGGAGGACCTCGCGCGCTCCACCGGCGAGACGGTGACGCTGTCGACGCGCAGCGAGCACGAGCGGATCTGTCTCGACGTCGTCGAGAGCAGCTCGCTGCTGCGCAGCATCGTGCTGCCGGGCGACCGCCTGCCGCTGCTCTACGGCGCCACCGGCAAGATGTTCCTGGCGCAGCTCGACGACAAGACCATCGAGCAGATCCGCGTGGCGCAGCAGATTCCGAGGAAGCGCATCTCGCGCAAGGCGCTGCTGCAGCACGTGGACGAGATCCGCGCGCACGGCTATGCGCTGACGCACGACGACCGCGTCGACGGCGTCATGGCGATCTCGGTGCCGATCCGCGATACGTCGGAGGACGTGCGCTACTGCATGACCGTCACCGGTCCGTCGACGCGCTTCCTCGGCCGCGAGCAGCTGCTGATCGACCAGATGCTGCGCGTCGGCAAGCGCGTCTCCACGCTGCTGGGCTACATCCCCGCCCGGCCGGTCGCGCCATGACGAGGCACGCGAAGACCGCATGACCGAACAGGCGCTCACCGGCATCCGCGTCGTCGACCTGACGACGAGCTTCGGCTATGCGACGAAGCTCTTCGCGGAACTGGGCGCGACGGTCGTTCTGGTCGAGCCGCCCGGCGGCAGTCCGGCGCGCGCCGCGCCCGCCGCTCGCCGGCGGCGACAGCCAGTGGTTCGCGTACCGCAACTGCGGCAAGCACAGCATCGTCCTCGACACCGACCGCGCCGGCCGACTGCGCGGAACTGCGCGCGGCTCGTCGCCGGCGCCGACATCGTGTTCGACGATCGCCTGCAGTCCTTCTGGCAGCCGCGCGGACTGTCGTGGGAGGCGGTGCACGCCGCGAATCCCGATCTCGTCTGGTGCGCGATCACGCCGTTCGGACAGACCGGCCCGCCGGCGGGCGCGGAGGGCTGCGACCTCGATCGCGATGGCGAGCGGCGGCATGGCGTGGCTCGCCGGCTACGAGGACACCGGCCCCTACGTCGGCGATTGCGGCTTCGCCACCACCTCGGCCGCGCAGTACGCGGCGGTGATGGCGATGATCGCGATGCTCGGCCGCCGCAATGCCGGCGGCGGCCAGTTCGTCGACGTGTCGATGCAGGAAGTGATGGCGCTCGGCACCGAGACCGCGCCGCAGTTCCTCGCGATGAAGAACATCATGCGCCGGCGCCTGGGCGAGCGCGCCAGGCAGGCGGGCATCGGCGTCTATCCGTGCGCCGACGGCCACGTGTTCCTCTACGCCGCGGAATCCGGCGTCGGCCGTGGCTGGAACCTGCTCGCGCAGTGGATCTGCGAGGCGGGCGTGCCGGGTGCCGCGGAACTGCGCGATCCGCGCTGGCAGGACAACGCGTTCAAGGCGCGGCTCGAACAGCGCACGCGCTTCGACGAACTGTGGCGCGCGTTCGCCGCGACGCGCGACCGGCAGTGGCTGTTCCACGAAGGCCAACGCCGGCGCATCGCCATCTCGCCGCTGAATGCGGCCGCCGACGTGCTCGCCGATGCGCATCTGAATGCGCGCGGGTTTTTCGATGCCCGCGGCTGGCCGGGGGCGCCCTACCAGCTGTCGGCGACGCCGTGGCGGGCGCAGCGCACGATCGGCGCGCCCAACGCCGACGCCGACTTCGTGCGCGCGGAGGCGCAGCGCCGCCGCGCGCCGGCTCCCGCGCTGCCCGCCGCCGGTCCGTCGGCGTTGCCGCTCGCGGGCCTGCGCGTCGTCGACCTGACGTGGGTGGGCGCGGGACCGTTCTCGACCAAGCTGCTGGCGGATTTCGGCGCCGAGGTGTGGAAGATCGAATCGACGACACGGCCGGACCAGCTGCGTCGCGCCGAGCCGATGGCCGCGGCCGGCGGGCTCGACGCCAGCGGCTATTTCGCCAACCGCAACACGAACAAGAAGAGCGTCACGCTCGACCTGAAGCGTCCGGAGGATCTTGCGCGGGTCCGCGAGCTGCTGGCGACGGCGGACATCGTCGCCAATTCGTTCTCGCCGGGCGTCATGGATCGCCTCGGCCTGTCGTGGGCGGAGGTCGCGCGCATCAACCCGCGGGCGATCTACCTCGGCATGCCGTTCGCCGGCGACGAGGGTCTCTACCGCGACTACCTGGGCTATGGCATCAACATCGCCACGCTGGTCGGCATGTTCGGCCGCCATGCGCTCGCCGGCCGGCTGCCGGTGGGCACCGGCACCAATTTCCCCGATCACCTGCCCAATCCGCTGCACGCGTGCTTCGCCGTGCTCGCGGCGCTCGCGTGGCGGCAGCATTCGCACAAGGGGCAGCGGATCGCCGTCGCGCAGGTCGAGTCCACGCTCGCCGCGTGCCCCGACGCGGTGCTCGAAGTCGCCGCCACCGGCCACGAGTCGCCGCCCCCGGCGTACGTCGAGCCGTGGCGCGCGCCGCACGGCATCTTCCGCTGTGCCGGGGCGAGGATCGCTGGTGCGCGCTGTCCGTCGCCGACGACGCCGCGTTCGCGCGGCTGTGCGCGCTGCTCGGGCGCCCCGACCTCCGCGCCGTCGGCGCGCTTCGGCGAACGTGCGCTGGTCGACACGCTGGTCGGCGCCTGGCTCGCGCAGCGCAGCGCGGAGGATGCCGTGGCGGCGCTGCGCGGCGCGGGTGTGGCCGCCGCCATCGTCGCCACGCCCGACGACCTGCTGCATCACGACGCGCAGCTCGCCGCGCGCGGTTTCTGGCAACACCTGGAGCACCCGGTGATGGGCCGCGGCGTCTATCACGGCGTGGCTGCCGCGGTTCTCGCTGACGCCGACGCGGTATCGCACGGGCGCACCGTTGCTTGGCCAGCACAACGACGAGCTGGCGCGGCTGCAGGACGGCGCTCCTCGTCGAGGATTAGCCATGGATTTCGAGCTGCCCGAGGACGTGGCGCAGGTCCGCGACAGCGTGCGCCGCTTCGTCCGCGACGAGCTCTTGCCGCTCGAACGCACGGTGATCCGCCGCGAAGCCGAACGCGGTCTCGCCGATACGCCGATCGTGCCGCCGGAGGTCGCCGCCGCCCTCGACGCCAAGGCGAAGGCGCTGGGCCTGTGGGGCATCGACGTGCCCGCGCAGTTCGGCGGCCAGGACTTCGGCGCGCTGGTCAAATGCGTGGTGACCGAGGAGCTCAAGTATTCGATCGTCCCGTTCGTGCTGCGGCCGGACAGCCCCAACCTGCACTTCCTGCAAGCAGTGCGCGCGCGGACCGCAGATCGACCGCTACCTGCTGCCGTATGCGGCCGGCGACAAGAAGTCCTGCCTCGCGCTGACGGAAGCGGGCGCCGGTTCGGACGCCGGCGCGATCGCGATGCGTGCGGTGCGCATCAAGGGCGGCTGGCGGCTGAACGGCAGCAAGACCTTCATCTCCAACGCCAAGACCTCGGACTTCATCATCACGATGGCGGTGGCCGAGAGCGAGACCGGCGAGCGCCTGGGCATCAGCGCGTTCCTGGTCGACCGCGACACGCCGGGGCTCACGATTCCGACGTCGTATCCGATGATCGGCGAATACCACCCGTACGAAATCCATTACGACAACGTCGAGGTCACCGACGACCAGGTGCTCGGCGACATCGGCCGGGCGTTCGCGCCGCTGCAGCGGCGCCTCTCCATTCGCCGCGCCGAGATCGGCGCCCGCTGCGTGGGCCTCGCGCAACGCTGCCTCGACATGATGATCGAGCAGGCCGGCCTGCGCGTCACGTTCGGCAAGCCGCTCGCCGAGCGGCAGAGCGTCCAGTGGTGGATCGCCGACACCTGGCAGGAGATCGAGGCGGTGCGCGCGCTCACCTAGCGCCTCGCCTGCCGCATCGACCGCGGCGGCGACATCCGCCGCGAGGCCTCGATGGTCAAGATCATGGGCACCGAGATGATCGGGCGCGTCGTCGACCGCGCGATCCAGCTCTTCGGCGGCATGGGCGTGAGCAAGGAGCTGCCGCTCGAGTACATCTACCGGATGGTGCGCGTCTACCGGATCGTCGAGGGACCGAGCGAGATCCATCGGTCGATCATCGCGCGCGATCTGCTGAACCTGCGGTCCGGCGAGCGGTAACCGCCGGCCGCGCGAACGAAACGGACGTACCGCCATGGGAGCGCTACTGCGGACTGTCGGGCGACTCGTCACCGGGCTCGAACGGGGCATGATCGGCATCGCCGCGCTGACGATCTTCCTGATCATGGTGCTGGTAGTCGCGGACGTCGCAATGCGCTATGCCTTCAACAGTCCGATCAAGTGGTCGTACGCGGTCATTTCGCGCTACCTGATGCTCTATGTGTTCTTCCTTGCGCTGGCGGACACGCTGCGGCGCAACCAGCATGTGATCGTCGGCTTCGTAGTAGGCGCGATGCGCGTCCGCGGGCGGAGCATCGTGGAGTTGATCGCCTACCTGCCGTCGATCCTGATCTTCGCGCTCGTGCTGTGGCTCGGCATCGACCTCGTGTGGTCGCAGTTCGTCCATCAGGATGTCGTGATGGACAGCCTGGGTTGGCCGAGCTGGATCGCAACGCTGGCTCTGCCCATCGGCATCGCCGTGCTGCTGTTGCGCATCGGGCTGCGTGTCGCGGCGCTGGCCGTGCGTGCGGTCGACCCCGCCGCCGACGTGGCGACCGCCTACGGGGATCCGGCCGGCAGCGAGAGCACCATTGAGGGTCACGAGTGACCACGCTGGCGATCGTCGTGCTGTTGTTCGTGCTGATGCTGTGCGGCATCCCGCTCGCATTTGCGCTGCTGTCCGCTGGCGTGGCCGGGCTGTACACCATCGGCGGCACCTCGATGGTGCTCGGCATCCTGAAGACGACGCCGCTGTCGGCGGCCAACACTTACGAGCTGCTGACGATACCTATGTTCATGCTGATGGCGGAATTCGTGATCCTGAGCGGCATCGCCGACAACCTGTTCCGCGCAGCGACCGTCTGGGTCGGCCGATTCCCGGGGGGACTGGGTGTCGCAACTGCGATGGCCGGCGCCGCCTTCGGGGCGATATCGGGATCGAGCACTGCATCGGCGGCCACGCTATCGGCCACGACGCTGCCCTCGATGCTGCGCGCCGGCTATCCGCCGCGCATCGCGTCGGGGGCAGTCGCCATCTCGGGCACGCTGGCGATGCTGATACCGCCGTCGGTGGCGATCGTGCTCTACGGCCTCATCGCCAACCAGAACATCGGGGAGCTGCTGATCGCCGGCATCCTGCCGGGCCTGCTCATAGCGGTCACCATCGCGGCGACCGTCGTCGTTGTGGTGCTGGCGAGCGGCACGAAGCCGACGATGCAGAGCTACTCGGCGCGCGAGAAATTCGCGGCGCTCAAGGTCGTCGGGCCGATGCTGGCGCTCTTCCTCATGGTGACGGGCGTCATCTACCTCGGCGTCGCCACCCCGACCGAAGCCGCGAGCCTCGGCGCCGCCGGCGCGATGTTCCTTGCCTGGCGCGGCCGGCAAGCTACGCGGGACGGACTGCGGCACGCGCTGACCCGGGCGGCGAACACCACCTGCATGATCATGCTGATCATCATGTGCGCGAGCGTGTTCGCGTACTTCTTCACGCTTACCGGTGTGACGCAGGATCTCGTGGCCTGGATCGGCGCGCTCGGCGTCTCGCGGTGGGTGATCCTGGTGCTGATTCTCGGGATCTACATCGTCCTCGGCTGCTTTCTCGACCAGATCTCCGTGCTGATTCTCACCATCCCGATCACGCTGCCGGTCGTGGTGGCGCTCGGCTTCAATCCGATCTGGTTCGGCATCCTGGTGATCGTCACCGCCGAGCTCGGGATGGTCACACCGCCGGTGGGCCTCAACGTGTTCGTCGTCGCGCGCTACTCGGGCATGCCGGCGGCGGAAGTTTTCAACGGCGTCTGGCCGCACATCCTCGCCCATTTCGTCGCGATCGCGCTCCTCCTGATCTGGCCGCAGATCATCCTGTGGCTGCCGACGACAATGGGCAACTGATCATGATCCGACGTACGCGCAGGGAGCGCCCAGCCCAGAGCAGCGGACCGCCGACCAAGTGTGGCCGTACCGCGCCGGAATTCAAACCCCAAGGAGGCAGTGAATGATGAACACGACACCGAACCGAATGCTCGCCGTAGCTGTTGCCGCGGCGTTGCTGACCGCGAGCCACGTCGCGCTGGCGCAGGACAAAATCTCGCTGCGCGCCGCCGACTACCTGGCGCCCACGCACTATCTCATCCGGTACGGAGTGATGTACTGGATCGAGCAGGTGGCCAAGCAGTCGAACGGCCGCATCGAGATCAAGCATTTCCCGTCGGAACAGCTCGGCAAGGCCAAGGACATGCTGCTCGCTCACGCGATCGGGGGTCGCCGACGTGGCGGGCATCGTCCCGAGCTTCGTGTCGGACCGCATGCCGCTGTCGACGATTGCCGAACTGCCTGGGCTATACAACACGAGCTGCCAAGGCACGCGGGCGACGGCCGATCTCATGATGAACGACGGCATTCTCGTCAAGCAGGAACTCGAGCCCAACAACGTCATCGTGATCTTCACGCTGGCGACACCGACGTACACGGCGTTTTCCAAGCGCGACAGGCTCTCGTCCATCGACGACCTCAAGGGCCAGAAGCTGCGCACCGTCGGCGGCGTGATGTCGCAGACCCTCGACAAGCTGGGCGCCGTCAGGCGTCGCAGATGGCCACGCCGGAAATCTACGAATCGCTCGCGCGCGGGACGGTCGAGGGCGTGGTCTATGCGTTCTCGCCGTTGTTTTCGGGCGGCTTGCAGAAGCTCGTGAAGTCGTCGATTGCGGACGTCAACTTCGGCGGCGCGAGCTACAGTTACGTGATGAACAGGCAGAAGTTCAGCGCACTGCCGCGGACGTGCAGAAGGTCCTGCTGTCCGCCGGGCGGGATACGATGGCGCATGCGTGTCGCGAAGCGACCGCGAGCCGCGAAGCGAAGGAGAAGGTCGCGGCCGCAGGCGTGAAGTCATTCGCGGTACCGGCCGCCGAGAAGCCGCGCTGGAACAAGGTGTTCGACGAAGTGGCGGATGAATGGGTGAAGGACGGCGCCAAGCGCGGCAAGCCGGCGGCCGGAAGTGTACAAGGCGTATCGCGAGGCGCTGGCCAAGTACCGGAGTAGACACTCTCGCGCGGAGCGCGGCCGCCCCAGGCCGCGCCCGCGGGCGGCCATGGACCAGGAGACAGACGTGAGCAATTTCGAGCAGCAGTTCGAGCAGGTCGGCATCCGGTGCTCGATCGTCCGGGGCGGGTCGGCAAGGGAGTCTTCTTCCTGGAACAGGACCTCCCGCGGCAGGCCCGGAACGCGATGCGCTGCTGATGCGCGTCATGGGCACGCCGCACGTGATGCAGATCGACGGCCTGGGCGGCGCCAATCTGCTCACGTCGAAGATCGCCGTCGTCGGCCGCTCGGCCTCGCCCGACGCCGACCTCGACTACACGTTCGCCCAGGTCGAGATCGACCGCGGCGTGATCGACTATTCGGGCAACTGCGGCAACATCTCGGCGGGTGTGGGCCCTTTCGCGATCGACGCCGGGCTGGTGCGCCAGGTCGAGCCGATCACCGAAGTCCGCATCCACAATACCAACACCGGCAAGATGTTCGGTCGCACACGTGCCGGTCGCCGCACGGCCGGCCCGCGTGACCGGCGATCTACGCATCGCCGGCGTCTCGGGTTCCGGCGTCAACATCGTCATGGACTACCGGCTCTCGCTCGGCGCCAAGACCGGCAAGGTGTTGCCGACCGGCCAGCGGACGGAATTTCTGCAGCTTGCCAGCGGCGTCGCACTCGAAGTCACCATTTGCGACGTGGCCAACACCGCGGTCTTCGTCCGCGCGGCTGATATCGGATTGCGCGGCGACGAACTGCCAGCGGAAATCGATGCCAACGAGGCGACGGTGCAGTCTGCTGCGCGAAATCCGCGGCAAGGCCGCCGCGCGCATCGGCTTCGTCAGCGACTGGCGGAAGGTGGACGAGGAGAGCCCGCTGCTGCCGTTCGTGATCTTCGTGAGCCCGCCGTCGGACTACGTCGCATTGTCGGGGAACGCTATCCGGTGCGGACATGGACATGAAGGCGCGGCTCGTCTTCATGAACCATCTGCACGAAGCCATGGCGGGCACCGGTTCGATGTGCATCGCGGCGGCATCTCGCGTCAAGGGCTCGATCGCATTTCAGGCGCTGCAGGGCACGGCGAGCAAGAAGACGCTATCGATCGGCCATCCGAACGGCGTGATGGACGTGGTCATCGAGACCGCCGATCGACGACTCGCCCCACGGCGTCCGCTTCGAGAAGCTGGGTTTCTCACGGACCGCGCGCAAGATCATGGACGGCACGGTGTACGTGCCGCGCTAGCGATGCACGGGACCAGGGCGCGCGCGGCCGCCGGCAGTTCGGGCGAACCCGGTAGAATCGCTCTCCACACTTCAAACTTCCGGCCACATGTTTCAAGTGGCCCGTGCCGCGCCGCGCCCCGTGCCCGCCCGCCTGTCGCTTCGCGATCTCTTCCTCATCCTGCTGGTCGTCCTGATCTGGGGCTTCGCGTTCGTGCCGATGCGCTGGGCGCTCGACACGGTGCCGCCGTTCGCGCTCGCCGCGTTGCGCTTCCTGTGCGCGGCGCTGCCCGCGGTGTTCTTCATCCGCCGGCCGAACGTCCCGTGGACGTCGCTCGTCGCCTACGGCTTCGCGATCGGCGTCGTCCAGTTCGGCCTGCTGTTCATGGGCATGAAGCTCGGCATGCCCGCCGGACTGTCGTCGCTCGTCATCCAGTTGCAGGTGTTCTTCACGATCGGCCTCGCCGCGTGGTGGCTGCACGAACGCCTGAGCCGCCACAGCCTGATCGGCGCCACGATCGCCGGCACCGGCATCGCCGTGCTCGCGTGGCACAAGTTCTCCGTGGGTGCCGCCGCGACGTTCACCGGCTTCCTGCTCGTCATCGGCGCCGCGCTGTCATGGGCGATCGGCAACATCATCGCCAAGCGCGCCGCCGGGCCGCCCCAAGGCGCGCGCACCCCCTCGGGGGCAGCGCCGCGGCGCCAGCCGCAAGCGTGGGGGTCGTCCATCGCGCCGCCGGGCCGCCCCAAGGCGCGCGCACCCCCTCGGGGGGCAGCGCCGCGGCGCCAGCCGCAAGCGTGGGGGTCGTCCACCGCGCCGCCGGGCCGCCCCAAGGCGCGCGCACCCCCTCGGGGGCAGCGCCGCGGCGCCAGCCGCAAGCGTGGGGGTCGTCCACCGCTCGGCGGGGCGCGCGGACGTCGACATGCTCGGCCTCGTCGTCTGGTCGAGCCTCGCCGCCTCGCTGCCGCTCGCGCTGGCGTCGTTCGTGTTCGAGGGCGGCCGGAGCGCGTGGGACGCCGTCGCCGCGATGACGTGGCAGCCGTGGGCCTGCGTGCTGTTCATGAGCTACTTCGCGACGCTGTTCGGGCTCGCCACCTGGAATGCGCAACTGCACCGCTATCCGACGGCCGTCATCGCGCCCTTCGCGTTGCTGATCCCGCTGTCGGGACTCGCCAGCGGCGCCATTTTCCTGGGAGAGAGCCTCGCACCGCTGCAGTTCGCCGGCGTGGCGCTGGTGCTCGCGGGTCTCGTGTGGAACGTGTTCGGCGCGCAGGCGCGTGGATGGCTCGCGCGCTCGCTCGATTGACGCGCGGCACTTGCGCACGACTCTCCGCGCGAGGATATCGACCGCGTGGGCTTCGGCGCGCCCGGTGGAAGCGGTTCCTGCACGTCGACGACCGGTTGCGCGTCGAACTCGCCGCGCGGGCCGCCCTGCAATACTATGGCGACCAGGTGGCGTTCCCGCTGCAGTATTGACCGGCGGCCGGCGCTGTCCGCCGCCGATCGTTTCCACTCGCGCCAACGAGGTCCGGGCGCGAGGCATTCTGAAAGCGCCTGCCGCCGCTGCGCGAGTCCCAAGGGCTTCGGTCCGCCGATGCCCGCGCAACGCGCCAGTACGCATACACGCCGCCCATCCTCCGAAAGCTTCGCGCATGGAAACGAAAGAACCGCTGCCGCCCGCCGCGGAAGGCAAATCGGACAAGGCGCTGCGCGAGATGTTCGCGTCCGGGCATCCGCTGCTGTACGTCATGTCCGCCGACGAGCTGCGCCTCTCCAAGCTGTTGCGGCATGCCGCGCAGCACTACATCGGCAAGCCCGCGCCGTTCTGGTGGTGGAGCCTGACCGAGGGGCTGCAGGGCCCCGACGGCGCGGCACCCGATGTCGCGACGACCGACCCGCGCGCCGCCCTCGACTTCATCGCCCGGCAGACGGCGCCGGCGATCTACCAGCTCAAGGATTTCCACGAGCCGCTGCGCGATGCCGCCGACGTGCGGCGACGCCTGCGCGACCTCTTCACGCTGTGCGCGCAGCGCGGCCAGTTCATCGTCATCTCCGCGCCGGTCCGGCAGATCCCGGAGGAACTCGCCAGCAACATCCTCTACACCGAGCTGACCGTTCCCGACTTCGCCGAGATGAGGGCGTACCTGGTCGAGCGCGCCGCGGAGATCACCGCCGCCGGCGCCTGGGTCGACACGCGCGACGCGTCGCTCGACCTGCTCGCCCGCGCGATGCTGGGCCTGACCCTCGACGAGGCGTCCTTCGCGCTCAAGCGCGCCGTGGCGGCGACGGGCCGGCTGGCGCGCGAGTCGCTGCCGGCGCTGCTCGAGGAAAAGCGGCTGCGCGTGAATCGCACCGGGACGATCGAGTTCCTGGGCGACGGACAGGAGACCGCCCGCATCGGCGGCCTCGAAGTCATGAAGAAGTGGCTGCTCGACCGCCGCGCGCTCTTTCATCCGCGCGACGACGTCGGCGTCGAGCTGGTGCCGAAGGGCGTGCTGGTGATGGGCGTGTCCGGCTGCGGCAAGAGCCTGTCGATCAAGTCGATCGCGTCCACCTTCGAACTGCCGCTGTACCGCATCGACATGACCGAGGTCTTCTCCGGCCGGCACGGCACGCCCGAATGGGCGTTCGCGCGCGCCTGCCGGATGATGGAGGAAGTGGCGCCGGCCGTCGTGTGGTTCGACGAAATCGAAATGGGCATTTCGTCGGCGGAGTCGTCGGGCGCGCAGGGGCGCATCTTCGCGTTCTTCCTGACGTGGATGCAGGAGAAGGTGCGCGGGCTGTTCGTCGCCGCCACCGCCAACCGCATCGACCTCCTGCCCGCGGAAATGATCCGCAAGGGACGCTTCGACGAGGTGTTCTTCGTCGACCTGCCGCACGATGCCGAACGGGTCGAGATCCTGCAGATCCATCTCGAGCGGCGCGGCGAGGACCCGGCGACGTTCGACCTGACCCGGCTGATCGCGTTGACCAAGGGCTGGACCGGCGCCGAGGTCGAGCAGTGCGTCGTGTCGGCCATCACCCGCGCCCGCATCGAGGACCGCGCGCTGAAGCTCGACGACCTGATCCGCACGGCGGCGCGCATCGTCCCGCTGTCGAAGACGATGAAGGAGCAGGTCGACCACATCCGCAACTGGGCGCGCGACCGCGCGGCGCCGGCGTCGGTTTCCGCGTAGCGGCCCGCTACGCGGGCGCCGTCCCCCGCTTCGCGGCCGCGATCTGGCGCAGCACGACGGGCACCACGATGGCGATGCCGATCGCCGTGCTGACGATGCCCGGCACGATCATCAGGATCGCCGCGGCGGCGCAGACCAGCCGCTCCCACATCTGCATCCGCGTGATGAAGTAGTTCGACAGCGCCGCGGCGAGGAACGTGATGCCGAGCAGGCAGCCGCCGGTGGCGATGAAGAACTCGTACCACGAGAAGCCGGTGACCATGATCAGCATCGACGGCGCGAAGACGAACACGAACGGCACCAGCGCCTTGCCCAGGCCCAGCCGGAACGCCGTGTTGCCGGTCTTGAACGGATCGGAGCCCGCCATGCCCGCCGCCGCATAGGCGGCCAGCGCCACCGGCGGCGTGATGTCGGCCAGCACGCCGTAATAGAAGACGAAGAAATGCGCGACGATCGGCTGCACGCCCAGCAGCACGAGCGTCGGCGCCGCGACCGTCACCATGATGATGTAGTTGGCCGTCGTCGGGATGCCGCAGCCCATCAGGATGCAGACGAGCGCCCGTCATGATCAGCGCGGCGAGCAGCGTCAGCGCCTTCAGGTCGACCCAGCCGGTGGGCAGCACCGCCAGCACGCCGGTCGCCATCGACTGCGCCGCCGACGTGACGATGTACGACATCTTGAAGCCGACGCCGGTCAGCGTGACGACGCCGATGACGATGCCGACGGTGGCCGCCGCCGCGCCGACCGCCAGCGCGTATTTGGCGCCGATCTCGAACGCGACCAGCACGGCGCGACCGCCGATCCGCGACTCGCGGCCGAGCGCGCGGTGGACGAACGGGACCGCGACGACCATCGCCAGGAACACCCACATGCCATGGTCGCCGAACTGCCGCGTGATGAGCGCGAACAGGAGTCCGTGCGCAACGAGCAGCGCCAGGTACTGCGCAGCCGTCGTGTTCTGCCGCGACGTGAAGAAGCCGACGAGGATGCACGACGTGATGCCCCAGAACGCCGCGAGGTACGGCGTGTAGCCCTGCACGATGATGCCGATCAGCAGCACCAGCGGGATGAGCGTCGGCCAGTCGCGCCTTCAGCGTCTTCGGCAGGTCGGGCAGCTCCTCCTTCGTCAGCCCGCGCAGCCCCTTGTTCTTCGCCTCGAAGTGCACCTGCATGAACACGCCGAAGAAGTGCATGAACGCCGGCACGATGGCGGCGATGATGATCGTCGAGTACGGCAGGTTCAGGAACTCGATCATCAGGAACGCGGCGGCGCCCATGATCGGCGGCGTGATCTGCCCGCCGGTCGACGACGCGGCCTCCACGCCGCCCGCGAAGTGCCGCGGATAGCCGAGGCGGATCATCGCCGGGATCGTCAGCGAGCCGACCGTCACCGTGTTGGCGACCGACGAGCCGGAGATCATGCCGAACAGCGCCGAGCGCGAAGATCGAGACCTTGGCCGGTCCGCCGGCGTAGCGCCCGGCGATCGACGACGCGATGTCGATGAAGAGCTGGCCCAGGCCGATGCGCGGTGGCGAGCACGCCGAACAGCACGAAGTGGAAGACGTAGGTCGCGACGACGCCGAGCGCGATGCCGTAGATGCCCTGGCTCGTCAGGTAGAGGTGGTTGACGAGGCTCGGCCACGATCGCGCCGGAGTGCGCGCAGCATGCCCGGGAAACGACGGTCCGGCCAGCGCATAGGTCATGAACAGCAGCGCGATGATCGGCAGCGGCCAGCCCATCGCGCGCCGCGTCGCCTCCAGCAGCAGCACGATCAGGATCGTGCCCATCGACGACGTCGAGCGTCGACGGGTTGCCGACGCGGAACGCCAGGTCGTCGAAGATGTAGGGGATGTAGAGCACCGACAGCGCGATCGCCGACCGCCAGCATCCAGTCGTACCAGCGGCACGCCGCCCGGCGCCGCGGCGCTCGGTGGCGGCGGATTGGCCAGCATCGCCTTGCGCAGCGGGAAGACGAGGAAGATCAGCCCGAGCACGAAGGCCATGTGGACGCCGCGATGCGTCGTCTCGCGCAGCAGGCCGAAGCCGGCCGTGTAGTAGTGGAAGCACGACAGCGACGATCAGCAGCGCGGCGACCAGCAACGCGGCCGGATTGCACGATCGGCCGGAAGCGCATCTCGGGGTCGAACTTCTCCTCGAGCTCGCGGGTCTTCTCGATTTCCACCTGCTGCATGACGTCGTCCTCGCGGGCAATGCACGTGTTCGGCGGGCGGCGGGCTCGCCAAAGGAAACGGGGCCGGTGTTGTGCTCCGGCCCCGCTTCGTGGTGTTGCTTGGCGCGTGCGGCCTACTTCAGCAGGCCGGCTTCCTTGTAGAACTTCTCGGCGCCCGGATGGAGCGGAATGCCCGCGCCCGCGGTGGCGTTGGCCTTGGTGATCACCTTGCCCTTGGCGTGGCCGGCGTCGAGCAGCTTGCGCGAGCTGTCGTTCCACGAGCGCCTTGGTGATTTCGTAGATGAGCGCGTCCGGCTGCTTGGCCGACGTCACCCATTGCGCGCCGACCGCGATCGTCTTCACCTCGCCCACGCCCTTGTAGGTGTTGGCGGGGATCGTGTCGGTCGCGAAGAAGCCGTATTGCTTGAGCATCTTTTCGACCTCCGGTCCGGTGACCGGCACGAGGTCGATGCCGCCGCCGGACGACGCCAGCTCCGAGATGGCGCTGGTCGGATAGCCGCCGACGAAGAAGAACGCGTCGAGGCCGCCGTCGCGCATCTTGTCGCCCGCCTGGTTCGGCTTCAGGTACTCCGCCGTCACGTCCTTCTCGGTCAGCCCGTAGGCCGCGAGGATGATCCGCGCATCGACCAGCGTGCCGGAGCCCGGCTCGTCGAGCGACACCTTCTTGCCCTTCAGATCGGCGACGCTCTTGATGTTGGCGCCCTTGCGCGCGACGAGGTGGATCGTCTCCGGATAGAGGTTGGCGATGAGCCGCAGGTCGTCGACCTTGGGCTTGCCCTCGTAGACGCCGGTGCCGGAGTACGCCCAGTAGGCGACGTCGGACTGCGTGAAGCCCGATTCGAGCTGGCCGGACTGGATGCCGTTGATGTTGGCGACCGAGCCGTTGGACGCGACGGCCGTGGCGACGACACCCGGCGCGCCGCAGCTGCCGCCGTCGGCGCAGGCACGGGAGCCCGGCGCGTTGGAGATGGCGTTGGCGATGAGGCCGCCGATCGGATAGTAGGTGCCGGCGGTGCCGCCGGTGCCGATGCGGAAGAACTTGATCTCCTGGGCGACGACGGCGCTCGTCGCGGCGGCCGCGACGAAGCCGACGGCGAGCAGGCGGGCAATCATGGACGTACGGGTCATGGCAGGGCCTTTCCGTGATGGGACGACCAAACGATAAGTGTCGCACGCCGCCCGGGCCCGGACAACCTTGCAGCCCGCAGCCGGTGACGCGCACGCTCGGACCAAGGGCAGCACCCCGTCGAGCCGGCGACCGCCGGGGGGCACCGACATGGACCGGCAGGAAGTTTCGGCACCGAACCCGCAAGCGCGCATCGGGCTTTCGAGCGTTCCGCCCGCTGCGCGGCGCCGCAGCGGCCCCCGCTGGCTCCGCCGTCACTGCCCGCGCAGGGATTGCACGAGGCTCAGCAGGTTCTGCGGACTGACGTGAATGATGCCGCGGCGCGGGCTGTCCAGGTCGGCGATCAGAAAGAACGCGAGGAAACGACCAGCGGCACGATCAGCAGCAGCCGAAGTTCGGGCTTTTCGGATTTGGCGCCCATGCCGACCAGCAAGGTCGCGCAGATCGCGAGCGCGGACATCAACGACCATGCCGCAATGGGCACGCGATTCCACCACGCGGCCTGCGTATAGCCCTGCGTATTCAGCACGTCGTTCATGCCCGCGGTGGCGAGCGCCGTCAGGGGTGTCGGCTGCGCGATCGCCGGCGTCACGACCGCGGACCACAGTTGGGCCTGCAGTCGACCGGTTTCGGCATTGATCTCTCGAATCTGTTGCTCGTCGCGAACCGTATAGAACAGCACGCGCTGATCGAGGTAGCGGACGAGCAGTGCGCGCACCTTCGCGGCGTCGGCGGCAGGGAGCATGTCGGCGCGGAGATACTCCGTGCCGATCGCGTTGGCCTCCTCCTCCTCGTAGTTCTTGCGCTGGTCGTAGCGCCCCATGGCCATCGAAAACGTGAAGCCGATGATCAGTCCGAGCAGCGTCAGCGTGGCGCCCTGGATGATGCCGAAGTCGTCGTGCCGCTCGGCGATCTGGGCTCGGAACCCCCTGAAGCGAGTGGCTCCGATCCACGCCGAAAGCCACAGCACCGGAACGAAACGAAGAAAAGAACCAGCGGATACTGGAAAACGACCAGATGGTCTTCCGTGAGGGTGAGCATTCGGTG
>CAWGLS010000025.1:0-25271 GCA_963823475.1 uncultured beta proteobacterium
CCCGCGCGCGTCCGGCTCGTTTGCCGCCGGCCGCCGACGACCCGGCGCCCGCGGCTTGAGCGGACGAAGGGCGATGACCGGGGATCGCTACGTATTCGCAGTCCTGAATCGCAACGTGCCTTCTCGCGACCCCACTTTCAATCGAACAGCGCCACGACGATGCTCACAGGCGATGCGTGCGATCGGCGGCCGCGAAATATGGCCACACGATACCATCGCTTCGCGCCAAAGCCAGCACCTTGAAGAGCTCGCCCATCTCGGCCGGCGACAGGAGCTTCTGCACCGCGGCGGCCTCGCGCAGATAGGCGGGGCTCGTCGGCTCGCCGCGCTCGCGCAGGCGGTCGAGGATGCCGGCGCCCACGAGGAACGCGGCGAGCGGTCCGTAACCCACGACCGTCAAGCCGCCGCGCTCGCCGGCGAGCGCCATCGCCGTGAAATCCACGTGCGCCGTCAGGTCGGCGAGCCCCGGCCACAGGAACGGATCGGCGAGCGCGCGATGGCGGTAATGCGCCATCAGCGTGCCGTCGCTGCGCTGCTCGTGGTAGTACTCGCGCTGCGGAAAGCCGTAGTCGATCGCCAGCAAGGCGCCGCCCGCCATCCGCCGCGCGAGCAGCTCGACCAGCGCTTCCGCCGCCGGGTTGATCTCGCTCGTGAAATCGCCCATCGCCGGAAAGCGCTCGGCCGCGAGCGCCCGCAACGCCGGATCGGTCAGCGGCCGCTCGTCCCACCGCAAGCCGTCGTTCCATGCGACACCCCGCTCGAACTAGCGGCCGCCGCGACGGCTGACGAGGTGCGGCGGCACCGCGTCGAGCACTTCGTTCAGCACGACGGCGCCGTCGATCGTCGCCGGCACCGCGTCGATCCATTCGACGCGCGAGAGTTGCGACGGCGCGCGTTGCGCGATCGCCGCCCGTTGCCGCTCGCGCAGGTCGGGGCTCACCTCGAGGATCCGGTAGCTGGACGGCGGCGCGTCGGCAGCCGCGAGCGCGTTCAGCAGGTCGGCGGCAAGCGCGCCGCTGCCCGCCCCCAGCTCGACGAAATCGCGCGACCGCGATGCGGCGAGGATCGCGGCCACCGGCGCGGCCAGCGCCTGCGCGAACAGCGGCGTCATTTCCGGCGCCGTGACGAAATCGCCGTCCGCGCCGAACTTGCGGGCGCCAGCCACGTAATAGCCGAGTCCGGGCGCGTACAGCACGAGCTGCATGTAGCGCGCGAACGGCATGAAGCCTCCCGCGGCGGCGATGTCGCCGCGCACGGCGGCCGCGACCCGCTCGCTGTGCGCGCGGGCGGCGGCATCCGGCTCGGGCAGCGAAGCGTTGAGGCTCGATCGCACGCGAAGTGTCGATGTGCTAGATTTCCAGCGGAACCGAAGTCTAACGCCGGAGCGCTGGGGTGGAGGGAAAGGTCGTACTGATCACCGGCGGCGCCAAGCGGGTCGGCGCGGCCATCTGCCGCCGCGTGCATCGCGCCGGGGCGAACCTCATGCTGCATTACCGCGCGTCCGCCGGCGAGGCGCGCCTGCTGCAGGCCGAGCTCAATCACGCGCGCGCCAACTCGGTGGCGCTGATCCAGGCCGACCTCCTGGACACCGGCAAGCTGCCGTCGCTCGTCGAGCAGACGCTGCAGACGTTCGGCCGCCTGGATTACCTCGTCAACAACGCGTCATCGTTCTTCCCGACGCCGCTCGGGGAGATCACCGCGGAGAACTGGCACGACCTCATCGGCACCAACCTGCAGGCGCCGCTGTTCCTCGCGCAGGCCGCCGCGCCGGCGTTGCGCCGCGCGCAGGGCGCGATCGTCAACATCGCCGACATCCACGCCGAGCGCCCGCTCAAGAACTACGTCGTGTACTCGGTGGCCAAGACCGGCCTCGTCGGCCTCACGCGCTCGCTCGCGCGCGAACTCGCGCCGGAGGTGCGCGTCAATGCCGTCGCGCCCGGCCCCGTGCTGTGGCCCGACGACGAATCGTTCGACGAACTGTCGCGGCAGCGGATCATCTCGCACACGCCGCTGAAGCGCGAAGGCACGCCCGACGACATCGCCGGCGCCGTCTACTACCTGCTCGCCGATGCGCATTACGTCACCGGCGAAACGATCAGCGTCGACGGCGGCCGGCACATCGCGATCTAGCCGGTCGTATCCACCGCCGCGTCGCGCATCCGCGCCACCCGCGCGGCCAGCCCTTCGAGATAGGGATCGATGATCCCGTGCGTGACGAGCGCCACCCGCGTCCGCTCGAGGTAGTCGAGCGACGAGCCGAAGGCGCCGGCCGCGCTGCCGATCACCCGCGCCTGCTCGTCGAGCGGCAGCTTGCCCGCGTACTGCGGATGATCATGCTTCACGGTGAACGTCAGCGCCGTGATCTCGCGGTCGCCGGAGCGCACGCGCACCCACTTGGGACGGTACGAGCCCACGACCATTTCGCGGCGCCACAAGAGATGCAGCTCGTCGATCGCCACCGGCGCGGGGAGGCGGTACGCGACACCGGTGCACGCGCCGCCGCGATCGAGTGCCAGCACCAGTCCGGGCGCATCGCGCGTGCCGCGCGACGCCATCGAATAGAGACAGAACCGCCGGTGCAATCCGCGAAGCGTTCCGGGACGCGCCTCGGCGAACGGAAAGAGCGGATTCCACAGCAGCGAGCCATACGCGAAGATCCACCAGCCCGCGCCTTTCGGCCGCGCGCGCAGCGTCGCCGTCAGCGAATTCGACAGCGCCTCGTCGTCGAGCGCATGCCCGGGCCCGCCGAGCGCTTCCATGTACAGCGAGCGCATCCGCCCCGACTCCAAGTCGTTGCGGCACAGCGTGGTCGGGTCATCCTTCGGAATGCGGGTCACGGGAGAGCTTCGAGAGATGCCAGTCCGCGAAACGGCAGCCGCGCCTCGCACCACGAGGCGGTGGACAACAGCGCATTGTCGCGGCCCTGGGGGGCTGCGAGTTGCAGGCCCATCGGCAGCGTGCCGGCCATGCCGACCGGCAGATTCATCGCCGGATAGCCGAGCAGCGACCACAGCGTGCAGCACGACGGATCCCCGGTCGTCGTCTGCCCGTGCGGCGCCGGTCCGGGCGCCGCCGGCGACAGGATCGCGTCGAACTCGTCCAGCCAGTCGGTGAAAAAGGCGATCGCCCGTGCCCGCGCCGCCTGCGCGTCGCGGTAGCGATCGGCGGCGATGCCGCGACCCTCGTCGAGCGCCGCGTTGAGCGCCGGCGTCAGGCGCGCGCGTTCGCGCGCCTGCAGGTCGCCGAGCGTCCGCGCGCCCTCGTGCAGCATGATCGTCCGCAGGATCAGATTGGCGTCGCGCCATTCCGGCGGCAGCGCGATCGGCGCCACTTCGGTTGCGGCCGCCAGACGCCGCACGGCCGCGTCGACGACGGCGGCGGCCGCGCAGTCGTGCTGCGTCCACGGAAACGCCGACAACCACGCGAGGCGCGGCGGCCGCGAGAACGGCGTGATCGCCGGCGAGATGCGGCCGGACTCGGCAAGCACGCTCGCCAGCAGCGCGGCGTCGGCGACCGTTCGCGCGAACGTGCCGACGGTGTCGAACTGCGCGCTGAACGGATGCACGCCGTTCATCGAAATGGCGTCGAGCGTCGGCTTGAAGCCGACGACGCCGCAGTACGCGGCGGGTCGCACGACGGAACCGTTGGTCTGCGTGCCGATCGCCGCCGGCACGTGGCCGGCGGCCACCGCGGCGGCGGACCCCGACGACGATCCGCCGGGCGAGTACGCGGCATCCCACGGATTGCGCGTCTTGCCCGGGTCCATGAACGCGAACGGCGTGGTCACCGTCTTGCCGAACACGTAACCGCCGGCGGCGCGCAGCCGCGCGATGCAGCTCGCATCGGCCGCGGGCCGATGGCCGGCGAAAATCGGCGATCCCATCGTCGTCGGCAGGTCGGCGGTGTCGATGATGTCCTTGACGCCGATGCCGATGCCCGCGAGCGGCCCCGCCGCGCGCGCGCTGTCGGACTGCCGCGCCGCGCGCCGCACGTGCGCCTCGTCGAGCGTCTGCCAGGCGCCGATCGCGGCGTCGGTCGCGGCGACGCGCGCGAGCTGCGCTTCGGCCAGCGCCTCCGCGGTCAGGCGTCCGCCGGCGATAGCCGCCACCGCGTCCGCGACGTTCAGGCAATCCTGCGCGCTCATCGTTCGATTCCCGTGGCTTCGATGTGAACGAGCGGCGCGCGCACGAGGGTGTCGCGGCGCGGACTCGTGAGAAAGAGTTCCTGCAGGTCGTTCAGGAAGCGCCGGCCGAGCTCGGTGGGCCGCAACAGCGTGGGGTCCGCATCCAGCAACCCCTTGCTCACCGCCGCGGCGAGCGGGTGCGACACCAGCGCCAGCGGATAACCGCTGCGTTCCGCGAACAGCGTTGCCGGTACCCCATCGACGAGCCGCAGCGCGTTCAGCATGAACTCGAAGCCGACGTCGTCGCGCGCGACGGCGACTTCCTCCAGCAGCGGACGGCCTTCCGCCATCCGCTCCAGATACTGCTGCGGCTGCTTCCAGCGCAGCTGGCGGACGATGCGATCGGCGAATGACAGCTTCGAATGCGCGCCGGCGCCGATGCCCAGGTAGTCGCCGAACCGCCAGTAGTTGAGGTTGTGCGCGCAGGCGCGTCCCGGCTTCGCGTACGCCGACGTCTCGTATTGCCGATAGCCGGCGCCGGCCAGCATGTCGTGCACGGCGTCCTCGATGTCCGCCGCGGTGTCCTCGTCGGGCAGCGGCGGCGGATGGCGATGGAACAGCGTGTTCGGCTCGAGCGTCAGGTGATAGAACGACAGGTGCGGCGGCGCGAACGCGAGCGCTTCGGCGAGATCCGCGCGCGCGCCGTCGACCGTCTGCCGCGGCAGCGCGTACATGAGGTCGAAGTTGACGTTGCCGAAGATCATCAGCGCCGCCTCGGCCGCGCGGCGCGCCTCGTCCGCGTCGTGCACCCGGCCGAGCGCCTTCAGCTGTTGCGGGTCGAAGCTCTGCACGCCCAGCGACAGCCGGTTCACGCCGGCGGCGAAGAACCCGGCGAACTTCTGCCGTTCGAACGTGCCCGGATTGGCTTCCAGCGTGATCTCCGCGTCCGGCAAGAGCGGCACGCGCGCGCGGATGCCGGCGAGCAGGCGATCGATCGCGGCGGCCGAAAAGAGGCTCGGCGTGCCGCCGCCGAAGAACACGGTGAACACCTTGCGGCCCCAGATCGACGGCAGCGCGAACTCGAGATCGCGCAGCAGCGCGTCGACGTAGGCGTCCTCGGGCACGTCGCCGCGCGCCTCGTGCGAATTGAAATCGCAGTACGGGCACTTGCGCACGCACCACGGGATGTGGACGTACAGCGACAGCGGCGGCAGCGCGGAAAAATGCGGCCCCGTCACGCTGCCGACCGCCACCGCCGTCGTGCGCTCGCCGGTCATGCCACACCCCGCCGCGCACCGGACGCCGACGCTCCCTCGGCGACCAGCATCGCGATCAGCGCGCGCAGCGCACGGCCGCGATGCGACAGCTCGTTCTTGCGCGCCAGCGGCAACTCGGCGCCGGTCAGCCCCGTCTCGTTGTCGACGAAGTGCGGGTCGTAGCCGAAGCCGCCATCGCCGCGCGGCGTGTCGATGATCGTGCCGTGCCAGCGGCCTTCGGCGATCAGCGGCTCCGGATCCTCGGCGTGGCGGACGAGCACCAGCACGCAGTAGTAGTGCGCGCGGCGGTCGGCGACGCCGGACAGCGCCGCCACCAGCTTTTCGTTGTTGCGCGCATCGGATTTTGGCTCGCCGGCATAGCGCGCCGACAGCACGCCCGGCGCCCCGCCCAGCGCGGTCACGCAGACGCCGGAGTCGTCGGCGAGCGCGGGCAGGTGCGCCTGCGCGCTCGCGTGCCGCGCCTTGGCCAGCGCGTTCTCGACGAACGTGTAGTGCGGCTCGTCGGCGTCGGGGATGCCGAGTTCCGACTGCGCGATGACGTCGATCGACAGCGGCGTCAGCAGCCGCTGGAACTCGCGCAGCTTGCCGGCGTTACCCGAGGCGACGACGAGCCGCTCGATCACGACCGCAGTGCAGCCTGCTGGGCGGCGAACAGCTCGCGGATGCCGCCATCGGCCAGCAGCATCAGTTCGTCCATCTGCCCGCGCGTGAAGGGCGCGCCTTCGGCCGTTCCCTGCAGTTCGACGAAACCGCCGCCCGCCGTCATCACGACGTTCATGTCGGTGTCGCAGTTCGAGTCCTCGGCATAGTCGAGGTCGAGCACCGGCACGCCGTCGACGATGCCCACCGACACGGCCGCCACGAACTCGCGCAGCGGCTGCCCGGTCACGAGGCCGCGCTCGCGGCACCACGCCACCGCGTCGGCGACGGCCACGCACGCGCCGGTGATCGACGCGCAGCGCGTGCCGCCGTCGGCCTGCAGCACGTCGCAATCGATCTTCAGCGTGCGCTCGCCGAGCGCGCCGAGATCGCTGACGGCGCGCAGGCTGCGGCCGATCAGCCGCTGGATCTCCTGCGTGCGCCCGGATTGCCGGCCGTCGGCCGCCTCGCGCTTCATCCGCGTGTTGGTCGACCGCGGCAGCATCCCGTACTCGGCGGTGAGCCAGCCCTGGCCCTTGCCCTCGAGGAACGGCGGCACGCCTTCCTCGACGCTGACGGTGCACAGCACGCGCGTCTCGCCCATCTCGACCAGCACCGACCCTTCGGCATGCTTGGTGAAGCCGCGCACGAAACGCACGCTGCGCAACTGATCGGCACGACGGCCGGCGGAACGGGAAGGCATGGCGGGCACTCTTTCGACAGGAAGTCGATTATAGCGGCGCCGTCGTTCCCAGCGCCGCCGCCAGTCCGCGCGCGCGCGACACCGGCGGCGTCCATCCGAAACGCGAGCAGAAGGCGGAGCTGTCGACCTCCAGCGATCCGAGCAGCCGCTCGACGGTCGCCGCGCGGCCCGCGCACGCGCCGGCGAAGCGCAGCAGACCGGGCGATACCGCGAATAGCCGCGGCGCGACGCCGATCGCCTGCGCGATGGCGCGAATCAGTTCCGGCGTCGACACCGGCGCGCTGTCGGCGACGAAATAGGGCGTCATCCGGCCGCGCTCCGGCGCATCGTCGCTCGCCAGCAGCGTGACCAGCGCCGAACAGCAGTTGCCGACACCGAGGATGCTGCGCTGGTTCGCCACACTGGCGAACGGCAGCGGCACGCCGCGCCGCACGGCGCGCGCGAGCGCCGCGAAATTCGCCTTGGCGCCGGGCCCATAGGTCAGCGGCAGCCGCAGCGCCGTCACGCGCAGCCCGGACGGTTGCGCCAATGCGCTTAAGGTCTGCTCGGCCGCCCACTTGGAACGCGCGTACTCGTCGTGCGGGTCGGGCGGATCGCTTTCGCGAAACGGGCGGCCGGGTTGTGTCGTCTCGCCGTTCACCTTCACCGTGCTCGCGAGTACGAAGTGGCGGACGCCGTGCGCGATCGCCGCCTCCGCCAGCCGTTGCGTCACGCCCACGTTCATCGCGCGGTACGCCGCATGCGCATCGTCCCGCTCCGGCTGGTGCACGCGCGCCGCGAGATGAACGACGGCCACGGCGCCACGCAGCGCGTTCGCCAGCGAATGGGCGTCGATCGCCGCGAGATCGCCCACTGGCAGGAACTCCGCGCGCGCCGCCGTCTGGCCGTCGAGCGCGCGCACCAGCCCACGGACGCGCCAGCCGTTTGCCTGCAGATGCGCGACGCACGCGCGACCGATGAAGCCGGCGGCGCCGGTGACGACGACGATACCGTGATCGGGCATCAGAACCACTTCCAGCCGTGCAGCCGATAGAAGCGGAGCCCGCTCTTGATGAACCAGTAGATGTGCTGGCCGCCCTTGCGCGCCGCATGCCCGCCGTGATGGCCGATCTCCACGGCCGGCACGTACGCGGTCTTGGTGATGCGATTGAGCCGCACGCTCCAGTCGAAGTCCTCGAAATAGAGGAAGAACCGCGGATCGAAGCCGCCGGTGCGGTCGATCGCGAACCGCTTCACCAGCATGAACGCGCCGGACAGCGCCGGGATGCCGATGATGTCGCGCGGCGGGTCGACGTCCATCAGGTCGCGCATCTCGTAACGCGCCAGGCGGCGGCGGAACAGCGCGCCGCATGAACGCCGGCGCGAAGCCGCGCAGGAAGAGATCGAAGATCGCCGGATAGCGCTTGCACAGGTACTCGCGCCGGCCGTCCGGCGCCCGCGCGAGCGGCGCCAGCGCGCCGACGTCCGCGTGCGCGTCGAGCCAGCGCACGGCGTTGGCGAGCGCGTCCGGCGCGAGTTCGACGTCCGGATTGAGGACCAGGTGATAGTCGGAGCCGGTGCCGTGCAGCACGAGGTTGTGCGCGGCGCCGTAGCCGATGTTCGCGTGGCCGTGCAGGTACGTGACGTGCACGCCGGTGTCGGAAAAGCGCATCTTGCCGAGCTTGATGACGCTTTCGGCGACGTCGCGATCCTCGCTGTTGTCGATCAGCGCCAGATGGACGGTGCGCATCGCGCCCGCCTCGCGCCCGGCGGCGATGGCGAGCGCCAGCTTGCGCAGGCAGCGCTCGAGGAGCTTCATGTCCGGGCGATGCGTGACGACGCTGATCTGCAGCGAGGAAGGGAGCACGTGGGCGGGGTCG
This sequence comes from uncultured beta proteobacterium, assembly GCA_963823475.1. Lineage (GTDB taxonomy): Bacteria > Pseudomonadota > Gammaproteobacteria > Burkholderiales > Casimicrobiaceae > VBCG01. Next base: position 8,602 of record CAWGLS010000025.1, read on the forward strand.
GCGGAGGGAAACGCGCGGCGCCGACCCCGGGGGGCCGGCGCGCTCGGCTAGAATCCTCATCGAATCGCCCGATCCCGTCAACCCGGGAGCGCGGCGCCCATGCACGCTTTCGCTAGGATCCCCGATGACCGGCCCCACCCGTTTCCGCGCCGACGCGCTCGTCGCCTTCGCGCATGCGCTGCTCGCGCGCGCCGGATTGCGCGACGACGTCGCGCGCGACGTCGCGACCGTCCTGGTCGACGGCGACCTGCTCGGCCACACGACGCACGGGCTCGCGCTGCTCGCCCCCTACCTCGCCGAGATCGAGAAGGGCGCGATGGCGAAGGACGGCGAGCCCACGGTCGTCAACGCGCGCCCCGCCGTGCAGACGTGGGACGGGCACCGCCTCGCGGGGCCGTGGCTCACGCTGCGCGCGTTCGACGCCGCCGCCGCGATGGCCATGACCTATGGCTCCGGCACCGTCGTGCTGCGGCGCGCGCACCACATCGCGTGCCTGGCGGCGTACCTGAAGCGCATGACGGACCGCAAGCTGATGGCGATCCTCTGCTGCTCCGACCCGGCCGTCTGCAGCGTCGCGCCGTTCGGCGGCGTGTCGCCGGTGTTCACGCCCAATCCGCTGGCCGCCGGCATTCCGACCTCGGGCGATCCGATCCTGCTCGACATCTCCGCGAGCTACACGACCAACGGCTTGACGGGGCGCCTGTTCGAGAAGGGCGAGCGGCTGCCGCATCCGTGGCTGCAGGACGAGGAAGGCAACGCGACCGCCGATCCCGCCGTGCTGTTCAATGGCCGCAAGGGCACGCTGCTGCCGCTCGGCGGCCTCGACGCCGGTCACAAGGGATATGGACTCGCGCTGCTCAACGAAGCGCTGACGGCGTGCCTCGCGGGTTTCGGGCGCGCCGATCCGGCCGAAGGCTGGGGCGCGACCGTGTTCGTGCAGGTCCTGGACCCGGAAGCGTTCGGCGGCATCGCCGACTACGCGCGACAGGCCGACTGGATCGTCGATGCCTGCCATCGCGCCACGCCGCGCCCCGGCGGTCCGCGCGTGCGGCTGCCGGGCGAGAACGGCATGCAGCGGTACCGCGACCAGCAGGCGAACGGCGTGGCGCTGTTCGACGGGATCCTGCCGTCGCTTGAAGCCTGGGCGGAGAAGCTCGCCGTCGCGTGGCCGGCCGTCGCGGCATGACGCACCTGCGCGCGAGGCTGCGCCGCGGCGCCTGCGTGCTGGCGATCGTGCCCGCCTGCACCGTGAGCGCCGCCGACTGGACGCTCGAGTGCCCGACGCGACTGGCCACCGCGCAGGCGGTGGCCGGCAACGTGCCCGCCGGCTGGACGGTGTACGACCGCACGACGTCCGCGATGAAGGGCACCTCGGGTGTCGCCGCCACCGCGCCCGCGGTACCGCTATCGATCAGCGTGTTCGACGGGCCGCCGCCGGAACTCGCCGACCTCGTCCCCGACGACCCGAACGCGAAGGTCCAGCGCTGGACGTTGCCGAAGGCGCGCACGCGCGACACCTACATCGTCTGCAACTACCTGGACACGCGGATCAAGCTGGCGCGCAAGGTCCCGGCCGCGGCGACGTCCTGCGCCGCGACGGCCCCGGACGCCGCGGCGATCGGCGTCGTGTGCAGGTAGCGCGGGCGATGTCGTCGCGGGCAGGCGCGCCGATGCAGCTTCGGCGACTGACGGAGCCATGAAGCGGCAGGAGGTTGTTTCGGGTATGCGTGCGCCCCGTTCATACCAATGTTTGTCGTCCCCGCGAAGGCGGGGACCCAGTGCCGTTGCTGCCGAGGGTTTGCTCTGCCGACGACGCTGGGTTCCCGCTTCCGCGGGAACGACGGATGAGGAGGATTCATGCCTCAGCGGAAACGAGGTATTGAAACTTCACACGTAGCGCACCCTCGACCCTGCCCTCTCCCGCGTGGCGGGCGGCGGGTTTCCACTGGCAGGCCAGTCCACCATGATTGGGCCCTCAACCCTGCCCTCTCCCGCGTGGCGGGCGACGGGGCGCTTCGGCGAAGGTTCAGCCAGCTCGCGATCGCCCGCCGGCCACGCGCGCGATGCCCGCCAGGTCGCGGCGTACGGTGATGTCGCCGAAGCCCGCCGCGCGCAGCAGTTCCTGCACGGCCTCCGACTGATCGTAGCCGTGCTCGACGATGAGCGCGCCACCCGGCGCGAGCCGTGCGGGCGCGCCGGCGACGATTCCGCGCAGCGCCGCGAGGCCGTCGACACCCGACGCGAGCGCCGCCGCCGGTTCGAAGCGCAGATCGCCCTCGGTCAGATGCGGGTCGCCGAGCGCGATGTACGGCGGGTTGCTGACGATCATGTCCCATGCGGACTCAGCAATGCCGTCGTACCAGTTCGCCGCCGCGAACAGGACATTGGCGAGTGCCAACCGTTGTCCATTCGCACGCGCGACGGCGAGCGCCGCCGTGGACGCATCGGTGCCGACGACGTGCGCCTGCGGCCGCTCCCTGCCGAGCGCCAGCGCGATCGCGCCCGATCCGGTGCCGAGATCCAGCACGCGGACCGCGCGCCCGGACGGCAGCCACTCGAGCGCGAGTTCGACGAGCGCCTCCGTCTCCGGCCGCGGGATCAGCACGTCCGCCGTCACCGCCAGCGGCAGTCCCCAGAACTCCCGGATGCCGGTGAGGTACGCCACCGGCTCGCCGCCGCGGCGCCGCCGGGCCAGCGCGTGGAACGTCGCGGCCACGTCCGGCGCGAGCACGTCGTCGCGATGCGCGACGAGCCACGCGCGATTGCGCCCGGCGGCGTGCGCGAGCAACACCTGCGCGTCGACGGGCACCAGCCCCGATTGCGCCAGCGCCTGCTGGACGGTCGGCGTCATCGGTCGCTCTCGCGCGTCGCGCTGAACACGCGCATCGGCCGGCCGCAATGAACCGCGATGCCGTCGTCGCGCATGCCGATCTTGTCGAGCACGCGCTGCGACGGCACGTTTTCCGGCCAGGTGACGCCGGCGATGCGCGGCAGCCCGAGCGTGTGCAAGCCGAATTCGAGCACCGCCTTCGCCATCAGGGTGGCGTAGCCCCGGCCCCAGCAGGCGTGGGGCAGGCGATACGCGATTTCGATGTCGTCCGGCCGGAACTGCCGCAGCCGCAGCCGCGGCATGGCCAGCTCGACGTTCACCAGCGCGCGGCGGTGCGCTGCGCGGCGAAGAGCCGCAGCCGCGCATCGTAGTAGTCGCCCCAGCCGCTGTCGACGAGTCCGGCCTTCTGCAGCACGTTCTGCGACGCGACGTTGTCCGGGTGCGTGACGCCGATGATGCGGTCGAGGCACAAGTCGTCGAAGCCGTAGCGGACCATCGCGGAGGCGCCTTCGGTGGCGAAGCCCTGGCCCCATGCGTCGGGCAGCAGCATGTAGCCCGTCTCGACGTCGGCGCTCTTGCCGCAGTACTTGAGCGTGAACCAGCCGATGAAGGCGCCGGTGTCGCGGCGCGTCGTGTACCAGAAGCCCAGGTCGGGATAGAGCTGCGGGTAGCCGAGCACGCGACGCATGATCTGCGCGTGCCGCGCGTCGTCGACCGGCTTGCCGTCGCCGATGTAGCGCATGACGCGCGGGTCGGTGTTGAGGCGCCACAGGTCGTCGCTGTCGTCCGCGGTGAAGTCGCGCATGTCGAGGCGCAGCGTTTCGAGCCACGGGTCCGGCGTTTTCGTTCTGGCGGTCATCGCCCCTCACCCCGACCCTCTCCCCCTGCGGTCATCGCCCCTCACCCCGACCCTCTCCCCCTGCGGTCATCGCCCCTCCCCCGACCCTCTCTCCCTGCGGTCGTCGCCCCTCACCCCGACCCTCTCCCCCTGCGGGGGCGAGGGAGGACATCGTCGCAGCGGCACAGGAGTCTGCATTCCGCTCCCGCTTGCGCGTGGGGCTCCCTCTCCCGCCTGCGCATGGGGCTCCCTCTCCCGCTTGCGCATGGGGCTCCCTCTCCCGCCCGTGCATCGGACTCCCGCTCCCGCCTGCGCGTGCGCACGCGGCTCCCTCTCCCGCCTGCGGGAGAGGGTTGGGGTGAGGGCAGCTTCGAATTGCCCACGGCAAAAGTGTATGCACGCCTGCATGCCTCGCCCGCAGGCAGCAGAGGGCCGCGGTCTGGGGTCGCGCGGCTCACAATCCCTCTCCCGCCAGCGCCGCCAGCTGCTCGGCCTGGAATTCCTGCGACAGCGCCGTCACGACTTCGTCCAGTTCGCCGTCCATGATCGCGTCGATCTTGTAGAGCGTCAGGTTGATCCGGTGGTCCGTCACCCGCCCCTGCGGAAAATTGTACGTGCGGATGCGTTCGCTGCGATCGCCCGAGCCGATCAGCGACTTGCGGTGCGCGGCCTCCTTGCTCTGCCGCTCCTGGCGCTGGCGGTCGAGCAACCGCGATGCGAGCACCGCCAGCGCGGAGGCGCGGTTGCGATGCTGCGAGCGGTCGTCCTGGCACTCGACGACGAGTCCCGTGGGCAGATGCGTGATCCGCACGGCGGAGTCCGTCTTGTTGATGTGCTGGCCGCCGGCGCCCGACGCGCGAAACGTGTCGATGCGAATGTCGGTCGGGCTGATCGTGATATCGGCGAGCGGATCGGCCTCGGGGATCACCGCGACCGTGCACGCCGACGTATGGATGCGGCCCTGCGCCTCGGTCTCCGGCACGCGCTGCACGCGGTGGCCGCCCGATTCGAACTTGAGCTTCGAATACGCGCCCTGGCCGACGATGCGCACGATCGCTTCCTTGTAGCCGCCGAGCTCGCTGGTCGACGCCGACACGATCTCCGCCTGCCACCGGTGCCGTTCGGCATAGCGGACGTACATCCGCAGCAGGCTGCCCGCGAACAGCGCCGATTCGTCGCCGCCGGTGCCGGCGCGAATTTCGACGAACACGTTGCGCTCGTCGTTGGGGTCCCTGGGCAGCAACGCCGCCTGCAACTCGGCCTCGAGCGCCGCGATGCGCGCCAGCGCCGCCGTGCGCTCCTCCTCGGCGAAATCGCGCATCGCGGGATCGTTGGCCAGGTCGGTCGCCGTCGCGAGGTCGGCCTCGGCCAGGCCGAACTCGCGAAAGCGGTCGACGACCGGCCCCAAGTCGGAGTGCTCCTTCGTCAGCGCGCGATAGCGATCGAGGTTGCCGGTGACATCGGGCGCGCCGAGCAGGCCGTTCAACTCGTCCAGGCGCGCGGCAAGCTGGCCGAGCTTGGTGCGTAGCGATTGTTTCATGGGGACAGCTCGCGAAATGGCGCCGGTGCCGCAGGCGGCGTCAGGCGTTGCGCCTGACGCTGACTCGGCATGGGCGGTGTGCAGAACGGCTTTGGAGGCGTGGCGCCTGCCGGACATCATGCCGGGCACGAGGCCCGGCCACACCCATGCGGGCGCAGCTAAGGTTCGCTGTTGCCCGTCTCGTCGAGCCGGTACACGCGATGCAGCACGGCGATCAGCTCGGCACGTTCGACTTCGCCGGCGGCATTGAGCGCCGACAGCGGTGCATGCAGCATCTTGCTGGTGAGGCCGCGGGCGAGCGCTTCCAGCACCTGGTCCGGCGCCGCGCCGCCGGCGAGCATCCTGCGCGCGCGCTCGAGCTCGATGCTGCGCAGCTCGTCGTGATGACCGTGCAGCGCGGCGATCGTCGGCACCACCGAGCGGCCGGCGAGCCAGTGCAGGAAATGCGCGGTCTGGTCGGCGATCATCTGCTCGGCCTGCACGACGGATTCGCGGCGGATCTGCAGGTTGTCCTTCACGATGACCGCGAGGTCGTCCACCGAATACAGGAACACGTCGTCCAGGTCGGCGGCCTCGGCCTCCACGTCGCGCGGGACCGCGAGGTCGACGATGAACAACGGCGCGTGCCGGCGCTGCTTGATGACGCGCTCCAGCAGGCCCTTGCCGATGATCGGCAGCGTGCTCGCCGTGCAGGTGACGATGATGTCGAAGTCGCGCAGCCGGTCCGGCAACTCGGTCAGCGTGATCGCGTCGGCGCCGAAGCGGTCCGCGAGCTTGCTGCCGCGCTCCAGCGTGCGGTTGGCCACCGTGATGGACTTGGGCGATTTCGCCGCAAAGTGCGTCGCGGCGAGCTCGATCATCTCGCCGGCGCCGATCAGCAGCAGCCGCTGGTCCTTGATCGACGGGAATATCCGTTCGGCCAGCTTCACCGCGGCCGCGGCCATCGAGATCGACGCGCTGCCGATGTCGGTTTGCGACCGTACGTCCTTGGCGACCGCGAACGTGCGCTGGAACAGGCGATTGAGCACGAGGCCGAGCGAGCCGGCCGCTTCCGCCGAGCGCACCGCCTGCTTCATCTGGCCCAGGATCTGCGGCTCGCCCAAAACCTGCGAGTCGAGCCCGCTCGCCACGCGAAACGCGTGCGTGACGGCCTTGTCGCCGGGCAACGTGTAGACGTAGGGGGCGAGCGACTCCTCCGGCAGGTTGTGGAAACCGGCGAGCCACTGCGCGACGGGCTCGGGATCGCCGCCCTGGAAGTAGATCTCGGTCCGGTTGCACGTCGACAGGATCGCGGCTTCGCGCACCCGGCGCCCGCCGATGATGTCGCGCAGCGCCTCGGTCAGCCCGTCCGGCGAGAACACGACGCGCTCCCGCACCTCGAGGGGCGCGGTCGTGTGGTTGAGGCCAAGCGTATAGAGCGACATGGGACGGGAATTCTAGCCGGTTGCGGCGATTCTAACCAAGGCGCCCGACCGGGGCCCGACAAGAACTTGATTTATATCAGGAAGCGGGCAGATGGCACGCCGGCCGTGGCACTCGGGCACGGCCACCCGCCCCGGCAAGGGGGATGCCGTCACGCCTTGATGAACTCCGCCCGGCCGCCCAGCCAACGGTCGAGGTGGCGCCGCGCGGCCTCCGGTTCCTTCGCCAGCAGCTCCTCCGCGGCATCCCGCGCCTGCTCGATCAACGCGACGTCGCGCTCCAGATCGGCGAAGCGCAGCAGCGGCACGCCGGACTGGCGCGCGCCCAGGAACTCGCCCGGACCGCGGATCAGCAGGTCCTGGCGCGCGATCTCGAAGCCGTCGCTGTTCTCGAAGATCACCTTCAGCCGCATCTTCGCGACGTCGCCCAACGGCTCCTCGAACAGCAGCACGCAGGTCGACTCCGCGGCTCCGCGCCCGACGCGCCCGCGCAACTGGTGCAACTGCGAGAGGCCGAAGCGCTCGGCATGCTCGATCACCATGATCGACGCGTTGGGCACGTCGACGCCGACCTCGATGACGGTGGTCGCCACCAGCACCGCGATCTCGCCGCGGACGAACGCGGCCATCGTCGCCGCCTTTTCCTCCGGCTTCATCCGGCCGTGCAGCAGGCCGACGCGCAGGGGGTCGTGGGGGTCAGAGCCAACTTTCTCCGTCGACGATGTGGAACGGACGACAAGGCGTCCGGAGAAAGTTGGCTCTGACCCCCAAAGTCGACCGGAGAAAGTTGGCTCCGACCCCCATACGCGGCCGTCAGCTCCGCGTGCAGCGCGACCGCCGTCTGCAGCTCCAGCTTTTCCGATTCCTCGATCAGCGGGCATACCCAGTACGCCTGCCGCCCTTCCGCGCACGCCTTGCCGACCCACGCGACGATTTCCGCGCGCCGCTTCTGGTTGACCATCCGCGTCGCCACCGGCGTGCGACCCGGCGGCATCTCGTCCAGCGCCGACACGTCCAGGTCCGCGTAGAACGTCATCGCGAGCGTGCGCGGAATCGGCGTCGCGCTCATCATCAGCTGGTGCGCCTCGGCTAAGCCCTTGCCGCGCAGCTTCAACCGCTGCGCGACGCCGAAGCGATGCTGCTCGTCGATGATCGCGAGGCCCAGGTTGGGCAGTTCCACGCCTTCCTGGAACAGCGCATGCGTGCCGATGGCGAAAGGCGTCTCGCCACTCGCCAACGCGGCCAGGGCCTTTCGGCGCTCCTTGGCCGAAACCGAGCCCGACAGCCACGCGATCGGCACGCCCAGGCCCTCCAGCCACGACCCGAGCTTCCGGTAGTGCTGCTCGGCCAGGATTTCCGTGGGCGCCATGAACGCCACCTGCTTGCCCGACTCGATCGCCTGCAGCGCCGCCAGCGCGGCGACGATCGTCTTGCCGGAGCCGACATCGCCCTGCAGCAGCCGCTGCATCGGCGACGTGCGCTTCAAGTCGTGCGCGATCTCGCGCCAGACGCGCTCCTGCGCGCGCGTCAGCTTGAACGGCACGCGGTCGAGCAGCTTCTTCGTCAGCGCACCGGTGCCGGTGAGCACCGGCGCCCGGCGCAGCGACCGCGCCTGCCGGTGCGCCTTCAGCGACAGCTGCTGCGCGAGCAGCTCGTCGAACTTGACGCGCGTCCACGCCGGATGCGTGCGCGCATCGAGCGCGCGCTGCGTCAGTTCCGACAGCCGCGGCGGCGGCGCGTGCAGGAAATTGACGGCGTCGCCGAACTTCCACAGCTTGCGCCGCGACACCGTCGCCTCGGGAAGCGTCTCGGCGATGATTTCCGGGTCGGACGTCAGCGCGCGCGCGATCACCTTGCGCAGCGTCTCCTGCCCAAGCCCCGCGGTCGTCGGATAGACGGGGGTCAGCCGATCCGCGAGCGGCGCGCCTTCGGCCACGACCTTGAACTGCGGATGCACGATCTCGAGGCCGAAGTAGCCGGGACGCACGTCGCCGAACACGCGCAACCGATGTCCGGGCTCGAGCGCCTTCTGCTGGCTCGGATAGAACGTGAAGAAGCGCAGCACGAGTTGCGCCTCGCGCTGGTCGGGATCGGCGATCAGGCACACCAGCTGCCGGCGCGGCCGGTACTGGATCTCCGTATTGACGATGACGCCCTCGGTCTGCACCGACAGTCCCGGCTGCAGGCGGGCGAGCGGCACGAGGCGCGTGTGATCCTCGTACCGCAGCGGCAGGTGCAGCATCAGGTCCGCGTCGCGCGTGAGACCGAGCTTCGCGAGCTGGTCCGCCAGTCCGCGACCTGGCGCCTTGCGGGCCTTCGCCGACGGAGTGGGCTTTCCCGTTCCGCTCATTTCAGAGTTTGCATGGATCGGCGTGCGGTACGCGCGCGTTGCCGGACGTCGCGGCATCGGCAGAACGCATGATGCAGGCCAGCGCCCGCAGGGTCGCAGCATGTGTGAGTGAACCGGCCATCGTTCGATCGTCCGTCGAAACCATGAGCCCGACGATCTTCCGGGCGGACGGCTATCGCTTCTTTTTCTTCTCCCGCGAAGAGCGGCGACCGCACATCCATGTCACGTGCGCCGATGGAGAGGCGAAGTTCTGGCTTGAGCCCCACATCGAGTTGGCGCAGAATCGCGGATTGAACGACCGCCAGCTCCGCACGATTGCCAAACTCGTTCACGACCATGAAGACTCGCTTCGCAGCGCATGGCAGCGGCACTTCGGCCCTTGAGGTCACCAACGTCTCGGCGCATGGCTTCTGGCTGCTGCTGGAGGGCGAGGAGCTGTTTGTGGCGTTCGTCGATTTTCCGTGGTTCACGAACGCGCCCATCGCCAAGTTGATCGATGTCACGCAACCCCACCCGGGCCACCTGTATTGGCCGGCGCTCGACATCGATCTATCCGTTGCGTCGATTCGGGATCCGGCGCGCTTTCCGTTGCTGGACGCCGGGCGTCACTGACCGTCCCGGTTACTGCCCCTTCGTCTGGTCGAACGTCTGGCCGGCGCCGGTCTGCGGATCGACTGCCGCATCGGCCACGGTGGGCGACAGCACGACGATGGCTTCGACTTCGATCAGCCCGCCCCGTGGCAGCGCGGCAACCTCGTACGTCGCGCGCGCCGGATACGGCTTGGCGAAATAGCCCGCCATGATGTCGTTGACCTTCGCGAAGTCGGACAGGTCCACCATCAGGATCGACAGCTTGACGATATCGTCGAGGCCGCCGCCGGCGGCCTTCGCCACCGCGCGCAGGTTGCGGAACACCTGGTGCGCCTGCGCTTCGACGCCCTCCACCATCGCCATCGTCTGCGGATCGAGCCCGATCTGCCCGGACAGATACACGGTGTGGCCGGCGCGAATCGCCTGCGAATAAGGCCCGATCGCGGCGGGCGCATCGGGCGAGTGGATGGCGTCTTTCGTCATGTCGCGATTCTTCTGGACGTGCAGGGGCACTACTTTAGCACCGGCGGCCGCTGACGGATTCCACTCGGGCCCGCCGCGATCCACGCATCGATGCCGCCAGCAACGGCCGCACGCGCTTGAAGCCGTGCTGCGACGAGCACCTTGGCGAGCTTGGCCGCCGTGTACTCGTTCGGACACGCGCAGTAGATGATGACTTCCGCTCTCCGGCTCGATCGCGAGGAGATCGACACGCATGTTCTTCGGGTCGACGGTGATCGCGCCGGGGATGCGCCCGGTCAGCGTCTGCGACATCGGCGCGCGCACGTCGATCACCGTGCCCACGCGCTGCGCGCTCATCAGCGCGCTGCAGCTCGTCGACCGTCGACGCGGTCCATCCGCAACTGCCAGATGAAGAGTTCGCGCTGCCACCACTTGGCGACGATGTAGAGAACGAAGGCGCCGGCGATCAGCCACAGGCCGATGCGGCCCAGCGTCTCGAACACCGCCAGCACCTGGTTGATCGCGCCGCTGAAGGCAAAGCCGAGCCCGATCGCCACCCCCGACCACAGCGCCGCGCCGATCGCGTCGAACAGCACGAACTTCCACACGGGCAGCCGCACGACGCCCGCCATCGACGTGGCGACCGATGCGAACCCCGGAATGAACTTCGCGACCGCCAGCGAACGCGCGCCCCAGCGCGCGAAGATCGACTCCGTCTGGCGGACGCACGAGTCCGGCGACAGCGACACGCGGCAGATCGTCTTCAGCACGCTGCTGCCGAAGCGCCGGCCGGCGAGGTACCAGCCGATGTCGGCGATCAGCGCGGCGACCACGGCCGTCGCCACCAGTTCGGGGACCGACGCGCCGCCGCGCGTGGCGAGCGCGCCGGTGATGATCAGCGTCGGATAGGCGGGCACCGGCAACCCGGCCTGCAGCAGCAGGACGTTGACGAACACGAACGCGAGTCCGTAGTGCTGGATGAGTTGGACGAGTTGTTCCATGGCGGGGCGGAACTCGAAGGGCGGGGAGACTAGTTGGGTGCGCGAATCCGCCAACCCAACCCCATGACAGTCGCGGGATTAGCGCGGAGTTTACGGCCGAATCCGGTGTTCCGAGGCCTGGTTGACACCGGTGATGTCCGAAGCGATGCGTCCGGCGGTACGCAGCAGCAGGACCGAGGCGTTGCGGCGCATGGGGACAAAGGTGTCGCGGGAACGCTCCGCCAAGTGTTCGGCGCCGGCGGAATCGAAGGACGGCAGTGTGTTGCCGGCAACGGGCAACGTGGATTCGCGAAACCCTGCGGACGCGCAGCGATCGCCTTCAATCGCGATGTCGAACGACACCATGTTCGACATCGCGGCTTGAATTGACGGCCGTCAATCGAGCTCAACGAAACTTTGGGCGATATCCCTATAGCGCGAAGTAATTTCGCGTTGAGACGCGCTGGCGTCCGCTTCGCTGGCGTGTTGCTGGGCGAGTGTTGTAGCGGACAGCGATCATGAAACTGCGACCATTCCGCAGATTGGCGGGGTACCCGGCCCCGGCGCGTGATGGTTTAGTCACCGACCTCCGTCACGACGGATCGACGTCGACTGCGCACCGGGTCCCCTGCTTCTATGCGGTGGTCGATCGCGCCACACGACCGAGCCGCCAATCCACACCGAAACGCTCGCCGAGTTTCCGAGCGGCCAACGGACGGCCCGAACGAGAGGATCCGGGCCAGGGCGTCGCGCGCGTGCGCGTTCCGGTGCGTTCCACATCCACTGGAGAAGAATCATGAGAACAGCCACGCGAAGTACTTGCGCGGTGGGAGTTGCCTTTGCCCTGGCCGCGGCATTCGGCGCGGCCCACGCACAACCGCTGACATGGCGGACCATTGTCAACAACGCGAATGTGATGCCCGGCGCAGCGCTCACGTTCAACAGCTTCAACCAGCCCTCCGTGAATTCGAACGGCGTCGTGGTGTTCCGCGCGCGCAGCAAGGGCAGCGCTGGCGCGGGCGAGTCGACGAACAGTGTCGAGTTCTCGGCGGAGCCGTCGACCTGGTCGACGATCGACGCCGCGGCCGGAACCGGACCGGCGGGCATCCTGACGTTTCCGCGTTACGCGGTACCCGGCGCACCCGCCGGAACGCGATTCGACCAGTTTCCGGGCGCCCCCGCGGTGACCAACGGCACGGTGATCGCGTTCAAGGGCAACTACACCGATCCCGCCGACACGCTGGGCAAGACCGGCGTCCATTCCCGCGATGTCGCGGCCAATGCCGGACAATCGGCCATACAGGTGGTGGCCAACTCCAACACCGTGATCCCGAATCCACCCGGCGCGCCGGTCGTGACGTTCGGATCGACCGCGCCTCCGAGTGCGGCGAACGGCTACATGGTCTTCACCGGACTCGACATCGAGGAAGCGCCCACGCGCGGCGGCATCTACCGAGCGCCGCTGCAACCGTCGCCGGCACTGCAGACACTGGCCGGAATCGGCGATCAGGTCCCGGGTGAGCTGGCAGGCACCGGCTTCAATGCGTTTGGCGAGGGCCTGTCGATCAGTCAGGACGCACGCTACGTGTCGTTCTGGGGTGCATGGGGAACGGAAACGTTCGACCGGCTGCTTCTTTGCCCCACGGATGGCAACGCGGAAGTCATTGCCTACTGCCAGGAAAACTATCCGATGGGCTTCACGGTCGCGATCCCGGTGCATCAGGGAATCTTCGTGGTCGACGCGCAGACCGGCAAGATCTATCCGATCGCCAAGACGCTCGCGGATGGCTACACCGACTTCCTGTACTGGGTGTTTTCGGGAAGGCCCCCCGGAACCGGTGGCGGCGATGAACCCGCATTCGAGCCGCCGCGGTGGCGTTCGTCCGCGTTTGCCGCGTTGAACGGCGTGCCCGGGTGGGAATTGCAGACCGCGTTCAAGGGCACCAGGAGCAGCACCGACGGCATCTATGTGCGTAAGGGCCGCAACCTCGCCAGCCCGCTCGCAACTGTCGCCGAAACCCTGGTGACCACCGGCAAGGCGATCGACCCGATGGCACCCACCAACTCGTTCGTGACCACCGTCGGCATCGAACGCGACGGATTCCGCAACGGGCACCTGTCGGTGGCCGTCGGCATGCTGTTTGACGACCCCGTCGCGCCGATCGGTTGGGCCGGACTCTACCTGACCACGTTTGCGGCGATTCCGATCGTTCCGCAACCCTCGCCCGCGCCGGTGCTGGTATCCGCAGCCTCCCGCAAGAGCGGCGTCGCCAGTCGCGTACAGCCTGCGTTCTCGTATTCGCTTCCGCTGTCGCTCAATGCGGCCAATCCCACGACGGAACCGCGGACCGGACCGACGCAAGTGCTGGTGCTGACGTTCGACATCGCGGTGACGCAGGGAACGGCGGCGGTGACTGCCGGCGCGGGACAGGTGAGCAGCGTCACGTTCAGCGGCAACACGATGGTCGTCAGTCTCAGCGCGGTAACCGACGCGCAATACCTGACGGTGACGGCCAGCAACGTCAAGTCGAACGCCCAGTCGTATGGCGGCGGCGGTGCGGTGCGATTCGGGCTGTTGCGCGGTGATGTCAATCAGGACCGCGTCGTGACCAGCGCCGATGCCGGGATCGTCTCGGCACAGGTAGGCGTTGCGTTGTCGAACGCCAACTACCTGCTCGATGTCGACGTCAATGGCACGATCACGGCGACGGACGTGGCGATGGTCAACGCCAACCTCGCGGCGGCATTGCCGATGCCTTGAGGCGATGCGACAGGCGCGGCGCGACCGAGTGCGTTCGGTCGCGTCGCCCGGTACGGCGAAACCTCGTCGTACCGGGACGGGCCCCGGGCGGCGAACCGTCTTGCTGCCGACCGGGGCCCGTGCCCTTTGGTGGCGCGCCGCAGCGGGCCATCCGCCCACGTTTACGCCAGCTGGCCTTTCCGGCTATAATTGCGCCCCTCGTGGGGACGTAGCTCAGCTGGGAGAGCGTCGCGTTCGCAATGCGAAGGTCGGGAGTTCGATCCTCCTCGTCTCCACCACCAATTGACGCCCCACCGTTCTCGGTTGGGCGCTTTCACTTCCAGACCCCGCACGGTACGCGGGGTTCACGCACATTCTGCGTGTGCCAGGGGGTGGTCAGAACCGTTGCCCACGGTGGCTGGTTCGACCCTTTTCTGCCCTCTGTTCTCTCGAAATCTCCGCCAACATTTCCGCCGTAGCACACGCACATCGCCTTGCGTGACAACGACTTCTGCTTGTGTCGGTTTCTTGAGTTCGCCGGCTGGCTTGGATGAGCAAACCATCAAGCCACAGCGAGGTCAGGGGACGCGCACGGCATCCAGTACAAGCCTTCGCGCTGATCGGACTTCACGAGCACTTCGTAGGCATGGTGCTGGTCCTCGTACTGCTGCTTCCCCTTGTCGCGGGATCTCGCCTTGAAGATGTCGCTCGGCTTGTCGCTGCTCAGATCAGCGCGGGTCATGACCGCTTCAGCCGTGACCTTCTGACCCTTGAAGCCCCGGAGTCGATGGCTGGCATCGGCAGCGGCCGCATCGAAGGCGTGCGGGTGAACAGTACCGGCGATTCGGCCACAATCTGCCAGCCCGAGGGTGTGACCACCACGGCCTGCCAGTGCTCGTCGCACAGGTCGATCACGTAGCCGTCCTGCCAGCGCGCGGCGCGCACGTGAACCGCAACCTCGTTGCCGTCGTTGATACCCGCGGCCGCCAGGGTGGCCAGTGCGGCCTTCATCGTGCTGTGTCGGCCACGCCGGCCTCGTACGCGCGCCAGTAGGCCGCGCGCAGCCAGTCCTCGAAGCCTGAGGACTGGACGCGCCAGACTTCGCGGCGGCCTGGCCGGCGGATCACCGCCACCGCTTGCCGGTCGGGGTCGTGGTGAAGGTGGCATTGGGCGCGGGCCAGCGCCACCAGGTCCTCCAGCGTCGAGCGCTCGTCTGCTTGCGTCGACGTCGTGCCGCGCGTGGCGCGGTCCAGCTCCGTCACCGAGCACGCCGGGTTTGCCTGCTTGGCCCTCTGGCGCAGCCGCTGGTAGGCAGCCAAGTCTTCCGCGCGCAGGGTCGTCAGCGCAGC
Organism: uncultured beta proteobacterium; assembly: GCA_963823475.1. Classification (GTDB taxonomy): domain Bacteria; phylum Pseudomonadota; class Gammaproteobacteria; order Burkholderiales; family Casimicrobiaceae; genus VBCG01. The sequence goes on from CAWGLS010000025.1 coordinate 23,703, forward strand.
GACGACCGACGGCTCGAAGATGGCGCCGACGTCGTCGGCCAGTCGGGCGATGGCCGTCTCGACGAGGCTCACCGGGTTGGCGGCGTCGTTCCGCGGCGGCGGGAACAGAGGAACGGCACCGTCACCAACGTCGCCACCATCACCGATGTGACAGTGGTGATGGTCGTGATGGTCGGCCTCCATCGTCGAGGCCGCCGCAGAAAAAGGATGCCCGGCCACGCTTCAGGCCCCGGAGCGGTCCGCCAGTTCGGCGGTGCTGTGGATGCGGCGGCTGTTGGCGTCCAGCCAGGCCAGCACATCGGCCTTGCGGTAGCGCACGCTGCGGCCGATCTTGGTGAGCACCGGCCCGCCGCCCTGCGTGGCCACCCACTCCAGCCAGCCCACGGTGTAGCCCAGGCCGGCGTGTAGCCCAGGCCGGCGGCGGTGGTCTTGCGGTTGAGCAGTGCCTCGTCGGGCGCGCGCCAGAACTCGGCGCGCAGATCAGCGGCGCTGGTGGCTCGGGAGGGTCGGGCCCGTTTGGGCATGGCGGCATTCCTTCGGGTTCATTTGGAATGCCGCCAGTTTTGGCGGGGTCGGTGCCGACACCCGCCGAAGTTCAGGAAGGTTTCCCGAAGTTCAGGAATCCCGCAGCCGCTGCGGCAGTTCCTGGGTGAAGGTTCTCAGCGCCGCGCCGAGCTTCTTGTGGAACGAGGCGTAGCCCCGCACGTCGTCGCCGAAGAACTGCTTGGCCGCGTCGTTCACCGCCTGGCCGATGGCCTCGGCATTCGGGCGTTCGCCGGCGCGGTACTTGCCTGCGGAGGCCGCCAGCAGGTGCGCCATGATCGCGAGATGGCCTTGAGGCTGTTGGTCTCGGCGGCATCGCTGCCATCGGGCAAGGCCGACTGCCGCGCCTCGTCGAATAGGAAGGCCGGGCGATCCTCGAAGGGCAACTGTTCGAACCACCGGCGCAGGCTGGCCTTGTCGATCAGCAGCCGGTCCTTGGTCAGCAGTTCGTCCAGCGGCGCGCCCTTGAACACCTGCCCGCGTGCCGTGACGAGGCCCAGGTCTTCGTACTCCAGCCGGCCTTCGCGCAACGCAGTCACCAGAGCCGCGCGCTTGGCGCTCACGCACTGCGTGTCGAAGCCCAGGCTGGCAAGCTGCGCAGGATCGACGTTGCACCACAGGGCGATGGCGTCGTCCAGGCGGATCTGGCTGGACAGGTCCCAGTAGCGCAGGCAATTGGTTTGGTTTGGCATGGATCGTGTTCTTTCGGAATGGGCGTCGTCGGCTCTTGCCAAATTTTGCCAAAGAACCTAACCTAGCGCCATGAGCACGATGAACATCTCCTTGCCCGACAGCCTCAAGGCTTTCGTCGACGAGCAGGTCAGTCAGCGCGGCTATGGCACCAGCAGCGAATACGTGCGCGAACTGATCCGCCGCGATCAGGACCGGCTGCAACTGCGAAACCTGCTGCTCGCGGGCGCTTCGTCGGCTCCCACGGCGCCGGTGAACGAGGCCTACTTCGAGGGCTTGCGCGAGCGGGTACGCGGCGCGGCCAAGGTGGCAGGCAAAACACGCAGCCGGTCGTGA
>CAWGLS010000026.1:0-31031 GCA_963823475.1 uncultured beta proteobacterium
GACGGAAAAGCCGGCGGCGCAGATCGTGTCCAACCTGGTGGGGGCCACGCTGTACGGCAGCATGAACGGGCCGATCGCCGGCAACACCAACTGGATGCTGAACCAGATGCAGATCGCGCCGTTCAGCACGCTGGCGCCGATCCTGTTCACGTTCTCGGCGGTGGGTGGCGGGTTCCAGGCGGTCAACATCGGGTTCACGGGCGATGCGTTCGTGAGTTCGGGGCTGACGCGGACGCCGTTCGACACGGTGGGCTTCGTGCAAAGCACGCTGTTGCCGCCGCCGCTGGTGGCCAACGGCGGCAGCTCGCTGATCCTGCAGGCGTCGGGCAACCTGGACGTGATCGGCAATGGAGCGCCGTTCCTGTTCGCGCCGAACGCGTTCGAATTCCCGGGCGGCGTGGTGCTGATCGCCGGCGGGCACGCTGACGTCGCAGGTGCCGATCTACAACGCGTGGACGACCAACGCGATGGAGTTCCAGGGGATCTTCAAGGAAGGGACGACGATCGTCGACAACTCGTACAACGCGACGAACACGAACTCGTGGGTGAACTACAGCACGTATCCGGTGACGGGTCCGGGCAACGCCTACCGGATCGTGCAGTCGCAGCCGGGGCTGTACCAGTTCGTGCTGGATCCGCTGATCGTGCACAACAACGCCTACTCGTCGGTGGTGGTGGGCGGGCCGACGGACTTCTGCCCGGGCGGGTTCGCGCCGTACTGCCCGTAAGCTTCAAGACGTACTCGAAGGGCGCCTCCGGGCGCCCTTTTTTGTCATCATTCAGCGGGACGCGTCGGCGGGAAACTCGACCGGCCGTCAGCGCGCCGACGCGCGCGCCCGCGCCGCGCCTCGAGGTCGCCGTGCATGCGCATTCAATTGCGCCGCGGGGCTTAAAACGCGTTGCGCGGTTACGAGTAAAATATGCGGCTGGGACAGGTCGGCAACGTGCCGACAATTCGCCCTCCGGCGAATGCGTGCAGCGTCCCGGCGCGAAGGCGGTGCGGCGACTTCCGGGCCGCGTGCGGATGAAGCACGCGGGCGCACGTCGCCGGCATGCGCTTTTCGTTCCCATGTCAAGGAGCAGTTCCAATGCCTAACGTTCGCCTCGCCATCCTGTTGCTGTCGGTCATCGCTTTCCAGGGTTGCACGCCGTCGCAGCCGGAAATCGTCCGCCCGACCGGGGGGGCGACGTTTCCGCCAACGCAGTTCGTGGAGATGCTGGAGACCGCCCCGACGCGACCCTATGTCGAGATCGGCACGATCGATGCGCCCGGCGAACCGGGTGCGCTGCGGACGCAGGTACTGGCACAGATCAGGAGCCGCGCGCAGCAGATCGGCGCCGACGCGGTCATCCTGCAGGATTTGAGCAGGACCGCGCCGACCACGCCGCGGCTGAATCCGTCGACCGGACAGTACGACAACAGTCCGGGACAGGTCATTCCCGCGTTCAAGGGCATTGCCATCCGGTATCGGTAACGCAGGCCGCCCGGCGTATCTACCGCTCCAAAGCGCAACCCGAATCCAAAGAGAGGCACCACCGCAATGGCCCAATCCGTTGAAAACGCCTATGACGCGCTGCCCTACATGAGCATGGCGTTTCCGCAGACGCATCCCGACCGCCTCGCCGTCATTGCCAGGCTTTTCGGCATGACGACGGCGCCGCTCGCCCGTTGCCGGGTCCTGGAACTGGGTTGCGCCAGCGGCGGCAACCTGATCCCGATGGCGCTGGACCTGCCGGAAGCCTCGTTCCTGGGGATCGATCTTTCCGGCCGGCAGATCGCCGACGGCAAGGCGACGATCGCCAAGGCGGGGCTCTCCAACGTCGAGTTGCGGCAGATGGACATCATGGACGTCGACAAGTCGCTCGGCACGTTCGACTACATCATCGCCCACGGCGTTTTCTCGTGGGTGCCGACGCACGTGCAGGAGCAGATGTTTCGCGTCTGCGCGCAAAACCTGGCGCCCAACGGCGTCGCCTACGTCAGCTACAACACGTATCCCGGCTGGCACATGCGCGGCATGATCCGCGACATGATGCGGTATCACGTCAAGTCGTTCCCGGACGCCACGGTGCGCGTGCAGCAGGCCCGCGCGCTGCTCGACTTCCTCGCGCAGAGCGTCCCGACCGAGAACAACGCCTACGGCATCGTGCTGAAGGCGGAACTCGAGATGCTGCGCAAGCAGAACGACTCCTACCTCGCGCACGAGCATCTGGAAGACGTCAACTCGCCGGTCTACTTCCACGAGTTCGCCGAGCGCGCGCTCGCGCGCGGCCTGCAATTCCTCGGTGAGGCCGAATTCAGCACGATGCTCGCGTCGAACCTGCCGCAGCAGGTGTCGGAAACGCTTGCGCAAGATCGCGCCGGACATCGTCCGGATGGAGCAGTACATGGATTTCGTGCGCAATCGCCCGTTCCGCCAGACGTTGCTGGTTCACCAGGGCATGACGCTGAGCCGGAACCTGGATTGGAAGACGATGCAGGGCTTCCGGATCGGTTCCAGGGCCAAGCCGGTGTCCGCGACACCGGACATCGTCACCAACGCGAGGGAAGAGTTTCGCCATCCGTGGGGGATGGGCGTGGTGACCGGCGATCCCATCGTCAAGGCCGCGTTCATGATCCTGAGCGAGAATGATCCGCAAACGGTGCCGTTCGAGGAGCTGTGCGCGAAGGCGCGGGCCCGCCTCGACCAGCATCCGCAGGCGACGAACGACCCGGCGGCGAAGGCGCGCGACGTCGAACTGGTGGGGACCGAAATGCTGCGGTGCCTTGCGGCCGCGATCGTCGAGGTGCGCATCGAGCCGTCGCGCGAGATCGCCGTCGTCAGCGAGCGCCCGCAGACGAGCGCGGTCGCCCGTGCGCAGGCCGAACTGGGAATCACGATGGCCAACCTGCGGCATGAACCCGTCACGTTGGACGAATTCAACCGCAACGTGGTGCGCCTGCTCGATGGTCGCCACGACAAGGCCGCGCTGATCGGCGATCTCGCCAAGCTGGTCGGCGAAAAGGGCATGACCATCCGGCGAGGTGACGTTCCGGTCACCGATCCCGCGGACGTTCGCGCGATCCTGGAGCAGGTGGTGCCGCAAAGCCTCGAGCACCTCCGCAAGTCGGCGATGCTTGTCGCCTGAACCGGCGCCGCTCCCGTTCTTTTCGGAGTGGCAGGATGCGGGCGCCGCTGCCCTCGGCAGCGGCGCCCGCATCGTCCAGGACCCGTCAGGTCAGCATGTCCTGCCGGGGATGCATGACGCCGGATTGACGACCTGCGAAAGCGGCGCGCTGGTCGACGCCGCGTTGGCGCCGTCGCCGCCGTAGCTGGCCGTGATGCTGTGCGCGCCCTGGGTGAGACTGGAGGTGCCGCACACCGCCGTTCGGCTGTTGCCCGAGCCGGTCACCGGCGCGGCCGCACATCCGGCGATCGATACGGCGCCGTCCCTGAAGTTCACCGTGCCCGTCGGGTTGATCCCGTTGACGGTGGCGGTAAACGTCACCATCGAGCCCACCGTCGACGGGTTCGGCGCGCTGACCAGCAGCGTGCTCGTCGGCGCGGGCGCGGCCCCGTTGACCGTCTGCGTGAGCGGGCCGCTCGCGGAGGCGGCGTTGCCGGCGTCGCCGCCGTAGTTTGCCGTGATGCTGTGCGCGCCCTGCGTGAGCGCCGTCGTGTTGCACACCGCGGTGCGCGTGTTGCCCGAGCCCGTGACGGCAACGGCGGCGCAGCCGGTGATCGACGTCGCGCCATCCCTGAAGTTCACGGTGCCCGTCGGGGCCGTACCCACGATGGTCGCCGTGAACAGGACGTTCTGGCCGACGGTCGACGGATTCGGTGCGCTGCCCAGCGTCGTGGTCGTGGGCGCGGGACCGCTGCCGCCGGTGATCACCTGCGACAGCGGCGCGCTGGTCGATCCCGGGGTGCTGCGGCTGCCGCCGTAGACGGCGGTGAGGCTGTGCGTGCCCACGGCGAGGGACGTCGTGTTGCACAGCGCCGTCCTGGTGTTGCCCGAGCCCGTCAGCGGTACCGCGGCGCAGCCGGCGATGGAAGCTGCGCCGTCCTTGAAGCTGACGGTGCCGGTGGGATTGCTGGCCGTCACGGTGGCGGTGAGCGCGACGTTGGCGCCCGCCGCGGCCGGGTTCGTCGCGCTCGTCAGCGTCGTGCCGTTGGCTGGATTGATGACCTGCGACAGCGGCGGGCTGCTCGACGTCGCGTTGTTGCCGTCGCCACTGTACGTCGCGACGATGCTGTGCGTGCCGACGGTCAGGCTGCTGGTCTGACATTGGGCCGTCCGCGAAGCGCCGGAGCCCGTCAGCGCCACGGCGGCGCAGTTCGCGATCGAGTTTCCGCCGTCCTTGAAGTTGACGGTGCCCGTCGGGGCATTGCCGGTCACGGTCGCCGTGAAGGTGACAGTCGTACCGGACGTCGCCGGGTTCGTCGAACTCGCGAGTGCCGTGCCCGTGCCTTGGGCGGCGGCCACCGCGGCGGCGCATCGAGTATTCCGGAGCCGCACAGCGCCGTCGTGCAATTGCAGGCGCTGCCCTGCGGAACCGGGCTGCAGGCCGGCCCCGGCGTGGGGAACACGCGCGCCGTGGTCTGGAGCCTCTGGAGCACCAGCGCCGGCGTGAGCGCGGGATTCACCGACAGCATCAGCGATACGACGCCGGCGACATGCGGCGTGGCCATGCTGGTGCCGGCATAGCGCGCGTAGTTGTAGCCGCTCGGGTTGGGGCTCGTGGGGCCGCTGTTCAGCGTCGACAGGATGTCGGTGTCGGAGCCGTCGGCGGAGCCGCCGGGGGCGGCGATCTCGACCATCGCGCCATAGTTGCTGTACCAGGAGCGCCGTCCGGTCTTGTTCGTCGCCGCCACGGTAACGACGCCGCTGCAGCTCGCCGGGCTGAAGCCGGATGCGTTGGAGTTGTTGTTGCCGGCGGCGACCACGACCACGGCGCCGAGCCCGAGCGCCGTGTTGATGGCGTTCTGCGAGGCGGCGTCGCAGCTTCCGCCGCCGCCGAGGCTCAAGTTCAGCACGCGCGCCGGATTGGGATTGGCGGGCACACCCGCCACGTTGCCACCGGCGGCCCACACCATCGCGGCGACGATGTCGCTGTTGTAGCCGCCGCACTTGCCCAGCACGCGCAGCGGGACGATCTTGCTGACCCAGTTGATGCCGGCGATCCCCATGCCGTTGTTCGGCGTGGCGCCGATGGTGCCGGCCACATGCGTGCCGTGGAACGAGCTGTTGTCCGCGCCGCAGCCCTGGAACCAGTCGTAAGGCGGCGACTGGAGCTGCGTCGGCGTCGGGGCGTTTTCGGCGGCCGTGATCCAGTCGCCCGAATCGGCGGCGTCGCCGTCACGGCTCGCGAGGTCGGGCGACTGGGTCTGGCTCGACCACGTGCAGGGGCCGGGCTGGGCGTCGTTGCCGACCGCGCAGTCGGAGATCATGTCGTAGCCGCCGACGAAGCGTCCGGCCAGGTCGGGATGATTGAAGAGGGCGCCGGTGTCGATCACCGAAACATTGATGCCGGCCGAACCGGTCGAGATGTCCCATGCCGCCTGCACGTTGATGCCGCCGACGGGATCGAAGAGGTCCCATTGGTAACCGCCTCCGCAGGCGGCGACGCTGGCCGATGCGTAGCAGGGGTCGGTGGGGACGAGTTGCGCCGTCCGGATGTAGTCGGGCTGCGCGTAATCGACATCCGGCTCGAGCGCGATCCGCGCTGCGATCGCCTCCACTTCCGCGATCGGCAGTCGCTGCATCATCTGCAGCACGTTCGCGCCATCGGGCGCGCCGCGAAGCCAGGCGACCGGGCGGCCGGCGACGATCGTCAGCCGATCGACGTCGTTCGGCGCGAGCGCGATTCCCGCGGCCGCGATCGCGATCCGCGTCGCGTCGCGATACCTGACGACGAGCCGGTCCGTGGGGCGTCCCGTGGTGTCGGGAATGGGTGCTCCGGGCGCGACATTCGCATACAGCACGCCGGGTTCGAGACGGACGCGATTGATCGCCACGCGCGCGGCATCGACGTCCAGCGGCGTCGGAAACACCAGCCTGAACGCGCCGTCACGCGTGTGCCCGGCGGTCGTGAGCGCCAGGCCGGTCGCGGTCTGCACGGCCTGTTCGACGGCGGCGTCAGTCGATGGCACCGCACCGGCGTTGAACTTGACGACGATCGCCTCGACCGTGGCGCCGGCGTCCGCGGCGGAGATCGGCGCCACGGCGCCCAACGCGCATGCGGCGGCGAGCATCCAGCGCAGCATCGACGTCACGAAGCGGCCACGGCCGGGGGCGTGCAGCAGGGAGAAGGAGTTCATGGTATTCCGCAAATGGATTGGCGACCCGCGACGTGCGCGCGCGAGCGGCGATTATGCCAGTGTCATTGCGCGGCCGCCATTGGATTTGCCCCGTCCTGACGGGCGGGCGGAGCGGCGGGACCCTCGAAGTCGACGTGTCCCGTCGGGGCGTTCCCATCACCGTCACCGTCAGCGTGCACGTCACCAACTGCAATGACAGCGCCGGATTGGGCGTGCAGGCGAGCGTGCCTCCGGGAGCATTGACCACTTGCGTGAGCGGCGCGCTGGTGGACGTCGAATTGCCTACATCGCCCGCGATGCTGCCCATCCAGCGGAGCAGCGTCGTGTCCGGCCTGTGGAATCCCTGTTGCACCGGTGTGGCGACCACGGTCCCGCCGGTCACCCAGGTTGTCGAGCGTGTTGGCGGTGTTGGGCTGCGGAATGCCGGGCAGGTTGAAATCGTACCGGTTCTGCGATACGGAAGTGGGAGCACCGAGCGTGCCGCCACCGCAATTGACCATGAACGCGTAAACGTAGATCGATTTCGATACGAAGCAATTCGGGGTGCCGGGCTGCACGCCAAGTGCCGAGTGGTGCACTGTCCCGGAGACGGCAGCGCCGCCAACTTGAGGGAGGGCAGGCAATCGGCGAAAATGCGTGGTTGCTCCGGGCGATATCGGCAAATGCATCCAGCAGCGTCATCCTGGCCACGGTGGGAACGGGCCACCGTCGGCGGCGTGGCCGCCAATGTGTGCTGTTCGGATCTGCCCGAGCGGCGGGAATCGTGCGTGTGAGCGAAGCGGCGCGCGGGGTCCGGGTTGCGCACGATCGGTTGCCGTGGTGACGCCACCGGCCGCCGGGCTTTCGCTCACCGACACGCTTCGGCAGGCAACGGCGGCGCACCGCACCGGTAACCTCGCCCGGGCCGCGGACCTGTACCGCGCGGTCCTCGCGACCGTCCCGGACCAGTTCGACGCCCTGCACCTGCTGGGGGTGCTGGAGGCGCAGCAAGGCCGCGTCGACGTCGCGCTCGCGCTGCTGGCGCGGGCGGTCGCGCTGCCTTCCGCCACCGCGGAAGCCTGGTCGAACTTCGGCATCGTGCAGAACCGCGCGCAGCGCTATCAGGATGCGCTCGCTGCCCATGATCGCGCGCTGGCGCTGCGGCCCGGCAATCCGGAGGTCCTGAACAATCGTGGCGTCGCGCTGCAGGGCCTGGCGCGGCACGAGGACGCGCTGGCGAGCTTCGACCGCGCGCTGGCCGCCGACGGGCGCCTGGTGGCCGGCGTGGTGCAATCGTGGCCGGGCGTTGCAGAGCCTCGGCCGTGTCGAGGAGGCGGTGGCGAGCCAGCAGCGTGCGCTGGCGATCGAACCCGATTGCGTCGACGCGCTGCATTGCCGTGCGAACGCATTGTGCGAAATGGGGCGCGTCGACGAAGGGCTGGCGGACTGGGCGCGGGTGCTGGCGCTGCGACCCGATTTCGCCGAGGCGCTCAACAATCGGGGTGCCGTGTTGCGACGCATGCAGCGTCACGAGGAAGCGCTGCGCAGCCTCGACCAGGCGGTCGCGGTGAAGCCGGAATTCGCCGCAGGCATGGCACAACCGCGCCGGCGCCTTGCGCGACCTCGGCCGGCGGGAGGACGCGCTCGCGAGCTACACGCGCGCGCTGGCGCTGGCGCCTGGCTACGCCGGCGCGCTGGAAATGCGCGGATACCTGCTGCACGTGCTCGGCCGCAACGAGGAGGCGAGCCGCGATTTCGCGGACGCGTTGCGCCTCGCTCCGGAACTCGGATTCGCGCAGGGGATGCTGCTGCAATCGCGGATGTACAACTGCGACTGGCGCGGGTACGACGAGGCGCGGCAGCGGCTGGTCGACCTCGTGCGCGCCGGCAAGCCTGGTCCCGAGCCGTTCGTGTTCACCGTGCACTCCGACAACGCGCGCGATCAGTTGCACTGCGCGCGAACGGCCGTCGAAGCGAGAGTGCCGCCGTCGCCGACACCGGTGTGGCGAGGCGAGCGCCATGCGCATGACCGGATCCGCGTGGCGTACCTGTCGGCGGATTTCTACGATCATGCGACGGCGTACCTGGTCGCGGAGCTCTTCGAACGGCACGACCGCAGCCGCTTCGAAGTGACGGGCATTTCGTGGGGACCACCGCGTACGGAAGCGCGATCGGCGCGCGGATCAGGGCCGCGTGCGAGCATTTCGACGACGTGGCAGGTAGAGAGCGATCGCGACGTGGCGCAACTGCTGCGCGAACGCGAAGATCGATATCGCGATCGACTTGAAGGGATTCACCCACGAGGCACGCCCGGGGATCTTCGCCCAGCGCGGCGGCACCGCTGCAGGTGAATTACCTGGGCTATCCGGGAACGATGGGCGCGCCGTACATCGACTACCTGATCGCCGACGAGGTTGTCGTGCCGCCGGAGCAGCGCGATTGCTACGCCGAACAGGTCGTCTACCTGCCGGACAGCTTCCAGGTCAACGACCGGCAGCGGCGAATCGCGGAGCGCACGCCGACGCGCGCGGAAGCCGGGTTGCCGGAACACGGTTTCGTGTTCTGCTCGTTCAACAACCACTACAAGATCACGCCGGCCGTGTTCTCGGTGTGGATGCGCGTGTTGCAGAAGGTGGACGGCAGCGTGCTGTGGCTGCTGGCCGGCAACGATACGGCGGTCGCCCAACCTGAAGCGCGAGGCAGCGGCGCGCGGCGTGGCGCCCGAGCGGCTGGTGTTCGCGCCGAGACGTCCGCTGGACGAGCATCTGGCGCGGCAGCAGGCTCGCGGATCTGTTCCTGGACACGCTGCCCTGCAACGCGCACACGACGGCGAGCGACGCGCTGTGGGCGGGATTGCCGGTGCTGACCTGCCTGGGGACGACGTTTGCCGGACGGGTGGCGGCGAGCCTGCTGCGCGCCGTGGGGCTGCCCGAGCTGATCACGCATACGCTGGCCGAGTACGAGGCGCTGGCGTTGCAGCTGGCCGCCGATCCGGACGCGCTCGGCCGGATCCGGCAGAGGCTCGCCGGCCATCGCGACAGTTGTGCACTGTTCGACACGGCGCGATTCACGCGCCATCTCGAGGCCGCCTATTGCGGAATGTGGGAACGTTTCGAGCGCGGGGAGGCGCCGGCGGGTTTCGCCGTCGCGCCGGCCGCGTGCTGAGACGAGGGGTCGGCCGATGACTCCGGAGCAGACAGTGGTGACGGTTGCCGAGGCGCTGCGAGCGCGGCGTGGCGTTGCACCAGGCGGATCGCCTGGCCGAGGCCGAGCGCGTCTACCTCGCCGTGCTGGCGGTGCGCGCGGATCACGACGAAGCGTTGCGCTTGCTCGGTGTTCTGGAGGTGCAGCGCGGCCGCCTCGCCGAGGCGGACCGGCTGCTCGAACGTGCGGTCGCGAGCAACCCGCGCTCGGTGCCGGCGCTGGGCGCCCGCGCGCAGGTGCAAAAGGGCCTTGGCCGTTTCGCCGAAGCGCTGGCGACGTGCGACCGGGCGCTGCGCGGTGGCGCCCGATGCCGTGGAGCTCCTGAACCTGCGCGGCGCCATCGCCGTGGATGCGCTGCGTTACGACGAGGCGCTGGCGAACCTCGACCGCGCACTCGCGCTCGATCCCCGGCATGCGGAGGCGCACTACAATCGCGCGGTCGCGCTCTCCGCATTGCGCCGCGACGACGACGCGCTGGCGGGCTTCGAGCGCGCGCTCGCGATTCAGCCCGAGTTCGCCGAGGCGCTGAACAATCGGGCCGGCATCCTGTGGAGCCGCGGACGCCATGCCGAGGCGTTCGCCAGCTGGGATCGCGCGCTGGCCGTCGAGCCCGCGTTCGCGGCGGCGCTGAACAACCGCGGCGCGGCCAAACGCGAGAGCGGGCGCGCCGCGGAAGCCCTTGGCCGACGTCGAGCGGGCGCTGACGCTCGCGCCCGAGCTGGCCGAGGCCTGGAGCAACCGGGCGGCCGCGCTCAACGACCTCAATCGACCCGAAGAGGCGCTCGCCAGCAGCGAGCAGGCGCTGGCGCGCAAGCCCGGCCTGGCCGAGGCGTTGCTGCACCGTACGGTGGCGCTGGCGGCGCTCGCGCGGAACGACGAGGCGCTGGCGAGCTGCGAGCAGGCGGCGGCGCTGACGCCGGGCTCGGCGGATGTGCTGCAGGCGCGGGGCCGCGTGCTGCTGGCGCTCGGCCGCCACCAGGAGGCGATGGCGAGCTTCGACGCCGCGCTCGCGCTCCGTCCCGCGTTCGCGATGGCGCTGCGCAATCGCGGCGTCGCGTTGCTGGCGCTCAAGCGCAACGACGAGGCGCTCGCGGACATCGATCGCGCATTGGCGATCGAACCCGGAAATGGTCGAGGGCTGGATCAGCCGCGGCTTCGTCCGGAAGGAAACGGGACGCATCGAGGACGCGCTGGCCGACTGGGCGCACGCGCTGGCGATCAAGCCCGACGCGATCGAAGCGCATTACCTGTGCGGGTCCGCGCTGGCCACGCTGAAGCGGTTCGAACAGGCGGTCGCCGCGTACGATCAGGTGTTGAAGCGCAAGCCCGACCACATCGAGGCATTGCAGAACCGCGGGACGGCGCTGGCCGCGCTGCACCGGTACGACGACGCGTTGCGCGACTACGACGCCGCCCTCGCGATCGACGCCGCGTTTGCCGATGCGCACCACAATCGCGGCTCGGCGCTGTCGGCGCTGGCGCGATACGACGAGGCGGAGGCGGCCTACGCGCGTGCGCTCGAGTTGAAGCCGGCGTTCATCGAATCGCGGCAGAACCGCGGCTCGGTCCTGATGTTCCTGACGCGCTACGAAGAGGCGATCGAGGAGTTCACCCGGGTGCTGGCGCTCGACCCGGAGCGGCGGTATGCAAGGGTCATGCTGTTGCTGTCGCAGCTGCATTCGTGCGACTGGCGGGATCTCGAGGCGACGTCCGCCGCGCTGCGGGCGGATGTGGAGGACGGGAAGCCGGGCGTCGAGCCGTTCGCCTTCCTGCTGCTGTCGGATTCGGCGCAGGCGCAACGGCAGTGCGCCGAGGCCTGGGTGGCCGCCAATTTTCCCTCGCCACCGCCGCTGTGGCGCGGCGAGCGCTATCGACACGATCGCATTCGCGTCGCCTACCTGTCGGCGGATTTTCACGAGCACGCCACCGCGTACCTGATGGCCGAATTGTTCGAGCAGCACGATCGCGAGCGCTTCGCCATCTATGCCATTTCCTCCGGTTCCGACGACGGAAGCGCCATGCGCTCGCGGCTGCAGCGCGCATTCGAGCACTTCATCGACGTGCGGCACGTGGGGGACGAGCAGGTCGCGCGGCGGCTGCGCGAACTGGAGATCGACATCGCCGTCGACTTGAAGGGCTTCACGCACGAGGGACATCCGGATGTCTTCGCCTACCGGCCGGCGCCGGTGCAGGTGAACTACCTGGGCTATCCGGGAACGCTCGGCTCGCCGTACCACGACTACATCGTGGCGGACGACGTCGTGATTCCGCCGGCCGATCGCCGTAACTTCACCGAGCAGGTCGCGTACGTGCCCGACAGTTACCAGGTGAACGACCGGCGCCGGGCGATCGCCGACCGCACTCCGGCGCGCAGCGAGCTGGGATTGCCGGCGGAGGGCTTCGTGTTCTGCTCGTTCAACAACAACTACAAGATCACGCCGGCGATGTTCGACGTGTGGATGCGGATCTTGCGGGCGGTGGACGGCAGCGTGTTGTGGCTCCTCGCGGGGAACACGACGGCGCCGCGCAACCTGCGGCGGGAGGCGGCCGCACGCGGCGTCGCGCCCGAACGACTGGTGTTCGCGCCGCGCGTGGACCTTCCGGCGCACCTCGCGCGCCAGCGCGTGGCCGACCTCTTCCTCGACACGCTGCCGTGCAACGCGCACACGACGGCGAGCGACGCGCTGTGGGCCGGATTGCCGGTGCTGACGTGCGCGGGGACGACCTTTGCGGGACGCGTGGCGGCAAGCCTGCTCGAGGCCGCAGGGGTTCCGGAGCTCGTGACGACGTCGCTGGCGGAATACGAGGCGCTGGCGTTGCGGCTGGCGCAGGATCCGGACGCGGTGGCGGCGCTGCGGACGAAACTCGCGCGCAACCGCGACGCATGCCCGCTGTTCGACAGCGACCGCTCGCGCCGGCATCTCGAGGACGCGTACACGACGATGTGGGAGCGTTCGCAGCGCGGCGAGGCGCCCGCCGGTTTCGCCGTGCCGCGGCGTGCCTGACCGCCTTCGCGGGCGCCGTCGCCGATGTGGTGTAATGCCGGACCCCGACGCGCATGTCCCGCGCGGTGAAAACTTAAACGAAGCCGGCCGCTTTAAAGCCGGGGCGCCATGAGCAAGACCTGTTTCTTCACGATTGTCTCCAACAACTACCGGCACTTCGCGCGCACGCTCGTCGCCAGCATCCGGGCGCACGATCCGGACGTCGATGCGTTCGTCGCGATCTGCGACGGGCCTCTCGCGGCGAGCGACCCGCGCGACGCGTACACCGAGATCTCCATCCGCGAGCTCGGCCTGCCGCAGTTCGACCGCTTCGCGTTCCAGTACACGATCCTCGAGCTGAACACGGCGATCAAGCCGTGGGTGTTCGCGGCGCTGTTCGCGCGCGGTTACGAGCGCGTCATCTACTTCGATCCCGACATCAAGCTGTACGGCTCGATCGAGCCCGTCCTGGCGCGCCTCTCGGAGGCGTCGATCGTGCTCACGCCGCACCTGACGGACCGGCTCGACGACGGCAGGAAGCCCACGGAACTGCAGATCCTGCAGTCGGGCAGCTACAACCTGGGCTTCATCGCGCTCCGGCGCAACGACCAGACGCGGCGCTTCGTCGAGTGGTGGCAGGGCAAGCTCGAGCGCGAATGCGTCGTCGACATTCCGCGCGGACTCTTCACCGACCAGAAGTGGATCGACCTGGTGCCGGGCATGTACGCCGGCGTGGCGATCGAGCGCGATCCAGGCTGGAATGTCGCGTACTGGAACCTGAACCATCGCGCCGTGGCGCGCGGCGACGACGGCGCGACGCGCGTCGACGGGCGGCCGCTCCTGTTCTTCCATTTCTCGGGATTCGCGCCCGGCGCCAGGCTGCTGAGCAAGCACCAGGACCGCTTCACGATGGACGACGTGCCGGCGGCGGTGCGCGCGCTGGCCGACGACTATGCGGCGGACCTCGCGCGCAACGGGCTCGAGGACTGCCGGCAGCTGCCGTACGCGTTCGGGCGCTTTCCGAGCGGCGAGGCGATTCCCGATCTCGCGCGGCGGTGCTATCGCGAGAACTTCCCGTGGGACGAGCCGCATCCGGACCTGTGGACGCCGGCGGGCGAGGCATTTGTCGTGGCCTGGCTCAATGCGCCGGCGCCCGAATTCGGCCACACGCCGTGGCTGACGCGCCTCGCCGCGACGCTGTATCGGTTGCGCCCCGACGTGCAGGCCGCGTTCCCGGACGTTGCGCGCAAGCACGGCAGGAGCTATGCGCACTGGTTCGCCGAACAGGCGGCGGTGCAGGAGCGATTCCCGACGATGCTGATCGAGCCCGTGCAGGCCGCGCTCGAAGGGCGGCGACCCGACGCCGCCAGCGCCGGAAATGCGCCGGCCGAGGGCGGCGCCGGCGTCGCCCCCGGCATGCCGGAGGTCGCGAGCATCGCCGACGGCGCCTCCGGCACGGTCGATCCGGTGCGCGGCGTCTACCGGATGGCCTACCGTGTCGCGTGGGGCATCCGGCGCGCGGTGAAGCCGCTGACGACGCAGGCGTTCCGCCACCGCGTCCGGCATGCCTTGTTGCGCAAGGCGTATTTCGACGACAGCTACGCGACGCCGCCGCTGGTGGCAACGGGCGCGTCTTTGATGGAGGCGGACCGCGCGGCGCCGCCGCCCGTCGTCAAGTACCCTGCGCATGTGCGCAGGCACGGCGCGATCGCCGATCCCGGCGACGAGGGCGTCAACGTCGTCGGCTACCTCGCGGCGGAAAGCGGGATCGGTGAATCGGCGCGGTCCATGCTGCGCATCATCAAGGCCGCCGGCACGCCCGTCGCGCCGATCAACTTTCGCGTCGGCAACCTGTCGCGGATGCGCGAGTCCATTCCCGACGTGCCGGCCACCGAGCACCTGCACGCGATCAACCTCTTCCACATCAACGCCGACCAGATGTTCGTCGCGCACGACAGCCTCGGCGCGTCGCTGTTCGAGGGGCGGTACAACATCGGCTACTGGGCATGGGAACTTCGGGAATTCCCCGACGCGTGGGTGCCGGCCTTCGACCTGCTCGACGAGGTCTGGGTGCCGTCGTCGTTCTGCCAGCAGGCGATCGCCGTGAAGTCGCCGGTGCCGGTGCTGCGCGTTCCGCATTCGGTCGAGGCGCCGGCGCTCAACGCCGATCGCGCGCGGTTCGGCATCGCGGCCGACGACGTCGCGTTTTTCGCGATGTGCGACGTGTTCAGCGTTCCCGAACGCAAGAATCCGCTCGGCGTGGCCGAAGCGTTTCGCAAGGCGTTCCCGGGGTCCGAGCCCGTGCGGCTGTTCCTGAAGATCGGCAATCTCGAATTCCAGCCGGACTTGAAGTCCCGGCTTGCGGACCTCGCGCGCGCCGATGCGCGCATCACGCTGCTCGACGGTTATCTCGCGCGACCGGACTTGTGGTCGCTGATGGCGAGCATCGACTGCTTCGTCTCGCTGCACCGGGCCGAAGGCTTCGGCCTCGGCATGGCCGAAGCGATGGCGTGCGGCAAGGCGGTGATCGCGACGCCGTGGTCGGGCAACGTCGATTTCACGCGGATCGACAATGCGCTGCTCGTCGATTATTCGCTGGTCGAGCTGCAGCGCGACCTGGGTCCCTACCGCCGCGGCGAGGTGTGGGCAGAACCGGATGTGACGTCAGCGGCGCACGCGATGCGCAAGATCGCGCAATCGCCGGACCTGCGGCAGCGCCTGGCGGCGCGCGGACTGCAGACGGTCGCCGCCGAACTCGCTCCGGAGGCGCTGGCGCCGCTGGTGGCCACGCGGCTGCGGACGCTGCACGCGATGCTGCGCGCCGGCGCCGGCACGTGAGCGACTCTTGGTCCTGCCGCTCGCGGCCAACGCCGGTCAGTGGGTCGTCCGCGGCTTGAAATACTCGACGCGATCGATGGACGACGACGGGGACTTCGTTGACGTCGACGCCCTGCAGCAACTTGAGCGGAATCGCGCGTTCCGGCACCCCCGCGGCTCCATACCTTGCGATAGAACTCGGGCTGCGTGCGCACGCCCTCGCCGGCCACGCCGAGGATGATGTCGCCGGCTTTCACGCCGGCACGGTCGGCGGGGCCGTCCGGCGATACGCGCGTGACGACGAGTCGCCCCTGCACTTCGTCGGCGCTCACGCCCAGCCACGGCCGCGCGGGACCTGCGCGCCGTCCGGCGCTGACGAGGTCGGCCAGGATGGGCTTCAGCAGGTCGATCGGCACGAACATGTTGCCGGGGACTTTCGGCTCTTCGTCGGTGGCGTCGCGGACGATGAGCGAACCCACGCCCAGCAGTTTCCCGTCGCGGTCGAACAGGCCCGCCCCGCTCCAGTTGAGCGTCGGAGGACTGGTATAGATCGCCTGGTCCAGCGCGTATTCCCAGTTGCCGGCGAATGCCCGCTTGCTGACGATGTAGGCGAACGAGACGTTGTCGTCGCCCGATGACGCGATCATCACGGGCTCGCGCTCGGCGGCCCGGGTCGAATCGCCCAGCGTCACCGGCTTGGCGTCGAGCGGCGCGATCGTGCGCAGCAGGCCGAAGCCCGTCGCATGGTCGTAGCCCACGACCTGCGCGGCGAGCGAGCGCCCCTTGCTGTCGACGACCGTGACGTCCTCGGCCTCGACGATCAGGTAGCCGATCGTGAGGATCAGGCCGTTGTCGCCGATGACGACGCCGCTGCCTTCGCGCTCGCCTGCCCAGCGACGCGGAACTGCGCGCGTCGGGCACCGCGTGGACTGTGACCTTGACGATGGCGCCGAATATCTTCTCGGCGTCGACGGCTTCGGTCGCGGCCGCTGTCGCCGGCGCGGCGGACTTCGCGGATCGGGGCTGCGCATGCGCGGCGGGTGCGACGACGAGGAGGCAAAGCGCGCCGAACGCGACGATCAGCGCCGCGAGGAGGCGCGATCGAGGGGCATCGTGGATTCGAGCCGGGGCCATGGCGAACCTCCCGCAGCGAGGTTGCGGACATCGGGGCGACGTCCGCGCGGTGGACGGCGGCGGGGCTCTGCGCGACTCGCCCGCTGTCCTGTGCCCCTACTATAGCGCGCCGCGCGCGCAACGCAACGTGGCGCGCCGCCCGCGCAGGACCAAGGCATCCGCGGCCGCGGCGAGTTAACTGTGTGGTGAATGAAGGCGCGCCTTCGTATAATCGGCGGAAACATCGACAACACCGGCGAATCCGACATGCGCGGCTTCGGCGCGCTTTACCACGCACATCACGCAGGCCGACCAGGGCTGCGACTTCGACTTTCTCGAAGGCACGGCGGCAACGCCCGAGCCCGAGATCCACCAGAAGAGAGACATGCGAACCGTTCCCGCAGCAAAACTGATCGATCTCGTCGCCGCCATCATGCAAGCCGGCGGTTCCGCGGCGGCCGAAGCGCGGACCATCGCGCGCCGACTGGTGGATTCCAACCTCGTCGGTCACGACTCGCACGGTGTGCTGCGCGTGGGCAAGTACCTGGAATGGGTGCGCGACGGCTGGTTGAAGCCCAATACGCCGCCGACGATCGTGTTCGAAAGCGACACGCTGGCGATCATCGACGGCAACTGCGGCTTCGGCCAGGTGACGGGCGAGTACGCGACGAAGCTCGGCATCGCGAAGGCGGCGCGGAAGGGCATCGCGATGATCGGACTGCGCAATTGCGGACACCTGGGTCGCCTGGGCGACTGGGCCGAGATGGCGGCGGAGGCCGGCCAGGTGTCGCTGCATTTCCTGAACACGTCGGGGGCGCAGCGCGTCGCGCCGTTCGGCGGCGGCGACCGGCGCCTGTCCACCAATCCGCTGGCGATCGGCGTGCCGCTCGCCGGCAGCGACCCCGCGATCCTCGATATCACGACGTCGACGGTGGCCGAAGGCAAGCTGATGGTCGCGCTGAACAAGGGCGAGCAGGTGCCCGAGGGCTGGATCGTCGACAAGCACGGGAAGCCGACGACCGACCCCAAGGACTTCTACGACGGCGGCGCGCTGCTGACGATCGGCGCCCACAAGGGCTCGGGGCTGTCGATCCTCACCGATCTGCTCGCCGGCGCGATCACCACCGGCCGCAGTTCCGATCCCACGGACACGGTGCTGCGCAATAACATGCTGTCGATCTTCATCGCGCCGGCCGTCTACGATGGGCAGGGCACGGTGCTGGAAGAAGCGCGGCGCTTCGTCGACTATGTGAAGGCGTCGCCGCCCTCCGTGCCGGGGCAGCCGGTGCTGGGTCCCGGCGACGCCGAACGGCGTACGCGCGCCGCGCGGCTCGCCAATGGCGTGCCGCTCGACGACAAGACGTGGGTCGATCTCGTGGAAGCGGCCCGATCCGTCGGCATCGACGCGTTGCGCGCGGAGCGGTACCTCAATTAGTCACCGCGTGATACCGGGGAAAGCGGACGCGCATTCACCGGAAACGGAGGAATCGACGCATCGTCGCGGGGGCCATCCTTGCCGGTATCGCGCTCGCCGCGATATCCACGCTGGCCGGCGCGCAGGCGTGGCCGTCCAAGCCGATCCGCTACGTCGTGCCGTTCGCGGCCGGCGGCACCACCGACATCCTCGCGCGGACGATCAGCGAAAGGCTGACCACCGCGCTGGGACAGCCGGTGATCGTCGAGAACAAGCCGGGCGCCGGCGGCGGCGTCGGGGCGGCGGAAGTCGCCATGGCCCCGCCCGACGGCTACACGATCATGGGCGGCGTACGGCAACATCAACCGCAGCGTGGCCGATCGGTCGCCGGCCGGTTTCGCCGATGCGGCGAGACGGGCGGTCGCCGCCGGATATCGGGCGGTGAAGCTCGCACCCTTCGACGGCGTGATCGCCGCCGATGTGGCGCAAACGCCCATCGATGCGCGGACGCGCGACGGACTCGACCGCGCGTTCGCCGCGCTTGTCGACGGCGCCTTTGCCGTGCCGGCGACCGCCGGCATCGGCGCCGCGCTGGATCGCGGTGGCGTTTCCGCGCATCCCTACCAGCCGTAGGCCAAGGGCGCCAACCTCGACGAGCGGCTGGGGTAGCTTCAAAGGCGATGCCATGAGCGAACTGTTTCCGGACTTCACGACGCGTCGCCTGCGCACGACGGGCACCGAGATCCACTGCGAGGTGGGCGGCGCCGGCCCGCCGCTCCTGCTGCTGCACGGCTATCCGCAGACGCATGCGATGTGGCACCGGATCGCGCCCGCGCTGGCGCGGTCGTACACCGTCGTGTGCGCCGACCTGCGCGGGTATGGCGATTCGGCCAAGCCCGCGAGCGACGCCGCGCACGCGCCGTATTCGAAGCGCGCGATGGCCGGCGACATGGTCGAGCTGATGCGCGAGCTGGGCTTCGCGCGGTTCAGGTTGGCGGGCCATGACCGCGGCGGCCGCGTCGCGCACCGGTTGTGCGCCGATCATCCGCACGCGGTCGAGCGCGTGGCGGTGCTCGACATTTCGCCCACGCGTCTCATGTACGCGAAGACCGACCGCGCGTTCGCGACCGCCTACTACCATTGGTTCTTCCTGATCCAGCCGTTCGACCTGCCGGAAAAGCTGATCGGGGCCGATCCGCTGTATTACCTGCGCAAGAAGACCGCGGGCTGGGGCTCGGCGGCGAACATCTTCGACCCACGGGCGTTCGCCGAATACGCGCGCTGCTTCGTGCAGCCGGAGACGATCCACGCGACCTGCGAAGACTATCGCGCCGCGGCGTCGATCGACCTCGAGCACGACGAGGCCGACGCCGCCGCCGGACGCAAGCTAACGTGTCCGCTGCTGGTGCTGTGGGGCGACAAGGGGGTCGTGCACCGGTATTTCGATCCGGTCGCCGACTGGCGCACGGTCGCCGTCGACGTCCGCGGACGCGCGCTGCCGTCCGGACATTATCTTGCCGAGGAAGCGCCGGACCTCACGTTGCGCGAGCTGCAGGAATTCTTCGCCGCCGATACGCCACACTGAAGCCGTTCGCGCCCGGCGGCGCCACCGACATCATCGCGCGCACGGCGGCGCAGAAGCTAAGCGAAAGGCTGGGCCGGTCCGTCATCGTCGAGAACAAGCCCGGCGCGGGCACCACCGTCGGCAACGCGGAACTCGTCGCGATGGCCAAGGCGAAGCCCGGCACGCTGACGTTCTGCTCGGCGGGCAACGGCACCGTGCCGCACCTGGCCGGCGAACTCTTCAAGCTGCGCGCGGGGGTCGACATCGTCCATGTCCCGTACAAGGGCGGCTCGCGGCCGACCTGGCGGCGGCGATGGACCTGCCGGACGTGCGCGAACGCTTCGCGGCGCAAAGCGCGGAAGCGAACGTGCAGGGGCCGGAGGCGTTCGCCCGCTTCCTGACCGCCGAACGCGAGAAATGGACGGAAATCGTCAAGCGGTCGGGCGCCAAGGTGGACTGAAGCGGCGGCGCTGGGTGCGGCGCGCGGATTTGTTATAATCGCGCTCTTGGCCAAGTAGCTCAGTTGGTAGAGCAGAGGACTGAAAATCCTTGTGTCGGTGGTTCAATTCCGCCCTTGGCCACCAACAACCACAAGGAGTTATGGCTGGTTGCTAACTCCTTTTCCCTTCTCCGGCGTAGCCAAATCGTAACCGGGAAGCAGCGAATCGAGCCGGTTGGCCGCTTTCGCGAGATGATCGGGCGCCAAGTGCGCGTAGCGTTCGACCATCACTGAAGAGCGCCAGCCACCAAGACGCTGCAGCTCGTGCGTCGGCGTACCGGACTGGCGATGCCACGTGGCCCAGGTGTGGCGCAGGTCATGCCAGCGGAAGTCCTCGATGCCGGCACGCTCCAAGGCTTTCGTCCACGCTCGCGTGCTGGCCCTCGCGAGCGGCTTCCCGGCGTACGTGAACACCCTCCGCGGGTGCTTCCCGAGCTGCCGCCGCAAGACCTCCAGCGCGGTCGCGTTGAGAGGCACGGCAATCGGCCTGCGGTTCTTCGATTCCGCTGCGCCTACCCAGGCATGGGCTGCATCCAAGTCGACACGCGACCACTCCAGTCCGAGGACGTTCGAATGCCGCAACCCGGTCGCGAGCGCGAAGAGAGCGACATCGCGCTGATGCGCGGGTAACTCGCGAAGAAGCGTTTCGGCTTGTCCCACGGTAATCGAGCGTTCCCGTCCCGGGCCTTCCTTGAACAACTTCACCTTCGGTGCCTTGTCGATCTTCACGATCTGCCCGCTTCGGGACGATCTTGATCGACTCTTCCCGCCTCGGGCCGAAGGCGGCCTGCAGCCGCAGCGAGATGCGGATGCACTGGGTGCGGATTTGTTGCAGCTGGACCATGACGAGATCCTTGGCTTTGGAAATGTTGGTGACGTACACCCGGTCCGGAATGCCATAGGCGGCGTTGCTGCGGGCGACGATGTTCTCCTTGCCGACCTTCTCGGCCCACCACCTGAGCGCCGACATCCGGTTCTTGATGGTCCCTGGAGAGAGGTTCTCGGCGAGCCAGCGCTCGACCAGCTTCTCCACGTGCTTGGGCTTGAGGCTGTGGGCGTTCATATGCCGGAACCCCATCGCCTCGAGATGGTCGGCGATCAAATCGAGGATGTGTTCTCGATCCGCTGGGGGCGTAGCTGCCGTCGCGGTTGTGGCGACAGAGTTGCTTCAAGTCGTAGTTCAAATCGCGCATCGGTACCTCCCTTCATCAATCCCTGCCAAAATCTTCGTAGATCGTTTCCTTCTGCTGCCGTGGTGTGTGTGCACGTCCGGTAGTGTCTGCTCGCCTGGGGCGCCAATGGCAGCCGCAGGGGGTACCTCTGAGCACGGGACACCACGGCCGTTGTGTGCGGTAGGTTTGCTGCTCGCCGGTTCGCGTCTACGACCGAGGCTACTGACAACATCGCTCGGTCTCGCTCGAAGAACCCGGCGCTCGCGTCAAGCACGAAGCACAGGGCCACCCCTCGCGGGATGTCTTCCGACAGGCCGTCCCGAGGACGGCCCACTTCGATTCTCGAATCGGACAAACTGCGGCTCACGCCCGAGGAAGCGAGTGCGGCCCTAGTGCCGTTAAGTGAACAAGAGGGAATTGCCCGGAACGGGTTCCGTGCCGGGCAAGATCGAGCCGCGGGGAACGCGCCGAGCTCCGGGTAGCGACGCCACGCGCGGTGGCTCACAGGCCACGCGTGAACGTGCCGCAAGTGCTAGACTTTCCGAGACAAGCGCGGGTGTAGGAGACGGTACTGTCCGCGGACCGTAGCCGAACCGCAATGGAAATTAGGAGAAGGCTTCATGGCTCTGCCTGATGGTATCGCGATCAATCCCAAAGTCATGCTGGGAAAGCCGGTGATCCGCGGCACGCGTATCCCCGTGGAGTTGATCTTGCGCAAGCTCGGTGAGGGCGCGACTGAGGCGGAATTGCTCGACGCCTATCCTAATCTAAAGCCCGACGATATCCGGGCTGCTATGACCTATGCGGCAGTCGTGCTGGCCCATGAAGAGATTGGGTAACGGGTCGGCGCGATCTCGATGTTGCGCTTTCTCGCCGACGAGAACTGCGACTTCGCTGCTGTTCGTGCGTTGCGAACCGAGGGTTTCGACGTTCTCTCGGTTGCAGAGGCTTCGGCGGGCGCTGATGACGACGTAGTCATGGCGCTGGCGCTGCGCGAGGGCCGAATTCTGCTCACCGAAGACAAAGACTTTGGCCAGCTGGTCTTTGCGGCTGGCACCAAGAGTGTGGGTGTGGTGCTCGTTCGGTTCCCGGTGAGTGCCCGGTCAACCCTCGGGGCTAGGATGCTCGACCTGGTGCGGAAGCACGCGGACCGGCTAACGGGCAGCTTCGTCGTGCTCCAGCCTGAACGCATTCGCATTTCCGGGCTCCCTTAAGATTCATCATTGCGCAGGAACGGGTAGTTCTGCGTAGCCATTTCGTAACTTCGTTTGGCTGCTTGCAACTGGTCTCGGGCTGTTCGTGCCTGCTCTTGAAACTTGGCGTGTGTCGCAAGAGCTTGATTTAAAAAATGACCAATCGAAACGGTTGATTCTGAAAATCCTTGTGTCGGTGGTTCAATTCCGCCCTTGGCCACCAACAAAACAAAGGCTTGCGCGTCCTCGGGTGTGCCGAGGAACCGTAGTTTGTCGCAAACGACGGACTATGGTTCCCTGCACTAGGCGACGAACAATGGTTCCGCGAGCCGGCAGGAACTGAAGACCATCGGGCGCTACCGCCGGATAGCCTTCAGCGTGTCGGCGATCAGTCCGTTGTCTCGGCGCGACGAGAGTTTTACGTCGTCGCGTATTTCCCTTTGAGCCGCGCGACGACTTGGGTACACGCCCCGCGCGGTTAGGCGCGCGGCCGCGGTGAGGACTGCCTTGCTGATTGCTTCTCGACGGGCGTCCTCCTTCGCCTTCAGGTAAGCCGAATACTGATCGCGAATCCGATCACGTATATCGGGAAAGTGTCTTCCGACGTACTTGATCGTCACACCGGCCGCTGTCGACGCCTGTACAAGCCTGAGAGGGGGTTCCTGCTGCTCAAGCTTCAGCAGCATTTGCAGAGTAGCGTCTCGATCCTTGGGTCGGCCAGTCGGGAGCCCAAGTTGCTTCTTCGTTCGATCGCCAAACTCGATGTGATCGGGCAAGCTAGAAAATTCGATGGAATCGGTGAGCACATCCGCTATCGAACACTTGCGGCTTTGCAGCAGTCCCGGCTGATAGACGTGCAGCAGCGAACGGTCGATCACGGTGATCGTCCACTCGCGCAGGTCCAGGCGATGCGAAAGCAGGTCGGCCGTCAGCGCACCGCCCGTTCCGGCGCCGAGAATCACCATATTCTTCAGGGACCCTCCGCGCGCGCCAGGCAGGGCCGCATCGCGTAGACGGCCGCGCAAGCACGCTTTGCCAGTGTTGCATCGCCGCGGCGGAGACCCGTTGACGAACGTCAACGGGGCACGGATCGCCGCTACCAGTAGGCGAACAGGCGGCGCGCCTCGACCTTGTGCGGGAACTCGGTCAGCGGCCGATCGCCGTTGCGGATGCATTGGCCGGACTCGATGTCGAACGACCACTCGTGCTTGGGGCAGGTGAGCGTCGTGCCGGAAAGCGCGAGGTGCGGGATGTTGGTGACCTGGTGAGGACAGCGACTGTCGTAGACTTTGATGGTCTTGCCCTTTCGGTGCACGAAGAGATTGCGGCCGTCGCAGTCGAGATAGGTGGTCTTGCCCGGCTTCACTGCGGTCATCGACGCGACGTCGTGCCACTTCGGCGCATTCGCTGCCGCATCGCCGAGGCGGAATTCGGGGATGTCCATGCGCAGGATCACGTCGACCGCCCATACGATCCGGGCAAGGCCGAGCGCGGGAAACGCCATCAGCAGCGCGTCCAGGACCTCGTCGGCGGTCGCGCCGTCGCGCAGCGCGCGCGTCAGGTACTGCCTGAGGCCGGTCTCGGTCTGTGCGTGCACCTTGGTGATCACCGATATGAGGTTCCGCGTCTTGGGATCGAGATGCGATCCCGCAAGCTTGAGGAACTTGAAATACCCGCCCATGGCCTCGGGACGGGCCTTCAGAAGATAGGTCAGCGCATCGCTCATGGCGTTGGCTTCCGGTCAGGTTGGCGGAGGTGCGGCATGCCTGCCCGCCGCGCGAGTATACAAACGTGTCGGGGCCTCATCTGCCGACCAGGTTCGCATTGACGACACGCAGAACGTCCTCGGACAGCTCGCCGGCGGCCCGCGCGAGCGCGATGCGGTCGAGCAGCACCTGGTATTGGGCCTGCGCCAGTTCGCGGACCGTGCGGAACAGGTCGGCCTGGGCGTTGAGGAGGTCGAGCGTCGTGCGTGCGCCGACCTCGTAACCCGTTTCGGTGGCATCGAGCCGCGAGCGTGCGGATTCGATCGCGCGCTCGTAGGCCGGGATGCGCGTCAGTCCGCCGGCGGCGCCCAGCCACGCGCGGCGGGTCTGCAGCGCGACCGACTTGCGCGCGGCCTCGACGTCGTAACCGGCCTTTTCCGCGAGGGCGATCGCTTCCTCGCCGCGCGCCGAACGCATGCCGCCCGTGTAGAGGGGAATCGACAACTGCACCCCGATCACGCTGTTGTTCCCACTCACGATGCCGGAGGTGCCGAACGCTCCGTTGCCGGAAAGGCGATCGCCGCTGGCCTGTGCGATCAGCGACAGCGTGGGCGCTGCCTGCGCGCTCCATTTTTCCACTTCCTGCCGGGCAATGTCGCGTGCGATCGACTGCAGGGCCACTTGCGGATTGCCGTCGCCGGCCTTGGCCAGCCATCCCTCGAGGCGTCCTGCCTCGAACGGCCGCAGCGCCTTGTCGCGCTCCACGGTGCGCAGGTTCTCCGCGGGCAGTCCGGTGAGCTCCGTGAACGTGGCGCGGGCGAGTGCCAGCGCGTCGCGCGCACCGCTCTCGCGCGCGAGGATGCCGTCGTAGCGCGCCTGCGCCTCGTTGCGATCGGTGATCGGCAGCTTGCCGTCGTCGTAGCTCGCCTGCGTCACTTCGAGCGCGCGCGCCGTCGCGGATTTCTGTCGCACGGTTTCCTCGAGCGCGTCTTCGGCGGCCAGCACGGCGAAGTAAGTGCCCGCCGTGCGGAGCATGAGATCCTGCCGTGCGAGCGAAAGCGCGAGCCCGGCGCGGTCCGCGGAGAGTTCCAGTTGCCGCGCACCGGCGCGACGCTCCGCGTTGTACAGCGGCTGCTCGGCCGTGATGCGCCACCCCGTGCTGGTGCCGCCGGTGATGTCGGTGCGGAAATCCACGCCGTTCACGGTGCCGAATCCGGGCCCGGTGAACTGCGCACCCGACGTGTCCTGCGTGGCGGCGCCGTAGCCGACCGTGCCGCTGACGGTCACCGTCGGCAGCGACAGCGCCCGGCCCTGCCGCTTGCGCGCAGCGCCCGCGGCCAGCTCCGCACGGGCGGCGGCGTAGGTGGGATCCTGCTGTTGCGCCGCTTCCCACGCCGCCAGGAGGTCGACGTCGGCGACGGCGCCGGTCGCCGTGGTGAGGAGCGCCACACCGAGAGCGGCGACGAGTGTCCCGACCCGGAGGCGCACGCTGCGACGCACGCATGCACCAGCGCGCATGAGGATCATGCGCCTGCCGACACGCCCAGCTTGCGCAGGATGACCTCGAGCGGGCACCACTGCGTGAACCCGCTTTGCAGCAGGTTGGCCCCGACGAACGCCGTGAACGCAAGCCACCACGAACTCACGTACAGCGGGCTGCCCGGGACGCCGAGCGCGAGCGAGATCAGGATGAAGGATCCGGCGAAGATGCGGACAAGTTGCCAACTGGACATGGCGATTCTCCTTTAGGCTGCCGCGAACTTGCGGCGATAGGCGACGTAATAGAGCAGGGGGATCACGACGAGCGTCAGCAGCGTCGAGACCAGGATGCCGAAGATCAGCGAGACGGCGAGCCCGTTGAAGATGGGATCGTCGAGGATGAAGAATGCGCCGAGCATCGCGGCGAGCGCCGTGAGCGCGATCGGCTGCGTCCGGATCACCGCCGAGCTCACCACGGCTTCGTCGAACGGGACGCCCTGCGCGGTCTGCAGGTTGATGAAATCGACGAGCAGGATCGAGTTGCGGACGATGATGCCGGCAAGCGCGATCATGCCGATCATCGACGTCGCCGTGAATTGTGCGCCCAGCAGCGCATGCCCCGGCATCACGCCGATGATGGTGAGCGGAATCGGCGCCATGATGATCAGGGGTGTCAGGTAGGAGCCGAACTGCGCGACCACCAGCAGATAGATGAGCACGAGCCCGACCGCATAGGCCAAGCCCATGTCGCGAAACGTCTCATAGGTCACCTGCCACTCGCCGTCCCACTTGATGCTGTAGCCCCGGTACGGATCGCCGGGCTGGCTGATGAAATGCTCGGCGAGCATGCCGCCGCCGGGCATCGGCAACCCGAGAATGGCCGAACGCATTGCGAACATCCCGTACAGCGGGCTGTCGATCACGCCGGCCGTGTCACCGACGACGTATTCCACCGGCAGCAGGTCCTTGTGATAGCGCGGCTGATCCCGCGTACCGTCCTTGTCGACGATCACCACTTCACGCAGCGGCACGGTCTGGCCGCCGGCGCTGCGCACGGAGAGCTGCAGCAGCGCCTCGAGGTCGCCCTGCGCCGATACGGGAAGCTGCAGGCGGATGGCCGCCGGATACTTCGAGGCATCGCGCAGGTAGGTGACGTCTTCGCCGGACAGGCCGGCCCGCAGCGTCGCGACGATGTCGTCCTGGCGCACGCCGGCGAGCGCAGCCTTCGAGCGGTCGACCGTGACCACCCAGCGCGGGGCCTCGGCAATCGCACTCACGTCGGTGTCGACCACGCCTGCCTGCTTGCGGAACACGCCTTCGACCGCGCGCGCGACCGCGATGCGCCCCGCGTCGTCGGGTCCGTAGATCTCGGCCACGATGGGCGCCAGCACGGGTGGTCCCGGCGGGACCTCGACCACCTTGACCCGGGCGCCATGGGCAGCGGCGATCTTCGTGAGCGCGGGCCGGACGCGCGTGGCGATCACGTGGCTCTGGTCATGGCGATGCGCCTTGTCGACGAGGTTGACCTGGAGGTCACCCACGTCCGAGCCGCGGCGCAGGTAGTACTGGCGCACCAGCCCGTTGAAGTTGATAGGCGCCGACGTGCCCGCGTACGCCTGGTAGTCGGCGACTTCGGGCACGGTGGCGAGATAGCCGCCCATCTCGTGCAGCACCGCCGCGGTCCGCTCCAGCGCCGACCCCGCAGGCATGTCGACGACGACCTGGAACTCCGACTTGTTGTCGAACGGCAGCATCTTCATGACGACGAGCTGCAACACGGGCAGCGCGAGCGAGATCGCGATCAGTCCCGCGATGCCGAGCCACAACAGGAAGCGGTTGCGCCCGCCCCTGACCTGGTCGAGAAAGGGCGCGAACGAGCGACGGAAGAGGGGGGCGAGCCGCAGGGCGATGCCGTCGGACGACCCGGCATGCAGATGCCCGAGCAGGCGCCGCGCGAGCCAGGGCGTGATCACGAAGGCGACCGCCAGCGAAATCAGCATGCCCATGCTCGCGTTGATCGGGATCGGGCTCATGTACGGGCCCATGAGGCCGCTGACGAACGCCATGGGCAGCAGCGCCGCGATGACCGTGAAGGTGGCGAGGATCGTGGGTCCGCCCACCTCGTCCACGGCCTGCGGGATGATGTCGGTCAGGCTGCGGTCGGGCGCAAGCAGCCGGTGACGATGGATGTTCTCGACGACGACGATCGCGTCGTCGACGAGGATGCCGATCGAGAAGATCAACGCGAACAGCGACACCCGGTTCAGCGTGAATCCCCATGCCCAGGATGCGAACAGCGTGGCCATGAGCGTCAGCACGACGGCCGCGCCGACGATGACCGCTTCCCGCCAGCCGAGCGCGAACAGCACGAGGGCGACCACGCCGGCGGTCGCGAACACCAGCTTCTGGATCAGCTTCAGCGCCTTGTCGTTGGCGGTCGCACCGTAGTTGCGCGTGACGTCGACCTCGACGGTCGGTGGAATCACCGCATTGCGCAGGCTGTCCAGGCGCCCGATCAAGGCGTCGGCGACGTCGACGGCGTTCTGTCCCGGCTTCTTGGTGACGCTCATGACGACCGCCGGATACTCGCGGGCGTCGTTGCCCGCGGTTCCGTACCACACGTAATGCTCGGGAACGGGCGGACCGTCGTCCAGCGTCGCGACTTGCTCCAGAAATACCGGCGCTCCGGCGCGCGTCGCGACGATCAGGCCGCCGATATCGCGGGCGTCGCGGAAGAACGGGCCGGCATCCACCAGGACCGCCTGGTTGTTGGCGACGAGTTCGCCGATGGACGCGCCGTTGTTCGCGGAGAGCAGCGTGTCGCGGATCTCGCTGACGGTCACGCCGGCGGCATTCATGCGAGCCGGGTCGAGCCGGACGTTGATGGCGCGCCTGGGACCGCCAAGTGTTTCCACCTCGCGCGTGCCGGGAACGCGCTTCAGGTCGGTCTCGATCGCATGCGCTACGCGCTCGAGATCGGCGCCCCCGATGTTCGGATCCTTCGAGCGCAATGCCAGCGTGACGATCGGGACGTCGTCGATGCCTTTCGGCTTGACGATCGGCTGCAGCGTGCCGAGGTTGCGCGGCAGCCAGTCCTGGTTGGAAAGGATCGTGTCGTACAGGCTGACGAGCGCGGTGATCCGGGGCACGCCGACCTTGAACTGGACCGTGATCACCGCGAGCCCGGGCCGTGACACCGACATCACGTGCTCGACGTTCGTGATCCGATCGACGACCTGCTCCGCGGGCGCCGCGACCATCTGCTCGACGTCGCTCGCGGATGCCCCCGGAAACGGGATCAGCACGTTCGCCATCGTCACGTTGATCTGCGGCTCTTCCTCGCGGGGCGTGACGAGCACGGCGAAAGCGCCCGCGAGGAGCGCCAGGAGCGCCAGCAGCGGCGTGATCTGCGCCGCCTGGAAGTAGCGCGCGATTCGCCCGGAAACGCCGAGCGGCGCGGGTAGCGGTTCCGGCGTGGTCATTGCCGTGCCGCCGCGACAGGATCGACGGCAATGCGTTCGCCCGGCGCAAGCCCGGACGCGACCTCGACGACATCACCGGAGGCGCGGCCGAGACGCACCTGGCGCAGCTGCGGGCGGCCGTTCCCGTCGACGACATAGACGGCCGTGAACTCGGGCCGACGCACGACGGCGCTGGCAGGGACGGTGATACGTGGAGCGTCGACACGCGACAGCGGGAACGTCGCGCGGGCGAACATTCCCGGCGATATGCCCGTTGCCGCCGCCGGCAGGGAAAGGCGCGCGTCGCGCGTGTGCGTGGACGCATTGGCCGTGGGCAATATGACGACTTGCGTCGCGTCGATCGTGCGTTCGGCGCCGCTCGTTCCCGGGATGCTCACCTGCACCGGCTTTCCCGGCACGACGAGCTGGGCGTAGCTCTCCGGCAGCTGGGCGAGGACGCGCAGTTCAGTCGGGTCATACAGCACGAGGAGCGGCATGCCGGGCGAAGCCACGTCACCGACCTCGGCGGCGACAGTGGCGACGATGCCTGCGTAGGGCGCCACCAGTGTCGTGAAGGAGGATTG
This sequence comes from uncultured beta proteobacterium, assembly GCA_963823475.1. Taxonomy (GTDB): domain Bacteria; phylum Pseudomonadota; class Gammaproteobacteria; order Burkholderiales; family Casimicrobiaceae; genus VBCG01. The sequence continues at coordinate 29,472 of CAWGLS010000026.1, forward strand.
GGTCGTTGCAACACCCGCCTGGGCGATCGACGCCTTGGCTTGCGCTTCGGCTGCCTTGAACTGCGCCTCCGCCTGCTCCATCGCGGCCTGGCTGATGTAGCGCTTCTCGTTCAGGCGGCGATTGCGCTCGTAGTCGCGGCGCGCCGCCTCGAGCTGGGCCTGCGCGGCGGCGACCTGAGCCTGGCTGGAGGTCAGCTGATCCACCGCCGTTCGCGAGTCGAGGCGGACGAGCACCTGGCCCGCCTTGACCGCATCGCCTGCGCGCACGCGCATCTCGACGATACGCGCGGGCACCTGGGCGGTAATCGTGCTCTGGCGCACGGCCTCGACCACCCCTTCGGCCACGTACGCAGGGCTTGCGGTGGCGGAAGCGACGGTCAATGTCGCAAGCGGCGCGGCCCCGGCCGGAAGCGTGAGCGCGAGAGCCAGGGCTGCCGCTGCGGCGGGCAAGACAATTTTCATCGAAGAATCCTCGTAACCCGCCCCGGACGTTTTCGCCCGGCCACGGTAAAAGCTCGACATTACGCGTGATCTATGTTTACTATATCACTACAAAGTTATACAGGCAAGCACTGCAAAAGCGCTAGACTATGAATGTCGCAATGGTGCGGGAATGCTCGCTGATGGAAAATCTGGATCATCACGCGATCCAGCAGGTCGCTGATTTTTTTTCCGCGTTTGCGGTGCCGATGCGCCTCAAGATCCTCAATGCCTTGCGTAGCGGCGAGCGCAACGTGGGAGACCTGACGGCAGAGCTTGGTTGCAGCCAGGCGAACATATCGAAGCATCTGGGCCTGCTGACCCAGAGGGGCCTCATCGCGAAGTCGACGCGCGGTACCAGCGCCTACTACCGGATCGTCGACCAACGAATCTTCGACCTATGCGACCTCGTGTGCGTGCAGGTCGGCCGGCGCCTGACGCAGCAGGCGGAATCGCGGGACGCCTTTCTTCGAAGCGCCGAACGCGGCGAGACCTGCACCGCGCAAGCGCGCGGCGCGGAGGTAAGACCGTTGTCGGACAACCCGTCGGCGCGTCAGGCGAACGACGGCGATTGGTGATTCCCGCCGCAGCGCGGGCAGACATCTCGAATACGGCGGCTACCTGAACGGTTGGCGGCGGCGCAACGCACTGAAGATGTGGACCGGGTGGCCGACCTTTCCCATGGTGTTCGTCAAGGGCGTACTGGTCGGCGGCGCCGCCGACCTGGCGCGGCTCATTCGCAGCGGGGAACTGCAGCCGATGATGGCCGGGGAGTCCTAAGCCGTCATGAAGCTCCTGCTCGAATCCGTTCTGACCCGTCCGCACTGCGGGTTTGCCGCGCGGGAGACGATGCCCACGGATTCCTGCCGGTTCTTCCACGAGTGCCGCAACTGCAAGACGTTGTTGCGCGCCGAAGCCGGGTGTGATCGCTGTGTGTGATGGCCGCCGTCGCCGACCGCACCCGGATCCTCCTGGTTCGCTTCGGCAACATCTGTCGCTCACCCACGGCGGAGGTGGTCGTTCGCCGGACGGCGGCGCGTGCGGTAGTCGCGAGCCGCATCGAAGTGGATTCCGCGGGAG
>CAWGLS010000027.1:0-11749 GCA_963823475.1 uncultured beta proteobacterium
AGCGCGGTCCAGCATCTGGACGCGCCGGAGTTCCAGCGCTATGTCGATGCGGATGCGGCCAAGATGGCCGATGTCGTCAAGCGCATCGGCAAGGTGGAGTGAGCCGGACCGACGGGTCGGGATCGCGACGACGCAGGGGAACGGGCCGCCGGATCGCATCGACGCAAACAGAGTAGAATTCGGCTTTACGCGCTCCCCCATCGCGATGGCCGAAATCCTCTCGTTGGCCGGGCGGCCGGCACTCTCGCCGTTCCGCGTGGCCAAGCTGCTGCAGAGTCTGTCGCAAGCGCACTCCGCCCATCGCGTCGCCGGTATCGAGGCGACGTACCGGCATTTCGTCGAACTGGCCCGGCCGCTCGACCCCGCGGAACGCGCCACGCTCGAGCGCCTGCTGACGTATGGCCCCGAACTTCGTGCGGCGGACGATGGCATCGACGGCGTGACCGTGCTCGTCGTGCCGCGTCCCGGCACCATCTCGCCGTGGTCGTCGAAGGCCACCGACATCGCGCGCAACTGCGGGTTGGCCGCCGTGACGCGCATCGAGCGCGGGATCGTGTACCGGATCGCGAGCATTGGCGGCGTCGCGCTTGCCGCAGCCGACCGCGCCGCGCTGCTGCCGCTGCTGCACGACCGGATGACCGAGGCGGTGTTCGACGACGTCGCCGATGGCGAGACGCTCTTCGCCCATTTCGCCGCGCGCCCGCTGACGACGATTCCGCTGCTGGCCGACGGCCGCGCCGCGCTCGAGCGCGCCAACGCCGAGCTCGGGCTGGCGCTGGCGGGGGACGAGATCGAGTACCTGGACGAAAGCTTCCGCCGGCTGCGCCGCGATCCGACCGACGTCGAGTTGATGATGTTCGCGCAGGCGAACTCCGAGCACTGCCGGCACAAGATCTTCAATGCCGACTGGATCGTCGACGGCACGCCGCAGGACAAAAGCCTGTTCGCCATGATCCGCCAGACCCACAGCGCGCATCCGGGCGGCACCGTCGTCGCCTATGTCGACAATGCCGCCGTGATGGAGGGCGCGATAGCCGCGCGCTTCTATCCGCGCGAGCACGGCCGCTATGGCGCGGCACCGGAACTCACGCACACGCTGATGAAGGTCGAAACGCACAACCATCCGACGGCGATCGCGCCCTTTCCGGGGGCGGCGACCGGATCGGGCGGCGAGCTCCGCGACGAAGGCGCCACCGGCATCGGCGGCAAGCCGAAGGCGGGGTTGAACGGCTTCACGGTGTCGAACCTGCGCATCCCCGGACTCACCCACGCATGGGAAGTCGACTACGGCAAGCCCGACCGCATCGCGTCGGCGCTGTCGATCATGCTCGAGGGACCGATCGGCGCGGCGTCGTTCAACAACGAGTTCGGGCGCCCCAATCTCGCCGGCTATTTCCGCACGTTCGAACAGGAAGTGGCGGGGGAGGTGCGCGGCTATCACAAGCCGATCATGATCGCCGGCGGCGTAGGCAACATCCGCGACGAGCACACGCACAAGTCGCCGCTGCCCGCGGGCACGCTGCTGATCCAGCTGGGCGGGCCCGGCATGCTGATCGGCATGGGCGGCGGCGCGGCGTCGTCGATGGCCACCGGCGCGAACACGGCGGACCTCGACTTCGATTCGGTCCAGCGCGGCAACGCGGAAATCGAGCGCCGCGCGCAGGAGGTCATCGATCGCTGCTGGCAGGCGGGCGCCGCGAATCCGATCCTGTCGCTGCACGACGTGGGCGCCGGCGGCCTGTCCAACGCGCTCCCGGAACTCGTGCACGGCGGCGGCGCGGGCGGCACGTTCGACCTGCGCGCTATCCCGTCGGAAGAGCCCGGCATGGCGCCGCGCGAGATATGGTGCAACGAGGCGCAGGAACGCTACGTGCTCGCGATCGCGCCGGCATCGCTGCCGCGGTTCGCGGCGATCTGCGCGCGCGAGCGATGTCCGTTTGCCGTCGTCGGCACCGCCAATGCCGAAGGCAAGCTCGTCGTCGCGGACGCGACGTTCGGCAACAACCCGGTCGACGTGCCGCTCGACGTGATCCTCGGCAAGCCGCCGAGAATGACGCGTGACGTGCGTCACGTGCCGCGCTCCTTGCCGGCGCTCGACTTGACCGGCGTCTCGGTCAGGGACGCCGCCTACCGCGTGCTGCAATTGCCCGCGGTCGCCGACAAGACGTTCCTGGTGACGATCGGCGACCGCACGGTCGGCGGCTTGTGCTCGCGCGACCCGATGGTCGGTCCGTGGCAGGTGCCGGTGGCCGACGTCGCAGTCACGCTGATGGATTTCGCCGGACATGCGGGCGAGGCGATGGCGATGGGCGAACGGACGCCGCTGGCGCTGATCGACGCGCCCGCGTCCGGCCGCATGGCCGTCGGGGAGGCGCTGACCAACATCGCCGCCGCCGACATCGCGCGTATCGGCGACGTCAAGCTGTCGGCGAACTGGATGGCGCCGGCCGGCCACGCAGGCGAGGACGCGGCGCTCTACGACACCGTGCGCGCGGTGGCGATCGACACGTGCATTCGCCTGGGCGTGTCGATCCCCGTGGGCAAGGACTCGATGTCGATGCGCACGACGTGGACGGACGACGGTGTGGCCAAGGCGGTGACGGCGCCGATCTCGCTGATCGTGTCCGCCTTCGCACCCGTGAACGACGTGCGCGCCACGCTGACGCCGCTGCTGCGGTTCGACCGGGGCGACACGAGCCTGCTGTTGCTCGACGTCGCCGGCTGGCGGCGGCGCCTCGGCGGCTCCGCGCTGGCACAGGTCCATGGCCAGCTGGGCAACGAGGCGCCGGATCTCGACAATCCCGATCGCCTGGCGGCCTTCTTCACGTTCATCCAGCGCGAGCGCCGCGACATGCGCGTGCTCGCCTATCACGACGTGGCCGACGGCGGACTCTTCGCGACGCTCGTCGAGATGGCCTTTGCATCGCGTTGCGGCCTCGATGTGACGCTCGACGGCATCGACGCGGAGCCGCTACCCGCGCTCTTCGCCGAGGAGTTGGGCGCGGTGATCCAGGTGCGCGCGAGCGATGCGGATGCCCTGCTGCGCGCCGCGCATCACGCGGGTCTCGCCGCGGCGGTCGTCGGCGCACCGGTCGCGGGCGATCGCGTGCGCGTCGTGCGCCAGGGCGTCACGCTGCTCGACGAGTCGCGGATCGACCTGCACCGGGCCTGGTCGGCGACGTCGCATGCGTTGCAGATGTTGCGCGACAATCCCGAAGCGGTCGGACAGGAGTACGCGCGGATCCTCGATGCCGGCGATCCCGGCATGTCGCCCCGCCTGACCTTCGACCCGGACGACGACATCGCCGCACCGTACATCGCCTCCGGCGTGCGCCCGCGGTTGGCGATCCTGCGCGAGCAGGGCGTCAACGGCCAGGTCGAGATGGCGGCGGCCTTCGATCGCGCCGGCTTCGACGCCTACGACATCCACATGAGCGATCTCGCGGCGGGACGGCGTTCGCTGGCCGAGTTCGCCGGCATCGTCGCGTGCGGCGGCTTTTCGTACGGCGACGTGCTCGGCGCGGGCGAGGGCTGGGCGAAGTCGATCCTGTTCAATCCCCGCGTGCGCGACGATTTCGCGGGTTTCTTCGCGCGCCCCGACGTGTTCGCGCTCGGCGTCTGCAACGGCTGCCAGATGATGGGCGTGCTGCGCGAGATGATCCCGGGCGCCGCGCACTGGCCGCGTTTCGTCCGCAATCGCTCCGAGCAGTTCGAGGGACGCTTCATCCTGCTCGAGGTCACGCGTTCACCGTCGCTGTTCTTCGCCGGCATGGAGGGAAGCCGCCTGCCGGTGGCCACCGCGCACGGCGAAGGCTATGCGGAGTTTCACGACGCCGCCACGCTGGCGGCCGCCCAGCCGCTGGTGGCGCTGCGGATGATCGACCATCGCGGCCACGCCACCGACGCCTATCCGTACAATGTGAACGGATCGCCGCAGGGCATCACCGGACTCACGACGGCGGATGGCCGGTTCACCATCCTGATGCCGCATCCGGAGCGCGTCCACCGCAGCGCGCAGATGTCGTGGCATCCTTCGGAATGGGGTGACGCATCGCCGTGGATGCGGATGTTCCGCAACGCGCGCGCCTGGCTTGGCTGACGGAAAGGCAACGGACAAGACGATGAAGCTCACCGTGTACACGATCGACGGCATCACGCCCGTCGTCGACCCGACCGCGTTCGTGCACCCGTCGGCGGTGCTGATCGGCGACGTGATCATCGGCCCCGGCGTCTATGTCGGTCCCTGCGCGAGCCTGCGCGGCGACTTCGGCCGCCTCGAAGTGCGCGCGGGCGCCAACATCCAGGACAACTGCGTGATGCACGGCTTTCCCGGCACCGACACGATCGTCGAGGAAGACGGGCACATCGGCCACGGCGCGATCCTGCATGGCTGCATCGTCCAGCGCAACGCGCTCGTCGGCATGAACGCCGTCGTCAACGACAACGCGGTCATCGGCGAATCGGCGATGGTGGCGGCGATGGCGTTCGTCAAGGCAGGCTTTGTCGTGCCGCCGCGCATGCTGGTCGCCGGCGTTCCCGGCAAGCTGGTGCGCACGCTGACCGAGCAGGAGCTCGCGTGGAAGATCGAAGGCACGCAGAGCTACCAGGAGCTCGCGCGCCGCAGCGCGGCCACGATGGGCACGGCCACGCCGTTGACGGCGCCCGAGCCCGATCGCAGGCGCATCAACGTCGGCGAGCTGCTGCCGTTGTCGGTGCTGAAGGCCAGGCGGTCGTAAAGGAGGTCACGGATGGCAGCGTTGCGCGGTGTGGCGGGGGTGTGGCTGCTGATCGTGGCGATCGGCGCGCCGGCGCAGGTACCGCGCCCTTTGGGAGTCGTCGCGCCCGACGAACTGCCGCCGGCGGCCGGCCAACGCGGTCCGCTTCGCGCCACCCGACGAAACGAGCATTCCGAACACGCCGCTTGGCGACATGATCCGCTTCGGGCGCGACGTCTTCGTCGACACGCAGCGCTATGCGAAGAAGTACGTGGGCAATGGCATGAACTGCGTCAACTGTCACCTCGATGCCGGCAGGAAGGCCGATTCGGCGCCGCTGTGGGCCGCGTATGTCGCGTATCCGGCGTTTCGCACCAAGAACAACCAGATCAACACGTTCGAGCAGCGGCTCGAAGGCTGTTTCCGGTTCTCGATGAACGGCACGATGCCGCCTTCGGACAGCATCGTGATCGTGGGCCTCGTCAGCTATGCGTACTGGCTCGCCACGGGCGCACCCGTCGGCGCGCAACTCGCGGGCCGCGGCTACCCGGCGGTGGCGGAACCGCCGCAGAAACCCGACATCCAGCGCGGTGGGCTGGTGTACGACGCCCATTGCGCCGCCTGCCATGGCGCGAAAGGCGGCGGCCTGAAAACGGGGGCAACGTACACGTTCCCGCCGCTATGGGGGCGCGAGTCGTACAACGGCGGCGCGGGGATGCACCGCGTCCCGACGGCAGCGGCGTTCATCAAGGCCAACATGCCGCTCGGGCAGGGCGGGACGCTGACCGATCAGCAGGCGTGGGACGTGGCGGCGTTCATGAACAGTCATCCGCGGCCAGCGGATCCGCGGCGGCGATAGGGGGCAGGGCGATAGGGGTCAGAGCTGTAATCATCGGCCTGCTTGCGCTTGATTAGGGGTCACGCCTGATTAGGGGTCAGAGCTGTAATCACCGGCGGAACCCGCCGTTGTATGCCGGGCGTTCAAGGGGGCCGATGATTATAGCTCTGACCCCTAATGACCATTACAGCTCTGACCCCTAATGACCCAATTCAGAACCCCGCGGCCTGCCCGTCGCGTCGCGAATCCGACGCCGCGACATAGCCTTCCTCGGTACGCACGATGTACTGGCCGGCGCCGAAATCCATATACGAGTCCGGCGCGGACTCGATGGCGTGGCCCATCGCGATGAGTTCGCGGCGCAGTTCGGGTGACGCCGCGGCCTCGAGGTCGACCGCACCGTCCCCGGCGACCTTCCAGCGCGGCGCGTCGAGCACGGCCTGCGGGTTCATGCGGTAGTCGACGAGTCGCACGAGCGTCTGCACAGTGTCCGGGCGGCTGGATGGGGCCGCCCATGACGCCGAACGCGGCGAGCGGGGCGCCATCTCGCGTCAGGAAGCCGGGAATGATCGTGTGGTACGGCCGCTTGCCGCCGCCGACCTCGTTCGGATGCCCGCTCGCCAGCGAAAAGCCGGCGCCGCGATTCTGCAGGCTGATGCCGGTGCCCGGCACGACGACGCCCGAGCCGAAGCCCATGTAATTCGACTGGATCAGCGACACCATCATGCCGTCCTGGTCCGCGGCGCACAGGTAGACGGTGCCGCTGCGCGGCGGATCGCCGGGGCCGAAGCGCTTCGCGCGCCGGGGATCGATTGCACGCGCGCGGGTCTCGAGGTACGCGCGGTCCAGCAGCGCTGCCGCCGGGACATCCATCGTCCGCGCATCGCTGACGTAACGGTACGCATCGGCGAACCCAAGTTTCATCGCTTCGATCTGCAGATGCTGTGCGGCGCTGCTGTCGGGCGGAAGCGCCGCGAGATCGAAATTCGACAGAATCCCCAGCGCCATGAGCGCCGCGATTCCCTGCCCGTTGGGCGGGATCTGGTGCACCGTCACGCCGCGGTAGTCGAGCGCGAGCGGCGTCACCCAGTCGGCCGTATGCGCGGCGAAGTCGTCGAGCGTGTGCGCGCCGGCAGCCGACCGCGAATGACGCGTCATCGCCGCGGCGAGTTCGCCGCGATAGAACGATTCGCCGTCCGTCAACGCGATCTGTTCCAGCGTGGCGGCCATCGCCGGGCTGGCGAATCGCTCGCCGGGGAGCGGCGCGCGTCCTTTCGGCATGAAATGCTCGAACCAGCCGAGGTCGCGTGGCATCAGCGGCACCGCCGCCGCCCATTTTTCGGCGACGACGGGCGAGACCGCGTATCCGTCGCGCGCGTAGCGGATGGCAGGCTCGAAGAGGTCCGCGAACGGCAATTCCCCGAAGCGCTGCGACAGCGCGCGCCAGCCGGACACCGCGCCGGGAATCGTGACGGTGTCCCAGCCGCGCTGGGGCATCGCGGTCATCCCGGCGAACCTGTTCGCTGACCATGCGGCCGGCGCGCGCCCGGACGCGTTGAGCCCGACCAGTTCCGAGCCCGTCCACAGGATCGCGAACAGGTCCGACCCCAGGCCGTTGCTGCAGGGCTCGACGACGGTGAGCGTGATCGCGGTCGCGAGCGCGGCGTCGACGGCGTTGCCGCCTTTCGCCAGCATCGCGATGCCCGCCTGCGTGGCGAGCGGCTGCGACGTCGCCACGGCGTTGCGCGCGAACACCGGCTGGCGCCGCGACGCATAGGGAAGGCTCCAGTCGAAGTTCATCGCCGCAAGCGCAGCGAAATGCCGAGCGCCGGCGCGGCCCGCCACCGGCTGGACGAACAACTCGAACGCATCAGGCTTCCTGGAACGCCTCTTCGCGCTTCTTGCGAATGGACGGCGCGACGACGATCAGCAGCAGGATGACCGCCATCCCGAGCATGACGCGCCGAGATGGGGCGCGTGACGAACACCGTGGGATCGCCGCGCGACAGCAGCAGCGCCCGCCGCAGGTTCTCCTCCATCATCGGGCCGAGGATGAAGCCCAGCAGCAGCGGCGCCGGCTCGCACTCGAGCTTGACGAACAGGTAGCCCAGGACGCCGAAGATCGCGGTGATGAACACGTCGAACACGTTGTTGTTGATGCTGTAGACGCCGATGCAGCAGAAGAGAAGGATCGCCGGGTACAGCAAGCGGTAGGGCACCTGCAGCAGCTTCACCCAGATGCCGATCATCGGCAGGTTGAGGATCGACCAGCATCACGTTGCCGATCCACATGCTGACGATCAGTCCCCAGAACAGCTGCGGATTGCTGGTCATCACCTGCGGACCCGGCTGGATCGAATGGATGGTCATCGCGCCCACCATCAGCGCCATCACGGCGTTGGACGGGATGCCGAGCGTGAGCAGCGGGATGAACGACGTCTGCGCGCCGGCGTTGTTGGCCGGCTTCCGGTCCGGCCACGCCCTCGATCGCGCCCTTGCCGAACCGCGACGGGTCCTTGGCGATTTTCTTCTCGACCGTGTAGGACGCGAACGCGCTGAGCAGGGCGCCGCCGCCGGGCAGGATGCCGAGCACCGAGCCGATGCCCGTGCCGCGCAGGATCGCCGGCAGCGCCTCCTTGAACTCGCTCCACTTCAGCATCAGGCCCGACACCTTGTCGGTGAAGACCTCGCGCTTGTCGGTGTGCTCGAGGTTGATGATGATTTCCGCGAAGCCGAAGAGGCCCATGGCCACGCTGACGAAGCCGATGCCGTCGGAGAGTTCGGCGATGCCGAACGAGTAGCGCTGCAGGCCGGAGTTGACGTCGGTGCCGACGATCCCCAGCAGCAGGCCCAGCACGATCATGCCGATCGCCTTGAGCAGCGAGCCGCTGCGCCAGCACGACGGCGGCGATCAGGCCCAGCACCATCAGCGAGAAATACTCGGCGGGACCGAACTTGAGCGCGACCTCCGCCAGCGGGGGCGCGAACGCCGCGACGACGATCGTGGCGAACGTGCCGGCGATGAACGATCCGAGCGCGGCGATGGCCAGCGCCGTGCCGGCGCGTCCCTGGCGCGCCATCTGGTAGCCGTCGAGGCAGGTGACGACGGATGACGACTCGCCCGGCAGGTTGACGAGGATGGCGGTGGTCGAGCCGCCGTACTGCGCGCCGTAGTAGATGCCGGCCAGCATGATCAGCGCGGAGACCGGCGGCAGCGCATAGGTGATCGGCAGCAGCATCGCGATCGTCGGCACCGGCCCGATGCCCGGCAGCACGCCGATCAGCGTGCCGAGGACGACGCCGCCGAAGCAGTACAGGAGGTTCTGGAAGGTGATGGCGACGGCAAAGCCGGTGCCGAGGTTCGCGAGGAGTTCCATGTCGGTCCCGTTACGAGATGAACCACGGCCAGGTCGGAAGCTGCAGCTTCAACCCGTAGACGAACGCGGCCAGCGTGAACGCCGCCAGAAAGAGCGACGAGATGATCGACTCCTTCCACCGGAACTCGTGGCTCGCCGAACTCGCAATGACGATGAGCAGCACTGTCGCCACCATGAGGCCGAGCTTCGGGGCCGCCAAACCGAATACGACGACGCCGCCCAGCACCACGAGCAGCGGCTTGAACGACGGGAACTGGATGCGCTGCCCGTCGACCCGCAGCGCGCGCAGCGCGAGAATCGCGCCCAGCGCGATCATGATCATCCCCAACCCGCGCGGAAAGTAGCCCGGTCCCATGCGGCCGGCGGTGCCGATCGGGTAGTTGAAGGCGATACCCACCGCGGCCGCGCCGAACGCGATGAACAGGATTCCCGCCCAGAAATCCTTGGGATGCCGTATGAACGTCATGCACTTTCCTCCCCGGTCGAACGGTGCCCGCCGGGACGGCACTTCCGCCCTGATCTGCGCCGAACGTGGTTTTGTGACTGCGATGAATCCCGGGCCCGCGCGAGCGGGCGAGCCAAGAGGGTATTGGCTTGGCGCGTTTCTGTCCAGCATCCCGGCCGCCGATCGACGGCACGCGGCGCGCGAATGATGCGCCGGCGCCAAGGAGAAACAGGGCAGGTCGTTGCCGACCTGCCCGGTTCCGGAACGCGGCGGATGCAGCGTCGCCTAGACGCCGCCCTTCGCGCGCAGCTCCTTGAAGTACTTGTCGAGGTGCGCGGCCTGCAAGCGTTGCTGCAGTTGCGGCTTGACCTCGTCGAACGGCGGCACCTTCGCGTCGCGGACGTCCTCGACGAAGATCACGTGGTAGCCGAATTGCGTCTGCACCGGTTGGGCGGTGAACTTGCCCTTGGGCGTGGCCGCCATCGCGTCGCCGAACGGCTTTACGAAGCCGCCGGGCGCATTCCAGTCGAGGTCGCCGCCGCGGTCCTTGGATCCGGGATCCTTGGAGCGGGACTTCGCGAGCTCGTCGAACTTGCCACCCTTCTGCAGCTGGGCGATGACGTCCTTGGCTTCGTCTTCCTTTTCGACCAGGATGTGCTTGACCTTGTATTCCTTGTCGCCCATTTGCGTCTTGATCGCGTCGTATTCCTTGCGCAGGTCGGCCTCGGGGATCGGATGCGTGCGGATCCAGTCGGAGACGTAGGCGCGCACCAGCACCGTCTGGCCCGCGAGGTCCATCTGGTTCTTGATGTCGGCATTCTTGTCGAGATTGGCCTTCTTAGCCTCGCGCACCAGCAGTTCGCGCGTGTTCAGTTCCTCGCGAATCGCACTGCGCAGTTCCGGGCTGTCCGGCTGGCCTTGCGCCATGCGCTCCTTCAGCATCAGGTCGAACTGCGCCTGCGGATACAGCGTCTTGCCGGCCGGAGCGGCAGCGGCGGGCGCGGCGGCCTTCGGGGCCGCCGGCTGGGCCGAAACGGCGCCGACTGCGGCGAACACGGCCAGCGCCGCGACGGTCATGGTGGTTCTTTTCATTGCGTGCATCCTTTCGTCTTTCGTCAGGAAGGGAATTCGTCAGGCGCGTACGCTCGAATGGCAAGCGCATGCACCGGATGGGGAATCAAGTCGCCGACACGGTCCAGCACGGCACGGTGCCGGGCCAGGCGCGTCAAACCCGCGAACTGCTCGGACACGATAAGCAGCGAAAAGTGCCCGCCGCCGCCCGCGGCCCCGGCGTGGCCCACGTGCTCGGCACTGTCGTCGGCCAGTTCGAACACCAGCGGCGCGAGAGGCGCCAGCCGGTCCTTGAGCGTGCTGGCCACCCGCGTCATGGCTTCTGCGGCTCGGTGATGTAGCGGGCGAGCAGCAGGCCCTGCGCGAGCGCGAACGCGAAGAACAGCCCGATGCCGCCCCAGACCTTGAAGTTCACCCAGGTCTCGGTCGGGAAATGAAACGCCACGTACCAGTTGAGCGCCGCCATCGCCGCGAAAAAAGCGGCCCAGGACCAGGTGACACGGGTCCAGATGGCGGGCGGCAGCACGATGTCCTTCAGCAGGTACGCAATCAGGTCGCGGCCGAACGCCAGCTTGCCCACGGCCAGGACCGCGCAGAAAGCCCCGTACAGCACCGTGGGCTTCCATTTGATGAACACCTCGTCCTGCAGGATCAGCGTCGCGCCGCCGAACACGGCGATGATGACGAGCGAAATCCAGTGGATCGGGGATACCTTGCCCTTCCACTTGAACCACGCGATCTGCACGACGGACGCCGCGATCGCCACCGCGGTCGCGACCATGATCCCCTGCCATTTGAACGCGAGGAAAAAGAGGATGAGCGGAAAATAGTCCGCGATGAGCTGCATGTGTGCCGAAGGGTCGCGGCCTGGCCTTAAGGGCACCTTAAAGGTGCCGTTTGCGGGCCGCTCGCCCGATGCATGGGACGGGCGCCTCGCGGGGCCGGGCAGCCGGTTTGTGCGTCAATTGAGTCCCGTCGCCGGGCAACCTCTGATTATACCCGGTTTCCCGACGTGGTCCCCAACCGCGCCGCCTGGCCGCGCTCGGACAGCCAGCGCACCAGTTCGTCCCGGCATCGTCAGTGCGGGATCCTCCCAACGGTAGATCGGCAGGCCGAACGTGGAGCCGGGGACGAACGTGTCGCAGGCGACCGGCTCGAATGACGCGCAGGTGGGGCCGGGCGCGATCTTGTAGTCGCCGGCGTCGCAATAGAGGCCGGCATCGGTGACTTCGGGGAGTGCGGTCACAGCCGCTTGCAGCCGGTGAGCCGCGCCAGCCGGTTCCAGTCGAACGCGGGCCCGGGA
>CAWGLS010000028.1:0-54524 GCA_963823475.1 uncultured beta proteobacterium
GTTTTCGATCGCCGCGCTGCAGTGGAAGCGGGCAGCGGAACCAAAGGAGCGCGAGACACCCGCCGCGATCCCGCTGCGTTGAAGGAGGAGTCCGATGGCGAGACCGCGTTCGGGGAGCTGTCCCGGGTGCCGGGAACCCCGTCGGCATGACCGTGACGGCGCAGGAATCGCGCGCGGCGGACGCGCCATCGCCGACGCCGTCGTACGAGGAGCCGGAAAGCGGGTGAGATCGCGCTTCGCGGCTCGGTGTCTCCTGTGAAAAGGGAATGGTGAATGGCGATAATCGAAGTGAAGGTCCCCGACATCGGCGACTTCAAGGACGTCCCGGTCATCGAAGTCCTCGTCAAGGCGGGCGACACCGTGAAGGCCGAGGACTCGCTCGTGTCGCTCGAATCCGACAAGGCGACGATGGACGTGCCGTCGCCGGTCGCCGGCGTCGTGAAGGCGATCAAGGTCAAGGTCGGCGACAAGCTCTCCGAGGGCTCGCTGGTGCTGACGGTGGAGACTGCGGCGGCGGCGGCACCCTCACCCCAACCCTCTCCCGCAAGCGGGAGAGGGAGCGCTGCCGGGGGCGCGTCGATGCCGGGGGCGCGGCAGACGCCGGTGCTCCGGCAGGCGCGGGAGTGAGGCAGGCGCAGGTGGTGCAGTCGGTGCGGGTGGTGCGGCAGGCGCAGGTAGTGCGGTCGGTGGTGCGGCAGGCGCCGGCGGTGCGGCGACGCGGGGAGTGCCGGAGGTACCGCGCCGCGCGACGGCTTCCTCCCCTCTCCCGCTCGCGGGAGAGGGGCCGGGGGTGAGGGCCGCGAGCACCTACTCGGGCAAGGCCGACCTCGAATGCGAGATGCTCGTGCTGGGCGCGGGACCCGGCGGCTATTCCGCCGCGTTCCGCAGCGCCGATCTCGGCATGAACACCGTGCTGGTCGAGCGTTATCACACGCTGGGCGGCGTGTGCCTCAACGTCGGCTGCATTCCGTCGAAGGCGCTGCTGCATACGGCAAGCGTGATGGACGAGGTGAAGGCGCTCGGCCATCACGGCATCCGTTATGCGGCGCCGGAAGTCGACATCGACGCGCTGCGCGGATTCAAGGACGGCGTCGTCAAGAAGCTGACGAGCGGCCTAGCGGCAATGGCCAAGCTGCGCCGTGTGCAGGTCGTGCACGGCGTCGGACGCTTTCTCGACTCGTATCACGTCGAGGTCGAGCTCACGAGCGGCCGCGGCCGCGACAAGACCGGCGAAAAGAAGGTCGTGCGCTTCCGGAAGGCGATCATCGCCGCCGGCAGCCAGGCGATGAAGCTGCCGTTCATGCCCGACGATCCGCGCGTCGTCGATTCCACCGGCGCGCTCGAGCTGAAGTCGATTCCGAAGCGGATGCTCGTCGTCGGTGCCGGCATCATCGGCCTGGAGATGGCGACCGTCTATTCGACGCTCGGCACGCGGATCGACGTGGTCGAGATGCTCGACATCATGATGGCCGGCGCCGACCGCGACCTCGTGAAGGTCTGGGAGAAGAAGAACGCATCGCGCTTCGACAAGGTGATGCTGAAGACGAAGACCGTGTCGGCCAAGGCGACCACCGCCGGCATCGAGGTGGGCTTCGAGGGCGAGAACGCGCCGAAGGAACCGCAGGTGTACGACCTCGTGCTGGTCGCGGTGGGTCGCAGTCCCAACGGCAAGGTCATCGAGGCCGCCAACGCGGGCGTGGCGGTGACCGACCGCGGCTTCATCGCCGTCGACAGGCAGATGCGGACCAACGTCGCGCACATCTTCGCGATCGGCGACATCGTCGGGCAGCCGATGCTCGCGCACAAGGCCGTGCACGAGGCGCACGTCGCCGCGGAAGCCGCGCACGGCGAGAAGTCGTTCTTCGACGCGCGGCAGATCCCGTCGGTGGCCTACACCGATCCCGAGGTCGCGTGGGCGGGTCTCACCGAAGACCAGTGCAAGGCGCAGGGCATCAAGTACGGCAAGGCGGTGTTCCCGTGGACCGCATCGGGCCGCGCGATCGCCAACGGCCGCGACGAGGGCTTCACCAAGCTGCTGTTCGACGAGGCGACGCATCGCTGCATCGGCGGCGGCATCGTCGGCACGCACGCCGGCGACCTGATCGGCGAGGTGTGCCTCGCGGTCGAGATGGGCTGCGATCCGGTCGACATCGGCAAGACGATCCATCCGCATCCGACGCTCGGCGAATCGATCGGCATGACGGCGGAAGTGTTCGAGGGCGTCTGCACGGACCTGCCGCCGGCCAGGAAGAAATAAGGAGAAGCACCATGGGTGAAGAGCAGCTGCGCATCGACGCACTCGAGTATCACGAGTTTCCGACGCCGGGCAAGATTTCGATCGCGCCGACCAAGACGCTCGCCAACCAGCGCGACCTGTCGCTCGCGTATTCGCCGGGCGTCGCGTACGCGTGCCTGGCGATCGAGAAGGATCCCGCGCTCGCCGCGCGCTACACGGCGCGCGCCAATCTGGTGGCCGTGATCACCAACGGCACCGCCGTGCTGGGCCTCGGCAACATCGGCGCGCTCGCCGGCAAGCCGGTGATGGAGGGCAAGGCGTGCCTGTTCAAGAAGTTCGCCGGCATCGACGTGTTCGACATCGAGATCGGCGAGTCGGACCCGGACAAGATCGTCGAGGTCGTGGCGGCGCTCGAGCCGACGTTCGGCGGCATCAACCTGGAGGACATCAAGGCGCCCGAGTGCTTCTACATCGAGAAGAAGCTGCGCGAGCGCATGAAGATCCCGGTGTTCCACGACGACCAGCACGGCACGGCGATCGTCGCGGCCGCCGCCGTGCTCAACGGCCTGAAGATCGTCGGCAAGGACATTCGCAACGTGAAGATGGTCTGTTCCGGCGCCGGCGCCGCGGCGATCGCCTGCCTCGACCTGCAGGTGAGCCTGGGCCTCGATCGCAAGAACATCTTCATCATCGACAGCAAGGGTGTGGTCACCACGCAGCGCGGCGACAACGTCGATGCCGACAAGCGGCGGTTCGCGCAGGACACCGACGCGCGGACGCTGGCCGATGTCATCGGCGGCGCCGATGTGTTCCTGGGGCTGTCCACGGGCGGCGTGCTGACCCAGCAGATGGTGAAGTCGATGGCGGACCGGCCGATCATCCTCGCGATGGCCAATCCCGAGCCGGAGATCCGGCCGGAGCTCGCGAAGCAGGCGCGGCCGGATTGCCTGATCGGCACGGGCCGCTCGGACTACCCGAACCAGGTGAACAACTCGCTGTGCTTCCCGTTCATGTTCCGCGGCGCGCTCGATTGCGGCGCGACCACGATCAACGAGGCGATGAAGCTCGCGGCCGTGCAGGCGCTGGCGGAACTCGCGCGCGCGGAACCCTCGGACATCGTCGCGCTCGCGTACGGCGAAGCCACGCCGCCGTTCGGTCCCGACTACCTGATCCCGCGTGCCTTCGATCCGCGGCTCATCACCAGCATGGCGCCGGCGGTGGCGAAGGCGGCGATGGACAGCGGCGTGGCCACCCGGCCGATCGCCGACTTCGACCAGTATCGCAGTCGGCTCTCCCGCTTCGTGTACGAATCCGGCGCGACGATGGAGCCGGTGTTCGCCGCCGCCACGCGCGCGCCCAAGCGCGTGATCTACGCCGAGGGCGAGGACGAGCGCGTGCTGCGCGCGGCGCAGGCGGTCGTCGACGAGGGTTTCGCCCGGCCGGTGCTCGTCGGCCGCACCGAGATCATCGCGAGCCGCATCCAGAAGCTCGGACTGCGCCTCACGCTCGGCGGCGACTGCGACGGCGTCAACATCAACGACGACCCGCGCTTTCGCGACTGCTGGACCGAGTACTACCGGCTCGCGCGCCGCAAGGGCGTCACGCGCCGCCAGGCGCAGGAGGAAATGCGCAGCCGGCCGACGCTGGTCGCGGCGATGCTCGTTCACCGTGGCGATGCCGACGCGATGCTGTGCGGCACCGGCAGCAACTCGCCCGACCACGTCCGCTACATCCGCAATGTCATCGGGATGCGCGAAGGCGCGAAGACGCTCGCGGCGATGCAGATGCTGATCCTGCCCGGGCGCCAGCTCTTCATCTGCGATACCCACGTCAACCACGACCCGACGGCGGAGGAGATCGCCGAGATGACGCTGCTCGCGGCCGAGGAGGTGCAGCGCTTCGGCATCAAGCCGAGCGTCGCGCTGCTGTCGCATTCGAACTTCGGCAGCTCGGACGCGCCGTCGGCGCAGAAGATGCGCGACGCGCTGGATCTCATCGTGGCGCGGGCGCCAGGCCTCGCGGTCGACGGCGAGATGCGCGCGGACTCGGCGCTTTCCCGCGGCGTGCGCGACCAGGAATTCCAGGACTCGCGGCTCACCGAGGAAGCCAACCTGCTGATCATGCCGAACATCGATGCCGCGAACATCACGTACAACGCGCTGCGGGTCACCGCGGGCGGCGGCATCACCGTCGGCGGCATCCTGCTCGGCGCGGCGAAGCCGGTGCACATCATGACGCCGTCGTCGACCGTGCGGCGCATCGTCAACATGACGGCGGTGGCCGTGGCCGACGCCGGCGCGGCGCGCAGCCGGCCATGGACGCAGGACGCCGCGTAAACGAGGCGGCAGCCGCGGAGACTTCCGATGTGGACTCGCCGCCGCGCCCTGCGCGCGCTCGGTGCGGCCGGCGCGTACCCGCTGTTGCGCGCCGCCGATGTTCACGCGCAGCCGCGCGCGATCCTGACCCGCCCGATCCCGTCCACCGGTGAGCGGTTGCCGGTCGTGGGCCTCGGCAGCTGGATCACGTTCAACGTCGGCGACGATCCCGTCGCGCGGGACGCGAGCAGATCGAGGCATCGCGCCGCAAATGGCAGGTGAGCCGCTTCGACCTCGTGCAGGTCCACAACCGGCTCAACTGGCAGGAGCACCTGCCGACGCTGTTCGCGCTGAAGGCGGCGGGCCAGGTCCGTTATGTCGGGATCACGACGTCGGAAGGCCGTCACCTGCGCGATTCCGGCGACGACCAGCGTCGCCCACGTGCGCGAGAACATGAATGCGGCTTCCGGCCGCATGCCGGACGCGGCGATGCGTCGGCGCATCGTCGCGGCGGTGGAGCGGGCCTGATGTCCGAGTGGTGGACGTACACCCTTTCGGATTTCCTGATGTCTTCGCCGCAGACCTACTGGCGCCTGGTCGAGCGGTACAACCTGGCGATCTGGCCCGCGCAAATGGCGGGCGCGGCGAGCGGCTCGCGATCGTCATGCTGGTGGTGCGCGATCGCCGGCGCGACGTTGTGGACGATGGGGCGCCGAGGCGGTGGTCATGACCGCGGCCACGCTGCTGGCGTTGCTGCCGTCGGCATGGGGGAAGCGCCGCTAGCGGCCCTGTTACGGGCCGCTAGTCCGCGCCTTCCGCCCGTTCGCGCGGCGCGGACGCGGCCATCGCGACACAGAATGCGATGAACACGGCACCGATGACCGCCGCGCCGAAGAGCAACTCCCGGCCGTCGGCCCAGGCGTCGATGGCGGGCATGGCGATTTTCACGAGCGCGAACGCGCCCACCAGCGCGCTGATCGTCGCGACGGCGAGTGCGAGCACGCGCGAGGCGATCACCGCGCGGCGATCGGCGCGCCGGATCAGATGATTGATCCAGACGCCGTTGATGCCATCGACGCACAGCATGCCGGCCACGAACAGGCTGGCCACGACGACCGCGTCCACGGCGCCGCCGAAGCGCGTGGCGGCGACGGCGAAAAGCGTCGCCTGCGACAGCGTGTCGAACGACACGGCGAACAGCGCGCCGACGGCGGCGACAGCCCACGGGGTGCGCGCGACGAAGAAGCGATCGACCCAGCGCGACTTGAGTCCGGCGGTCGCGACGACGCGACCCGGAGCGCAGGCCAGCACGGCGTGGACGTTCGCGTAGGCCAAGCCGAACAGGAACACGATCGAAATCAGCGCGCCGGTGATTTCGAACCACGCCGGAGGCTGCCATGTCCGGGTCAGCGTCGCCACGCCCAGCGCCACCGCGAGCACCACGCTGCCGTGCCCGAGCGAAAACAGGAGCCCCGCCGACCGCGCGAGCCGCGGATGCGTGCGCGCGCTGCCGCGCGTCAGGCCGTCGACCGTCGCCAGGTGGTCGGCGTCGAAACCGTGGCGCGCGCCGAGGACGAACGCGAAACCGCACAACGCGACCCACGTGCCGGGCCAATCCGTCATTGCCGCCGTCCCGCTCCGGATGCGAGTAGGAGGCAAGTTTAACAAATGCCTACGGCGTACGGTAGCCGCAGCGGACGGAGGGCGACTGCGCGGGCCGGCCCTACTTCGTGTCTCTTCGATCCTCTTCAGCAGCGCGGCGTACTTGCTGCCGTACTTGTCGCCAACCCGGCCTCGCGCGGCCCTACTTCGTCAGCAGGTACGCGCGGCTGTCGTCGAAGAAATGCGGGCCGGCGTCCGAGCGGACCGCGGTCCCCACGCCTTCGGCGGTCAGCACTTCGAGCAGCAGCGCGCTCGGCACGCCGCCGTCGATGATGTGCACGGAACGCACGCCTTCGCGCACCGCGCGCAGCGCGGCGGTCACGCGCGGCACCATGCCGTCGCGCACGACCTGGTCGCGCAGCAGCGCGTCGGCTTCGCTCGCGGCCAGGATGTGCGCGAGCTTGCCGTCACGGCCGTGAACGCCTTCGATGTTCGTCATCAGGATGAGCTTCTCGGCCTCCAGCGCGCGCGCGAGCCGCCCCGCGAGGAGATCGGAGTTGATGTGGTAGGAGGTGCCGTCCGCGGCGACGCCGATCGGCATCACCACGGGAACGAAATTGCGCGATTGCAGGAGTTCGATCAGCGAGGTGTCGATGCTTTCCACGTCACCGACGAACCCCAGGTCGGGCGCGTCGGGGTCGTCGGCGGGGGACGGCATCGGGCGGGCGCGGATGAAGCGGCCGTCCTGACCGTCGAGCCCGACGGCGCGTCCGCCGTGCCGATTGATGAGCGAGGTCATTTCCTGGTTGAGCTCGGAGAGCGCCAGTTCGACCACGTTCAGCGTGCGTTCGTCGGTGATGCGCAGGCCGCGATACCGCCGGCTCTCGATGCCCATCTGCTGCATCAGCTCGTCGATGCGCCAGCCGCCGCCGTGCACGACGATGGGCTTCATGCCGACGAGGCGCAGCAGCGCCACGTCGCGCGCGAAACCGGCCTTGAGCGCGGGGTCGGCCATCGCATGGCCGCCGAAGCGGATCACCAGCGTCTGGCCGTGGAACGCCCGGATGTACGGAAGTGCCTCGGCGAGGATTCGGCCTTTCTGGGCGGGGGTCATGGCATTGCGGCGCGGGTCTTGAGGGACTGGCGAATGTTAACCCGCATGGCGCTGGAATCTCGAACGGGTGCGGCGAACATCGCGAATGGGCCTGGCGAACGCATGTGCGACCCACCGGCACCGGCGCACGACGGCGCCCTGGATCCCGCATGACCAAGCGTGCCTGAAGGCCCGCTCGCGTCGACCTCCGGAATTTCGTCGGTTTCCGGTTCCCGCTCCGCGGATCACGTACCATCGGCGCGAACGGAGGTTTCCATGCGCAATGCCATCGTCGCCATCGCACGCGTCGCATTCGTCGTCGGACTCGTGCAAGCCCCCACGGCGTACGCCGCGGGCGGCGTCGTGGGTACCGGCACGGCCGCCAGTTGCACGGAAACCGCGTTCGACGCCATGTTCTTCACGGACTTGGCGCGTTTGGCGCGATCGAGAACTTCGGCACGCTGACGGTGGTCGACAGTCGCCTCGACGTCAACACGTCCACCGTGCATGGCGGCGCGCTGACGAATCACGGCGCCGCGACGCTTACGAACGTGGTGGTATCGGGCAATTCGGCGGCGCAATTCGGCGCACGTTCGGCGGCACCGCAACGCTGTCGCGCAGCGCATTGGTCAGGAATGTCGCGCTGGGTGGCGCCGCCATCGCCCATACCGGAGGCAGCCTGGCGGTGAACCAGTCGAACATCGCCGGCAACGGCTTCGACGCCGATGGCCTCCGTGTCGCCGAGAGCGGTGGCGGGTTGCTGCACGACTTGGGCGGTACCGTGACGATGACGAACGTCTCGATCCTCGACAACGTCGCCGAAAGCGCCGGGGGCGTGCTGACGCGGACCGGCGGCACGCTGACGCTCAAGAACACCGTGCTCGCGAACCCGGCGGGCCTGAACTGCAAGGCACCGGTCGCCGGCGCCACGTTCAGCCTTTCCAGCGACGACAGTTGCGCCTTCGGTATCGGGCGCGACAGCCGCGCGATGCAGTTCGGAGCAATCGAGTTCAACGACGGCTTCACACTGACCCAGCTGCCGCTCGCCGGCAATCCGGTCATCGACAACGGCACCGGCGTGGGCTGTCCCGCGACCGACCAGCGCGGCGTGACGCGCCCGTCGGGACTCGCCTGCGACGTGGGTGCCGTCGAGTTCGTGGCGGGCGCGGCGGCGACCGCCACGGTGGTCGAATTCTTCAACGCGTCGTTCGGCCATTACTTCGTTTCGCTGCTCCCGGACGAGATCCTCAAGCTGGACGCGGGCCTCTTCGTCGGCTGGACGCGAACCGGCCAGCAGTTCAATGTCTACCGCGACGCCACCCCCGGCCTGGCGGCGGTGTGCCGCTTCTTCACCACGGCCTTTGCGCCGAAGAGTTCCCATTTCTATGCGCCACGCGGGTTCGGCTGCGAGGGAACGCTCGCCAACAACGATTGGCAATTCGAGGCCGACGTCTTCTACACGACGCTGCCGTCGGCCAGCGGCACTTGTCCGTCCGGCCAGTTGCCCGTGTATCGCCTGTACAACAACGGGCAGGGCGGCGCCCCCAACCACCGCTTCACGACCAGCCCGACCCTCCGCACGCAGATGCTCGCCCGCGGCTATGTGCCGGAAGGCGCCGGGATCGGCGTCGGGATGTGCAGCCCGCAGTGATGCGGCAGCGTTGACGCGCGTCGGGCGCGCAGGCGGCCCTTCTACTGCAGTCGTTTCGCCGCCACCTTGCCCATGTCTTCGAGGGCCTTCAAGGCTGCGGCGCGGTCGCGCCGAGGCAATTCGGCGGACATCAGCGAGACCGTATGGTCGCCCTGGCGCAACGCGAGCATCGCGGCATCGCCCAGGATGAAGCGTTTCGGATCCGCGGTTTCGACGAAGGCCGTCGCCTGCACGCCGAGCGTCGTGAAGGTTTCATAGCGGACGTTGCGCCCCGCCTGCGCTTTCAACGGGTCGATGAAGCCCAAGGCCATCCCTTCGGCATCTTCCTTGGCGGTCCCGCTGGAATAGGACTCCTGCACGCCCAACACGATGCCCCCGTTGGCGGTCTTCCACGCGCATTCGGTGATCCCGTATTGCTCCAGGCGTCGGCTGCGTTCGGCGACTTTCACGCCCGGAAACACCTTCTGCACGTCGGACATCGAGACGACGGTGCACGGGTCGCCCGTGGGGACCCGCTCCGCCGCAGGCTTGGCGCCGGTGGCGTCCTGGATCTTCTTGGCAGTGTCGGTCGCCGATTTCAGCGTGTCCTCGGGCTTGGCCTTTTGCGCGGAGGCGGTCCCGCAGTAGCCGGCGACGAGCAGCACCGGCAGGCTCGTGAGTGCGATGGCGCGGAGCAGCAGTTTGCGGATAACGGTCGACATGATGGCCTTTGCAGTTCGTTGACGCAGTGGTGGACGAGGGCCGCGGTTCCCGCGGCAGCGGCGCGGATTCTACGTGCCGCGTCGGGCGAGAGTATGCCGCGCGTGAACGGTTCCGCGGCCTTCATCTCCGCCCGCAGAACTATTTTTTTCACGATGTCCGGTCGGCGGGCGAATCGCGTATTCGACGGTAACGGGCAGTGGCGCCACTCGCGGCGCGGCCTTTGTCCAGGAGACCGCCATGCCTTCGCAGCACGCCATCCGCAGCCTGTGTGTATCGGTCCTGCTGCTGGCATTCACGGCTAAGGCCGACGTCGGCGTACCGCCGAATTACGAACCGCCGGTAGCCGACGGCGGAGCCTCGACGAAAATGCTCTCCAGGCTTCCGCGCAACAACGGCGATCGCGTCGTCGTCACGCTCTACGAGTTCCGCTCCAGCGTCAGCGAGATCGGGGCGCGGGGATGCACCGACATGTTCCGCACCGCGCTCGTGAAAAGCGGCCAGTTTCGCGTCGTCGAGCGTGCGCGCCTCAACGAAGGCGTCATCCGCGAAAAGCAGCTCAACGCCTCGGGACTCACCGACGGCAACGCGGCCGAGCCGCAGCTGCGCGCCGCGCAATACATCTTCGAAGGCACGATCTCGGGCGCCAATCCCAGCGAGAACCAGCGTTCGTCGAGCTTCTCGGTGGCCGGCATGGAAATCGGCGGCGGCAAGAATCGCGACGTGATCGTCATCGACGTCAGCATCATCGAGGTGGCCACCGGGGAGGTCCTCGATGTCGTCACCGTCAAGAAATCCGTCCTGAGCAACACGTCGAGCGTCTCGGGCATCGGCAATGCCGTGGGGGCGTTGCTCGCGCAACGCGGCCGCAACGGCGGCGGCAACAACAACGCGAGCAATGCCGCAGCATTGATACCGGATGTCAAGCTGCAGAACCAGCAGAAGGAAAGCCTGGACGACGCGCTGCGGTCGGCGATCGACCTCGCCGTGGCGGAACTGGCGACGCGAGTCCGCCAATGAGGACCGCGGCGCAGGAGTCGTCGGCGCTGCGGTAGGCGCGACGAGTCATCCGTGGCGAACACCCGCGCCCGCGACATGGCATTGCCGCGATCGGTGGCGACGCTGTCGCCGCAGGGGTCCGCGCACCGGCGGTGGGCGTGGTCGCGCGGCAGCCAGGCGAACGCGCCGACCGCAGTGCGATGGCGCGCGATCGGCCGCGACGGCGCGGCGGCGTTGCTGTCGGCGTTGCTGCTGGCGAGCGCCTTCCCCGCGCCGGATCACGGTGTCCTCGCGTGGATCGCGCTGGTGCCGCTGCTCGTCGCATGCCGCGGCGTCGGGGCGGCCAGGGCGTTCGCGATCGGCGCGACGAGCGGCATCGCCGCAGGACTCCTGATCTTCGCGTGGTTGCTGCAAGTGCCGGCGATCGGGGCGCCGCAGATGGCGGTGCTCGCCGTCTACGTCGCGCTCTACCCCGCGCTGTGGTGTGCGGCGCTGCCGGCGCTCGCGCGTTCGCGCGTTCCCCTCGTCGTCACGGCGCCGGCCGCCTGGGTCGTGCTCGACTACGTGCGCGCGCATGCGGACTTCCTGGCGTTGCCCTGGGCGACGCTTGCCCATTCGCAGCACGACAACCTCGCCGTGCTGCAACTCGCGTCGCTCACGGGTGAACACGGGGTGTCGGCGCTCATCGTGGCCGGCAACGTCGCCATCGCCGGTCTGTTGGCGGGAGATCGTCGAGCACGGCGGACGGCCATGGCAACGGCCCTCGTCATCGCCGCCGTCCACGCCGGCGGCGCGATGCAGTTGGCGTCGCCGCCTGGCGGTCCCGCCGTGACCGTGGCGGCGATCCAGCCGCGCATCGAACTCGCCGAGCGCGATACGGAGGCCGGACGCGACGCCATCTGGTCGCGGCTGGAGCGCCTGACGTTCAACGCGGCGGCGGCGGGCGCGGACATCATCGTCTGGCCCGAGACGGCGATCGCCGATCCGCGCAGCAACGGTCATCTCGGCGAGCGGCTGGCGGCGCTCGCGCGGCAGGCCGATGCGACGCTGGTCGTCGGCGGCGCGGAGACCGAGAAATTCGCGGCCGCCGAAGGTGACGGCGTCCGCGTCCGCGAGTTCGAGAAATTCAACTCCGCTTATGTCGTCACGGCGGGGCTGCCGCTGGCGGCGCCTTATCGCAAGCGTCGGCTCGTTCCGTTCGGCGAATACGAGCCGCTGGCGGGCCTCGTGTCGTGGCCGCGCTGGCTGGTGCCGGCGATCCGGTCCGGCGTGCCCGGCGACCCCGACCCCGCGCCTCTGCGTGCCGGAAATCTCGCCATCGGCGTGCTCATCTGCTGGGAAAACCTCTTCGCCGATCTGGCGCGCGGCGCCTCGGGTCGCGGCGCGCAGATACTCGTGCAGCTGACCAACGATGTCTGGTTCGGCCGCACGGCGGCCTCCGCGCAGCACAACCTCGCGTCGGTATTGCGGGCGATCGAAAACGGCATACCGGTGGTGACGGCGTCGAACACCGGGCCGTCGCAGATCGTCGACGGCGCCGGCCGCGTCGTCGCCGCCGTGCCGCGCCTCTTCGCCGAAGGCTATGCCGTCGCGACCGTGCCGTTGCGCGGGCACGCGACGTTCTATTCCCGCGCGGCGACTGGCTGGTGCTGGTCGCGCTGGCATGCCTGTTGTCGGGCTTCGCGCTGCGCGCGGCCCGACGTTCCGAATACGGCGTGACGCCGAACGCAGCGGCATCACCTTAGGAGCAAGCCATGAAACCTCTCGCACTCGTGCTCACGGGCGTGCTCGCCCTGGGTTCACTGCCCGCCATGGCGGGCGCGCCGTTCGGCGCCGCCAATGAAGCCACGGCGATCTTCTGCGACATGCCGGGCCTGAAGGGCGTGTTCACGGCGCCCGAGGCCCGCTACAACGCGAACGGGGTCTGCGTGCAGGTGACGCAAACGCAACACAAGCCCAACGGTTCGAGCCAGTTCGATGACTTCAACAACTCGCGCGAGGACTTTCGGGTGGAGTGGACGGCCGAAGGCGGCTACAACCCGGCGACCAAGGACACGTGGGAGACGGTCACGGCGCCGGCGCCCGGCGTCAACCAGCCATCGCCGCCCGGACGTCCGTACGGCCGCTTCATCTCCAGGATGATCTGCGCGCAGGACCCGTGGCTCAACCTGTCGGCGCAATGCGTGTCGGTGTCCACGCAGGTGACCGGCAACCTGGGCGCCAATCTCGCGAATGCGATGAAGCGCGGCGGGTCGCGGCCGTTCACGTCGTTTTCGAAGGGTCCGCAGCGCGATGCGCTGCTGGCCGCCAAGAAGCGCGAGGAGACGCGCGTCAGCGATCACATTCGCAAAGACTCCACCGGCGGCATCTACCAGCTGGCGGTCGAGACGCCTCCCGGCATCGTCGAGCCCAGGCCGGGCAGCACGCACAGCCCGCAGACGGCGATGAAGATCCGCGTGGGCGCGCCGAAGATCATGAATCCGAAGAACTTCAAGGTGCGCACGTACGAGCTGCAGTTCCAGGCCAAGCAGAAGGACGGCACCTGGAAGTTCGTCACCAGCGATCTTTCTCCCGCGGCGGACGCGGAAGGCAACGGCTACTACGGCTGGGGTGCCCACAAGCCGGGAACCTCGCCGCAGATGACGGCGACGCTCGGCACGTACCGCGTGCGCGCGCTGATCAAGGAGCCGACGCAACTGACGCGGCCCGAACTCAACATCGGCGAGTGGGTCGAGTACGTGATCGCCGGCACGCGGGGCCAAGACCTCACCGTCGGGCCGCTGCTCACCGAAACCGCGAAGCTGAACGCCGCCCGCGGCGCGGCGTATTCGAATGCGCTGGCGAAACCGGCGACTACGCCGGCCGCAACCGCCGCGACCTCCGCCGCGACCGTGCAGAAGGTGCTGCCGGCGGATGCCGCCGTCGCGCCGTCGTCGTCATTCCGCAGGTGATCGCCATGACGACCCCCTTCAATCATCCCCAGCGGGGCGCCGATGCGCGGCGGGCACTGGCGGCTGTCGCCTTCGCCGCGCTGGCCATTCATCCTGCGTCGGCGTTGCACTACAAGCCCTACGGCGAGGCCCCGCCGCTGCAGGTGGAACTGGATTGCGGCAACCCGTCGCTCGCGTCCGGGTCGCCGCTCTTCAGGACCGCGCCCGCCGGATTCGCCGAGTATTCGTTCCGCGGCCTGTGCAAGGGCGTCAACCAGCAGACGTACGTCAGTTACTGGGTGAGCGGCACGTGGACGCCCACCGAAACCGACCCGCGCAAGGCCAATGCGTCCGAAAGCTACAACATCCAGCTCAACAAGGACGTATGGCCTTCGCGCGACCCCGGTACGCGCGGCGAAGGCAGCGTCGTGTTCATCTTCGGCGCGCATTGCAACATCGACCCGTGGCTCAATCCGGGTACCGCCAACTGCACGCCGGTGGGCGACAACGTGCCCGACGACGTGCGGCGGGCATGGCCGGCGCTCGCCGCGGCGCGCTTTCCGCGCAGCCGCAACGGCATTCCCGACCAGCAGCGCGGCAGGCTGCTGGCCGAGTATCAGCGCATCAATCCCGTGCGCGTCGCCGCCACGCCGCGCGTCGGCAATGCGAAGCTCGACGCCAAGGTGATCGAGGCAAGTCCCTACGGCACGGCGACGAAGACGCCGGGCATGCCGCGCCCGGCGGGATTCGTCGCCGAAGCGACGCCGCATCCGGGCCGGCAGACGATGGCCGCGCCGGACGCGCGTGCGCAGGCGAAGATCGCGCCGCCCGAGATCGTTTTGCCGGCGCCCGGCAGCCAGATGGGCCACGGCCAGCTCCGCGTGCAGGTCCGGGCACCGGTGGGCAGCGACAACGCCGTGGCCGAAGTCGAGTTCAGCTGGCTCGAACCGCGCCAGCGCACGCCTTCGGCCACCCCGCCCGCCGCCGCACCGGCGACCGTCGTGTGGAAAGTACCGATGGCGCAATTGGCCCGGGGTGCGATCGTGCCACCCGCGGACAGTCCGACACGCACCGGTCCGTGGCTCGTCAAGGTTCGCAGCGGCGCGGGCGCATGGAGCACGGGCGTCTCGTTCAATTTTTCCGCACCGCAGTTTTCACGGACAGCGACGACGACAGAGCAGGGGGGCAGCGTGTTCACCAAGTCCGCGCTCAATCCGCAGCCGCTGCCGCCGAAGTCCGGCGGCAACCCCGCCACGGACGCGAAGACGCAAGTGCCAACAGGAGCCGCGCGGAACTGGAACCAGGCGCCGGCGATCCTCGGCCGATGAGGGGCGCGCGATGAGCGAAATTGCCGGGCAGGCGCTGTACGGCGGCGCCAGCCTTTACGTCGCGGGGCTGCTCGCGTATCGCGTCCACCGCCGCATCGTGGACACGCCGACCGCCACGGCCTCGTCGGCGGCCATCGGACGCGTCGAGCTGCGCGGCGTCGCGCGCGGCGATCCCGCGCAGGCGGCGCCCGTGACGGGGCGCGCGTGCGCTTACTGGGAGGCGGAGCTCTGGGAGCGTTACACCCCCAAGGAGGATCGTCATGCATGCGTCGTGACCGAAAGGTCCGCGGCGAAGCATCTGTTTCTCGAGGACGCCACGGGTCGCATCCCCGTCCTCGTCGCCGATGCGTCGTGGACGTTCGAGCGCACCGATGAGTTCTCCGGCGCGCTCCCCGATTCGGCGCAGGCGTTTCTCGCGCGCCACGGCAAGCAGTGGGACCCGCAAACGATGCGGCTCAAGGAGCGGCGGATCGACGACGGCCGCGAGCTCTATGTCCTTGGCACGCTGTCCGAAGCGCGCGACGCCGCGCGCGGCCGTTTCGCCGCGTACCGCTTCGGTGTCGTGTCGAAACTCGCGTGGCTGCTGGCACCCGCCACCGGCGCGAGCTGGCTCGCGCGGCGCGCCGGGTACGCCGGCGTGCAGACGGCACGCGCGTTCGGCGTGGAGCCGGAAGCGGGCCTGCGCGTTGCGCTGAACGCGATCTCCAACGGTGAAGTGCCGGCGGACAGCCTGGCACCGGAGTCGCTGCTTCCGGCGTGGTTGCCTCCGCATCGGGTGGTCGTATGGAAAGGTGGCGGGCGCGAGCCGTTCGTCATCGCCAATTGTCCGGAGCCCGTGGTTGCGGACGGGCTGGCGCAGGTCGCCCGCTGGGGTGTCATCGGCGGCTCGATCGCCATCCTCGTCGGCATCGCCGACCTGCATCTTCGGCTGAAAGGAACGACGCCATGGCGACCCTCATCACGGTGCTCGTGCTGCTCGCGGCGATCGCCGCGACCGTGCTCGGATTCATCCTTTACAACAGCCTGATCCAGGTCCGGCACGGCGTCGACCAGGCGTGGGCGAACATCGACGTGCTGTTGAAGCAGCGCCACGACGAACTGCCCAAGCTGCTCGACACCGTGCGCGCGTACATGGTCTACGAGCGGGATCTGCTCGACCGGATCACCGCGTTGCGGACCCAGGCCGCCCACGCCGACCAGCCGCGCGACCGGTTGCAGGCGGAAGGCCAGCTCTCGGCGGGCCTCGGCCGGCTGTTCGCCGTCGCCGAGGGGTATCCGGAACTCAAGGCCAGCCAGACTTTTCTGCAACTGCAGGCGCGGATCAGCGCGCTCGAGGAACAGATCGCGCATCGGCGCGAGTTCTACAACGACGCCGTCAACATCAACAACGTGCGGATGGAGCAGGTGCCGGATCGCTTGCTGGCCGGACTCGCCGGCATGACGCGCCGTGCGCTGTTCGAGGTGAGCGCCGCCGACCGCGCCGACGTCGTGATCGGCGATTCGCTGCGCGCCGGGTGACCGATTTACCCGCGGCGATGTCCGCATGGACGCCGTTTCGACGTACTGAAGGGAAAGCACCTCGGTCAAGCATCGCCGCGGTGCGGCGGTCCCAATCGGGACATTCAAGGGAACACGATCATGCGCATGACGGACATCGGCTTGCTTCGCGGCATCGGGATGCTGGTCCTCGCAGCGGGCGCCGCGCTCGCGGGAGAAGCGGCGCAGGCGGTGGATGCGGCACCATCGGCGCTGAAATCGCGCAGCGAATACAACGGTGCAACGGTGCAGGAGGCCTACAAGCCGAACGCGGCCCGTCCGGCGTCGCAGGCGGCGACCGCCGCCGTCGGCGCCAAGGCGACCGACTCGCGCAACGCCCGCGCGCTGCCCAAGGATCTGTTCAGGATGGACGATCGCGCGATCATCATCGTCAGCGGCAAGCCGGCCGCGGCCGGCGACGTGAAGCGCGAGTTCAAGGCCGAGCTCGGGCGCTTGTCCGCGCCGCCCGCGACCGTCCGGGTGACCACGCGCAAGGCGACCGCCGCCACCGGGGCGGTGAGCATCGCCGACACCAAGTCCGCGGCCGCCACGGCCACGCTCCGGCAAGGTTCCGCGGCCGCCGCCTATGGCAAGAGTGCGCCCGTCGTCGCGACGACGATGAACGACCGCGCGGCGGGAAAGTGGAAGGAGCAGGCGGCCGTCGGCGCGACCGTGCGCGACAACCCCGGCGCCCCGGTGGTCATCACCGGCAAGCCGGCGCTGTCGGCGGACGCGGCCCGGCAGGGGAGTTCCTATGCCGACATCGCCAGTTGCAAGAACATGGGGCCGGAGATCCTGCGCGTACGCGGCAGCGTCAGGTCGGGGCAGAAGTTCACGCTGGAAGGCTATTGCCTGGGCAAGCAGACGGGCGCGGTGGAACTCATCGGGCAGTTTCCGAATGGCAACCTGCGCGTCGCATTCGACAGGTGGACCGACGACGAGATCGACGTGGTGATGCCGCCGGTCCGCGGGGCGGCCGATCACGCCGTCGCGATCACGGTGGTGCGCTTCTCCGACAAGGCCCGGTCGCCGGCGAAGCAGGCCACGTTTCATGCGGCCCGCGAGCGGCTGCCGGTGCCGGTCGTGAACTGGAATCCCAATCCGTCCTTCATCTTCATCGGCGTCGAGGAGGGCGGCGGCAACATCTTCGGCGGCTACCGCGTGTGGGGCGCGGGCACCGGTTCCTACACCGCCGACTTCCGGGTTGCGGTCAATGCGACGTGCAATCTCGACAGCATGGATGCGTCATCGCAAACGGGGCGCGTCCAGCAGATCAACGGCTGGGAGAACGGCCCGCCGAATGTTTCCAATGTGCAGATCGTCTGGTCGCCGGTGTGCACGACCAAGACGACGAACTACCTGATCGCGAGCTCGTCGCAACGGGTGTGCAGCGTCGCCTTCGATCTCAAGGCCTGGGCAGAGTGCCCGGTCGGCATCGCGCCGTAGCGGGAGTGTTCGAGGGTGGCGGAAGCGGGCGGGCGGGACGGGCCCAGGCGCGACGCACTGCCGGGCACGACGCTCTCATTGGCAACGTTTCGACCGTTTGACCGGCGCACGGAGGAAACATGAAGACATTTCGCTCGCACCCGTTGTTGGCGCTAGTGCCGATCTGCGTCGGCCTGTGGTTCGTCGGCGCCGCGGCGCCGCGCGCGGCGGCGGCGACGCCCGACTGGACGCAAGCGGCGCCGAAGCCGCAGGGCACGGTGCCGGATGCGGCGGCAACACGTACCGCGCCGCCGGCCAGCGTGCCAGCGCCGAATCGCGCCCTGCAGCAGCGGACGCCGTCGTCGTTCGGTGGCGCGGCGACCGGGCGCGCCGGCGACAAGGGCGTGGCCAAGGCAGGCGCAGCGCAGGCGGCGAAGGGTCTGTTTGCGCTCGACGACCGCGCGATCATCATCGTCGGCGGCAAGAACACGACGGCCGGCGCCGTCAAGCAAGCGATCAACGCCGATCTCGCGGCGAAGGCCGGGCCGCCGAAGACGGTCAAGGGCGGCGCGCGCAAGCCCGATGTCGCGCTCGTCGACGCCACGAGCGGCGTGGCGCGCGCGAAGCCCGTCGCAACCAAGACGATGGACGCCCCGCAGCCGCTGGCGGGGGCACGGAGCGGGATGGCCGCGCAAGTCGCCACCGCGTCGCCGTCGTCGCTGCGGGCCGCGCAGGTCGCGGCGTCGCCGACATCGAAGACCGCGCTCGCGAGCGCCACCGGGGCCAGCAGCTACTCGGCCGCGCGCTGCCTCGACAAGGGTCCGCCGAAGATCTCCGAAGTTGCCGGACGGCTGAAGGCGGGCGGTAAGGTCACCGTGTGGGGACAGTGCTTCGGCGATCGCCCCGGTCGCGTCGAGATCATCGGCCAGTTTCCCGGCGGCAAGCTCGTTCCCGCGTTCACGGCATGGGACATGACCGGCATCGAGCTTACGATTCCGGCCGACATCCGCGGCGCTGCCGATCACGTCGTCGCCGTCAGCGTCGTCACTGCCGACGGCCGGGTCACGCCCGCGGCACAGGCGAAGTACACGGCGGCGCGCGAGCGCATCGAGGTGCCGGAGCGACTCTGGCAACCCGGCGCGAACTTCGAACTCGCCTCGACGACGGAAACGCTCAATACGGACACGCGCGTCTACCAAACCAACCCGGCGGCGGCGGGGCAGGTCGCGAAGAGCCTGCGCCTGAATCCGCAATGCGCGCTCGACACCATGGAGGCGATCGTGCTGTCGGGACAAGTCACGCGGATTCGCGGCTGGGAGGACGGGCCGCCGAACGAAGCCCAGGTCGCGGTCGACTGGGTCGGTACCTGCACCAGCACGACGACGACGACGAGCTACCATTATGTAGTGGTCGCGCTCGGCGACGACATCTCCATCACGAGCGCCTGCCGCATCGCGTTCCAGGCACGGGCCTGGGCCTACTGCCCGGTCGGCGTCGCCCCGTAGCGCCCACCGCAAAGGCACTGCCATGAACACCAGGATCTGCACGGCCGGCGCAGCGCTGCTGTTGTCGTTCGCACCATGCGCGCTGGCGGTCAACTACCCGACCGAACTGCGCATCGTCGTCAACGTTTCCGAAATCGCTCTACCCGAGCTGCTGCTCGGCTTCCACAACAACGAAGGCGACCCGGTCAACTTCGCAGTCGAGGTGACGATCGATGGCCGGGGGCTCGGACCAGCGGGCGTCAACGACTCGCTGTACTGCATTCGCTCCAGCACCAATCCCAACGATTGCAAGGGCTTCCCTCGCGCCCGGAACGGACCGTGGACGGCCGAGAAGGGGTGGCGGGCGGTCGTCCTGGCCCCGCCGGACAAAGTGAAGTTCGACACCGAGTATTGCTTCCGCGTGCAGGCGGTCGACGGCCACGCCCGCCGCTCGGCATGGGCACCGTGGGCCTGCGCGCGCACGCCGCCGTTGCCGAAGCGCCCATCGGTCGCACCGAAAATGCCGCAGGTGAGCTTGCTTGATGCAGGCAGCACCGGACGGGGCCAGGTCGGTGCCGCAACACAGCCCCGCATGTTGATCGAGTGGACCCAAAACGCCCGCTTCCAGGGCTGGTACGCCATCGAGCGCTCGCCTGCCGCGCCTGGCGCGACGTGGCAGGAAATCGGCCGTGTGCAGTCTCCGGACAGTATGGTGAGTAGCAATCTCGAGCTGGTCGAGGTGATCAAGGAGGCGGCGAACGTTCCGGGCCCGAACAACCGGACGAACTATCGAGTTTGCGCCGGCAACATCGGCGGCAAGACCTGCTCGACGTCGGGCAGCTACCCGCCGGCGTACCTCGAGCAGTCCGTCGAGAACACGCCTGCAGTGGGCCGCACGCCCCCGCGCGCGGTCACCCAGAGCATCCCGCTCGAAGGGAAGCACAGCGCGAACAGCGCCATCGGCCGCGGGTCGGCGGCGACCATGGCCGTCGCGCCGGCGGCGCGTGCCGACCTGGCCAGCGCCTACCGCACGACGCCATCGCAAGCCACACGCGAGTCGAACGCCAACGGCGGGAATGCGAGCCTGAATCCGCAGCCGCTGCCGCCGCGCGCGGCCGAGGCGATCGGGGCGCAGCGGGCGGCGGCGTCCTCCGCGCAGGCCGTGCGGCCAGCGCCGGCGGCACCGCAAGACAGGGCCAATGCCTACGGCGGCGCGCTGGCGACCGCCGCATCGTCGTCGATGAACAGGACGGCCACCGCGGCGAAGGCGCCGGGCGGTGTCGGTCAGTACGCGAAGGCGGCGCCGGGAACCACGCTGGCGCGGCCCGCGCCCGCGGCGGTCGACACGAGCGCCAGCGTCGCTGCCGCCGGCGGCTTCCTGCCCAATTACGGCATCGGTCCGATCATCGGCGGCGACGCGGGATCGGGCGAAGCACGCGTGTCGATCGTTCCCGACCAACCGTCGGCCAATGCGCTGGTGATGGTCAGGGCAGAGGGAATCTCCCGCTACTGCGAAGGCGCGGGATTGCAATTCGGCGACGGAACGCCGGAGATGTTCGTCCCGCTGGCGGCGTCACAGAGTTCCGTGAGCCCGCCCCAGCAGTTCGAGCGGAGCCACAGCTATGCGCAGGCGGGCACCTACACGATCGCAGCGAGGGGACTGTCGGGCAACAACAAGTGCTCGAGCAGGCCGGTGACGCTCACGGTGGTCGTTCGCTGAAGTCCGCGCGCGCGGCGCACGACCGCGCAGCATTCCCAGTGTGGCGAGTCGGCCATTCGCTGCATTCGCGAGCGGCGATGGCTTGGCGTCCAAGTGTCAGCGGGCCCCAATCACCGGCTCACCACCCGAGGCCGCGGCGCTGCCGCAATGTGACCGGCGCGCAGGGTGGTCCGGACGCGCCGGACGTGTCGGCGCCTCCCGCACCACGATCGGGTGGACACCGTTCGTTCCCGGCGCGTCGGATCGCGCGTCGTGATCGGATGGGCCGGCCAGCGGTGGAATCGGCGCCGCGCCCCCAACCTCCGCGTCTCCGGAATTTCATGGAATGCGCCGCGCGCATCCGTGCGCCGCACCGGAGTTCTCATCCGCGGCGTCCGCTCACGTACAATCAGGCCAACAGGTCCCCGGCGCGATGCGGCCGACGCGGGCTTAAAGGCTCCTCCCGCATGAACGACCGCAACGATGCGCCATCGACGTCGATCACGGTGCTGATCGGGCGGGCGAATGTCGGGGATCGGAGCGCGCTGGACGAGCTGGTGGCGGCCATGTACCCGGAGCTGCACTCGCTGGCCCGCTCGCGGTTGCGGAAGAACGCGCCGCTGACGCTCCTCGACACGACTGCGCTGCTGCACGAGGTGTACTTGCGGCTGGTCAAGCTCGGAACGCTGAACGTCGACAGCCGCGCGCACTTCCTCGCGTACGCCGCGCGGACGATGCGCTCGATCGTCGTCGATTTCGCGCGGCAGCGCCTGGCGGAGCGGCGGGGCGGCGGCGCATACGAAGGTACGCTCGATACCGAATCCGGGGCGGTCACCGCGCAGGGCGAGAACGAGATCGTCCGCGTGCATGACGCGCTGCTCGAGCTGGAGCAGGTCGACGAGCGCCTGGTGCGGGTGGTCGAGATGCGCTACTTCGGCGGGCTCTCCGAAGGGGAGATCGCCACGGCCCTCGGCATCACCGACCGCACGGTGCGCCGCGACTGGGAAAAGGCGCGCCTGCTGTTGTCGCTGGCGCTGCGATAGCGGCGGCTGTCCGCTTGGCGCCGCAGAACGCGTATTGGTCAGCAATGAAGTTCGATCCGGCGCAATGGAGTGCGATCTCGTCCCTGCTCGGGCAGGCGCTCGATCTCGACGAGCCCGCGCGCACCGCGTGGCTCGCACGTCTCGCCGGGGAAGACGCCGCACTCGCCCCATTGCTGCGCGAGCTGCTGGCGAGGCACGCGACCGCCGAAAGCGCGGATTTCCTGGGCACGTTGCCGCGCATCGACGACACGGCGGAGTCTTCGGGGTCGGGTGTGGCCGTCGGGGCCGTGGTCGGTGCCTACCGGCTGCTGCGCGTGCTGGGGCGCGGCGGCATGGGCGAGGTCTGGCTGGCCGAGCGCGCCGACGGCATGCTCAAGCGCCCGGTCGCGCTCAAGCTGCCGATCGTTGCGATACCGCAGCGCGCATTGGCGGAACGCTTCGCGCGCGAACGCGAGATCCTGGCGCGGCTGACGCACCCGCAACATTGCGCGCCTGTACGACGCCGGCATCGCCGACGACGGCCAGCCCTATCTCGCGCTCGAGTATGTCGAAGGCGCGACGATCACGCTCCACTGCGACGCGAACAGGCTGGATGTCCGCGAGCGCATCGAACTGTTCCTGCAGGCGCTGATCGCCGTCGCAGTTCGCGCACAGCAACCTGGTGCTGCACCGGGACGTGAAGCCGTCGAACATCCTCGTCACCGCGGAGGGCGAGGCGAAACTGCTCGACTTCGGGATCGCGAAGCTGCTGGACAGACGGCCACGCGGTCGAAACGGAGCTGACCCGCGGGGCGGGCGGGCGCTGACGCTCGACTACGCGGCCCCGGAACAGGTGCGGGTGCAGCCGCTCACCACCGCGGCCGACGTCTACTCGCTCGGCGTCGTGCTCTACGAACTGCTGTGCGGCGAGCGCCCGTATCGCCTGAAACGCGGCACGCGGGGCGAGCTCGAGGAGGCGATCGCGGTCGTCGACCCGCCGCCACCTTCGCGTGTCGCGCACTCGGACATGACATTGGCGGCGCGGCGCACGACGGCGCGCAAGCTGCGTCGAACGTTGGGCGGCGACCTCGACACGATCGTGCAGAAGGCGCTGCGCAAGGCGCCGGGCGAGCGCTACGCCACCGCGGCGACGTTCGCCGAAGACCTGGAGCGATACCTGGCGGGAGCGCCGGTGATCGCGCGGCCCGCGACGCTGTGGTATCGCACGACGCGCTTCGTGCGCCGGCACGCGGTCGGCGTGGGCGCCACCGCGGTGGTCGCGCTCGCCCTGGTCGCCGCCTCGGTCCTGTCGTGGGTGCTGTTGCAGCGCGCGGACCGCGCGGCCGTGCTCGCCCAGCGCGAGGCGACCGTCGCCACCGCCGTGCAGAACTTCATGAGCGATCTCTTCCGTGCCAACTCCGCCGATCAGCGCCTCGACAAGAACCTGCGTGACCTGACGGCCGCGGAGTTGCTCGACCGCGGCGCGGCCAACATCGCGACGTCGCTCGAAGACGCGCCGGCGGCCAAGGCGACGCTGCTGCGGCTCTTCGGCGAAATGTACGAGGAAATGGGACTGACGGACCGCGCGCTCGCCATGCACGACCGCAGCGCCGTCGCCGCCGCGGCGGTCTACGGCGAGGACTCGCGCGAATTCGCGCTTGCGCTGCTGGAAAAGGCGTGGGTCGCCGGCATCCTCGACAAGCGTACCGACGCACCGCTGAAAATGGTCGAGCGGGCCAAGGGGATCCTCGCGGCGCGGGCGCCCGGCAGCATGGACTACGCCGAAGCGCTCTATATGGAATCGCACCTCGTGCAGTCCACCGACACGACGCGCGCAGTGGCCAGCGGCGAGGAAGCGGTGGTCATCGTCGATCGCCTGGGCGCCAGCGACAAGCGCGCGGCGTTCGCGCGGATGGAGCTGGGAACCGCCTATCGGATCAAGGGCGACCTGCCGCGCGCCGCGCAATCGATGCGCGCCGCGATCGCGGCTTACGAACGGCTGTACGGGCCCGATCATCACGACGTGGCATTCCTGCGCCTGAATCTCGCGATCGTGCTGTTCCAGCAATTGCGGCTGGCCGAGGCCGAGGCGTATTTCCGCAGCGCGATCGCCATCCAGGAAAAGTATCCGCTGCAGCGCCTGCGCGCGGTGGCGTTCTACCGGCTGCAGCTCGCGCAGTTGCTGGCCGCCAGGGGCAAGCATGCCGAGGCCTTCGCGATGCTGGACGCCGTCGAGCGGCTGCGCACCGGCGCCACCGACGGCTTCGGCCTGACGCCGCGCCAGGTGCAGGTCATCCGCGGACTGACGCGCTTGGGCCAGGGCGACGTCGACCGCGGCATGCCCGAATTGCAGTCCGCATTCACGGATCCCGCGGCATTTCCACCGCGCACGATCGTATCGATGCCGGTGCTGCACGACTATCTCGCCCGGGGCTACCTGCTCGGTGGCGACATCCGGCGGGCGCGCGCCGAGATCGACGCGGCACGCACGCTCGCCGCCAAGGAAGGCATCTCGCCCGTGCGCGGCCTCGGGATCGCGCTGCGTGACGCGGAGATCATGGCGCGCGAGGGCCAGCAGGACGCGGCGGTCGCGGCCATCGCGGCGGCGACGAAGCGGGCCGGCGTGGCGGCCGAGAATGCGGAGACGCAGGTGCAGGTTGCGCTGGTTCGCGGGCGCGTCGCACTGGTCGGCGGCCGGTTCGACGAGGTCTTGCGGATACTCGAGCCGTGGCTGGCGGCGCCATTGGACGCCGGCGTCGAGTTGCCGGCCGCCGCCCGCGGCGAAATGCAGCTTCTGACCGCGGAGGCGATGCTCGCGCGCCTACCGGCGGCGGCACGGACGCGGTTGCTGGAAGCCGAAGCCTCGCTCAAGGCCTCGGACGTCGACAGCAGTCCGCGCCTCGCCCGCGTCCGCGCGGCGTTGGCGCGACCCGCCGGATAACGCGCGGGTCTAGCTGTGAAGGTTCAATACGTTGTTTCGATAACGCATGAACCCTCCTCATTCGTCGTTCCCGCGAAAGCGGGAACCTAGCGGCGTCTTGCCAGCTCCGCGGAGAGCGATCCCATACAGACGCTGGGTCCTAAGCTTTCGCGGGGACGACGGCTGGTGGCATGACGTTGCGACATAGGATCCCGATACAACGTATTGAGGGTTGACATCTAGCGTCCACGCAGTTCGCCGGACGTGCCGCGGCGAGGGCGGGCGTAACGCTGCGCACGCCGTATTACAATAGCGGCCCTTGAATTCACTGCTGCCAGCCGACTGGCTCGGCACGCCCATCGAGGTATCAATGTCTTCAGCTCGTTTCGACCGTGGCATTGTTGCCACGCTCGCGTTGTTGTTCGTCCTCGCGCTGCCGGCCGCAGCCCACGCCACGACGGTCAGGTTGATGACCACCCTCGGCGCCATCGACATCGTCCTCCATGACGCCGCCGCGCCGCAGACGGTGGCCAATTTCCTGGCCTATGTGAACGGCGGCGCGTATCGGAACTCGTTCATCCATCGCAGCGTGCCGGGCTTCGTCATCCAGGGCGGCGGTTTCGTCTGGGACGATGCGACGAGCAACGTGGTCGCGGTGCCGGCGAAGGCACCGGTGGTCAATGAGTTCAGCAGCAGCCGGTCGAACCTGCGCGGCACGATCGCCATGGCCAAGCTGGGCGGAAACCCCAATAGCGCGACCTCGCAGTGGTTCATCAACCTCGCCGACAACAGCGCGAACCTGGATGGCCAGAACGGCGGTTTCACGGTGTTCGGCGAGGTGACCGCCGGCAGCATGGCGGTCGCCGATGCGATTGCCGCGCTGCAGCGGGTGAACGCGGGTTCGCCGTTCGACTCGCTGCCGATCATCGGCACCATCGGCGGCGTCATCCAGAAATCGAATCTCGTGATCGTCAGCGCGGCAACGGCGGTATCGGCGAACTACCAGGGCCTGTGGTGGAACGCCAACGAGTCCGGCTGGGGGATGAGCGTCACGCAGCATGGCGACATCATCTTCGTCGCGATCTACACGTACGACGCCGCGGGCCAGCCGATCTGGTACGCGATCACCAATTGCCCGGTGACGGCGACCGGTTGCACCGGCGATATCTACCGGGTGAACGGCGGCACTGCGCCGACCGCGTTCTGGAACGGCGCGGGCCGCGTCCTGACCAAGGTGGGCACGGGTACGCTCGAGTTCGCCGACGCGAATGCGGGCACCTTCAATTTCACGATCGACGACGTGGCCGGATCCAAAGCCATCACCCGCCAGGTGTTTGCAACGGGCACCGTCGAGCCGGCCGTCGATTACACCGATCTCTGGTGGAACCAGAACGAATCAGGCTGGGGCGTATCGCTGACGCAGCAGTTCGGCACCACGATCTTCGCCGCCTGGTACGCCTACGACCCGGCCGGTAACCCGGTGTGGTATGTCGCCACCAACTGCCCCGTCAGCGGCGAAGGCTGCACCGGCGATCTGTACCGGGTCACCGGCGGCGCACCGCTGACCGCGGCGTGGAAGCCGGTCAATCCGGCCACGCGGGTGGGCAACGTGACCTTTGACTTCGCGGACGCCGTCACCGGCACGATGAGCTACTCGATCGATGGCGTCGCCGCCAGCCGCCACATTACGCGGCAGGTGTACTGAACGCAGACCGGGTTGTCGCCGGACTGCGTTCAGGTGCCGCAGAACGTGCGATAGCACGCGGTCACGGCCGCGGCCGCGGGTTCCGCATACGGCGCCTGATCCGGCGTCTCGTCGTAGGGCCGCTTGAGCGCCGCGAGCAGGCGTTCGAACGGCGCGAGATCGCCCTGCCCGGACGCCGCCGCCAGCGCCTCTTCCACGCGGTGGTTGCGCGCGATCACGTAGGGATTGACGGCGCGCATCGCCTGCGCGCGTTCGCTGCCGGCCAGCGTTGCGTCCTGCGCTGCGTTCTCGCGGGCGCAACGGGCCTGCCAGCGCGCCAGCCACGCATCGGGCGCGTGCGCGTCGGTGAACAGCGCGCGCAGCGGCGCGTCGTCACCGGCCGCGGCGTCGGCCAGCCGCCGCCACCCGAGCGTGAAATCCACGCGCCCTGCATGCAGCAGCGACAGCCAGTCCTCGGCCAGCGCGGCATCGGCGAGGTCGTCGTCCGGCTCGCTTCGACGCAGCCCGAGCTTGGCGCGCTGTCCGCGCAGCAGGTGGCTGCGGTACTGCGCCGGGAACGCATTGATGACCTCGGTGGCCATCGCCACGGCCTGCTCCGGATCGTCGGATAGCAGTGGCAACAGCGTTTCGGCCAGTCGTGCCAGGTTCCACCGCGCGATGTCGGGCTGGTTGCCGAAGGCATAGCGTCCCTGGTGGTCGATGGAGCTGAACACC
Organism: uncultured beta proteobacterium; assembly: GCA_963823475.1. Taxonomy (GTDB): domain Bacteria; phylum Pseudomonadota; class Gammaproteobacteria; order Burkholderiales; family Casimicrobiaceae; genus VBCG01. The sequence continues at coordinate 27,359 of CAWGLS010000028.1, forward strand.
GTGGCGGGGTCGTAGGCCTCGAGGAAGGCGCAGGGTCCGTAGTCGATCGTCTCGCCCGAGATCGCCATGTTGTCGGTGTTCATCACGCCATGGATGAAGCCCACGTTCATCCACTGCGCAAGCAGCGCCGACTGCCGCGCCGCCACGGCCTCGAGCAGCGCCAGGATCGGCTGCGGCGACGTCGCGAGTGCGGGGTCGTGCCGCGCGATCGTGTACGCGGCCAGTTGCCGCAGGCGTTCCACGTCGCCGCGCGCGGCGTAGTACTGGAAAGTGCCGACGCGGAGGTGGCTCGCCGCCACGCGGGTCAGCACGGCGCCGGGCAGCGCGTGTTCGCGGTAGACCGGCTCGCCCGTCGCCGCCACCGCGAGCGCGCGGGTGGTGGGGATGGAGAGCGCATGCATGGCTTCGCCGATCAGCACTTCGCGCAGCATCGGTCCGACGGCGGCCTTGCCGTCGCCGCCGCGGGCGAACGGCGTGCGGCCCGAGCCCTTGAACGCGATGTCGCGACGTCGTCCGTGCACGTCGATCACCTCGCCGAGCAGCAGCGCGCGGCCATCGCCGAGTCGAGGCGAGAATCCGCCGAACTGATGCCCGGCGTAAGCCTGCGCCAGCGGATCGGCGCCGTCGGGCAGCGTGTTGCCGGCGAAGATCGCGGCCCGCGACGCTTCATCGAGCGCCGCGAGGTCGAGGCCCAGTTCCGTCGCCAGCGCGTCGTTGACGTACAGCAGGGCAGGCGCGGGGACGACCGCCGGCCGCCACGGCTCGTAGAACCCCGGAAGGTCGCGAGCGAACGAGTTGTCGAAGCGAAAGGCGGGAACTGGAGCCATCGTCAGTAGATGGTGGCCATCGTCAGCTTTTGCAACACCGCGGCGGGACATGGGCTGCAGCAAGACCTATTGAGTTTCACCGAATTGCATGACAAATACTCCGTCGTTCCCGCGCAAGCGGGAACCCAGCGACTCTCCTCGTACGACGCTGGATCCCGCGTTCGCGGGGACGACGTTGATCTTGCGACTGCCGTCATTCGCTTCGACAAGGATGATCAGGGGGCATCCCGCTCGTTCATCCACTCCTTGAGCAGCGTGTAGGTGACGGCGAGCACGACGGGGCCCACGAAGAGGCCCACGATGCCGAATGCGATCAGGCCCCCGATCACGCCTGCGAAGATGAGCAGCATCGGCAAATCGGCGCCCCTGCGGATGAGCAGCGGACGCAGGATGTTGTCCATCGCGCCGACGCCGACGGTCCAGATCAGCAAGGCCGTTCCCCACGCGGTCTGGTCGGTCCAGAAGAGCCAGACCACGGCGGGAGCGAGCACGAGGATGGGCCCGATCTGCGCGATGCAGAGCAGCAGGATCACGCCGGTCAGCAGCCCGGCAAATGGAATTCCCGCCACGTAGAGGCCAAGCCCGGCCAGTAACGTCTGTGCCAGCGCGGTGACGACGACACCGAGCGCGACGGCGCGGATGCTCTGACCGGCGAGCACCACGACGCCTTCGCCGCGATCGCCCGCGAGCCGGCGGCCGAACTTGGTCAGGCTTGCTCTCGCCGTTTCGCCCTGCGTGTACATGACCACCGCGATGATCACGGTGAGCACAAACTGGAAGGCCAGCACGCCGACACCGCCGAGCGCGCCGGCCAGCCACTGCGCGGTTTGCGCCGCGTACGGCGCCACGCGCGCAACGAGGTTCTCCTTGCCCGCGTCCGCAATGTTCGCCCAGCCTTCGGCGATCTTCGCGCCGATCAGCGGAACGCGGGCGAGCCATTCGGGGGGCGGGGGAATCGGGGCGGTCGCCACGGTGCCGATCCACCCTTTGATCGTATCGGTGTTGTCGACCACCGTCTGGATCGCCAGCACCAGCGGCACGACGAACACCAGCACCATCGCACCGGACATGATCGCCACCGCCAGCGCGCGGCGGCGCAGCACCTGCTGCAGCCTCAACATCATCGGCCACGTCGCCACCACGATCATCGCGGCCCAGATGATCGCCAGCAGGAACGGCCGCAGGATGTAGAACGAGGCGCCGGTGAGAATTCCGATCAGCAGCACCGCGAGCACGGTGCGCGTCAGGTCGCCTCGCGCGGCGGGCTTGGTGGCGTGGTCGGTCATGGCGGTCTCGCGCGTGGCGGTGAGATTTGCCGTCGTTGCAGTGCCTGGACTCCCTGCCGGTGGTCGGACGGGGAAGTCATGGAAGCGCCGGCGCCGACGGACGGAAGCGTCAGCATACCGCGACGCCGACACCGGGCGTGGCGCGCGGCCGGGTCAACGCGAACGCCGCGCCGCGACACTCGCGGTCTGGCATTGTCCGCAGCCGCGACCGTGGGGAGTCTCGCTCAACCCGGCCGGACCGACGCGCGCACCCGCGCCCATAGCTGCCGAACGCGGCGCGCGCGGTCCTCCAGCACGAACGATCCGACCAGTGCGAGCACGGCCGACACCAGGCCGGTCAGCAGCGCCTCGCCATACTCGACGCCGAAGCGGCCGGGATGGGACCACGCGTCGGCGAGCGCCGTCAGGACGCCCACCATCAAGGCATTGCCGTAACGGTGCGCGAAGAGCTTCCCGAGGGGTGTGAGCGTGAGCAGCAGCGCCAGGATGCCCGTGGCGACGCCGGTTTGCAGCGCGATCTTCCAGTGCACGGCGCTCACCAGGTTCGCGAAGCTCGGGGCGGTCATGCAGGTCATGCACGCGAACGTGGGCTGCCACAGGCGCTCCAGAAAGACTCGCGCGCGAAGCTTCCAGCCCACGTTCTGCATTGATGGCCTCCTCCGGCCATTGTCGCTTGCCCGCGCCGATTATTACAGCGGGCCGCGAGGCTCTGCGGGAACCGGCAACGTGGCCGTGGTCGACGGACCGCAAGCGGCCGGCCCCGATCTCGGCCATCGAAGTCGCGCGCACCGCGGCGCGACTTGCTGCCGGTCGAACCTCGGGACTTATGCGTGCACGAGCTGCAGCGAAGGATCGTTTCCGCGACCCGCGGGGCCTCGCAGCAAGTCGATCTCGGAAAGCGGCCTGGGCGAATCGATCGCATAGCCCTGGACGTAGTCGACGCCTATCTTTTCCAGCATGGCCAGCGTGACGTCATCCTCGACCCATTCGGCGATGGTCTGGATGCCGATCACATGGCCGATCGCATTGATGGCCTCGACCATGGCGGCGTCGATCGGATTCCGCGCAATGTCCCGGACGAAGTTGCCGTCGATCTTGAGATAGTCGACCGGAAGTTCCTTCAGGTAACGGAACGATGACATGCCGCTGCCGAAGTCGTCGAGGGAGAACTTGCATCCGAACGCCTTCAGCTCCCTGATCAGCTGGATCGCCTGGCCGAGATTGGCGATGGCAGCCGTTTCGGTGACTTCAAAACAAATGTTCTCCGGACGGACTTCGTGCGCCAGGAACTGCTCGCGCAGAAAGGCCGGAAACGTGTCGTCGCTCAGGAATCCCCGGACAGGTTGATCGAAACCATCGGCGCGTCATGTCGCTCGCCGCGCTGCGCCAGCATCTCGAACACCATGCGCGTCACTTTGCGGTCGATCAGCCGCATCAAATTGTAGCGTTCCGCCGCCGGGATGAAGCTGCCCGGGTAGACAAGACTCCCGTCGAGGTCGCGCATGCGCAGCAGGATTTCGAAGTGCTTGCGATCGCCGTCGCGGCGGACGACCGGCGCGATGCGCTGAGCGTGCAGACAGAAGCGTTCGTCTTCGATCGCGCTGTTGATGCGCGTCGACCCAGAGCAACTCGCCGCGCCGGCGCGAGAGTTCGCGGGTCGCTCGGGCGCCAGACTTGCGACGCGATTGCCGCCCTTGTCCTTGGCTTCGTAGCAGGCCGCGTCGGCGATGCCGAGGACGTCCGAGTTGTTCTGGTGGTCGCTGGTGATGGCGACCACGCCCACGCTGGCGCCAACGACGAACTTGTTGCCCTGCCAGGAGAACTTGCAGCTCCGGCGGTAGTCTGGCGCAACGACTCGCCGACGGCGATGGCCTCTTCGAGCGAGCAGTCGGACAGCAGGACGGCGAACTCGTCACCACCCAGCCGAGCCAGGGTGTCGGTGCTGCGCACGCGAGGGTTGAGCAGCGCGCTCAATTGACACAACAACGCGTCGCCGGCCACGTGGCCGCACGTGTCGTTCACGACCTTGAACTGGTCGAGATCGAGAAACAGCAACGCGTGCTCCCGCACTCCTTCGCTGGCAGTTCGGACCAGCGCGTCGAGTCTGCGTCCGAACTCGCGCCGGTTGACAAGACCCGTCAACGCGTCGTGGCTCGCCTGCCAGGACAATTGGTGCGCCATCCTGCGCGACGCGCTGACATCGCGGAATACGAGCACCGCTCCAATGGTGCTGCCATCGCGGTTGCGGATCGGCGAAGCGGAATCTTCGATGGAGAATCGTTCGCCGGTACGCGAGATCAGCACGGCATCCGCGCTGGCCTCGAGCGCGCGATGGTTGCGCAATACCCGGGCCACCGGATCCTCGATGACCTTGCCGGTGATCTCGTCATTGACGACGAAGATCGACGCAAGCGGACTGCCGCGCGCCTGCTCCGAAGGCCACCCCGTCAGGCGCTCGGCCACGGGGTTCAAGTACTCGACCCTGCCTTTGCATATCGGTCGTGATGACCCCATCCGCAATCGAGGCCAGCGTCACCTGCGCGCGCTCTTTCTCGCGGAACAGCGTTTCCTCGGCCTCCTTTTGCACGGTGATATCGCGAAACACACAGACTTCCCCGATGTGCAAGCCGCGCTCGTCATACAGCGGCGCGACGTTGGCCGCGACCTCGAGGATGCCCCCGTCGCGCGCCACGCGCCGCTCTTCGAAGGTCGTCGGCCTGCTCGAGCTTGAGGCGCGAGCGCATCGTCTCCAGCGTGGCTTCCGTCGGGTGGAGAATGCTCACCGAGCGTCCGAGCGCCTCCTCCGACGAATATCCGAACATCGTCGCGGCCGCCGCGTTCCAACTGGTGATCGTGCCCGTCGAGGTCCTTGGTGAAAATGGCGGCATTGGTCTGTTCGGCAATGGTGGCGAGCAGCCGATTGCTGTGCATCGCTGTCGCGCAGTGACCTCAGCAGGTCTTCGATGCTGGCGGCCATGCTGTTGAACGCTTCCGCGGATGCTGCCATCTCGGGCGGAGCCGACACCTCGATGCGCACCGTGTAATCGCCCTGGCCGAAGCGGCGCGCAGCAGCGGCGATGGCGTACAAAGGACGAACACCGGTAGTCATGACGCCAAATATCGCCGTGAACAACGCGACGATCGTGAGCAGCAGGATCGACAAGCTTCTGCAGGAATGCATGCCAAATCTGATCGACCGCCGGCGTCGGCGTCATCGTCAGCCGCACCGTTCCGTACAGTTCGCCGCCGACGGTGATGGCCTTCGACGTGTCGAAAGCGGGGAAGGCGAGTTGGCGCGTGAACCACGCGGGAGCATCCGCCCGGACGTCGTCGGTCTCGCTCGTCAGGGTAATGCCCGGGTGTCCGTCCAGCTGATCCGCACGACACCTGGCTGCTGCACCCTCACGTCGAGCATCTGCTTGAGCAGCGCGTAGTCGCCGACTACCGCGGATTCCGAGATCGCCGGCACGAGAAAACTGACTTCATGGTCGAGACGCTCGCGCAGCTCGTCCCGACTCAGTCCCGCCTCGCTGTTGACGACCAGCGACGAGGAAGCTGGCGCCGAACACGAGCAGCAGCGACGCTGGAGATCAGCATGACGCGCGCGCCCAGGCGAAGCCTGGACCACGGACGCGCGATGTGCCCCCAGGTCATGGCTCTAGTTTCCCGGCAACGCCGCGCCGATAGACTTCACGCACGTTGTCGTAGTCACTGTCCCGCCCGGCGACGAATCCGTACGGCGGATCCTGCTTGACGATGGCGGCGCTCCGGCAAGGATCCGGTGACCCTCCGGATCGTCCTTCATCTGCACGAAGGCCTCGGCCACCGCGGTGACGATGGAGGCCGCAACGGACGGATGCGCGGACATCGGAATGTTGAGGTAACTCCTCCGAGCTCCATAAAACTCGGTAGCCAAAGACCTGCTGGGTAGCGAAGTCCCGCATCATCTGCGGAGTTCACGCCGGCCGCGGCCACGCGTCCGGACGTGAGCTGCGCCATGGCGCCTTCCTGGTTGCCCGCGAACAGGGGCTTCACCGCGACGTCTCGTCGGATCAGCGCGTCCATCGGGACGTGGTAACCGACGAACGCGACGGAGGACGGAAACACGACGTCGAGTCCCGCGCAGCTCGTACAGTGAATGGATCGGCGACGAGTTCAGGACGACGAGCTGTCCGCGAATCGTGGCCTCGACGGACGAACGAAGACCCTGTAGCCCATCGGGGCGTTCGCACGGCTGAAGTTGTGGTTCGAATAGACGAAGTCGAACTCGCCGCGGCCGATCATCGCAGCGTGCTCCTCGCCGGTCTTGGCGAGCTTGAGCCGCAAACGGGACGCCGCTGCGTTGACTGACGTAGCGCAGGATCGGATTCCAGTATTGGGCGGTCAGGAGCGGACTGCGCTGGCTGATCACGCCGAAGCTCAGCGGCGTTTCACCGGCCCCCGCTCCCGTCGCCGGAAGCAGCAGCAACGCAATGATCGCGAGGCTGCGGCGCAGATTGAGCTTGATGTTGTTCTCCGGTGCGCGAGGTGGATAGGAGTGCCCTTTGACAGTTTCCTCGCAAACGGAAACCGCATCGAGTTAGCCGCGCAGGAAGCACCAGGGAGTCCCATGCGAAAAGTGCATGAGAACTCCGTTGTAGTAAGCAATAGGCATGCCATTCTTGTAGGCATTTCGCTGAAACCAACACTCTTCCGCAGGTCGCCGCGGGCGGAACGTGCGAAGTTTCGAAGGCGCCCCGTAGGACCTCGGGACGCCCTGACTATCAGGTTCTGAATGACATTGTGCGGAGTGTGGCGATAGTCGGTCCGAGGCGGACCGTATCCGGGCAGAACTTGCTGCCCACCCCCTCCGCATTCAACCCGATGCCCGCCTGGAATGCGCGGGCCGGCCGCGTGACGCGATCGATGTCAACTCGGCGCGAACCCGCGTGTCATCGGAACGGCACCGGCGGACCGATCACCGGCGCCTTCAATCGGCGCCGCGGCGCCGATCAGAATCACGACGGCATTGCCGCCGGGGTTCTGGAACGGGTCGGCATCGATCTTCCAGTTGTTGGTGACCCACAGGTTGCCGGAAGGATCGACCGCGCCGGCCGTCATCCGCTGCAGCGCGTTGCTTTGATAGCCCGTCGACGGCGAAATCGCATCGCCGGTGGCGAGGCCCGACGGGCACCTCGTCGTGTCGACGCCGCACAGGCGGCTGACGCCCGTGACGAGCGACGGGTCGTTGTTCGGCCCCGGCGGCAGGACACCGAAGTTGAGCACCCACACGGTGTCGTCGCCGTCGACCGTCACGCCCCACGGCAGCGTGATGCCGCCGCCGTTGAACGGCGACCCGGGCTGCGGCGTGCGGTCGCTCGCGCGGTACATCGTCACCGAGGGATTCGACCGCCTTGCCGAGGTCGCTGCGCGTCGGGCAGGGAAAATCGAGCCAGTCGGAGTTCGCCACCCACACGTTGCCCTTGCTGTCGACTGCGTTGCCGATCGGCTTGGTAATGACGGTCTTGCCCTGGTACGTACCCGGCAGCATGTCGATGATCGCGCCCGACGGTGACAGGACGTACATGGCGTCGCCACGATTGGCGGTCACCCACAAGATTGCCTTGCAGGTCGACGACGGTTCCGAACGGCTTGATGTTCGGCTTGCCCTCGGGCGGTGTCGGGCCGAGCGGAATGTTGACCGCTTTCGACGGATCGCCGCTGCGGATACAGCGTCACGGTGTCGTTGCCGCAGCTCGCGATCCAGATGTTGCCCTGGCGATCCGACGAGATGCCCTGCGGCCACGAGATGTTGCCCTGCGTGTAGCCGAGCGGTCGCGAGATCGCGGTCGCCGTCGTTGGTAAACAGCGACACGCTGTTCTTCGTTGCCGCCATCGGCAGGAACTCGCATGGCGCATCCTGAAAGCCGAAGTTGGCGATCCACAGGCGGCCGGTAGGGTCGAAGTGGACGCCGAAGCCCTGGCCGCTCAGGCCGCCGTCGAGGAACGGCGAGTTGGCGCATTCTCTCCCCAGGGCGTGAGCTTGACGGCGCGGTTGCTGGCGCACGCGTACTCGCCGTTCGGGCGCGGCATGTAGTTGGTGTCGAAGTAGACGTAGCCCAGCTCGTCGATCGCGAAGTTGCCGGGCCCGTTCATGAGGTTGGTGGCTTTCCTTCGCGACTGTAGAAGCCGCCGGTGATCTTGAGGAACAGGAGCCAGCTCGTCGGGCGATCCGGAAGAGCCGGCCGGTACAAGGGATTCGGCTGCGCCAGCCGGAACAGGGGATCGAGCCGTTGTACGGGTACCCGGCGTACGACGGGTGCTTCACGATGTTCGCGACGGCCTGCAACACGTTGCCGGCGCGGCGCCGCCGGGCGGCCGACCGGCGTCGAACAGCTCGACGCACGCGCTGTTGCTCGCCACGCACGCCGCCACCGCGTTGGCGAGCGAGTTGAACGTCGCAAAGTGTCGGTCTCGCCGCCATTCGGCGTACTCGAGATGACGAGGCCCGCGTCGCCGGTGACGGTGGGCGAGGTTGCCCGCCATGCGCACGGCGTTCATCATGCCGACGGGGTTGCCGACGACGCTGCGGCCATTCACGAACTGCGCGAACGCGTTGCCGGTCGCGACGGTGGTGCGCTCGTTGACGACGACCTGCGCGGGCGGGTGCTCGCCGTAGCCGATCGCGCTCGCGAGCGTGACCGGCCCGCGCTCGCGAGGACGATCAGCACGGAGCGCTCCGGGGGCAGCGAGTAGAACAGCTGGAAAGCGCCGTTGCCGTCGGTGACGCTGGTACCCAGCAATTGCCAGCCGTCGGCACGGTCGACGAAGCTCGCGTACAGCGCCACGTCGTAGCCGGCGAGACCGGTGCTGCCGCTGCGCACGAGACCGCGCAACTTCAGGCCGTCGTCGCCGCCGTTGCACGCCACGAGTCCCACGGCGGACGTGAGCAGGCACGAGCACGAGCGCGAGCCCATCGGGCCGTACCGAAACGATCGATCATGGATTTCCCCTCGAGCGCGGCAGCCGCCGCCGCGACGTCGAGGTGACGGTACGCTCCTGCCTGGACTTGTCAATGTGTCGCGATCTGCGTAGACATCAGCGATGTTCACTCCGTTGCCCGCGCTCTGGATTGGGATGTAAGACGTCGGGGCGCGAGCATCCGGTACTTCCCGCGCCACATGCTCTCCGACGATGTCACCGCAACGCCGCCGTAGCGTGCGCGGGAAGCGTACCAGGAACTCCTCGGGTTTCGAAGTGACCCGATGGACGTCTGGAATGGCGGCGGCCGTGCGAACGCTGTCGAGAGCGCTCCTGATCGCAAAGGCCGAAATTGAGGGAGGAGGTTCGTCGAAGCCCGCCAACGCATCGGCGAATTCGGTTGGCGTCGGGCCACTGCGGCCAGGGGCGATTGCCAGGTCGTCACCCGCCGCTCGGTTCGTCTTCCATGTTGCGACCGGCGGAGGATCGATCGCGAGAGCCTGGCAGATTGTCGCCTCCTTGCCGACGGCGCGTCTGTTCGATCGCTATCGCCTGGCCGATTGGGCGGTAAAGGTTGTGGGTCTCGGCAGCGTCGGCACCCGTTGCATGGTCGGCCTCTTCTACTCCCGGAAGGTCACCCCTGCTGCTTCAATTCAAGGAGGCCTGTCCTTCGGTGCTCGGTTACCATTTCTTCGGGCGCCAGTTGCGCGACATGAAGTTCTCGCTCCCGTGATCGAGGCACTTTCGGTCGTGCAAATGAAGCGGTATGCGGCAATTTAGGGCGCCGTACTCGCCCGCGCCCACGCCAAGCGGGCCGCGTCAAGGCGCTGGTGGAAGAAGACCTGTGAGTCGGATCAAGGCTTGCTCGATGGGGCAGCCCTGTTTTGACAGTCTATCACCTGGCAGTAGCATCATGTGGTCTACAGGCTGTCTAATGAATTGCTGTCATTTTGAAAGACACAAATGGCGAGACTGACTGAACTCTATGTCGCGACCCTCACGCGCAACGTGGAAGACGCGGGCACGGAGGATGCACCCACGCTTCTCGTCAGTCGGGGCGCGCAGGACTTGTTCCTGATTCCATTCGAGGGTGATATCGATGGATTGGGCAGGGGCAGGGCCGCCGTATTCAGGATCGACGTCGCAGACCAGGCGCTCGACTCGGAAAATCTGGTTCTGAGGTTGCTGGCCGGTGGCAATGACGCGTGGGCGCCCGAGCACATCATCGCCTGGGGCGTCGCGGGGCGCCTGCCGGACGTCCGTGTCGTTCCGCTTGGCGCGTTGATCGACCTCGCCTCGCCGCTGACGGCCGCGTCCGGCGGCACATGGCTCAGTACCGACAGCAGCGAGGGCGTCGCCGAAATTGCGCTGCTCCCTGTCGGCACCGGGCGCAGGACGACGCGCGCATGGCGCATGATCGTGATCAGCGCCACCGATCAGTATCCCGGGATTTCCGCCCGGGGGACCCGGACCCTCCGTCGGCGAACTCTCGGACACCGGAACCGACGGTCCGGTCACACTCCAGGCGGGCGGGCCCGGTCGCCTGTTGCTGAGCTACCTGCTGCCGAAGACGCCGCAGGGCGACCTCGGGCAAGGAAACGCCAACTTCTACCTTACCGATCTCGCGGCTCCCTTCGGCCGGGCCGACTTCGAGGGCGGGCAGTTCACTTTGACGATCTCGTCGACTGACTGGTGGGTCCCCGACTACTTTGCGGTGTTCGGCCTGGACACGACGTTTGGACAGCCTAATGCGCTGATCCCGTTCGTGCACGCACCCGCCATCTCGCTGGAGCGCATGAGCGCCGACCCAAGCGAAGGCTGGCACAGCAATGGACTGCCGACCGCGCAACTCGTGCCGCCGCCGACTGTTTTCCCGCCGGTCGTGGGCGGTCTCTCGGGCGACCTCGTTTCGGCGCGGCGCAACGATGGCGGCGGTCGACCGCGGTCGGACCTGCCGATTCTGCGCATCAGCCGGAAGCGCACCTGAGGGTCAATCCGCTTCAGGCGGAACACTACAACCGAAGGCAAGGCATGGGGCGCCGTGGTCTTGACCGACCGTGGCATGACGGACGACAGGTTAATTTGCAGTGCGCAACAGGTGACTGCGGCCGAGCGGCGAATGGTCGTGCGATTTTTTCGCTTCTATGCACGGTGCAAGGGACTGTTGAATGTTTGGCGGCGCCGCCCTGGCCGTAACGCATGCGAGGGATGGTGCCACGTGCACGCACGCGCTTGCCCGTGCCCGGCCGCGAGGCGATTCGTGGCGCGGGTCGCCGGTCGACTTCTAATGCGAACGGCGAGGTGAAGATGCCACGAGGTTGGAAATTCGTGCTGGCGTGCGCGATCGCCGCGCTCGCCTGGCCGCCGGCGGTCGACGCGCAACCGACGGCACAGGAGGCCGCGCCGACACCGGTCACGGTGACCGTGGTGCACTTGAACGACGTCTACGAGATCCTGCCGGTCGAAGGCGGGAAGTCCGGCGGACTGGCGCGCGTGGCGACGGTGATCCAGCAGTTCGAAGGCGACTCGGCGCCGCGTCATCGATCACGCTGGGCGGCGACTACCTGTCGCCGTCGGCGCTCGGCACCGCCATCGTCGACGGCGCAGCCGCTGGCAGGGCGGCAGATGGTCGACGTCCTGAACGCCACCGGAGTCGACTGGGCCACTTTCGGCAACCACGAGTTCGACGTCTCCGAGGCCGCGTTCCGCGCGCACCTCGACCCAGGCGAAGTTCGGGATCGTCTCCACCAACGTCACCGCCGCGCGACGGACTAGCCATTTCCCAGGCGTGCCGACGTCGGCGATCGTCCCCGTACGAGTGGCGAGACGGACCGTCCGCATCGGCCTCATCGGCGTGACGATCGACTCGACGAAGCAAAGCCGTGGGTGCGGCTACCGCGATGCCATCACCGCCGCGCAGCGAGGAGATCGCGAAGCTTCGCGGCGCAGGTCGACGCGATTGTCGCCCTTACCCACCTCACGCTGGCGCAGGACGCCGAGTTCGTGGCGGCCATCCCGGAGATCGATCTCGTGCTGGGCGGCCACGAGCACGAAAACTGGCTGGTGTACCGCGGCTCACGGTTGATGCCCATCGTCAAGGCCGACGCCAACGTGCGCTCGCTCGCCGTCGTGACGCTGAACTTTCGGCGCGCCCGGCACGCGCCCGACGTGTCGTGCGCGCTTGCAGCGCATCGACGACACGATCGCCGTCCGACCCGGCCGTCGAGCACTCGCGCACCGCTGGACCAGCGCGGGCTTCGAGGCGTTTCGCCAGGAAGGCTTCACGCCGGAGGCCGTGGTCGCCACCAGCACCGAACCGCTCGACGGCCGCGAATCCACCGTGCGCAACCGCGCGGGTCGGCTCACCGACCTCATCGCGGCGGCCCTGGCGCACGAGGCGAAGAGCGGCCGATGTCGCGCTCTTCAACGGCGGGTCGGTCCGCATCGACGACGTGCTACCCGCCGGACCGATCACCGAATACGACATCATCCGCGTGCTGCCGTTCGGCGGCAAGATCGTGGGGGCGACGCTCGACGGCGCGCTGCTCGCGCGCGTGCTCGACATGGGCGTCAACAACCAGGGCCTGGGCGGCTACCTGCACGCCTGGGGTGCGCGACGCGACAAGGCGTGTGGCTGGTGCAGGGCAAGCCGATCGATCCGGCCGCGCCGCTACCGGGTCGCGCTGACCGACTTCCTGCTCTCGGGCGGCGAGACCAACCTGGGCTTCCTGACACGCGCGAATCACCCGCAGGTGCACGACGTGCAGGAGTTGCGCGACATCCGCCGCGTCGTGATCGAGGAGTTGCAGCGAAGCCGGTGACCGCTTGGGCCGCCGGCAGCCGTTCGCAAATCGCCGGATTCGGCCGGAAGCGCGACAGATCCCCCGCTTTCGCGCGATGACTACCGCGCGTAAACATTGCGGACATGACGTCAGCCCCGCCGCGCCGCCTCGATCGCGGCGATGTCGATCTTTTTCATCGTCATCATCGCTTCGAACGCACGCTTGGCCGCCGCGCGATCGGGGTCCGAGAGCGCGGCGATGAGGGCGCGCGGCGTGATCTGCCACGACAGGCCCCACTTGTCTTTACACCAGCCGCACTCGCTTTCCTGGCCGCCGTTTCCGACGATCGCGTTCCACAAGCGGTCGGTTTCGGCCTGGTCGTCGGTCGCGATCTGGAAAGAGAACGCCTCGTTGTGCTTGAACTGCCGGCCCGCCGTTAAGCCCGACGCAGGGGATGCCGATCACGGTGAACTCGACCGTCAGGACATCGCCCTGCTTGCCGTCGGGATAGTCGCCAGGCGCGCGCATCACCGCACCCACCGCGCTGTCGGGGAAGGTTTCGGCATAGAACCGCGCGGCGTCCAGGGCGGTACCGTCGTACCACAGGCAGATCGTGTTCTTGTTGGCCATTTCCGTTCTCCTGAAGAGCGTTAAGGCCATGCGTTGGTGGATGACATCGGAATGGTCGCTGACCTGACATGATTCGAGACTCCGGACCATCGCCAGTATGTTGCCATCGGTGTCCCTGATCCAAGGGGCTTCGGTGCCGCCGCCAGATGGCTCCGCTAGGACTCCGGCCACCCGGCATGTCGGAGTTCTCAATCGCGATCCGCGCACTGCTATCATCGCCACTTTGCATTTCCGGGACAGCTCATGGTCAGGTTGGAACTGTCGCCGCGGAGCAGCATTCCGGCTTCCGCACGCTTCGATCGCGGATGCCGCGCACTGGCGGTCGCGGTCCTCTTCGGCCTCGCCGGAACGCTCGCCGGCTGCGGCGACGACACCACGCCGCCGGAAGCGCAGATCAAGCGCATTCTCGTCAGCAACTGGCAGGCGAACTATGCCGGCCTGCCCGGCGGATTGACTGCGGCCGTCATCACGCCGCGCGGCGAGTACGTCGCCAGCACGATCGACGGCGTCGGGTCCCGCTCGCACTTTCGCGGCGCCAGCACCACGAAGACGTTCACGGCCGCCGCCATCATGCTGCTGGAGCAGCGCGGCAGGCTCAACATCGACGACCTCATCACCGCGAACATTCCGGGCACGACGACGCCATACGTGCCGGCCACGCCCGCCTACGCGATACCGTACAAGAACCAGATCACGATCCGCCAGCTGATCGGCCACCGCGCGGGCGTGTTCGACGTTGGCAACAACGACATACCCGCGAACGTGGACGCGCCCTACGCCGGACAGCGCTACGTCGACTGGGCCACGGCCACCTACGGGCCGCAGCACACGTTCACCATCGATGAACTGGTCGGCGTGGTCGCGCAAAACCAGCTCGTGTTCGACGCACCCGGTCAGAAATTCCACTATTCGAACACCGGCATTTCGATCGCGGCCAGGATCGTCGAACAGATCACGGGAAAGACGTTCGCGCAATTCGTGCACGACGAGTTCCTCGTGCCCAACGGGCTTGCCGACACCACGTTTCCGGATGACGGCAAGGTGCAGGACCTTCCGGTCCCCTTCGTCGAGGGCACGACCAGGATTGACGGCGAGCTTTATCCAACGACCAGCCGCAACGTATCCTGGGGTGTGGGCGAAGGCAACGTGGTGACCACGCCCGCGAATCTGGTCCGCTGGATCCGCCGTCTGGTCAAGGGCGAGGCCGGGGTCGCCGCCGCGCAGGTGGCGCGCATGATCGATTGCCAGCCGACCTACGAGCAGCACGTCTTCTACGGTCTCGGCATCGAATGCAATCCCCTGGATCTCGGCGCCGGTCACAACGGCGCGATCACCGGCTACCTCACCGTTGCGCGACACGACCCCGCCACCGACGTCACGGTCATCGTGTTTGCCTCGCTGTTCGACGCCGATGCCTTCCAGGCGCAAGGCGAGATGCTCGTCGAGACGGCGCGCGACGTGCGCGCTGCCCTTGAGTATTGAGCGCGTACTAGGTGATCGGCCCCGGCGGCAGGAGTCGTCGGGAGGAACTGCGCGACATCCGGCGGGTCGTGATCGAGGAGTTGGGGCGACAACAGCCGATCGGCAAGCGGGGAGGCTGAAGATCGGGACCGTCGCGTGGCCAGGCGGTCGTGATGAGCGGACTCGAAGGCTTCAGAGTCGTTGCAACAGTCCGCACGGTGCCCACAGTCATGATCGCCTGTATCACCGATGCGGGATGTGCGATCGATGCCAGGCGCGCGCGCACTAACCACGCGCTAACCAGTGTCAGGCGGATGCAGCCCAGCCACGAAATATGTCGCGCGGGCACGCAATGCGCACGACGCGTCGATGTATCGTATTGACTGCATGAGTACGCCTTTGCATAAATTTTGCGCCCATGTCGGATCGATACGATTCCGCAGAATTGGCGCGGCTATAGGCGCGTCGTATGCACTGCGGGTGCAGCGACATTGAATCCCGAGTTACAAGGATGGCAACGATGACGTTTGACAGTGTTTTCAGTGCTGACGCCGCGCGGGCCGCTTTGACCTTCACTATTGCAATACTCGCGTTCCCCACGCACGGCGCCACCGACGCATACAAGCTCGATCGCTCGGTGCTCCCGATCGCAGAACCCAAGCGCGCGCCCATCACCACGCTCGACGTGCGCAAGGCCACGGCTCCTGCGCGCTTCGAGGTAAAGGCGCCGAAAGGCGCCCCCAACGTGGTGGTCGTTCTGCTCGACGACATGGGCTTCGCGCATCCCAGCACGTTCGGCGGCGCGATCGCCATGCCGACGCTGGACCGGCTCGCGACCGACGGCCTGCGCTACAACAACATGCACGTCGCGGCGCTGTGCTCGCCCACGCGGGCGGCACTGCATCACGGGCCGTAACCACCACACGAACAACACCGGCGCCGTGCAGGACATTGCCACCGCATTCGAAGGCAACACGGGCGTGCGTCCCGCGAGCGTGGCGCCGCTGCCGGAGATGCTGCGCCTGAACGGCTACAACACCGGTGCGTTCGGCAAGTGGCACCTGACCCCGCTGTGGGAAACCAGCATTTCGGGTCCTTACACAACGTGGCCGACCATGTCCGGTTTCGAGAAATTCTACGGCTTCCTGGGCGGGGAGACGAACCAGTGGGCGCCGCTCCTGTATGACGGCGTGACCAGGGTCGAGCTGCCCGACCGATCCGAACTACCACTTCATGATCGACATGACGAACCAGGCGATCGCGTGGATGCGCTTCCAGCAGTCGATGACGCCGGATCGGCCGTTCTTCATGTACTTCGCCCCGGGCGCGACGCACGCTCCGCACCACGTGCCGAAGGAGTGGGCCGACAAATACAAAGGCAAGTTCGACGCGGGCTGGGACAAGTACCGAGAGGAGGCGCTGGCCCGGCAGATCAAGCTCGGTGTCGTGCCGCCGGGCACGAAGCTCGCGCCCAAACCCGCCGCCATCAAGGATTGGGACACGCTATCTACCGACGAGAAACGACTGTTCACGCGGCAGATGGAAGTGTTCGCGGGCTTTGCCGAAATGGCCGATTACGAAATCGGGCGCCTCGTGAAGGCGATCGAGGAGCTCGGCGTGATGGACAACACCGTCATCCTTTACATCCCCGGCGACAACGGAGCAAGCGCCGAGGGTGGTCCGACCGGCCTGTTCAATGAGATGACCTTTTTCAACGGCGTCCAGGAAACGGTCGCCGATCAACTCAAGAACATCGACAAGTGGGGCGGACCGGATACGTATCCGCATTTCGCCGCGGGATGGGCGGTCGCTGGCAACGCGCCGTTTGCGTGGGCCAAGCAGGTCGCGGGTGACTACGGTGGCAACAAGCAGGGCATGGTCGTGCATTGGCCCAAAGGCATCAAGGCCAAGGGAGAGGTTCGCTCGCAGTGGCATTACATCACCGATCTCGCGCCCACCGTGCTGGAAATGGCGAAGCTGCCGTTCCCGAAGTCGGTGAATGGCACGGTGCAGAAGCCATTCGAAGGCGTGAGCTTCGCTTACACGTTCGACAACGCGAAGGCCGCCGACCGTCGTCACACGCAGTACTTCGAGATCCTGCGGCAATCGCGGCATCTACAGCGACGGCTGGCTTGCGCGCACGATTCACCGGGCGCCCTGGGAGCAAAAGCCACGTGCTACATTGGATCAGGACACGTGGGAGCTCTTCGACACGCGCATCGACTACAGCCTTGCGACGAATGTCGCCGCGCAACATCCGGCAAAGCTGCAAGGAGATGCAGGCGCTCTTCCTGAAGGAGGCCGCGAAATACAACGTGCTTCCCATCGACGATCGCGGCATCGAGCGCATCGATCCGTCCATCGCCGGGCGGCCCGATCTGATGGGAGCGCGCACGTCGCTCACGCTCTATTCGGGCATGACGGGCATGTCGGAGAACGCATTCCTCAACGTGAAGAATCGCTCCATGACCATCACGGCCGACGTCGACATCCCGCAGGGCGGTGCCAACGGCGTGCTTCTCGCCCAGGGCGGACGCTTCGGCGGCTGGAGCCTGTACCTGAAGGACGGCAAGCCCACGTACACGTACAACTGGATCGGATTGGAGCGCTATACGATCGCGGCGACCGAGCCGCTTGCGGCCGGTAAAGCGACGCATCACGCTCGATTTCGTTTACGACGGTGGCGGCCCTGGCAAGGGCGGCACAGCGACGCTTTCGGTGAACGGGAAGAATGTTGCCGAAGGCCGCATCGGAAAGACCATCGCGAATCTCATTTCATCCGATGAAGGCGCCGATGTCGGCGAAGACGACGATACGCCGGTCTCCGAAGATTACGTGGCGGGCTTGAAGAGCCGCTTCTCCGGGAAGATCGAAAAGGTGACGCTCGAGGTCAAGTAGGGCGCGCCCGCCCACAACTGGAGTGGCGAGCCCGTCAGCCCCCATGCGACTCGGAACAAGTTCCGGCTCCCATGTGCTAAGCCGAGAGCACGGCCATCCGGGTGTAATGTTGTCGGCCGCTCGGCCGTCGACCGGGCCGTCAAAGGAGGCAGGCCATGGGAATCATCTGGACGATCATCATCGGGTTTCTCGCCGGAGTGATCGCAAAGTTCATCATGCCGGGCAGCAACGAGCCCTCGGGATTCGTGTTGACGACGATCCTCGGTATCGTGGGAGCGGTCGTTGCGAGCTATCTCGGGCAAGCGCTTGGGTGGTACTCGCCCGGCGAGGGTGCCGGGCTCATCGGCGCGGTCGTCGGCGCTATTGTCCTGCTCTTTGTCTGGGGAGTCATCGCCAAGCGGCGCGCGTAGAAACCGATACAGGGCTTACTCCAGGCGGATCTGATCTCGAGCGTAGAAGCGCCGGAAGACCGTTGGACATTGCATGTAATCCACCATCACCAGACGGGCCTGTCGCCTTCGTACCTCGGGACGATGGCGCCGACTTGGCCACGCCGCAGACCAAAGGAAAATCAGATGAGCCGTGGAATGCCGTCCATGATTGCACTTTTGGGATTGCTCGCTGTTGCGGGTTATCAGAACCGGGACAAGATTTCGGAAATGCTCGGCGGGCAGAAGGCAGGAGCCGGGCAGCGGACCCGGCCAGAACGGTCAGCAGGGTAGCCAGGGCGGCGTGCTCGGCAAACTGGGCGGACTGCTCGGCGGTGCGAGTGCGGGGAGTGTGCTGAGCGGCGGACTTCGCGACCTGGTCGAGCGTTTCAAGCAGAACGGCCAAGGCCAGGCGGCGGATTCCTGGGTCAACACGGGTCCCAATCAACAGCTCGGGCCGGATCAGCTCGAGCAAGCGCTCGGCCCCGATGTGCTGAACACGCTTTCGAAGCAAACCGGGCTCTCGCGGGAAGAGCTGCTGTCCAGGCTGACGCGGGAGTTGCCCGAAGCGGTGGATAAATTCACGCCGGAGGGCCGTCTGCCGACAGAAGACGAGGCGGCGCGGTTGATCTGAACGCTGAGGGTGACTCCGGCGTCCGGATCCCGGGCGCCGTGTCGAGCCAGCGCGGCGCTGGCCCGTGCAACAAGAAAATTCCCACGCGGCTGACGACGTGTGGAGTGGGCGCGTGACCTCGACGCGCGCGCGTCCGCTTGCAGCGAAGCGGCTGACTGCAAAGGTTCCCCGGGAGCTGTTCGGCAAGCCGCCGAGTTCTACCGGAAGCGGACAGGCCCCCGCAGTGGCGCGGGTAATGGGGTGGCCACTGCAACCTGACAGGCACGGTATGTCGTCACTTCCATCCACCCCCCATTGAGCCCCACGGAACTCCGGTCCTCACGCGTTCCCGAAGTGGATCCCGCGGCACCGCTGCTGTTCGTCATCAATGCAGCATCGGGTCACAACGATCGTGATGCGACCCGCCACGCGATCGAAGAGGCGCTGGGGACGGCCGGGAGAACAGGCGAGTTGCTTTACGCCGGTCCCGATGCGATCGAACGCACGGCGCATGACGCGGCCGCGACGGCCATCGCCCGAAGTACAGCGGTGGTCGCGGTCGGCGGCGATGGCACGATTGGCTCGGTAGCGCAGGCCGCGCATGCCGTGGGTTGCGCCATGGGTGTGATGCCACAGGGCACCTTCAATTATTTTGCCAGGACTTCACGGCATTCCCGAAGAGGCCGGGAAGGCGGTGCATGCCCTGCTGCGTGCCGCGCCGGTTCCTGTACAGGTGGGCCTGATCAATGACCGACTGTTTCTCGTCAATGCGAGCCTCCGCCTCTACCCGCAGCTCCTTGAAGACCGCGAAGCTTACAAGGCGCGCTTCGGCCGCAGTCGGCTCGTGGCGATCGGCGCCGCGCTGGTCACGGTGCTCAGCACGCATCGTCAGCTTCGACTTTGCGTCGAACTCGATGGGGGTGCAGGCCTCTCGCCAATCCCCAGCCGCCGGCCACGAAACCCGACCTCAATCAACATGGCTTGACCGGGTCGTGGTACGAGGCGGCGACGGGCGGACAGGGCTTTGAAGTGGAGGTGTTCGCCAACCCGTCGACGGGAGCCGGTTCGACCTGTGTTAGCTGGTTCACCTACGATACCGTCGCCGGCGGCGCGGAGCGCCAGCGTTGGTATACGGCCCAGGGCCCAGTGGTGGGCGGACAGACCAATGCTTCGCTGACGCTCTTTCAGAACACCGGCGGCAACTTCAATGTCCCGCCGATCACCAATGCGCAAGTGGTCGGAACCGCGACCCTGAGTTTCGAGACGTGCGCCAGCGGCCAACTCGCGTACGCGTTAACGGATGGCACCGGCCGCACCGGGACGATACCCTTGACCCGGCTGACGCAGAACGTGACCTGCTCGAGGACGACCTCGTATCCCACCAACGCGGACTTCGCTCTTTCCGGGAACTGGTTCGGGGGTGCGGCTACGTCGGGTCAGGGATTCACGATCGAGGTCAACCCGAATTCCGGCGCGCTCTTTGCGGCCTGGTACACGTACCTGCCGAACGGCACTGCCGCCGGGGCTGCCGGGCAGCGGTGGTACACCGCGCAAGCGGCCTTTACGCCGGGGTTGCGCTCGATGCCGGTGACGATCTACGAGACCATCGGCGGGATTTTCGACACCCCGACGCCTGCTGGCCAGCAGACCACGCCGGTCGGGACCGGGACGATGGCATTCCAGAGTTGCTCGGCCGCGACGTTCAGCTACAACTTCACCGGGGGCAGCAGCAGTAGGCTGTCAGGAACCATCGTATTGAGCCGCGTTAGTCCGCTGCCCCCGGGCTGCACAACGTGAAGCCAATCGCAAAGGTCACGCGCTGACCACGGATTGGCACTTCGGTCTGAATCGTCGTGCAATCGGGGACGTTCCAAACGCGTTCGTCGCCGGCCAACTTCGCGCGTCGAACGTCTCCTCCGCCGAAGGGGCAATGGTCGCAACGGTCGGAAGGAGTCGATCGCGATTGCGCGTATTGCACGATGAGACGCGCGGGCAAACGATGCGGAAGCAGCGCTCATGTATCGTATCAAACACATGAACTCCCTTTCGACTGCCGGAGTGACCAATGCGAACAAGTTCTATCCTCTACCTGATGGTCGCCGTCGTCTTGCTGGCGTCGTGCGCATCTGCAGGGACGACCGTTGTATACCGTCAGCGACTCGATAAGGACGGCGCCGGCAAGCTCGCATTCGAACGCATGGCCGTTACGTCTTCCGCCCGACAATTTACGCACGGGGATCTCGATCAATTGAGGGCTGCCGTGCTTGCGCGTGTGCAGCAGCCCGCAGACGGCGGAGTGCCTGTGACGCTTCAGCTCGCGGTCACCGATTACAGCACTGGCGGCAGCAAGATGATCGTCCGCGTGCGTGTCACGGACGCCGCGGGTAAGTCGTACGCGGAGTTCGATGTCTATCGGACCGCAAATACCCTGATGGGCACGTTCGACCAGCGCTCGTCGGACATCAATGCGGTTGCCGACGTGGTGGCGAGATCACTCATGGCCATCCCTGCAGCACCTCCAGCAACCTTGGATGCGCGCAATTTCGGCTCATGAAGCGCGCCCTCTCGACGCCGGTCCGCATTTAGCGAGGGAGATCAATGCTAAGTCACCAACGGTCGTTGGGTAGTCTATGCTGCTGAATACAACCCGGAGACCGAAATGAACATCACCATCAGCGCAGGCCCACTCATATCGCTCATCGCCGGCATTCTCATCTTGATCGTGCCGCGCATGCTGAACTATATCGTTGCCCTCTACCTGATCGTTATCGGATTGCTTGGTCTCTTTGGCGCAAGTTTCCCGCATCTGAAATGACACCTGTCGATGCGCTCAGCGGAACTTCGCCGGGTGCAGTCGCCGACGGGCGCCTGGGTTCGGCCAGGAGCGGTCTATCGGTAGCTTTGCCGAAACCGGTCGCGTGGCGCGCCATCGTTGACGCCTGATCAGCGCGTACGGCGCGGTTCGCTCTTGCCTCGCAGTTGGGCGCCCGTTCGCGCGTTGCCCCGCGTAGCGGGCTTGTCGGCCGCGCGCTTCGCGGGCTTTACGAGGCCGCTCGCCGCCGCGATGGCCACCGTTTCGTACTCGGCAGCGTAGTGCCTGCGCATGCGCACGATCTCGCGCGTGTACTCGCGGGCAAGCTGCTTCTTCTTCGTCGCCGACAGCAGGCGTCCGGCGAGCTGGAAGAACTTCGTCTCCTCCTCCTTTAGGTGGTGGCGCACCTTGAAGCTCAGGGTCTTCGCGGTTGCGATCCAGCCGGCCTGCTTCTTGTTGCGGACCGACAAGTCGTCCAGCAACTCGTCAATCTCGTGGTGCTCGTGCAGCGCATGACGCGACGCGTCGAGGCCGCCGTCATCCATCAGCAGCGGTACGTACAGGTGGCGTTCCTCAGCCGCCGCGTGCGCCATCAGCTCGACCTTCAACTGCAGGAACAGCACCTGACGGGCGGCCATGTCGCGGCGCGACGCCGTGAGCTTGCGGCACAGGTCTCGTTGCAGGTTGTGGCTCTCGCGGATGGCATTGAAGATCACTTGGCGGCTCCCGGATCACATTGTTCGGACGCGGCATGTGTTCGTTAGGCGTCTAGCGCGGGCTATCGCGCAACCCGCACCTTGCGGCGCATCCCGGACGCAACATCCTGTTATTGTTCTTGAGTGCAGCGTTTGGCTACCGTGCGGTGTCCGACCGCTGCTCGGCAAACAGAGAATTCGCGAACGACCGCTCTTGAGCGTGCCACAGCCCGCAATGGGCGTGAACAGACGCCCGCCACGGTTCGCCCTCGGCCGGCCCCACGCAGTCGTCCTCGCCCCCCCAATTTGCCGGAGAGCAGCCGTTGCCCAGGCCCTGCGGTCCACGGCCGCGGGCGTCGAGAAGTGCTACCCGCAGACTGCATAATAGGCAACGGCGGGAGAGTGGAGGAGGACGCTATGAGAGAGGGCACTGGGAGAAGTGCCGAGCCGGCGACAAGCCGCTCGCGCTGTGGATCGAACGGCGCATTGGGCCGGTGCGGGAGAGCCGCGCCGCGCTGCTGCTGTTCTCTCGACCGCTGGCCGGGCCGTCTGCGGCGAGCGAGAGCGAGGGCTACGCGAAGGCCAACCGCCTCTTCACGGATCATCTGCGCGAGTTCGCGGCGGCCCGGACGCCGGCGGCGCCCTCCACGTGCACGGTCGATCTGCCGTTGCCGGCCGCACCCCGCAACGGATACGCGGCGGGTACTCTCGAAGCGTCATGGGCGTCGAACGATGCGTTCGACGTGATGCTGTGGCGGGAGCCGTGCGGTTTCAATCCGTCGTCTGAGTCGATCCTGTATGCGTGCGTGGCGCCCGCACCACGGGCATGCCATTCATCTGCAGCTCGGCGTTCGCGGTGCTGCAGAACGGCACGCAGTTCGACATCAAGCTCGTGCAGAATCGCGCCGGCTTCAGCTTCTGCAACGACGTCATGGCCCCCGTGACGCTGGTCGTGTCCATGGTCGTTCGGTCCCCATTTCGACACCACCGCTGCGTTTACCCTGGTCTTCAAAGGAGTGCAGGGCAACTATCAAGGCACGATGCTGGGGAGCAACGGCGCGAAGGTGAGAACGCAGATTACCGTGGAGTTGAGCGATATCGAGGAAGCAAACATGCGCAGCGCAATCAACTTCTACAACGCGAATCCCGCCGTACCATTCATGCGGCTCGTGTTGGAAGACCGCACGCATGCGCGGTACTCCACGCTGGCGATCCAACTCGGCATGCCGCCGCCGCCGCCGCGGTAGAGGCTTGCACAGGCTTTGCCGGCCGTTGCGTAGCGCATTGGCCGACCGCTGGGAGTTGCGAACCGAACTCTGCAGTCGCCCCTCACTGACGATGTGCAGCAAACCACCGAGCCGCGCGCGCGACCCGGCGGTTCCCGTCACGCGGTCACACCGGCGAACACATGCCCACGCCGTTCGGCCCCTCCGGGATGTAGCCGTCGCGCAGCATTTCGGCCTGCGTCTCGGGATTCGTCGTGAAGCGATGATTGGGCGCGCCCGGTCTTGCCATCGTTGTAAAGACGATAGACCGGCGTGGTGCCGGACGGGCACCCACCGATGGCGTCGGGCGGCGGCATGAAGAAGACATCGCCTTCGTACTGCCAGGGTCTCGGATTCTGCAGCATCGTTTCGCATCCCAATCCACGCAGAGCGTAGAAATGCGAGCTCTTGGTGGGTCGCGACGGCTGCGGGAACTGGCCGAAGAAGCGGCACACGCCGACGCGTCCCGAGGCCGGCGTGACATAGATCTTGAACGACTCGCCGGTGCGCTTCCACACCGTGTCCGCATCGAGGCCCTTGATCTCGTCCGGATTCGCGCTGATGAAGAAATGACCGAACGATTCATTGAAGAACTCGACGGCAAGACTTTGAGGCCTCACGGGCGCGACGCGTTCGGTGAGTTTGGAACCGTCGCCGCCACGCATCTCGAAACCCAGGACCTGAACCCCCGCGTTCAACACGCTGAACGCGGTGATCCTCCCCTTGGCGCTCGCGTTCGCCGTCTGCAGGTCGCCGCCGGTCGGTGCAATGTCGGCCGTGGCCTTGAGCAGCAGTCCGAGGTCGACGTTCACCCGCGCTGTCGAATCGAGATAGGCGGGGAGGTCGACCTCGGCGCGCAGCTCGATGTCCTCGCTGCCCGGGCGGTCCCTGACGGTGACCTGGTCGCTTCCGCTCGGCTCGTCCGGCCAGTTCGCCCGCGAGGCCTTGGCATCGAACCGCACTTCGAGTACACCGCTGCCCACGATGTCGCCGTCGACCAGCGACGCGTACACGATGAGCTTGCCGCCCGCGAAGTTGGCACCCTCCGGGGGCGTCATTGTGTAGCGCCGCTGGTCGTTGTTGACCGTCGCCTGGGCGATAGTCGCCGAGTTGCCGGCGTTGCTTGTGCGCACGTCGGAGTTTCCGGACGGAAACGCGAGGACGTTCGCGGAGGAATCCCAGGTAACTCCGTTGAAATTTCCCTTCGAACCTGCGCGGGAGCCGACGGCGCCTTGCCCGATCGTGGATGTTTTCTGATCCGGGCTCCCGATGCGGCCGGCGGCGAGCGTGATGTCGCCGGCCGCTGCGGCTAGCGGGAGCGCAAGGATTACGGTTGCCGCGAGTGCGGCAGCGGTACGGCATGCGGTGCGTGCGGGTGGGGCGCAATGCATGCAGTTCTCCTCGGTTGTTGGCAGCTTACGGTCATCCTGTTAAACACTGTGTCGTTCCCGCGCAAGCGGGACCCCGCGATCTCCGCGTACGACGCTGGTTCCCCGCGTTCGCGGGCACGACGTTGGTCTTACGATTGCCGTTACTCACGTCGGGGACGACGTTGGTCGTGCGACTGCCGTCACTGCTTCGTAGTTGGTCTTGCATGTGCCGCCAATCACGTCGGCAACGATCATCAGGGGGCATCCCGCTCGTTCATCCACTCCTTGAGCAGCGTGTAGGTGACGGCGAGCACGACGGGGCCCACGAAGAGGCCCACGATGCCGAATGCGATCAGGCCCCCGATCACGCCTGCGAAGATGAGCAGCATCGGCAAATCGGCGCCCCTGCGGATGAGCAGCGGACGCAGGATGTTGTCCATCGCGCCGACGCCGACGGTCCAGATCAGCAAGGCCGTTCCCCACGCGGTCTGGTCGGTCCAGAAGAGCCAGACCACGGCGGGAGCGAGCACGAGGATGGGCCCGATCTGGGCAATGCAGAGCAGCAGGATCACGCCGGTCAGCAGCCCGGCAAATGGAATTCCCGCCACGTAGAGGCCAAGCCCGGCCAGTAACGTCTGTGCTAGCGCGGTGACGACGACACCGAGCGCGACGGCGCGGATGCTCTGACCGGCGAGCACCACGACGCCTTCGCCGCGATCGCCCGCGAGCCGGCGGCCGAACTTGGTCAGGCTTGCTCTCGCCGTTTCGCCCTGCGTGTACATGACCACCGCGATGATCACGGTGAGCACAAACTGGAAGGCCAGCACGCCGACACCGCCGAGCGCGCCGGCCAGCCACTGCGCGGTTTGCGCCGCGTACGGCGCCACGCGCGCAACGAGGTTCTCCTTGCCCGCGTCCGCAATGTTCGCCCAGCCTTCGGCGATCTTCGCGCCGATCAGCGGAACGCGGGCGAGCCATTCGGGGGGCGGGGGAATCGGGGCGGTCGCCACGGTGCCGATCCACCCTTTGATCGTATCGGTGTTGTCGACCACCGTCTGGATCGCCAGCACCAGCGGCACGACGAACACCAGCACCATCGCACCGGACATGATCGCCACCGCCAGCGCGCGGCGGCGCAGCACCTGCTGCAGCCTCAACATCATCGGCCACGTCGCCACCACGATCATCGCGGCCCAGATGATCGCCAGCAGGAACGGCCGCAGGATGTAGAACGAGGCGCCGGTGAGAATTCCGATCAGCAGCACCGCGAGCACGGTGCGCGTCAGGTCGCCTCGCGCGGCGGGCTTGGTGGCGTGGTCGGTCATGGCGGTCTCGCGCGTGGCGGTGAGATTTGCCGTCGTTGCAGTGCCTGGACTCCCTGCCGGTGGTCGGACGGGGAAGTCATGGAAGCGCCGGCGCCGACGGACGGAAGCGTCAGCATACCGCGACGCCGACACCGGGCGTGGCGCGCGGCCGGGTCAACGCGAACGCCGCGCCGCGACACTCGCGGTCTGGCATTGTCCGCAGCCGCGACCGTGGGGAGTCTCGCTCAACCCGGCCGGACCGACGCGCGCACCCGCGCCCATAGCTGCCGAACGCGGCGCGCGCGGTCCTCCAGCACGAACGATCCGACCAGTGCGAGCACGGCCGACACCAGGCCGGTCAGCAGCGCCTCGCCATACTCGACGCCGAAGCGGCCGGGATGGGACCACGCGTCGGCGAGCGCCGTCAGGACGCCCACCATCAAGGCATTGCCGTAACGGTGCGCGAAGAGCTTCCCGAGGGGTGTGAGCGTGAGCAGCAGCGCCAGGATGCCCGTGGCGACGCCGGTTTGCAGCGCGATCTTCCAGTGCACGGCGCTCACCAGGTTCGCGAAGCTCGGGGCGGTCATGCAGGTCATGCACGCGAACGTGGGCTGCCACAGGCGCTCCAGAAAGACTCGCGCGCGAAGCTTCCAGCCCACGTTCTGCATTGGTCGCCTCCTCCGGCCATTGTCGCTTGCCCGCGCCGATTATTACAGCGGTCCGCGAGGCTCTGCGGGAACCGGCAACGTGGGCCGGGTCGCCGGACCGCAAGCGGTCGGCCCCGCATCTCGGCCATCGAAGTCGCGCGCACCGCGGCGCGACTTGCTGCCTGGTA
>CAWGLS010000029.1:0-24775 GCA_963823475.1 uncultured beta proteobacterium
CTGCTCGCGCATCACGATTACATCCGGCAATACGGGGACGACTTACCGGAAATACGTACGTGGATGTGGTCGGCTGCGCGCGTCGCCGGCGGGTCCGCGCAGCGTGGCGCGGCGACCGACACGGCGGCCGACAGCGGCTGATGGTGCGTGCGGCAACCGCGGTCGCCGCGGCCATTCGCTCGCCGCAAGTTTTGTCCAACCGTTGTCCAGGATAAACGGTGAAATTCCTGCGGAACCGGCGGGTCTACCCCCGCGTTGTCGAGTCATGCGTTGACCCGGCACCACCCGCAAACCCGTTCACTGGAGACTTTCATAATGAAATCACGTGTCCGTACCGCCGTCGTTGCACTGGCTCTTGCTGCATCCGCTGCGATCCCGCAGGCATTCGCCGCGCCCACCGCCCAGGTCAACAGCGGCTATACGCTGGTCGAATTTCTTCCCGAGTTCGTGGGCGCGCTGACGTCGCTGCAGATTGCGCCGTCGAAGAACCTGCCCGGCACCCTGTACCAGCGCATCGGCTTCTTCCCGATCACCGGCGGTCGGCTGGATGCGGCGACCGCCAGAGGCGAGATCCCGCATTCGGGGGGTGTGAAGCTGACGCGGGGTTCGACCGAGGTCGCGCTGACCGATTTCGTCATCGACACGACGGGATCGCCGAAGCTGACCGGCCTCGTCACCGCCAACGGGTCGATCGTCGGCCGCATTCCGCTGTTCAACCTCGCGCTGCCGGCGCTTGCGCTGCCGCTGGTGCTGCCGGCCGGCCCCGAGATCCTGCTCATCGAAGGCAGCAAGATGACGCTGACCGCCGAAGCCGCCACCGCCCTCAATGGCGTGTTCGCCACCAGTGCGTTCGCGGCCGGATTCAACATCGGTGTCGCGTCGATCTACGGGAACTACTAAACGACAAGGCCGCAGTCCTACCGCGTTCGCCGCCGATGTTCGCGCGGCGAACGCGGTGTGCAGCGGTCGTGCGCGACGCCCGCTGCGCCTGACTCGGCGCGCGCGAACGCCTCCGCGCGCTATGCCCCCAGCACGCCCGCAATCGCCTCGATCGGCGGCGAGAAGAAGTAGCCGCCGCCGGTCGGGATCACCCACTCGCTCGTCGATGACGATGCGCTGCGTGCCGGCCGTGCGTCGGAAAGTCGATGAAGCGCTCGCGGTTGCCGCTGCGGTCGCTCTGGCCGATGATCGGATCGTGGCCGCCGACGTTCGGCTGCAGCGGGCGAGTTGACCCAGCGCCGGGTCAGGAACTCGAACTGGTCCTCGATCGTCGCGCCGTAGCAGACGAACATCAGTCCGCGCTCGCGCCGCGGCGAGCGTCGCGCGGCGGCCGCTTCACGCCGACGATCGGCGGACCGAACGGAATGCCGCGGCGCAGGATCATCCGCAGCATGCTGTCGTGCGGCTTGCCGAGGTCGGTCGCGCATGTCGCGCGGATTGCTCTTGCGGATGTGCGCGAAGTGCGGGCACACGGTGGCCGAGCACGTCGGCGCGCGCCTGCGTGAAGCCGTCGCCGCCGTAGCCGGGGATCGGCCGCAGCATGCGACGGCCGCGTGTCGTCGTCGAAGATGAAGTGGTTGTTCGCCCACTCGTCGCCGGCGAGCGCGGCGTTGTCGGCGCGCGGCGAGCGCAGATCGGCGCGCCGCTCGGCCAGCGGCCGACCAGCATCGACGCCACGCTGCACCGGCGCCATGCCGAGCGCGCGCCGCGGCGCCGATCGCGAACTTCCAGAACGCCGGCACGTCCTGCCGCAGCCGGCGGCACACGAGATAGGAGCCGAGCGCGGCCCAGCGCGGGAAGTTGGTCGCCGGCGGCGCCGGACGCGACGAGGTCCTCCGGGTGCTGGCGCGGCTCGCCGAGCAGGAACTGGCCCGGCCAGACGCAGCAGCTGGCCCGGCTTGGCGAAGAACTTCGCGCGCGGGTCGGCGTGGTCGATGTAGCGCGGCGTGATGAAGTCGCCCGGCGCGGTCGACACCTTGCCGCGGACGCCCGGCTGCGAGATGCCGTCCTTGAAGCCGAAGTGCTCGTGGCCGCGCAGCGCTCCCGGGCAGCGTGTCGCCGCGCTGCTCGAACAGCGAGCGTCGAGGCCGGACGCCGCCGCGCGCGCCTTGATCGCGTCCGACCGTCGACGACCAGGTGGTGCGCGTCGTCGGCGGCGACGATGACGAGGATGTCGGCCTCGTTCTTCGGGCCGCCGACCACCCAGTGCGTGCGGTGGCCGGCGTGCGCGGCGTCGGTCGGGATCACCGAGGTAGGTCGAGCGCGCGGCGAGGCCCTGACGGAAGCTCTGGTCGCCGAACGCGGCGGCGTCGGCCGCGCCGGCCAGCAGCGCGATCGCGCGATGCGAGAACGCGATGTTGACCCACGTCGCGCACATCGGCGGGTTGCGCACGCCGAGCCGCGGCGCGCAGCGCGCGGATAGCCGCGCACGAACGCGAGCACCTCGTCCATCGACGAGATCAGCGGCGCGATCCAGCGCAGCCAGTGCCTTGGCCTGCGTCGACGTTGCCCGATGCGGAAGAACAGGAAGTGCTGGTGGTCCTTGTTGAAGCCCGGGATGATGTTGCCCTGGATGTTTGCGCGCGCCTTGGCGCCGTAGACCGGCTCCGGCTCCGCGCCGGGCAGCTCCGCGCCGGGATCGCCGCCGAGCGACGGCAGTCAGGACGTCCTCCGGCAGCTCGACGCTCGAAGCTTGCCGAGCGCGTCGAGCAGCGGTCGCCGAACGGCGTCGTCGAGCGAGCTTCGAGCTCGAGCGCGATGCGTCAGCGGCTTCGCCGGCGACCGGACTTCGTTTCGGCCGGCGGCGACTTGCGGGTCGCCTTCGCTTCATCGCGCCCTCCTTCCGGCGACGCCGGCCGTGCTCACGGTGACGTGCTCGGCGATCTGCCCGCCCCATTCGATGCGGCCGGCCGCCGATGCGGATGTCGCCGACGACGAACCCGGCGCCGGCCGGCACCTCGTACTCGAGCCGCAGCGCCTGCCCGGGCACGCCGCGCACGATCGTCCAGTAGTTGCCGACCGGCGAGCCGTCGGGCTCTCGTCCAGCCGGTGTCGTCCCAGCCGGCGATGTACAGCCCGATCGGATCGCGCAGCGTCACCGACAAGCCCTTGCGCACGAGCGTGCCGACGTCGAACTTGACGCGCGGATCGACCGCTGGTGCTGGCGCACCGCGGGCATTTCGTAGTTGTCGCGCGCGGGCGCCGAGCTGGCGCTGCCCTGCGCCAGGCCGAGCGCGGCATCCAGCGTGTTGATGCGTCTGCATGAGGTGCACGATGCCGTTGGCGTGTTCCAGCGGTTGGCGCGTGGTAGATCCGCCGCCGACGTGGAGGTCGGCCTCCACGACGGCCGGACTCGACCAGCGCGCGGTACAGCGCCGACCACCCGCGCGCGGTCGACCGCCCACAGCGCTTCCCAGTACTCGGGCGTCTCGGTGACGAACGTGACCTTGGTGATCTTGCCCGCGGCGTTGCGCTCGACGCGCCACTCGCAGTACTCGTTCTGCACGTTGCGGTTCTCGGCCGCCGTGAACGCCGCCACGCGGTCGTCGCGGTTCGGGCATCAGCACGCGGCGCGGGAACGCCATCCAGACGAGCGACCGCTCGCCGACGACGTTGACGTCGTCTTCGCTCGCGTCGTAGAACTCGCCGCCGCCGTGCCGGGCGTGGCGTCGCGCTCAATCGACTGGCGATGTGGTTGTGCCAGTCGTCGTAGAACGCGGACCCGGCGGGCAGGTCGCGCAGCGAAGCCGGCGTATCGAAGCGGGTGACGAGGGCCATGTCGATCTCCATTCTGCGGCGTCGGCGCAGCGGACATCTTCGGCAATCGGATGACCGGTGGCAACGGGAGTATTCGCCGGAGCGTGGCCGGTGGTGCCTCCGCCATTGAAATCGGCTACTCTTGTCGCCGACAAGCAACGGCGACTGCCCGCCCGCCGCGCCCGACGCGCGAGAGCGGCCACCGACCCCATGAGCGGACCCATCACTGCCGGCTACATCATCGTCCACGGCGTGCTCGTGCTGTCGGCGCGCGCGCTTAAGGAAGCGCGCGCGATGAAGTGCGAGTACGGTGCCGTGCTGGCGCAGATGAGCGAACGCGAGCGCTCGCTGGCCGAGGCGCGCCATGGCCAGCGCAATGCGCGCCTCGAACGCATTGCCGCGGTGCGCGGCGAGGCGGCACGGGCGGCGGCGCGCCTCGGTCGCCTGCGGTCGCTGGCGGAATCGCTCGCGACGCACGCGCCCGAGCTCGACGCAGCGGGTGCCCGCGGCCCCGCCGCCGGCGCCGACCGGCGACGACGATGCCGCGTGGACCGAACACCTGCGCGCGCTGGAAACGGCCGTGCGTGCGCTGGAGACGTTGCTCGCGGAGACGGGCGGCAGCTATGGCGAACAGGTTCGCGCCGCGCTGGCCACGGTGACCGCCGCCCCCGGCATCGACGACGTGCTGTCCGCGTACGTGCTGCAGCGGCAGATGAAGTCCGGGCTCGACGTCGAAGAGGCGGAGCGCTTCCGGCAGACGGCCGCGCGCGTGCTCGCGCGGCTTACGCTGCCGGACGGCGTGCCGCTGCCGCCGGCGCTGGAGGCGCTGGCGAAGGCCATCGTCATGGCGGCCACACCCGAACGTGCGGAAGCGCTGGCGTCGGAGTTGCGGCTGGCCGTCCAGCAGCAGCGCGACGCGCAGGCGGCGCAGCAAGTGGAGGCGGCCGAGGCGAAGCGCCTGCTCGACGAATTGCCCGAAGACGCGCCGGCGCCGCTCTTGCGCGCGCTGGAGCATGTCGCCGCCGGCGTCGAACGGCTGGATGCCGAACTGCTCGCGGCCGCGCATGCCGCGCTCGACGATGCGGCGGCGCTGCGCGAACGCACCGAGCAGGACGCAGCGGCGCTCGGTGCTGCAGGAATCGCTGCGTGACCTGGGCTACGAGGTCGACGACATCGAGGCGACGCTGTTCGCCGACGGCGGGGCCGTGCATTTCCGCCGCAAGGGCTGGGACAATTATTTCGTGCGGCTGCGGATGAATCCGCGCGAGCGCACCGCCAATTTCAACGTCGTGCGCGCGCGCGGCGACGAGGAAACCGCCGAGCGAAGGCGGCAGGACGCGCTGGCCGAGGACCGCTGGTGCGCGGAGTTCCCGCGCCTGCTTGCAGACGCTGGCGGCGCGCGGGCTCGAACTCGACGTCACGCGGCGCCTCGCGGCGGGCGAGGTGCCGGTGCAGGTCGTCGACGGCGCCACGCTGCCCGCGGTCGCCGAGGAAGACGCATCGCGTCCGCGCAAGGCGCCGCGCGCGCGCGAACAGCCGTAGGTTGCCGCACGTGGATGACGACACGATGTCGATCGCAAAACTCCCGTCGTCCCCGCGCAAGCGGGGACCCAGCGGCTTTGCGCGAACGACACTGGGTCCCCGCCTTCGCGGGGACGACGATGTCGAATGAACGCCGTCGCGCCCATTTCCTGCCCGCGGTAGGCCCTCCATCGCCATGGACCACACGCCGCGCTGGATCGGCGACTTGAAGCGGCTGTTGCCGATCCGGTCGCAGTTCGTCGTCGCCGGCAACATCCGCGACAGCTTCCTCACGCCCTACGAACAGGGCACCACCCTCGCGCCGCTGCTGCGCTGCCTGTGGGCGCACCTGTCGCAGCTCGACTACCGCTTCCTGCTGGTGTTCGATCCGGTCGAGGGACTGCGTCCGTATCCGAACGAGCCGGCCATCGTCGAGCAGGCGACGAAGCTCTTCGACCTGAAGCTCGCCGACGGCGTGATGCCGATGAGCCTCGAGAACCTGATCGGCGTCATGCGCAAGGTGGCCGGCCAGCGCGAGGCGCGCTGCGCGCTGGTCGTCGATTTCGCGTCGCGGCTGACGCGCCAGCCCGACCACCTCGACGCCAACGAGCACCGCTTTTTCGTGGCGGCCGAGCGCATTTCGCTGACCGCGCACCCGATCGTCCCCAAGGGCGCCGACATCGCGACGGACAACGGCAAGGCGCGCTTCAACCCCATCCTGTGGCTCGTCAACCGCGTGCAGGACCTGCCGTCGTGGCTGGCGCTCGATTCCACGCGCGTGGCGGTGCTGAACCTCGGCCTGCCCGACTACGAGATACGGCGCGAAGCCGCGCAGCACCTGGGCAATCTCTTCGCCGGCTACGAGGAAGGCGCGGACGACGCGCGCACCCGCTTCGCGAAGGACTTCGCGCAGCTGACCGACGGCCTGCCGCTGGTCGCGCTCGCCGACATCGCGCAGCTCGCCGACCGGCAGGGCATCGGCTTCCGCGACGTCGACGACGCCGTGCAGTGCTTCAAGGTGGGCGCCACCGAGAACCCGTGGAAGAAGGACTACCTGCGCGAGCGCATCGCCGACGCGCTGCCGTTCATCGAGGAACGCGTCCGCGGCCAGCGGCCCGCCGTCACCAAGGCCATCGACATCCTGATGCGCTCGGTGATGGGGCTGACCGGCGCGCAGGCGCGATCCAGCGGCAACCGGCCGCGCGGCGTGCTGTTCTTCGCCGGGCCGACGGGTGTGGGCAAGACGGAGCTCGCGAAGACGCTGACGCAACTGATCTTCGGCGACGAGCGCGCCTACATCCGCTTCGACATGAGCGAGTTCGCCGAGGAGCACACGGGCGCGCGGCTGCTCGGCGCGCCGCCGGGCTACATCGGCTACGACGCCGGCGGCGAGCTGACCAACGCCGTGCGCGAGAAGCCGTTCTCGGTCGTGCTGTTCGACGAGATCGAGAAGGCGCATCCGCGCATCCTCGACAAGTTCCTGCAGATCCTGGAGGACGGCCGGCTCACCGACGGCCGCGGCGAGACGGCGTATTTCTCGGAAGCGATCCTCGTGTTCACGTCGAACCTCGGCATCTTCGTCGAGGACGAGCACGGCCAGCGCGTGCAGAGCGTGCAGCCGGGCGATCCGCACGAGGTCGTCGAGATGCGCGTGCGCACGGCGATCCAGGACTATTTCAAGTTCCGCCTGTCGCGGCCGGAGATCCTGAACCGCATCGGCGACAACATCATCGTGTTCGGCTTCATCACGCCGGAGATCGGCGCGCAGATCTTCGACGGCATGCTGCGCAACGTCGTCAACCGCGTGCGCGACGAGCACAAGGTCGACCTGGACATCGCGGCCGACGTCCGCGACCGCCTGCGCGAACTGTGCACGCATGACCTGGGCAACGGCGGGCGCGGCATCGGCAACCAGCTCGAATCGCTGTTCGTGAACCCGCTGGCGCGCGCGATGTTCCGCTTCCCCCTCGCGGGCCGCAAGACGCTCGCCGTCACCGGCCTCGCGGCGGACGACAACCGCATCATGACGGTGACGCTGGAGTGATGGCGGGGCGGCCCCTCACCCCGACCCTCTCCCCGCTGCGCGGGGCGAGGGAGGTTTTCGATGTGGCGCTTAAATGGCATGCGACGCGCCCCTCACCCCGACCCTCTCCCCGCTGCGCGGGGCGAGGGAGGTTTTCGATGTGGCGCTTGAATGGCGTGCGACGCGCCCCTCACCCCGACCCTCTCCCCGCTGCGCGGGGCGAGGGAGGTCTTCGATCCTGCGATGTCGCAGAGGCGTGGCGTTTGAACACTCCCTCTCCCGTTGCGCGGGGCGACGGAGGTCTTCGATCCTGCGATGTTGCACAGACGTGGCGTTTGAACACTCCCTCGCCCCGCGCAGCGGGGAGAGGGTCGGGGTGAGGGGCGAATAATTGCCGAAGCCGATCACCATCGAGCTCAACAAGGCGCACTGGCCGGTGACGGTGCTCGGTCCCGGCCGGCGCATCGGCCTGTGGGTGCAGGGCTGCTCGATCCATTGTCCCGGCTGCGTGTCGCAGGACACGTGGCCGAAGGACCCCGCCAAGGCGATCGCCGTGCCGGAGCTCATCACGTGGTGCCGCAAGGTCACGGCCGGCGGCTTCGACGGCGTCACGATCAGCGGCGGCGAGCCGTTCGAGCAGCCGGCGGGTCTCGCCGCGCTGCTCGCAGCGCTCGTCGCGTGGCGGCGCGAGTGCCGTCTCGACTTCGACATCCTCTGCTACAGCGGGCTTCCGCTGAAGACGCTGCAGCGCAAGCATCCGCAGCTGCTCGCGCTGCTCGACGCCGTCATTCCGGAGCCGTACGTCAACGACCTGCCGCAAGGGAATGTCTGGCGCGGCTCGCGCAACCAGCCGCTCGTCCCGCTGACCGAGCGCGGTCGCGCGCGCTACGCCGCGCATGTCGACTCGGCGGCCGATCCCCACGGCAAGCGGATGCAGGCGACCGTCGAGGGCGGCCGCGTGTGGATGATCGGCATCCCGGGGCGCGGCGACATGCACGCGGTCGAAGCGTTGTGCGCGAGCCGTGGCCTTGCCCTTACGAAAGTCTCGTGGCGCAGGTAGAGTCGGGCTCGTGGCCAACGAGTACGTCCGGGTCTGTCCGGTCTGCGAACAGGAGAACCCGCCGGAGCGCGCGCGCTGCGGCTGCGGCGCGTCGCTCGCCGGAATCGATTTCTCGCTGAAAGCGACGCCGCCGCGGTCGCCGAGCCGGCGCCCGCGCCGGACGCAGCGCAGGCGGTCGCCGCGGATGAAGCGCCGGCGCCGTCGGAGGCGGGCGCCGCCGCGGCGGCAGGCGCGGGACCCGCGCCGCCGCCGACGATCACCTGCCCGTACGCCGACTGCGCGCAGCAAAATCCGCCCGGCAGTTCCCGCTGCGTCTACTGCAACCGGCCGCTGGCGGCGCTGTCGCCCGCGGTGGCCGGCGCGCGGCCGCTGCCGTCGGCGTTGCGCGACGACTACCGCGTGATCGACGTGTTTCCGGCGACGGGCAGCGAGGCCGACATCCTGCTGGTCGTCGACGTGCGCAGCGGGCAGCGGCGCGTGGCCAAGCTCTATCGCCGGGGAATCGCCCCCGACTTCCGGCTGCTCGAGATTCTCGCGCAGTCCGTCGGCGACACGGTGGTGCGCGTGCTCGCGCACGGCACGTCCGACGGGGCGGCGTACGAAGTGCTCGAATACATTCCGGGCGGCACGCTGGAGGCGCTCCTGCGCGCGGGCCCGCTGCCCAAGGCGGACTTGAAGCGCGTGGTGCAGGAGATCGCCGATGCGCTGAACGGCATCCACGCGCACCGCATCCTCCATCGCGACCTGAAACCGGAGAACGTGCTGATCCGGCAGGCGTCGCCGCTGGAACTCGCGCTGACCGACTTCGGCATCGCGTCGCTCGCCGCGGCCACGCAGCATTTCACGTCGGCCGCGCGCACGACCAAGTACGCCGCGCCGGAAGCGCTGACCGGCGTGCTCGACAGCAAGTCCGACTGGTGGTCGCTCGGCATGATCGTCCTCGAAGCGGCGTGCGGCCGCCATCCGTTCGACGGCCTGACCGAGCAGGTGATGAATCATCAGCTCGCCACGCGCCCGATCGACGTGCGCGGCGTCTACGACGACGAATTGCGGCTGCTGTGCCGCGGCCTCTTGCTGCGCGACCCCAAGCGGCGCTGGGGCGGCGACGAGGTCGCGCGCTGGCTCGCAGGCGATGCCACGCTCGGCGTCGCCGACGACGCCGAGGGGACGGCCACCGTCGTGCGGCCCTACCGGTTCGGCAAGACCGAGGCGACCACCGGCGCCGAGCTGGCGATGGCGCTGGCGCGGCATTGGGACGCGGCGCGCCGCGATCTCGCGCGCGGCCAGGTCGCGCGCTGGCTCGAGCAGGAACTGCACGACTACAACCTCGTGCGCGCGCTGCGCGACATCCAGGACCGGAAGGACGCGAGCGACGACGCGAAGCTGTTGCGTTTCCTGCTCGCCGCCGCGCCCGACCTGCCGCCGCTCTGGCGCGGCTCGCCGGTCAGCGTGGACGCGCTGCTCGCGTCGGCGCGCGCGGCGGCGAGCGACGACGACAGCGCGCAAGCGTGGCTCGATTCGCTGTACCGCGACGAGGTGCTGGCGACGTTCGCGGCGGCCGGGCATCCGGAACTGGCCGAGATCGACCGGAACTGGCGCGCCGGATGGAACGAGTTCACGCAATTGTGGGAGGCGGCGCGGCGCGCGGAGGAAAAATGGCGCCAGCGTCCGCGCGATGTCGGAGGGGGCGCCGGCGGGCAGGCGGTCAGCTTCGACGATCTCGCCTACACGGCGAGCGGCCGGCTGGAACCGCCGCCCCAGCGCACGATCAACGGCCCGCTGCTGGTCGCGCAGGCGGACCCGGCCTACATCGACGCGGTGCGCGGCGAAGTGACCGGCGTGCTCGCCGGGATCGCCGGCTACTGCGGATGGTTCGAAGCGCTATGGGCGCAGGCGCAGCGACACCCGGCCGGCGTGCTGCTGGCGCGCGCGCTGCTGCCGCACGCGCAGGAGGACGCGGCGAAGGAGACGCGGCGGCAGGCGGCCAGCGACGACGCCCGCGCGCGCCAGTTCGACGAGGCGAAGGACGCGCTGCGCGCCGCGCTGGAGGAAATTATCGCGCTCGCGCCGAACGGAGACGAGGATCTCGGGGCCGAGACGGTATCGCAACTGCTCGACGCGTTCGATGGTGTCCAGCGCGCGTGCCAGAACGTGGCGCGGCTGCCGTCGACCGATCCCGACTACGACGCGCTGCGCCGCGCCGCGGAAAAGCTGTCGTCGTTCGGCCTCTCGGCGCAGCGCGCGCTGGCGCAGAGCGAGGAGATCCAGGGCGTCAACGCGATCTTCCTGACGCCGCAGCGGCTCGTCTACGGACTGGCGATCCTGGGCGGCGCGCTGCTGCTGCGCGTGCCGGTCGCCTTCCTCGTGCTGCTCGCCGGCGCGGCGCTCGCCGTGGGGTACCGCTGGTACGTGGGCTTTCGCGCGACCGAGGGCGCGCTCTCGAAGCTGCGGCTGTTCGGACTGCATGCGCGCACGTTCCTGCGCGCGGACGAACCGGCGGACGCCGCCGCGCGTGCGCCGGAGGAGAAGCGGCGCGGCGGCTAGCGGGCAGCCGCCGGTGGCGGCGCGGGACCGGGAACGATCGTCGCGCCGATGTCCTTCAGCAGCCGCTGGAAGTCGGGCGAGTCGAGCAGGATCGTGCTCGCCGCCGCGCGGAGCCGGTCGACGGCCTCGGGCGACAGCACGAACGACGTCGGCAGTTCGTTCAGGTAGGCGAACTCGGCCTCGTCCTTCAGCATCGGGAACGACACGTCGATCGCATACAGCTTGGCCGCCGGCGCGTTCATGATGCCGGACAGCGACGGGTCCTTCCTGGCATCGAACGCGGGGGAATCGCGGATGCGCCGCAGGTTGTCCCAGCGGGAGACGGTGTCGCGCAGCAGCTCGACCGTCTCGTACGAGTAGCGGTCGATGGGCACGCCGGTGGCCTTGATCAGGATGTCGAATGTCCCGGGCGGGCGTTCGGACTGGTCCCAGTTGGTCGCGGGCACCGACAGCGAATTCACGACGACCACGATGATCCGCTTCATGCTGTCGAGCGGCGTCTTGCCGCCGCGCAGGCGCACCGCCTCCATGTCTTCCAGCACCTCCAGCACGGCACGCATGCCGAGGTTGTCCGCGAGCCCCCCGTCGACCAGATGCAGGTAGGGCCGCTTCTTGCCGTCCTCGAAGGATTGCATCTCTTCCAGGCGCTTCATCGAGCGCGCCGCGGGACGCGCGGGATTGTCCGGATCGGCGGCCACCTTGATCCATTCCGGGAACTTGAAGCCGCAGGTGCCACCGTAATTGTTGAGCGTGATCGGCGACAGCACCACCGGGACCGCGGACGATGTCGCGGCCGCTCGCGCGAGACGGACCGAACCGACGTCCGAGCAGATGACGTCGAACATCGACTGGTTGAATCCCACCCGCGTCCCGGTGGAGATGTCGGTCGTCATCACCGCGATGAACGGACCGCTGCCCTTGTCGAGGTCGGCGAACGTCGCCCCCTTGAACAGGATCTCGTCGTAGAGGTTCGCCGCCATCTCGGAACGGCCCCAGGTGTCCGACGACAGCGCCGCCCAGTTGAACGGATTGAGGAAGCCCGTCATGAGCTGACCCTGCACGTTGCGCTTCAGGAAGCTCTCCTCGTAGATGTCGAAGAGCTTGTCGCCGTAGAGGCCGTAGGCGAGCGCCGTGAAGCTGCCGCCCGACACGCCGGTGATCACGTCGATGGAGTCGATGAGCATGCCGCGGTTGCCTTTCGGACCGACTGGCTTCGGTCTTGCGCAGCACCTCGAGCACGCCATACGCAAACGCGGCGGCGCGCGTGCCGCCGCCGGAAAACGTCAGGATCACCAGCGACTCCGGGTCGTTGGTCGCCGCCAACTTGGCCTGCCGCGTTGTCAACCGATAGCCTTCGTCGGGGTGAACCTCGGTGATCGGCGAATTGATCGGCCGGCTCGCGCAGGCCGCGAGCAGGAGCGCCGCGGCGAACGCGGGCAGTGAATGCATCCAGGAACGCGTCATGATTCGTCTGCTTTGTCGGTGAAGAGTTGATAGAGAAGGATCGCGCCGAACGTCGCGGTGCCGATGCCGCCCAGCGTGAAGCCGCCGAATTGCAAGGCGAGGTCGCCGGCGCCGATCGTCAGCGTGACGGCCACGGTGACGAGGTTGCGCGCGCGCGAAAAATCGACGTTGTTCTGCACCCAGATGCGGCCGCCGGTCGCGGTGATGAGGCCGAACACCACGATGGCGAGGCCGCCCAGCACCGGGCCGGGAATCGTCATGATCAGCGCGCCGAACTTCGGCGAGAAACCCAGCACGATGGCCGTCAGCGCGGCGACGACGAACACGAGCGTCGAGTAGATCCGGGTCACCGCCATGACGCCGATGTTTTCCGCGTAGGTCGTGACGCCCGTTCCGCCGCCGGCGCCGGCGACCATCGTCGCGATGCCCACCCAGGTATCGAACGAGCTGGCGGACACGCCTTTCACCGCGATCGGCGCGAGGTTCAGGCCGATGACGGCGACGATGGCGCCGGTCACCGCCGGCGGCATCAACCGGTCGATCCACGCATAGCCGACCTTCATCACGACGAGGCCGATCACCGCGTACAGCGCGCCGGCCGCCACGATGCCGCCGAGGGCGACGGGGAGGTTGGCGTTGGGACCGCTGCCCGCATAGGCGGTGGCGGCGATGACCACGGCGATGAACGCGAAGCTCGAGCCGACGTAGCTCGGCACGCGGCCGCCGACGGCGACGAAGAAGATCAGCGTGCCGACACCCGAAAAGAGGATCGCGACATTGGGGTCGAAGCCCATCAGCAGCGGCGCCAGCACCGTCGCCCCGAACATCGCGACGACGTGCTGGATGCCGAGCGCGATCGTCTGGCCCGCCGGCAGGCGCTCGTCGGGGGCGATCACGCCGTCGGTGCGCAGCGTCCAGCGGGGGAAGTAAGGCGTTGTCATCGGCGGTCCGGAAGGGGCAAAGCGCCATTGAACACGGAAACGATGGCGTTGTCCCGACGTGCACCCGGT
This sequence comes from uncultured beta proteobacterium, assembly GCA_963823475.1. Classification (GTDB taxonomy): domain Bacteria; phylum Pseudomonadota; class Gammaproteobacteria; order Burkholderiales; family Casimicrobiaceae; genus VBCG01. Next base: position 13,379 of record CAWGLS010000029.1, read on the forward strand.
TGCTCCGTACTACCGGGGCGTGGCGCGCGGAGTCCCGTCGCAGCGGATGAAATGTAGTGCATTCCATAACGTTTGTTGACAATGGCATAACTTGACATTGTCATAAATCGACGCGAAACTGCAGCCCACGGCAATGCACCGTACGGGAAACGCTTAGATCGGCAAACGACAGCCGCCACGCCTGGCCCTTCCCGCTTCCTTCGGTCCTGATGGAGATCACCATGTATACGCTGAACGTGAACGGCAAGAGCTACAACGTGAATGTGGACGCGGCGACGCCCCTGCTGTGGACGTTGCGCGACGTGCTGGGTCTCACCGGCACCAAGTACGGCTGCGGCATCGAGGTCTGCGCCGCCTGCACGGTGCTGGTCGACGGCCAGCCGGAGAAATCATGCAAGTTCGACACATCCTCGGCGGCCGGAAAGAAAGTTGTCACGATCGAGGGCTTGTCGAAGGATCGCAGCCATCCGGCGCAAAAGGCGTGGATCGCCAAGCAGGTTCCGCAGTGCGGATACTGCCAGTCCGGAATGATCATGGCATGCGCCGGAGCCCTGGCCGCCGGCCATCACGGCAAGGAAATACTGTCGGAAATGAAGAACATCTGCATTTGCGGCACTTATCAGCGAGTCAAGGACGCGGTCAGCGGCCTGTAGCCCACGGAGATCGACGATGACCCATCCCGCAGAATTTTTTCTTCCCGCGATCACCGAACGCAAGGTCGACCGCCGGGGATTCCTGACCTTCGCCGCGAAAGGGCTCGCGCTGGCGTTCGTATTGCCGGCCGCCGGCCGCATTGGCAGCGCCGTCGCCGCGCCGACCAACCAGGAGCTGGCGAGCGCCTATGTGCGCATCGGCACCGACGGCAGCATCACGCTCGCCTTCGGCGGGTGCGAGATGGGCCAGGGTTCGATGTCCGGTCTTGCGCAGATTCTCGCCGAGGAGCTGCTGGTCGACTGGGGGCAGATCACGGTGGAACAGTCGCTGGTCCACCCGATCGTCTCGTACCTGACCGGCGGCAGCAGCGCGATCCGCGGGCGGTACATGACGTTGCGCAATGCGGGCGCCGCCGCCCGGGAACTGCTGATCGCCGCGGCGATGGCGAGCCAGGGCGACGCCAACCGCGACCACTTCACCGCGGCCAGCGCCCAGGTCACGCACACTCCGTCCGGGGCGACGTGGACCTATGGCTCGCTCGCAACCGCCGCCGCCTCGCTGCCGGTGCCCGCCGACCTGCGCCTGACCGACCCCGCCAAATTCCGGTTGATCGGCAAGCGGCTCCCGCGCGTCGACATCCCGGCCAAGACGGACGGCAGTGCGAAATACGGAATCGACGTCTGGTTTCCCGACATGGTGTTCGCCGCGATCAAGCATTGCCCGACGATCGGCGGCACGCTGGCCGCAACCCCCGCCCCGCCGTCGGGCGCGCTGGCCGTCGTGCCGTGCAAGGCCTCCGATACGCGCGGCGCGGTGAAGGCCGGCAGCATCAATGCCGTCGCCGTCGTCGCCAGCAACACGTGGCTCGCGTTCAAGCTCGCCAAGGGACTGGCGGCGAAATGGACGTTGCCGGCGTCGACGGCCGGCATCGACAGCACGCAGATCCTCGCGCAGGCGACGGCGCTCGCAGTCACCGGGGCGGCGCTGGTCGCCGAACCGCCAGCGCCCGCGGGCTTCACGCCGGCGACATACGCGCCGGTGATCGAGCCGCAGGTGGCGGCCGCGCTGGGGACACCGACACTCGCCGCCTCGTACACGCTTCCCTACGTCGCCCACGTGACGATGGAAGTGCTCAGCTGCACGGTAAACATCACCTTCGCGGGCGGCGTGGCGCAGCGCTGCGAGATCTGGGCTCCCACGCAGGGCGCCGCGGCCGTCGCCAACCTCGCCAGGACGCTGACCGGCCTCGCGCCGGCGCAGATCGTCGTGCACACGATGCTGCTGGGCGGCGGGCTCGGCCGCAAGATCGAAGTCGACTTCGTGAGCCAGGCGATCCAGGTGGCACTGGCGGTCAGGAAGCCCGTGAAGCTCACCTGGCGGCGGGAGGAAGACTTCGCGAACGACCAGTACCGGCCGTGCGCGGTGGTCAGCGTCAAGGCCACGCTCGACGGCGCGAAGAAGATCAAGGCGTGGTCGTACCGCAACGTGTCGCAGTCGATCCTGGGCCAGCGCGGCTGGCTGCCGCCCGGCGCCATCGACTCGCAGGCGGTGGAAGGCTCGGTGCACCTGCCCTACGCGCTGGGAACGTCGGTCGTCGAATGGGTGCCGCTGCCGGTCGATATCCCGGTGGGGTTCTGGCGCTCGGTCGGCTCGTCGATCAACGCCTTTGCCGTCGAATGCATGCTGGACGAGCTCGCGATGGCGGCCGGAATGGATCCATTCGCGTTTCGTTACAGCCATCTCACCGATCCGCGCAGCCTCGAAGTGATCAAGGCCGCCGACACGTTGAGCGGCTGGCGCAAATCGCTGGCCGCCGGTCACGCGTGGGGCATGGCGTTCGCCGAGTCGTTCGGCACCCGCGTTTGCCAGGTGGTCGAGATCTCCAATCCCACGGCGAGCTCGGTGACCGTGCATCGTGTCGCGTGCGTCGTCGATTGCGGCACCGTGATCAATCCCGACTCGGTCGAGACCCAGATGCAGGGCGGCATCCTGCACGGAATGAACGCGGCGCTGTGGGGGCAGGTGACGTTCACCGCCGGCAAGGCCAACCAGACCAACTTCAACAAGTCGCGGGTGATGCTGATCAAGGAAATGCCGCAGGTCACCGTGCTGATTGTCCCGAGCACCGAACCGCCGGCGGGAATCGGCGAGCCGGGCGTGCCCCCCATCGCGCCGGCACTGGCCAACGCCTATGCGCGACTGACCGGATTGCGCAAGCGGTCGCTGCCGCTGTTCCCGGGCGCCATCATGGACGACTGATCCGTTCGGAGCGCAACGCGCACAGGCCGTCGCCGGTCTCGTGCGTTGCGCGCGCGGCGGCTTCGGCACCGAGCATGCGCGCGGCATGCAGGGGTTAGAATGCGCCGGATCGGCATCCCGGTCCGGCGCCCCGCTGCGCTTGGCGACAAGGCGCGTTCGCGCCCGGGACCAAGGTGCCTTCGAGCGGAGTCCGCGCATGCCCACGTCACCATCGATCCTCGACGAACTGCGCGGCCAGTACGAAGCGGCGCGCACGTCCCCCCACGAGCACTCCGATGTCGAAGGCTTCGAGCAGATCAACAAGCGGCTGCGCAACGCCTACACGTGGCTCGACAAGGCGTTTTCCTATCTCGACGGCGTGAAGCCGCCGATCGCGCATCGTTTCGACGTCGGCCACGGCCTCGTGTTCGAGGACACGAAATTCGGCCGCGGCTACGTCGGCCAGCACGAGCGCCGCATCGTCGGGTATCCGGTGCTGGACGAGATCAACATCTACTACGAGATCGCCGCGTCGCGGCCGCTGAACATCGAGGTCGCCCCCGGCGGCGTGGCGGCGGCCGAGAAGGCGCTCGACGACGCGGGGCTGCAGTACACGTGCCGGCGCATCGAGGATGCGTCGGGCGTCGTCCGCAAGTGCGTGATCTCGGTGCCGCCGGCGATTCCCGCCAAGGTGTCGTTCTATGTCGACTACCAGAGCGGGCTCGTGACGGTGCCGCTGGTCAACGTCGATCGCTTCGATCGCGTGAGCCTCGAGTTCCACAGCCAGCACATCGAGGAGGCGATCCTCGAGGACCTGGTCAAGTTCATCCTGGGCCGGGATACCGCGTTCCTGCGTCGCGCGCCGCTGGCCGGCATCCACGGCACGCCACGGGCTTAGCCTCGGGGTCAGAGCGATAACGATCGGCGTGACGGTTGGGCTAGGGGTCAGAGCGACAACGATCGGGCCGCTGCCGACGAGGGACGCGCCGTGCCGGCCCGTCGTGGCCGATCATTGTCGCTCTGACCCCTAGGAATGACCCAGAACTCAATCCTCGCCGCCACCCTGCGTCGCGAGTTTGCCGAGACTTCCGCGGGCGGTCGGCGGCCGCGACACATCGCGAAAGCACAGCATCTCCGCGACGCGCCGCGAGGCACCGTCGTAGAAGCCTTGCGCCGGCGCGAAATCGCGCGCGTTGTGGAACGTGCCGAACACGATGTCGAACACCGGCAGGTCCGCGTAGTTGCGCGCATGGACGCCGCGCTCGTGATGCGCCGAGTGGCTTTCCGGGCGCTGGACGATGTAGCCGAGCCAGCGCGGCGTGCGCAGGTTCGCGTGCTGGAACATGCCGAGGAACGACACGACCAGCATGACGATCGTGGTTGCCTCGGGTGTCAGGCCGACTACCAGCGTCAGCGCAAGGCTGAACAGCGCGGTCCAGCCGATCATGTCGAGCGCGCTGAACCAGAACGCGCCATAGATGTCGAGCCGCTCCGCGCTGTGATGCATCTGGTGGACCGTGCGCCATAGGAAATTGCGCGCATGCATGGACCGGTGCCATACATAGGCGCCCGCCTCGTAGATCAGCAGGCCGGCACCCGCGCCGCGCCACGTGCCCAGGCTCGCAAGATCGAACAGCTGGAACTGCGCGAGATGCCCGGTCCACAGCAACGGCAGGTACGACGACAGGAAGAAGTACGCGACGAACGACAGCAGCCCGCGCACGCGCCAGCCGCTGATGTCAGGCAGTGCGCGCGCAGGATACAGCGCCTCGGCGATGGCCAGCGCGGCGAACATGCCGAGCAGCGCCAGTGAGATGGGATCGAGCAGCAATTCGACAGGACTTGGCACGACAGACTCCATGAGGTTGAATGCGACGTGACAAGGTTAGGGCGCGGCAATGCTTTCGCCCCCAGCCATTTCGGCAAACAACCGGACGGATCGGCCAATGGCGCACCCGCAACCCGTCGATGTCGCGATCGTCGCGTTTCCGGAGGTCACCGCCGGCGTCGTGTTCGGCATGCTCGACCTCTTCCATTCGGCCGGCCGCGACTGGGGCCTCATCACCGCACGGCGTGCCGGGACGGCGGTGATCCATCCGCGCATCGTCGCGCAGTCGCGCGCGCCGATGGTGGTGAGCAACGGCGTGCCGCTGACGCCGGACGCGACGTTCGCCGACGCGCCGCTGCCGGACGATCGTCTGCGTGCCCGAGATGACGGTGCCGCCGGGCGCGCCGCTGGCCGGGCGCTTCCTGCCGGAGATCGCCTATCTGAAGCGCTGCCATGCCGCCGGCGCGACGCTCGCCACCGCCTGCTCGGGCGCGATGCTGCTGGCCGAGGCCGGTCTGCTCGACGGCTTCGACGCCACGACGCACTGGGCGTATTGCGACATCATGCGGACGCGCTATCCGGCGATCCGCGTGCACAAGCAGCGCGCGCTGGTGGTGAGCGGCGAGGGCCAGCGCTTCGTGATGGCCGGCGGCGGCACGTCGTGGCTCGATCTCGCGCTGTACCTGATCGCGCGCTTCGCCGGCGTCGACGTGGCGATGGCGACGGCGCGGCTCAATCTCATCGACTGGCACGACGTCGGGCAAGCAGCCGTTCGCGCGACTCGCGCGATGCGCCAGGTGACGACGCCGTCATCGCGCGCTGCCAGACGTGGATCGCCGATCAGTACCGCGAGCCCGCGCCGGTGGCGGCGATGGGGCGGCTGTCCGGACTGCCCGACGTTCGTTCAAGCGGCGCTTACGCGAGGCGACCGGCATGGCCCCCTCGATACGTGGACACGGTGCGGCTCGAGGGGCGAAGCAGATGCTCGAAGGTCGACGCGCCGATCGAGGCGATGCCAACGAAGTGGGTTACGAGGACGTCGGCTTCTTCGCCCGGCGCCAAGCGGGAGGTCAACCTGGCAGCCGGGGTACCGGCAACCGTTTCGGCGCCAGCGGCGGGCTTGCGGACGCTCAGCCGTGCGAAGGGCCGGTTCGAGCGGTCGGCCGTTCGTCGACGGTGGCGCCGCAAGGGGTCAGAGCGGTAATTTTCGCCTTGAACGGCGGGGGGTATGCCGCCGTTGAAACGCGCCGAAAATTACCGCTCTGACCCCCGGCGAAGTCGACCCCTGGCGGGGTCGCGGCGTGCGTCGCGCAAGCGCCTCACGACGCCCACGGCAGCGGCAGCGCCTGACCGTCCCCCAGGAACACCGCGACCGGCGACGCCGAGAACGCGGCGGTCAGACGCAGCGATTCGTCGCCGATGTTGATGATCTGGTGCAGCACGTTGGGCGGAATCACCAGCGTCATGTCGGCGGCGAACGTGTGGGCGGCACCGTCGATCAGCAGCTGTCCGCGTCCGGCTTCGACGATCACCACTTCCTCGCAGTCGTGACGGTGCGGCGGCGTGGCCCCGCCGGCGGCGATGGTTTGCCGCCACACCGACAGGCGGTGCAGACCCTGGGCGCTGCCGGCGAGTGTCCTGTGGTCGATGCCCGGCAGCGCGGCGGCGGGCAGTTGGCGATTGTCGAGCACGTGCATGGTCGTCTCCTCGTGGGTGGCTGTGGCCGGAGGGCTCCGGTGCGACGCATTCTGGGACGGAAGCATTCACGACAGAAGAGCATCAAATGTCGTAATATTCACGACAAATTATCGGCAATGAGGCGGGCAATGACCGGGCTGCAGGCAATGGCGGCGTTCGCGGAGACGGTGCGCCACGGCAGCTTCGCCGCGGCGGGGCGCGCGCTGGGGCTGTCGCCGTCGGCGGTGGCCAAAAGCGTGGCGCGGCTGGAAGCCGACCTGGGCCTGCGGCTTTTGCACCGGACGACGCGCGAGGTGAGCCTGACGAGCGACGGGCACGAGATCTACGAGCGGTGCCGGCGCATCGTCGACGAGATCGACGCGCTGCGCGCCGACGCCGAGGGCGTGCGCGGCGAGCCCTCCGGCACGCTGCGGCTCAACGCGCCGGTCGCCTGGGGCAAGAAGGTGCTGGTGCCGCTGCTCGCGCGGCTGGCCGCGCGGCATCCGCGGCTCGCGCTGGAAGTGGCGCTGTCCGATCGCTATGTCGACATCATCAAGGAAGGCTTCGATGCCGTCGTGCGTGTCGGTCACCTGCGCGATTCGACGCTGGTGGCGCGCACCTTCGGCGCGCAGCAGATCATCGCGTGCGCGAGCCCCGCCTATCTCGCACGGCATGGGCGCCCGACGGCGCCGGATCTGCTTGGCCGCCATCGCTGCCTCGTGTTCCGGATGCCGTCGACCGGCCGCGTGCGGCCGTGGGACTTCGTCGTCCGGGGCGCGCCGATCGCCTTCACGCCGGCATCATCGGCGACGTTCAACGACGGCGAAGCGCTGGTGGCGGCGGCCGCCGCCGACATGGGGTTGATCCAGGTGCCCGACTACATGGCCGACGACGAGATGCGCGCGGGCCGCCTCGTCGAAGTGTTGAAATCCTCGCGGCCGCCGCCGACGCCGCTGTCGGTCGTCTACGCGTCGAGCCGCCAGGTCCCGCCGCGGCTGCGCGCCTTTCTCGCCGTCATCACCGCTTAGGGGTCAGAGCGATAACCTTAGTAACCTTAGGGGTCAGAGCGATAACCTTAGGGGTCAGAGCGATAACTATCGGCTTGAACTGCTGAGGGAACGCCGCCGCATGACCGAGCCGATAGTTATCGCTCTGACCCCTAAGGTTATCGCTCTGACCCCTAAGGTTACTAAGGTTATCGCTCTGACCCCTAAGGTTGTCAACGCCAATCCCAGTTGCGCATGCCGCCGCCGTCGCGACGGTCCCATTCGCGTTCCATCCGCTCGAGATCGTGGCGGTCGGCGGCGCGCGCGTAATGCTCCTCGAGCTGCCGGACCTCGAGTTCCTTGCGGCCGCGCGCGGGTTGCGGCGCGCGCTCGCGCCAATCCTTGACGATCGTCACGACGTAGCCACCCGCGCGACGGGCGACGGCGGTGATGGCCGCGACCGGTCGCGCGAACCGCGACTGGCCGTGCGCGGACCACACGCTGTGCATCGACATTCCATCGACATGGGGCATGCTCGTTCTCCTTGACGCCTTGGCGGTCCACGACGGTTCGCCATGACGTGCACGATAGGCGCGGTGGCCGCAAGGGACCAGCGATCAATTCGGGGCTCTATGCTAAGATTTTCTACATGATCACAGAGCGACCATGCGTCTGCCACCGTTAAACGCCGTCCGCGCCTTCGACGCCGTCGCGCGCTTAGGCTCGGTGCGCGCCGCTGCCGATGAACTGGCGGTGACGCCGGCCGCGGTCAGCCAGCAATTGCGCGTGCTCGAAGCGCATCTCGGGATCGCGCTCACGCAACGCCACGGCCGCGGGCTCGTCCTCACCGACTCCGGCCGCACGTGGCACGGCGAGATCGCGCGGCACCTGCGCGCCATCGCGCTCGCGGCCGAGCGCGTGCGTCCCGGACGGCGCGTCGTGCAGGTGACGGTCGTGCAGTCGTTCGGCTCGCGCTGGCTGATGCCGCGGCTGCAGAAATTCACGGCACGCGAGCCGGAGATCGAGGTGCGCATCGACGCGAGTCCCGTGCTCGCCGACCTGACGCGCGATCCGTTCGACCTCGCCATTCGCGAAGGCCGCGGCGTGTATCCCGAGGCGGAATCGGTGCGCCTGTTCGCGCTCGAGTTCCACCCGGTCGCGAGCCCCGCCGTCGCCCGCGCGCTGCGGCGGCGCGACGGCAGCATCGACTGGCCGCGCGCGCGGCTGCTGCACGAAGTAAGCTACGACTACTGGCCCGACTGGACGGCGATGGCGGGCGTGATCGACGTCGACGTCGCCCGCGGCCTCTTCTTCAGCCACACGATGCTCGCCCTCGACGCCGCCATCGAGGGCCAGGGCGTGGCGCTCGCGCCGACGCCGCTGGCCGAGCGCGAACTGCAGCGCGGCGTGCTCGAGGTCGTCGATCCGCGCCGCTTCGTGCCCGGCACCGGCATCTACCTCGCGTGGCCCCGGCGCGGCCTGCGCACGCTGTCCCCCGCGGCCACCGCATTCCGCGACTGGGTGATCGAGGAAGCGCAGGTCGCGGTCGAAGCGCCGACCGTCGCCGCCAAGTCGCCGGTCGCCGTCAGGAATCGCACGAAAGCGGCGCCGGCGGCGACGCCGCGCCGCACCCGCCGGTAGCCGTCGCGCCGCATTCGCGGCAGACCGCCGCTCGCTCGCCTCGCGCCGCGATCAACCCGCCGTGCCGGCAATCCGTCGCGGCGGACGGGCCGCTCGTCCTGCCGATCGGCAAGCGGTCGCGCGGATGGCGCGGAACGCGGCCGCTCCGTTACCATCGGCGGCCCCCTCCATCGAACGCGGCCGGATGTTCACGACATTGCCGCGCCCGGCCAGGGGCCCATTGACGATCGGAACGAAACCATGAGCGACCAAGGCTACCTGCGGCATCCGACCCTTCACGGCGACCTGATCGTCTTCGTCTGCGACGACGACCTGTGGAGCGTGGACGCAAACGGCGGCACCGCGCGCCGCCTGACGGCGGGACTGGGCGAGCCCGCCACGCCGTGCCTGTCGGCGGACGGCAAGTGGCTCGCGTTCGTCGGCCGCGACGAGCAGCATCCGGAGGTGTACCTGATGCCGGCGGAAGGCGGGCCGGCGCGGCGGATGACATGGCTCGGGCCGGACGTGATGGTGCGCGGCTTCACGCGCGACGGCCACATCCTGTTCGTCACCACGCACGGGCAGCCGTTCTTCCGCAACTACCGCGCGTACACGCTCGACCCGGCGGGCGGCATGCCGCAGCTGCTGCCGCTCGGCCAGGTGAACCACCTGGCGTTCGGCCCCGGCGACGCGAAGGTGATCGGCCGCAACACCGCGGATCCCGCGCGCTGGAAGCGCTATCGCGGCGGCACCGCCGGCCACCTGTGGATCGACGCCGCCGGCAGCGGCCAGTTCCGGCGGATGACCGAGCTCGAGGGCAACATCACGAGCCCGATGTGGATCGGCGACCGCGTGTACTTCCTGTCCGACGGCGAGGGTGTGGGCAACCTCTACTCGTGCAGGACCGACGGCTCCGACCAGCGCCGGCACACCGACCACGACGACTACTACGCGCGGCACGCGCAGACGGACGGCAGGCGGATCGTCTATCAATGCGGCGCGCAGATCTGGTGTTTCGATCCCGAGTCGGGCGAGGCGCGGCAGGTGCCGATCCGCGTGCCCGCGCATCGCACGCAGGCGGCGCGCAAGTTCGTCGCCGCCGCGGATTTCTTAGGCGGCTTCGACGTGCATCCGGCCGGCCACAGCGTGGCCGTCGACGTGCGCGGCAAGCTCTTCACGTTCGGGCTGTGGGACGGCGCCGTGCGCCAGCACGGCATGGCCGACGGTGCGCGCCACCGTCACGCGCAATGGCTCGCCGACGGCGCGACGGTGGTCGCGATCAGCGACGAGACCGGCGAGGAGCGCGTGCAGGTGTGGAAGGACGGCACGACGCGCACGCTGCCGTGGGACGTCGGTCGCGTGGTCACGATGCGCGCGGCGCCGCGCGGCGCGCAGGTCGCGATCGGCAATCATCGCAACGAAGTGCTGATCGGCGACCTCGACGCGGGCACGCTGACCGTCGTCGATCGCAGCCAGGACGGCCGCACCGAGGATCTCGCGTGGTCGCCCGATGCCGCGTGGCTCGCGTACCAGCACTGGACCGATCCGCGGCATTGCGCGATCAAGCTCTACGACGTCGCGGGCAAGACGGCGACGCTCGTCACGCAGCCCGACTTTCGCGACTACGCGCCGGCGTTCGATCCGGAGGGCAGGTATCTCTATTTCCTGTCGATCCGCACGTTCGACCCGGTGTACGACAGCGTGCAGTTCGAGCTGTCGTTCCCGCGCGCGGCACGGCCGTACCTCATCGCATTGCAGGCGGGCGCCAGCCGCCCTTCGACCCGGAGCCCAAGGGACTGAAGCCCGAAGAACCCGCGGGCAATGGCCACGGCAAGGGCGAAGGCAAGGCGGCGCCGGCGCCGCTGCGCGTCGACCTCCCCGGCATCGCGCGGCGCGTGGCGGCGTTCCCGGTGGCCGAAGGCAAGTTCGGGCAGATCGCGGGGGTGGCGGGCAACAAGGTGATCTGGACGCAGCTGCCGATCGTCGGCGCGCATGGCCGCGGCGGCCACAAGGACGCGCCGGCGCGGCTCGAGCTCTTCGACTTCGACACGTTGCGCGCGGAACTGCTGCTCGACAAGGTGACGCGCTTCGCGCTCGCGGCCGACGGCATGACGCTCGTCGTCCGCGAAGGCAAGAAGCTGCGTGCGATACCGGCCAATCGCAAGCTCGACCCGGAAGCCGCGAAGGGCGACACGCCGTCGCGCAAGACCGGCTGGATCGACCTCGCGCGCATTCGCGTCGCCGTCGATCCGCGCGCCGAATGGCGGCAGATGCTGCACGAAGTGTGGCGGCTGCAGCGCGATCATTTCTGGACGCCCGACATGTCGGGCGTGGACTGGCAGGCGATGTACGACCGCTACGCATCGCTGCTCGACCGCGTCGCCACGCGCGGCG
>CAWGLS010000030.1:0-16727 GCA_963823475.1 uncultured beta proteobacterium
GCGATCCGCGCGCACGACCTGGACGAGGCCAAGGCGCTCGAATCCAAGCAAGGGCCATGGAGGCGATGGCCAACAAGGACTCGGCCGGCAACATTGCCGCCGCGCAGGCGGAACTCGCTTCCGCTCTCGCCCAGCTCGAGGCGATCCGCAAGCTGCGCCACCGCGCCGGCTGAATCCGGCGGAGTTGCCCTGGAGGCCGCTCCCGCGCATCCCCGGTGGGCGGAAAGGAAGCCATGTTCGGACGAGTCGCCGGTTCACTCGCGCTCGGCGTCGTGCTGGCCACGACGGTAAAGGCACAAGGAAGCGACTTGGTCTTTGCGGTCACCGAAGGCGTGACCTACCAGGCCACCCCCAAGGAAATCAAGGACAAGTTCGCGCCGCTGGCAGTACACGGTGTCGCCGATGATTCCGGGCAACGCATCGCTCAAGACGCGGCGGCACTCGACGCCCGCTGTCGTGTTGACGCGGCGCCGACGGACCGGGACAGGTCCGCGTGCCGCGCGTGCAGCCGGGCCGCGAGCTGCGTGTGCTCGTCGATGCCGGTCTTCGTCTCGTTGCCGTAGCCCGGATTGCCGATGCCGGCGACGCCATAGCCCGGCAGGACGTTCGCGCGCATCTGCCGCAGCACGTCACCCCTGGCCGACCTGTTGCGGAAACTTGACGCCGCGCAATCGTCGCCACCGCTCCGCGATCGCCGGAGACGTCGTCCTGCTAGAATGTTGCATTGCAACATTCCGGATTCGAGACGCCATGGCTGACCTGCACCGCACGATCGACCGCTCGATCAAGATTTCCCGGACGGTCGCCGACCTCCTGCAGCGGCGGCTCCGTTCCGCCAGCGAGCGCTACGTCGAGCGCACGCGCAGCGCCCATGCGGCGCAATTCGCGGGCCGGGGCGCGCCGAAAACGCCGTACGAGTTCTGGCGGCAATGGTCGGAGTACACGGTCGACGCCGCGCAGCGCTCGGTGCTGTACTGGGACACGCTGCGCCAGCGCGGCAACCAGTGGCTGGAGCACGAGGCGGCCGGCAAGCCGCCGGTGCTCAAGTACGACTACGAAATGATCGCCGACGCGCGCGCCTACGAGCGCCCGGCGAACTACGCACTGGTGCGGATCATCCCGCCGAAGGGCGTCGTCGTCGACGACCACAAGCGTCCGTTCGTCATCGTCGATCCGCGCGCCGGACACGGGCCCGGCATCGGCGGCTTCAAGGAGGAGTCCGAGGTCGGCGTCGCGCTGTCGCGCCGGGCATCCGGTGTACTTCGTCATCTTCTTTCCGGAACCGATGCCGGGGCAGACGCTCGCCGATGTCACCGACGCCGAGGCCGAGTTCATCCGCGTCGTCGTCGAACGCCATCCGAAGAGCCAGAAACCGGTGATCGTCGGCAACTGCCAGGGCGGCTGGGCGGTGATGATGCTCGCGGCCGCGCGGCCCGACATCGCCGGTCCGCTCGTCATCAACGGCGCGCCGATGTCGTACTGGTCGGGCAACGACGGCGATTCGCCGATGCGCTATTCCGGCGGCCTGCTGGGCGGCGCGTGGCTGTCGCTGTTCGCGGCCGACTTAGGCGCCGGCAAGTTCGACGGTGCGCATCTCGTCTCCAACTTCGAGAGCCTGAATCCCGCCAACACGCTGTGGGAGAAGTGGTACCACCTGTGGTCGAACATCGATCACGAGCCCCCCGCTTCCTCGAATTCGAGCGCTGGTGGGGCGGCTTCTACCTGTTCAACGAGGAGGAGATCCGCTGGATCGTCAACAACCTCTTCGTCGGCAACAAGCTTACCTACGGCGAGGCGCGGCTCGGTCCGGGCCGCTACTTCGACCTGAAGTCGATCAAGCAGCCGATCATCGTGTTCGCGTCGATGGGCGACAACATCACGCCGCCGCAGCAGGCATTCAACTGGATCGCCGACGTCTATTCGTCGTCGGAGGAGATCAAGGCGAACGGCCAGACGATCGTCGGCCTGCTGCACGAGGACATCGGCCACCTCGGCATCTTCGTGTCGGGCCAGGTCGCGAAAAAGGAGCACGCGCAGATCGTCGAGGTGCTGAAGTACATCCAGCAGCTGCCGCCGGGGCTCTACGGGATGGACATCGAGGAGCATCACGACCGGCGCGGCGAGGTGTCCTACGAGGTCACGCTGCGCGAGCGCAAGATCGAGGACCTGCATCCGACGCTGGCCAAGAACGACCGCGTCGACGAAAAGCCCTTCCAGGCGGTGGCCGCGCTGTCCGAGCTGTCGGAGCGCGCGTACTCGCTGCTGGTGCGGCCGTTCGTCCGCGAGTTGACGCCCGAATGGTTCGCCAAGGCGCTGCGCGACTTCCATCCGCTGCGCGTGCAATACTGGGCGCTGTCGGACAAGAATCCGTTCCTGTGGCCGCTCGCGCAGGCGGCCGCGATGGTCACCGCCAACCGCCGGCCGCGCGGCAAGGACAACGACAACGTGCGCGGCGAAAAGCTGCTTTCGGAGTCCGTGAGCGCCCGGCTCGACCTGTACCGCGACGTGCGCGATGCGTTGTCGGAGGCGGCCTTCTTCGAGGTGTACGGCAACATGATGTCGCTGCAGATGGCCGACGAACGCGAGGAAATCCGCCGCAAGGGCAAGTTCGATCCGCGCTCGATTGCCGCGGTGCGCGAAGTGCTCGACACGCTCGAGGAAGGCAGCGCCATCGAAGGCCTGGCCCGCATCGCGATGCTGATCAGCAAGGCCGGCAGCGGCCATCGCCGGCTGTCGCAGATGCAGACGACGCGCGAGATCCTGTCGCCCGAGGGCGAGATCTCGCACCTGTCCGAGGACGAGCGGCGCCGCCTGCTGCAGGAGGAAACGATCGTCGTCGAGTTCGAGCCGGAACGCGCGAAGCGCTCGCTGCCGAAGCTCCTGCGCACCGCCGGCCGAGCGCCGGCGCGCGCATGCGCTGCTCGAATGGACCGAGGCGCAGCCCGGGCTCGAGGAGCGCGCAGCGCGCGCTCGCCGCCGAGTTGCGCGGGATGCTGCCGATCGCCGGCGGGCGCGGTACGGCCGCGGTCGCCAGCAAGCGCACGCCGGCGGCCAAGCGCAAGGCGACGCGCGGGCGACCGGCGCCGCGCACGCGCGGAGCGCGTGCCTGACGCGCGGGAACCCGAGCCGGTAATGAACCGCCAGTACACGAACAAGACATTCGACGAAATCGCGATCGGCGCGACCGACACCGTCACGCGCACGCTGACGGCGACGGAAGTCGAGGGCCTGTCGCTGGTTACCGGGGACGTCGAGACGTTCCATCTCGACCTGTTGCCCGATGCCGTGGCCGAGGTCGCGTCCGCGCCGGGCGCGGCGGCGATCGCGCTGATCGCCGCGATCCTCAACCGCCGGATGCCGGGGCCCGGCAGCGCCATCGTCGGCACGCCGCTTCAGCTACGGCGGCCGCCTGCGCACCGGGGACACGGTGACGGCCACGGTGACGGCGCGCGCCAAGCATGCGGACGGGCAGCGCATCGATTTCGAGTGCAGGGCGGTCAACGAAGACGGCCTCGTGCTCGTGGAAGGTGTCGCCACCGTCACCGCGCCGAAGGAGCGCGTCGCCTACAGCGACATCGCGACACCCGAGGTCGTGCTTCGCCGCAACGATGGCGTCGCCCGCCTGCTGCAAGCGCTGCGAGCCGCTCGCGCCCGTCGTCTGCGCCGTCGTGCATCCGTGCGACCGCGATTCGCTGGTCGGGGCGATCGAGGCGGGACGGCGCGGCCTCATCGTGCCGGTCCTCGTGGGCCCGGAGACGAAGATCCGCGCGACGGCGGAGGCCGCGGGCGTGGATCTCGCCGGCTACCGCATCGTGTCGACGCCGCACAGCCACGCGGCCGCGGATCACGCGGTGGCGATGGCGCGCGCCGGCGACGTCGAGGCGCTGATGAAGGGCAGCCTGCATACGGACGAGCTGATGGAGTCGGTGGTGCCGGCGGCGACCGGCCTGCGCACCGAGCGCCGCATCAGTCACGTGTTCGTGATGGACGTGCCCGCGTATCCGCGGATGCTGATGATCACCGATGCGGCGATCAACATCGCGCCCGACCTGGCTGCCAAGGCGGACATCTGCCGCAACGCGATCGAACTCGCCCACATCCTCGGCCTCGCGTGCCCGAAGGTGGCGATCCTCTCCGCGGTCGAGACGGTGAATCCGAACATCGAGTCGACGCTGCACGCCGCCGCGCTGTGCAAGATGGCCGACCGCGGGCAGATCGAGGGCGGCATACTCGACGGGCCGCTGGCGTTCGACAACGCGATCTCGCCGGAAGCGGCGCGGGCCAAGCACATCGTGTCGTCCGTCGCCGGCCTGGCCGACATCCTGCTGGTGCCCGATCTCGAGTCCGGCAACATGATCGCCAAGCAGCTCACCTATCTCGCGGGCGCCGACAGCGCCGGCATCGTCCTCGGCACGCGCGTGCCGATCGTGCTCACGTCGCGGGCGGACAACGTGCGCACGCGGCTCGCGTCCACCGCCGTGATGAAGCTCGTCGCGCACGCCCGCCGCGACAAGCTGCTGCCGAAATCCTGACGCGGCGCGTCCGTCCGCCGCCGCCGCCGCCATGGCCGACGCCATTCTCGTGCTCAATGCGGGTTCGTCGAGCCTCAAGTTCTCGCTGTTCGAGATCGACACCGGCGCGCCGCTCCTCGTGGAGCGCGGGCAGCTCGAAGGGCTGACCACCGCCACGCACTTCGAGGCGACCGCCAGCGACGGCACGCCGCTGGCGGAACGCAGCTGGTACCGCGCGCTGGGCCACGACGGCGCGATGGCCTATCTGCTGCTGCATTTGCGCGAGTCGCTGTCCACGCATACGCTGCGCGCCGCCGGCCATCGCGTCGTGCACGGCGGCACGCGCTTCCTGCAACCGGCGCGCATCGACGCGGCGGTCCTGTCCTATCTCGAAACGCTGATCCCGCTGGCGCCGCTGCACCAGCCGCACAATCTCGCGCCGATTCACGCTCTGCTCGCGCATTCGCCGCGGTTGCCGCAGGTGGCGTGCTTCGATACGGCGTTTCACCGGACGCTGCCCGATGTCGAGCAGGCGTTCGCGCTGCCGCCGGCGATCACCGCGCGCGGCGTGCGGCGGTACGGCTTTCACGGACTGTCGTACGAATACATCGCGAGCGCGTTGCCCGCCGTGGACCCGGAGGCCGCGCAGGGACGCACCGTCGTCGCCCACCTGGGCAACGGCGCGTCGATGTGCGCGATGCGCGGCGGCGCGAGCATCGCGACGACGATGGGCTTCACCGCGGTGGACGGGCTGATGATGGGCACGCGCACCGGCGCGCTCGATCCCGGCGTCATGCTCTATCTGATGGACGAGATGAAGATGGACGCGCGCGCGCTCGAGAAGCTCATCTACAAGGAGTCGGGCCTGCTCGGCGTGTCGGGCGTGTCGAGCGACATGCGGACGCTGCTCGCGAGCGACGAGCCGCGTGCGGCGCTGGCGGTGCGGCTGTTCTGCCACCGGATCGCGCGCGAGCTGGGATCGCTCGCCGCGACGCTGCACGGCATCGATGCGCTGGTCTTCACCGGCGGCATCGGCGAGCACGCGGCGCCCATCCGCGAGCGCGTCGTCGCGGCGGCCGACTGGCTCGGCCTCACGCTCGACCGCGAAGCGAACGCCCGCGACGGGCCGCGCATCTCGGCGCCCGGACCGGCGCGGGCGTGGGTGATACCGACGAACGAGGAACTGATGATCGCGCGGCAGACGCAGGCGCTGCTCGCAGCGTAGCGGCGGCCGCCGCCGGCCGTATGATGCGCAGGATGCGGCCTTAGCGGACGCGACGCCAGGAGACGCGGCAATGGGCGACACCCGGATCGAAAAGGACGCGCTGGGCGAAGTCCGCGTGGCGGACCACCGGCTGTGGGGCGCGCAGACGCAGCGCTCGGTCGACAACTTCCCCATCGGCGTCGCGCGGTTCGCGTTCGGGCGACCGGTGGTGCGCGCGTTCGGCATCGTCAAGCAGGCCGCCGCGCGGGCCAATGCCGAACTCGGCGTGCTGCCGCGGGACAAGGCGGACCTCATCGACCGCGCCGCGCAGGAAGTGATCGATGGCCGCTGGGACGCCGAATTCCCGCTCGTCGTGTTCCAGACCGGGTCCGGCACCCAGTCGAACATGAACGCCAACGAGGTGATCGCCAATCGCGCGATCCAGATGGCGGGCGGCACCGTCGGCAGCAAGAAGCCCGTGCACCCGAACGACGACGTCAATCGCAGCCAGTCGTCCAACGATGCGTTTCCCGCCGTCATGCACATCGCGACCGTCGAAGAGTTCGACCGCGCGCTGCTGCCCGCGCTGGCGCAGCTGCGGGGAACGCTCGACGCCAAGGCGCGGGCGTTCGCGAGCGTCGTGATGCTCGGCAGGACGCACCTGCAGGATGCAACACCCGTGACGCTGGGGCAGGTGCTGTCCGGATACGTCGCGCAGCTCGACGATGCCATCGCCTACGTGCGCACGGCGCGCGACGCGCTGTATCCGCTGGCGCTGGGCGGCACCGCCGTCGGCACCGGCATCAATGCGCCGGCGCGCTTCGGCGAACTCGTCGCGCGCCACATCGCGACGACGACGGCCAAGCCGTTCGTGTCGGCGCCGAACAAGTTCGCCGCGCTGTCCGCGCACGACGCGATGGTCAACGCCAGCGCCGCGCTGCGCACGACCGGCGGCATCGCGATGAAGATCGCCAACGACGTGCGGCTCTACGCCAGCGGTCCGCGCGCGGGCTTCGGCGAGATCACGATTCCGGACAACGAGCCGGGCTCGTCGATCATGCCCGGCAAGATCAATCCGACGCAGAGCGAAGCGCTGACCATGGTCGCCGTGCAGGTGTTCGGCAACGACACGGCGGTGGCGTTCGCCGGCACGCAGGGCCATTTCCAGCTCAACGTGTTCAAGCCGATCATCCTGCACAACGTGCTGGAGTCGATCGAGCTCCTGGCCGATGCGCTGCGGTCGTTCGACGAGCGCTGCGCCCGCGGCATCGAGCCGAACCACGAGCGGATCCGGCGGAACGTCGGCGATTCCCTGATGCTGGTGACGGCGCTCAATCCGCACATCGGCTACGAGAGTTCCGCGAAGATCGCGCAGAAGGCGCACCGCGACGGCAGCAGCCTGCGCGAGGCGGCGCTCGCGCTCGGACTCGTCAGCGGAGAGGACTTCGACCGCTGGATCGATCCGGAGGCGATGACGCGGCCGGACACGTGAGCCCGCCGGGCCGTCCCAAGGGCGAACACCGGAGTGCGCAGCACGGAGGCGCACCAGTAAAGCCCGCCGGGCCGTCCCAAGGGCGAACACCGGAGTGCGCAGCACGAAGGCGCACCAGTAAAGCCCGCCGGGCCGTCCCAAGGGCGAACACCGGAGTGCGCAGCACGGAGGTAGTCCAGGAAGCGCGGCCCGCGGTTTACGTTGCGAGGGAACCGGGCGCGCCGTGCGCCAGTCTATGCAGGACAACGACGGATGAGGACGCCATGACTTTCCACTCTGCCTGGACCCGCCGGGCCTTCCCGACGTTCGCGGCGGCCGCTACGCTGCTGTTCGCAACGGCCGCCCACGCGCAGGCCCCGCGCTCGCCGACACCGGCGACCGTCGACGGGCCGCTCGTCGTCACCGAAGTCGCGCGCGGTCTCGAACACCCGTGGGGACTCGCGTTCCTGCCGGACGGCCGGATGCTCGTCACCGAGCGGCCGGGGCGCCTCGTGCTGCTGGAGCGCGATGGCAAGTCGCGCCGGACCCTGACCGGCGTGCCGGCCGTGCGTGCGGGTGGGCAGGGCGGGCTTCTCGGCATCGCGTTGTCGCCCACGTTCGCGACCGATCGCCTCGTGTACATGAGTTTTGCGGAGGCCGGCGACGGCGGCGCCGGGACCGCGGTCGCGCGTGGACGCCTGACGGACTCCGGGCTCGAGAACACGCAAGTGATCTGGCGGCAGACGCCCAAGGTCGGCGGCGGCAATCACTGGGGCTCGCGGCTCGTGTTCGCGCGCGACGGCACGCTGTTCGTCACCACGGGCGATCGCTACAGCGAGCGCCCGCGCGTGCAGGACCTGACGTCGACGATCGGCAAGGTCGTCCGCATCAATCCCGACGGCAGCATCCCGCGCGACAACCCCTTCGTCGGGCGCGCCGATGCGCGGCCGGAGATCTGGTCGTACGGGCATCGCAACCTGCAGGGTGCGACGCTGCATCCGGTGACGGGGCAGCTGTGGACGGTCGAGCACGGCGCGCGCGGCGGCGACGAGCTCAACTTCCCGCAGGCGGGCAGGAACTACGGCTGGCCGGTCATCACCTACGGCGTCGACTATTCCGGCGTGAAGATCGGCGAGGGCACGGCGCGGGCGGGCATGGAGCAGCCCGTCTACTACTGGGACCCGGTGATCGCGCCGTCGGGCGCGATGTTCTACACCGGTGACCAATTCCCGGCGTGGAAGGGACAGCTCTTCGTCGGATCGCTCACGCCGGGGGCGCTCGTGCGCCTGCAACTCGATGGCGACCGCGTCGTCGAGGAAGCGCGCTACCTGCGGGACGTCGGGCGCGTGCGCGACGTCGTGCAGGGACCCGACGGCCTCATCTACCTGCTGACCGACGCGAGCGACGGGCGCGTGCTGCGCGTTGCGCCGAAGCGCTGACGCGGCGCTACGCCGCGCGCTTGACCGCCGCCTGCGCCGGCAATTGCGCCTCCGCCAGCGTCACCCAGTAGGAGGCGCCGATCGGCAGCGCGTCGTCGTTGAAATCGTAATGCGGATTGTGCAGGTTGGGCGTGCCCGGTCCGCGGCCGCCGCCGAGCCACACGTAGCAGCCGGGCTTCGCCTGCAGCATGAACGCGAAATCCTCCGAGCCCATCGACGGCGTCGGGTCGGTGTCGACGTGGTCGGCGCCGACGAGCGCCGTCGCGGCGGCGAGCGCATGCCGCGTCTCCGCCGGCGTGTTGATCGTCGCCGGATAGCGGCGCTCGTAGCGCAGCGTGGCCGTCATGTCGAACGTCGCGGCCAGCCCGGTGACGATCTCGCCGATCCGCCGCTCGATCAAGTCCTGCACCGCCGGCTCGAACGAGCGCACGGTGCCGCGCAGCACGACTTCCTGCGGAATGACGTTCCACGTGTCGCCGCCATGCACCTGCGTCACGCTGACGACGCCCGCCTGCAGCGGGTGGATGTTGCGCGCGACGATGGTCTGCAGCGCATTGATGACGTGCGCGGCATACGGCATCGGATCGCGGCCCAGGTGCGGCATCGCCGCGTGCGCGCCCTGGCCGGTCGCGACGATCTCGAAGATGTCGTACGCGCCCATCAGCGGGCCTTCGCGCAGCGCGATCCTGCCGAGGGGCAACTCCGGCCAGTTGTGCATGCCGTAGACGGCCTTCATCGGAAAGCGGTCGAACAATCCCTCGGCCACCATCACGCGGCCGCCGCCTTCGTTTTCCTCGGCCGGCTGGAAGATGAAATAGGCGGTGCCGTCGAAGTTGCGTCGCTGCGCCATCGCGCGCGCCGCGCCCAGCAGCATCGTCGTGTGGCCGTCGTGGCCGCAGGCGTGCATCTTGCCGTCGTGGCGCGACGCGTGCGCCACCCCCGACTTCTCGTGGATGTGCAGCGCGTCCAAGTCGGCGCGGAGGCCGACCGCCTCCGTGGACGTGCCGTGGCGCAGGACGCCGACCACACCGGTGCCGGCGAGCCCGGTGTGGACGTCGAGTCCGAACGAGCGCAGCTTGTCGGCGACGAACGCGGCGGTCGCCGTTTCCTCGAAGGCGGTTTCCGGATGCGCGTGGATATGGTGACGCCAGTCGCGCATGTCGGCGGCGAACGCCGCGATTTCGGGGATCGTGGGCATGGGGGTCGGACCTTCGGTGCGGCGAGGAGGAAATCCTACCGCATCCGGTAGAATTCGATCACACCCGCGCTGCAGGCGACGCCGGGCCGCCCCTCGTCGCGAAGCGTTAGGGGTCAGCGTTAGGGGTCAGAGCGATAATTGTCCGAAGCGTTAGGGGTCAGAGCGATAATTGTCCGAAGCGTTAGGGGTCAGAGCGATAATTGTCGGGGCACCATCGGCGGATATCCCCGAGCCTTCCCTGCCGACAATTATCGCTCTGACCCCTAACGCTTCGGACAATTATCGCTCTGACCCCTAACGCTTCGGACCCCTTTCGCGCCCATTGGTGAGCGGCGCCACGGCAGACGCGGGCGTCCGACCATGACTCCCACTCCCTACGATCTCCTGGTCATCGGTGGCGGCATCAATGGCGCCGGCATTGCGCGCGACGCGGCCGGCCGCGGACTCTCCGTACTGCTGGCCGAAGCCGACGATCTGGCCGCCGCCACGTCGCAGTGGAGCACCAAGCTGATCCACGGTGGCCTGCGCTATCTCGAGTACTACGAATTCCGGCTGGTGGCCGAGTCGCTCGCCGAGCGCGAGGTGCTGCTCGCCAATGCGCCGCACATCATCGAGCCGCTCGCCTTCGTCCTGCCGCACGAGCCGCACCTGCGCCCGGCGTGGATGATCCGCATCGGCCTTTTCCTGTACGACCACATCGGCGGTCGCAAGTCGCTGCCGGCGTCGTTCGGCGTCAAGCTGTCGGACAGCCGGTGGGCGGCGGGGCTGAAGCATCGTTTTCGCCGTGGCTTCGTCTATGCCGACGCACGGGTGGACGATGCGCGCCTGGTGGTCATCAACGCGCTGGACGCGCATGCGCACGGCGCCGAGATCCGCGTGCGCACGCGCGTGACCGGCGCCCGCCGCGACGGCGGGCTATGGCGCGTCGCGCTGCGGGCGGCCGACGGCACGACCACCGAAGTGACCGCGCGCGCGCTGGTCAATGCCGCCGGGCCGTGGGTGAAGGACGTGCTGGACAGCGTGCGCGCGGCGCGGCCGAACGAGGGCAACGTGCGCCACGTGAAGGGCAGCCACATCGTCGTGCCGCGCGTGCACGACGAGGCGCATGCGTACATCCTGCAGAACGCGGACAACCGCATCGTGTTCGTCATTCCCTACCAGGAGCACTACACGCTGATCGGCACCACCGACGTCGCCGTCGACGAGTTCGAGCACCCGCAGATCTCGGACGAGGAAATCGACTACCTGCTGCAGCTCGCCAACGCGTATCTCGAGGTGCCTCTCGCGAAGTCCGACGTCAAGTGGACTTTCAGCGGTGTGCGTCCGCTCTACGACGACGGCAAGTCCGATCCGTCGGCGATCACGCGCGACTACGTGCTGAAGATCGACGCGCTGGAAGGCGAGCCAGGACCCGGACGCGCCCCCGTGCTGTCGCTCTTCGGCGGCAAGATCACCACCTATCGCAAGCTGGCCGAGCATGCGCTGGCGGAGCTCGCGCCGTATCTTCCGGCAATGAAGCCCGCGTGGACGGAAACGGCCAAGCTGCCTGGCGGCGACCTGCCCAACGGCGACCGCAACGCGTGGTTCGCGGAATTGTGCCGCCGCTATCCGCAGTTGCCGGCGCCGCTCCTGCGCGCGCTCGCGCAGCGGCATGGCACGCGCGCGGTGCTCGTGCTGCGCGATGCGTGCACCATCGCCGATCTCGGGCAGGATTTCGGCGCGGAACTCACCGCGCGCGAGGTCGACTATCTGCTGGACGAGGAGTGGGCGGTCACCGCGGACGACGTGCTGTGGCGGCGCACGAAATGCGGTCTGCCGATGAGCGCCGGGCAGCGCGCGGCGGTTGCCGCCTACATCGCGGCGCGCCGATGAAGCGGATCTGCCTCTTCTGCGGATCGAACGTCGGGGCGCGGCCGGCGTACGCGCAGGCGGCGACCGATCTTCGGCCGCGCGCTGGCCGCCCGTTCGCTGACGCTGGTGTACGGCGGCGGCAGCGTGGGCCTGATGAAGATCGCCGCCGAGGCGGCGCTGGCCGCGGGCGGGCAGGTCGTCGGTGTCATCACCGAACAGTTGATGGTCCGCGAGGTCGGCCATCCCGGCCTCACGGCGCTTAAGGTCGTGCCGACGATGCACGAGCGCAAGGCGCTGATGGCCCGCTATTCCGACGCGTTCGTCGCGTTGCCCGGCGGCTTCGGCACGTTCGACGAGCTGTGCGAGATGGCGACGTGGGACCAGTTGGGCATCCACGTGAAGCCGCTGGTGCTGGTCAACATCGATGGCTACTTCGATGGCTTCCTGGCGCAGATCGACCGCGGCGTGGCCGACGGCTTCCTGAAGCACGAACATCGGACGATGCTCGCGGTGGTCACGTCCATTGACGACATCTTCGCAGCGATCGACGGATGGCAGGCGCCGCCGATCTCGAAGTGGCTGCTGGGGCCGGCGCCGAAACCCTGATGCAGCCGCTCGCGACGATGCCCACGGCCACGCGGCACGCCGTGCGCGGCGTGCTGGCCGATATCGACGACACGATCACCACGCGCGGAAAGCTGCTGCCTTCCGCCTACGCCGCGCTGGCGCGTCTGCGCGACGCAGGCAAGCTCGTGATCCCCATCACCGGCCGGCCCGCCGGCTGGTGCGACCATATCGCCCGCATGTGGCCGGTCGCTGCGGTCGTCGGCGAGAACGGCGCGTTCTACATGCGCTACGACGCCGCCAGGCGCACGCTGGTCAAGCGCTTTGTCACCGACGACGCGTCGCGCGTCGCGGCTCGCGCGCGGCTCGCGGCCATCGGCGCCGCCATCCTGCAGGCGGTGCCGGGGGCGGCGCTCGCGTCGGACCAGCACTACCGCGAGGCCGACCTCGCGATCGACTTCTGCGAGGACGTGCCGCCGCTGCCGCGCGCCGCCGTCGATCGCATCGTGGCGATGATGGAAGCGGAAGGCATGACCGCCAAGGTGAGCTCGATCCACGTCAACGGGTGGTTCGGCCGCTACGACAAGCTGGGGATGACGCAGACGCTGCTCGCGGAAGCGTTCGGGATCGACCTCGACGCCGAACGCGCCAACTTCGTGTTCGCGGGCGATTCGCCCAACGACGCCCCGATGTTCGCGTACTTCCCCAATGCCGTCGGCGTGGCCAACGTGCATGCGTTCGCCGATCGCATCGTGACGTTGCCGGCCTATGTCACGGCCGCCGAGGCGGGCGCGGGCTTTGTCGAACTGGCCGATTTCCTGCTTGCTTAGGGGTCAGAGCCATAACGACTGCTTAGGGGTCAGAGCCATAACAGTCGGCGTGTCCCGCGGGGGCGCTGGCAACGACCACCGCTGGGACACGCCGACTGTTATGGCTCTGACCCCTAAGCAGTCGTTATGGCTCTGACCCCTAAGCAGTCAGCGGCGTCGATTCATCCAAGGAGTCGCGCCGTCAGGCCTGCGACCCCTTCTAACTCATCTACTTTCACTACTTCCGGGCCGGAAGCGCAGCGACGCCCGCAAAGCGGGCGTCCGTGCCCAGACTATCCTCGATCCGCAGCACTTCGTTCCACTTCGCCATCCGCTCGCTGCGCGCGAACGAGCCGACCTTCAACTGGCCGGCGTTCCAGCCCACGGCGAGATGGGCGATCGCGGTGTCCTCCGATTCGCCGGAGCGCGCCGATACGATGGTGCCGAAGCCCGCCGCCTTGCCGGCATCCAGCGCCGCCTTGGCCTCGGTCAGCGTGCCGGCCTGGTTGATCTTGATGAGGACCGCGTTGCACGCCTCGGCGGCGGCGGCTTCGGCGATGCGTTCGGCGCTGGTTGTCAGGTAGTCGTCGCCGATGATCTGCACGCGGTGGCGGGCAGCACGCGTGAAGGCGATCCACGCAGCGCGGTCGTCCTCGGCGAACGGATCCTCGATCGAGATGATCGGATAGCGCTCGATCCAGTCGAGCAGCATCTCCGCCATGCCGTCGCTGTCGAGCTCGCGCTGGTCGAGCGCGAGCGTGTAGCGGCCATCGCGGCCGAACTCGGACGCCGCGATGTCGAGCGAGATCGCGACGTCGCTGCCCGGATGGCAGCCCGCGCGCTCGATCGCGCGCACCGTCATCTCGAGCGCTTCCTCGTTGGACGCGAACGCCGGCCACCAGCCGCCCTCGTCGGCCACGCCGGCGAGCTTGCCGCCCTCCTGCATCAGTTCGCCGGCGGCGCGGTAGATTTCCGCGACCATCGTCAGCGCGTCGTCGAACGTCCACGCGCCGATGGGCATCACCATCAGGTCCTGGATGTCGATGCGCCGTCCGGCATGCGCGCCACCGCCGAAGATCTGCACTTCCGGCAACGGCAGCGTCACGGGTTCGTCGCCGGCGACGTACTGCCACAACGGCAGGTCGTGCGCGATCGCGCTGGCCGCCGCGATGGCGAGCGACACGGCGACGGTGGCATTGCCGCCGAGCGTGGCCTTGTTCGGCGTGCCGTCGAGCTCGATCATCTTCGCGTCGATGTCGGCCTGGTCGAGCGAATCCATGCCGAAGATCGCGCGCGCGATCGGTCCGCGGACATTGGCGACCGCCTGCGCGACGTCGAAGCCGCCGTGCCGCGTGCCGCCGTCGCGCAGGTCGATCGCCTCGCGCGAGCCGCGCGACGCGCCGGACGGTGCGATGCCGCGGCCGATGACCCCGCTCGCGAGCCTGATCTCGGCCTCGACCGTCGGGCGCCCGCGTGAATCCCAGACGCGGCGGGCATGGACGCGAGTGATGGTGGTCGGAGTCATGGGTCGAATGTTTGCACGAGCAGGTCCAGCGTGGGGGCCGGCGCCGCCAGACGGGCGCGCGCGAACCGGCGGACGGCGTCCTTCGCCGCCGGCTCGGAAATGTATTCGACCGGCGACTTGCCGTCGATGCGGGCGAGCATCAGCCCGGGCAGCAATGCGGCGGTGCGCGCGTCGAGCGCCGGCCAGGGCTCCCAGTCGACGTGGCGGCGGTAGGCCGCGACGAGCGCACGGAACATCGCGGCGTACTCGGGGCCTCCGGCCGGCCGCCAGACGCCCTTCAGCAGCAGGTGATTGAGGACGAACGCGACGTCGAACGCCGGATCGCCGTACCACGCGCACTCGGCGTCGAGGATGACGGGACCGGCGGGACCGACGAGGATGTTCTTGGGGCTGAAGTCGCCGTGGACCAGCACGCGTTTCGTCGCGGCGGTGGTGGCGACGAGCGCGTGCAGGCGGTCGGCGAGATCGGGGTGCGCGCGTGCCGCGGTGACGAGATACGGATCGAGGCGCAGTGCGTGAAAGAGCGCATCGGTCGGAAAGCGCGCGGCGAGGTCGGGTCGATCGGCCGTTCCCGCGTGGATGCGGCCGAGCACGTCGCCGACGTGCGTCGCGCTTTCCACGGACGCGCCGCCCGCCGCGAGCAACGTCTTCCAGACCGGGAAGCGTTCAGGCGGCAGCCAGGCCATCGCGAACGCGCCGGCTTGCGCATCCTCGCCGAGGATCGCCGGGACGGCGGCGGGCACGATCTGCGCGGCGACGCGCATCCACTCGACCTCGTAGCGATTGCGGTCGACCGGCACCTGCCAGTCGGCCGCCACCTTGAGGCGCGGCAGCGCGCGCTTGACGCAAACGACGCCGGACGGCAGGTCGGCGCGATAGATGTCCGACGACACGCCGCCGGCCAGCGGTGTGAGTCGAACTGGTTGGTCAGTACTTACTAGCGCCATATGCACCAACGCACGGCGAAGTTCGCCACCGTCCTGGGGGTCGCCACCCGCGGCACCCGAAGCCACCATCGTTGTCATCCAGCGGAAAAATGAGCCCGGTACGGTATTTGCATGCAAAATGCGTCCCAGCGTATCAGCGATCTTCGCCAATCCATTGATTGGCAAGGACCGCCGCCCGCCGCAAGGCGGTCAGCACGAATCGGGAGGCACACCGTGATTCGCTACGGTTTCAACATCAGGACCAAGCACGGGCAGCGCGTCGAGAACATCCTCATCATGGCCGCGTGCCAGGATGATGCCGAGCGGCGGCTGCGGCAGATGTACCACCACTGCGAGATCGTCGAGTGCCAGGAGCAGCGGGTACCGCGCCGGCTCGACACGCTGGACGTCGAGGGCGTCATCGGCCTCATCAGCGCCGGCGCGCCGTCATTGCATAAGGCCGGCACCCAGTAGCTCGTCGTAGAGGTCCGCGTAGTCGTGCGCGCCGCGGCTGCCCGGCGCATGACGAAAGATGTCGAGGCCGACCGACGGGCTTTCCGCCAGCTTCACGTTTTCGCGGATCCGCGTGACGCAAATCTCGTCCGGCCGCAGGATCTCCGTCATCCGCTCCACGATCGCGCCGCTCATCCGCCGCCGCGTGTCGTAGCGCGTCAGCACGTACCGGCGCGGCAGTCGGCGCTTGAACACCGGCTCCAGCGCGTTCAGCGCCCGCTCCACCTGCTCCGCGCCCTTGAGCGACAGGAAGTCGGCGGATACGGGCACCAGCAGCAGGTCGGCGGCGAAGACCGCGTTGAGCGACAGCACGTTGAGCAGCGGGCAGCAGTCGATGACCACCGGTCCCGGCGTGGCATTCGGCGCGCGCAGCGCCTGCCGCAGCCGCGTCACCACGTTCACCCCCTTGCCGAGCAGCGTGTCGAGCTTGGCGAGCTCGAGGTGCGCCGGACAGAGGATGACGCCGCTGCGGGTGATCTGCGCGACGTCGTCGAGCGGCCGCTGCCGGACGAAAAAGCCATAGACGGAATCGTCGGCGGTCTTCGGGTACACGCCGAAGATGTGCGACAGGTGGCATTGCGGGTCGAGATCGATGCCCAGCGGCCGCTGCTTGCGCTGCCCGATGGCGGCCAGCAGGTTGAGCGCCGTGGTGGTCTTGCCCACGCCGCCCTTCTGGTTGAAGACTGCGATGATCGACACGAGCGGAAGGATACCCG
>CAWGLS010000031.1:0-65917 GCA_963823475.1 uncultured beta proteobacterium
AAGGCCATCGCCATGCGGTGCGGTCGATGTGAGGCGCGCGACGCGCTGGACGATCCCCGTGAACATCAGCCTGCCTCCTTGGCGGCGCGCCGCGCAACGAGCCGCAGGTCGTCGCCGATCCGCGTGACGTCATGCCAGGCGAATTCGGCGCGACCGGACAGCGTGGTGAGCGCCGCCGCGCGGTCGAACATGCCGCGCGCCGGATCGCCCAGCACCGCCGGCGCCAGGTACAAGAGAATTTCGTCGACGAGCCCGGCGTCGAGCAGCGCGCCGTTCAGTTTCGCGCCGGCCTCGACATGCAGTTCGTTGATGCCCTGCTCCGCCAGCGTCGCCAGCATCCGCGGCAGGTCGACGCGGCCGTCGGCGTTCGGCAGCGTCAGGACGTCGACGGCGGCCGGCCATGCGGCGTTGCGTTCGCCGGCGGTCACGATCAGCGCTCCCCCCGCCTGCAGCACGCGCGCCGATGCCGGCGTCTGCCCGTGGCGGTCGACAATCACCCGCCTGGGCTGACGCGTCGTCGCCACCGCGCGAACGTCGAGTCGCGGATCGTCCTGCAGCACGGTGCCGACGCCGGTCAGGATCGCGCACGCGCGCGCGCGCCACGCATGTCCGTCGGCACGCGCGGCGGGCCCGGTGATCCATTGGCTCTCGCCGTTGGCGAGCGCCGTGCGGCCATCGAGGCTGGCAGCGAGCTTGGTGCGCACCCACGGCCGGCCCCGCGCCAGACGCGCGATGAACCCGATGTTGAGTTCGCGTGCTTCGGCCTCGCAGAGTCCGATTTCCACCGGTACGCCCGCGGCCCGCAGCCGCTGCGCACCGCCGGCCTGTCCCGGATTGGGATCGGCCATCGCGGCGACGACGCGTGCGATGCCCGCGGCCAGCACGGCATCGACGCATGGCGGCGTGCGGCCATGCCGATTGCAGGGTTCGAGCGTCACGTACATGGTGGCGCCGCGAACGTCGGCGTGGCGCCGCCGGGCGTCGGCGAGCGCTTCCACTTCGGCATGCGGCGAACCGGCGCGCGCGTGGAATCCTTCGCCGAGCACGATGCCGTCGCGGACGATGACGCTTCCCACGCGCGGATTCGGCGTCGTCGTATAGAGGCCGCGCCGGGCGAGGTCGAGCGCGCGCGTCATGTGGGCGCGATCGGCGTCGGCGCACCGGTCATGGTCAGAGCGGGCGCCGGACTGGCGTCAAGCCGCGGCAACGGATGATTCACGACGGGCGTGCGTCGCGGGCTTGCGCCGCTGCATGTCGCTGCGCCGTGGCGCGTCCCGATGCGGCGTCCGCACGACGGCGCGGATACGGCGGCCGTGCTCGCGCGCACCGGCGGACACCGCCCGCTACCTTCGCTGAAAGCTCGGCATCGCGCACTACCGGCGCGTCCGCTTGGCGGCGGGCGGCGGCGTCTCGACTTCGCGCAGCGCGTCGCGGAAGTCGGACACGTCCTGGAACGACCGGTACACCGACGCGAACCGGATGTAGCCGACCTTGTCGAGCTTGTAGAGCTCCTGCATCACCATCTCGCCGATCTGCCGCGAGGGAATCTCGCGCTCGCCCAGCGCCAGCACCTGCGCGACGATGCGATCGACGGCCGCGTCGACGTACTCGGTGGGCACCGGACGCTTGTGCAATGCGCGCGCGAAACCCACGCGGATGCGGGTCGACGTCGAAATCGGAGCGGTTGCCGTTGGTCTTGACCACCTGCGGCAGGCGCAGCTCGACCGTCTCGTAGGTCGTGAAGCGCTTCTGGCAGTCGAGGCAGCGGCGGCGGCGCCGGATGGAGTCGCCGGGCTCGGACACGCGCGAGTCGATGACCTGCGTTTGCACGCTGCCGCAGAACGGGCATTTCATCGCGGGGCACTCATCCGGCGCCGCAGCGGTTCGCCGCCGATCCGTGGTGCCGCGAACGCTGTTACGGGCGATCGTGCCGACGCGCATCGGTCGCCGCGCGGCGCTCCAAGCGGCCCAGGTCCGGGCGGCGGTGCTCCGGCGCCATCCGGCCGCATCGTCCGGAGCAGCGAGCGCTTTCCCTATTCGTCATGGCACCGATCGCCGCGCCTGGTCCGTCGCTTACGAAAAATAGACGGGGAACGCGCGCGTCAGCGCCGCCACGCTCTTGCGCGCCTTGGCGAGCGTCGCATCGTCGTCCGGGGCGTCGAGCACGTCGGCGATCAGGTGCGCCAACACCTCGCACTCGATCTCGGTGAAGCCGCGCGTCGTGATCGCCGGGCTGCCGACGCGAATGCCGGAGGTGACGAACGGCCGTTCCGGATCGTTGGGGATCGCGTTCTTGTTGACCGTGATATGCGCGCGGCCCAGCGCGGCTTCGGCGTCCTTGCCGGTGATATTTTTCGGCCGCAGGTCGACCAGGAACATGTGGCAATCGGTCCCGCCGGACACGATGCGCAGCCCGCGGTCCTGCATGACCCGGGCGAGCACGCGCGCGTTCTCGAGCACGCGCTCCTGGTAGACGCGGAAATCGTGGTGCAGCGCCTCGCCGAACGCGACCGCCTTGCCGGCGATGACGTGCATCAGGGGCCCGCCCTGCAGTCCGGGGAACACGGCGGAGTTCATCGCCTTCTCGTGCTCGGCGCGGGCGAGGATGATCCCGCCGCGCGGTCCGCGCAGCGTCTTGTGCGTCGTGCTGGTCACGTAGTCGGCGATGCCGACCGGCGACGGATAGACGCCGGCCGCGACGAGTCCCGCGTAGTGCGCCATGTCCACCATCAGCCGCGCGCCGACGGCGTCGGCGATGTCGCGGAAGCGCTTCCAGTCGATCACGCGCGAATACGCGGACGCGCCGGCCACGATCAGCTTCGGCTTGTGCTCGTGCGCCAGGCGCTCGGCCGCCGCATAGTCGATGAGCTCGGTCTCGGGTTCGAGTCCATAGGGCACGACGTTGAACCACTTGCCCGACATGTTGACCGGCGAACCGTGCGTCAGGTGGCCGCCGTGCGGCAGGCTCATGCCGAGCACCGTGTCGCCCGGCTTCAGCGTCGCGAAGAACACCGCCTGGTTCGCCTGCGCGCCGGAATGCGGCTGCACGTTGGCGGCGTCGGCGCGGAACAGCTTCTTCACGCGGTCGAGCGCCAGCTGCTCCACGATGTCGACGTACTCGCAACCGCCGTAGTAACGCTTGCCGGGATAGCCTTCGGCGTACTTGTTCGTGAGCTGCGAGCCCTGCGCCGCCATGACCGCCGTGCTTGTGTAGTTCTCCGAGGCGATCAGCTCGATGTGGTCTTCCTGCCGCTGGTTTTCCCCGGCGATGGCTTTCCAGACTTCGGCGTCGGCTTGCGCGAGCGTGGTGGAGCGGCGGAACATGGAGTTAGGGCCCCAAAGCGTCGAAAGACGGCCATTTTAGCATTCGCGCCGCTTGGGTCGAAGGCGGGCACGACGCTGCCCCGGAAGCGACAAAGGCCTTTATAATCCGGCGACCGTGGAGGACCGTGCGCGGCGCGCATCACGCATTTCCGCCGGCTTCGACCGCGACACGCATGCCGCTGCACACGTACAGCACTGGAGGTCCGCGTGAACGCCCTGCTCGCCCTTTCCCGCACGATCGACGCGCTGAACGACCGCGTCGGCAAGGCCGTTTACTGGCTGGTTCTCGTCGCCGTGTTCATCAGCGCCGCCAATGCCATCGTGCGCAAGGCCTTCGACATGAGCTCCAACGCCTTTCTCGAAGTCCAGTGGTACCTGTTCTCCGCGATCTTCCTGCTGTGCGCGGCGTACACGCTGCTCAAGAACGAGCACATCCGCATCGACGTGATCGCCGGCCGCTTCTCGCGGCGGACGCAGACGTGGATCGACATCTTCGGGACCGTGGTCTTCCTGCTGCCGATGGTGGCGCTCATCCTGTACGAATCCGTGCCCTGGTTCCTGCGCGCGTGGCACAGCGGCGAAGTGTCGCCGAGCGCCGGCGGCCTCGTCCTGTGGCCGGCGAAGATCCTCGTGCCCATCGGCTTCACGTTGCTGGGGCTCCAGGGCCTGTCCGAACTCATCAAGCGGATTGCCTTCCTCAAGGGGCTCGCGCCCGATCCGCACCGAGAAGCTGGTCACCAGGACCGCCGAAGAGGAGCTGGCCGAGGAAATCCTGCGCCAACGGGGAGAGCAGGCGTGAGCCCGTCGGGCCGCCCCAAGGGCGAACACCGCAGTGCGCAGCACGAAGGTAGTCCAGTGACGGCGCCGCCGATGTGCACGATGCCGTCGCTCGACACCGAAGGTGAGTCGAAGGCCCGCGGCCGCACCCATGCCCGCTTCGGCCCCGTGCACGCCGATCGCGCCGGAGCTCACGGCATGACCGCCTTCCTGATCGCCAACATGGCGCCGCTGATGTTCGCGGCGCTGGTCGTGTTCCTGCTGCTGGGCTACCCGGTGGCCTTCGCGCTGGCCGCCAACGGCATCGTGTTCGGCTTGATCGGGATCGAGCTCGGCCTCTTGTCGCCGGCGCTGTTCGGCGCGCTCCCCGAACGGATCTGGGGCGTGATGTCGAACGACACGCTGCTGGCGGTGCCGTTCTTCACGTTCATGGGGCTGATCCTCGAGCGCAGCGGCATGGCGGAGGACCTGCTGGACACGATCGGCCAGCTGTTCGGACCCGTGCGCGGGGGCTTGGGTTACGCCGTGATCTTCGTCGGCGCGCTGCTGGCCGCGACCACCGGCGTGGTGGCCGCGTCCGTCATCTCGATGGGCCTCATCTCGCTGCCGATCATGCTGCGCTACGGCTACGATCGGCGGTATCGCGGCCGGCACCATCGCGGCGTCGGGCACGCTGGCGCAGATCATCCCGCCGTCGCTGGTGCTGATCATCATGGCCGACCAGCTCGGCCGCTCGGTCGGCGACATGTATGCCGGCGCGTTCATACCGGGCATCGTGCTGGCGGGCCTCTACGCCGGCTACACGATGCTGGTGTCGATCGCCAAGCCGGCCTGGGTTCCGGCGCTGCCGCTCGAGGCCCGCACGCTGCGCGAGCCGGACGGATCGCCGGGCAACCGGTCGCTGGGCATCCTGACGCTGGTCTCGGTGGGCGCCGCCGTCGCGTTCTGGCAGCTCTACTACAACCGGCTGCATCCCGAGGTGTCGACCGACATCCGGCTCGTCCTCTGCGTCAGCGTCGGCACCGCCGTCGCGTTCTTCGTCGCCGTGGTCAACAAGGTCACCGGAATGGGGCTGCTGTCGCGGCTGGCCGAGCGCGTCGTCTTCGTGCTGATCCCGCCCCTGGCGCTCATCTTCCTCGTGCTGGGCACGATCTTCCTCGGCGTGGCCACGCCCACCGAAGGCGGCGCGATGGGCGCGATGGGCGCGCTGATCATGGCGGTGGGTCGCCGCCGGCTGTCGTTCAAGCTGATGCGGCAGGCGATGGACACGACCGCCAAGCTGACGGCCTTTGTCGTGTTCATCCTGGTCGGCGCGCGGATCTTCAGCCTGACGTTCTACGGCGTCGACGGACACAAGTGGGTCGAGCACCTGCTGCTCGACCTTCCCGGCGGCCAGCTCGGCTTTCTCATCGTCGTCAATATCCTGGTGTTCGTGCTGGCGTTCTTCCTCGACTTCTTCGAGCTGTCGTTCATCGTGATCCCGCTGCTCGGGCCGGTGGCCGACAAGCTGGGAATCGACCTCATCTGGTTCGGCGTGCTGCTCGCCGTCAACATGCAGACGTCGTTCATGCACCCGCCGTTCGGCTTCGCGCTCTTCTACCTGCGCAGCGTGGCGCCGGCGAAGGAGTATCTGGACAAGGTCACCGGGCGCAAGATGGCGCCGATCACGACCGGCCAGATCTACTGGGGTGCCGTGCCGTACGTGATCATCCAGCTGATCATGGTGACGCTCGTCATCGCGTTCCCGCAGATGGTGATGGTGTACAAGGACGACGCGCCCACCGTCGATCCGTCGAAGATCGAGATCAACATCCCGTCGTCGGATCCACTGGCGCCCGACCAGGCGGCGCCGGGAACGGAGAACAAGGACGGCAGCGCTCCCGCGCCGGTGGATCCGCTCGAAAGCGCGCTGCAAAAGCAGGACGACGCCGACAAGGCGGGCGACGCGCTGCAGGACGCGTTCAAGCAGAAGTAGCGGCGCGGTCGCGCCGCCACGCAACGAACGGTCCGCCAAAGAAAAAGCCCCGCCAGGCGGGGCTTTTTCACGGACTCCGAAAAGTCGCGCTTACTTTTTCGCGCCCGCGGCCGGCGGCTTCACCGCGGCCATGAAGTTGTCGTACGTGTTCTCCGTCACGCGGAACCAGAGGATCTGTTCCCGCTGGAACGCCGACATGTTGTCCCACAGCTTCTTGAAGTTGGGATTCTTGGCGGACGTCTCGGCGTAGAGTTCCATCGCCGCGGCATAGCACGCGTCCATCACGGCCTTCGGGAACGGACGCAGCTGCGTGCCGCCGGCCACCAGCTTGCGCAGCGCGGGCGGGTTCTGCGCGTCGTACTTCGCCATCATCCACGTGTTGCCTTCGGCACAGCCGGCGCGCAGCGCCGCCTTGTACTCCGCCGGCAGTTCGTTGTACTTCGGCGTGTTGACGAAGTAGTGCAGCGCCGGGCCGCCTTCCCACCAACCGGGGTAGTAATAGAACTTGGCGACCTTGTTGAAGCCGAGCTTCTCGTCGTCGTAGGGACCGACCCATTCGGCGGCGTCGATCGTGCCCTTCTCGAGCGACGGGTAGATGTCGCCGCCGGCGATCTGTTGCGGCACGACGCCCAGCTTGGTCAGCACCTGGCCCGCAAAGCCCCCGATGCGCATCTTGAGGCCCTTGAGATCGGCAACCGTCTTGATCTCCTTGCGGTACCAGCCGCCCATCTGCGCACCGGTATTGCCGCAGAGGATGCTCGTGATGTTGTACGACTTGAGGAACTCGTTGTAGAGCTCCTGCCCGCCGCCGAAGAACCACCAGGCGTCGAACTGGCGCTGGTTGAGGCCGAAGGGGATGGCGGTGCCGAACGCGAACGTCGGGTCCTTGCCGACGTAGTAGTACGGCGCCGTGTGGCCGCACTCGACGGTGCCGTTCTGCACGGCATCGGCGACCTGCAGGCCGGGGACGATTTCACCCGCCGCGAACACCTGGATCTGGAACTTGCCGCCGGTGACTTCGCTCACCACCTTGGCCGCCGTTTCGGCAGCGCCGTAGATCGTGTCGAGCGACTTGGGGAAGCTGGAGGCGCAACGCCACTTGATCGTCGGCGATCCTTGCGCGAAGGCGGGGGCGGTCCCGGCGGCAAGAATGCCGGCGAGGCCAGTGTTTTTGATGAAGGAACGACGTGACATGTGCTCTCCTCTTGAGGTGCCGGAGCTGATGGCCGGCGATATGAATCTGTGATGTCCCCGCGCCGTCGCATGCGGCGTCTTTCGCGCGGCCACCGGGGGCCCCGTCATTTCGAACGGTTCCGGCTTGCGCGCGAGTGTAGCGGAAAATCAGGGGTTGGACATACGCGCCGCGCCGGCAGGCCACAATCTGGCACGCTTGCCTTACGGTCGCCTTAACGCGGCGTCGGGCAGTTCAAGGCGTCAGCTTACGGACCGCGTTGAACATCGCCCATGACCAGCCGGCCTGCTGCTCGAGCGTCTGCGTAAAGCGGATCAGGTAGCGGGCATTGCCGGTGTCGAGTTCCACCATGCCGCCGGACATGAACTTGTCGTCGGGACCGATGAGACTGCGCTGCGACGATTGCCGATTGTCGGGATGCGCGGGCAGGTAGATCCCGAAGAACGGGCGCTCGCTATTGGTGCGTCCCGTATCCGACGGCGTCACCCAGCTGCGCATCAGCACCCGCACCATGCGGCGCGCGATGATCTCGACGCCGACGGTGACCTCGTCCACCTGCAGCCGCTGCATCCGGCGAACGACGGCGAGCATCCAGAGTTCACCTTCCTTGATCGCGATCAACTCCCCGAGCTTGCCGGGGGACTCCTTGGCCGGCGCCGTCAGCCGGCAGCCGGTGTCGCTGCGGTCGGTCAATCGCCACATCGTGCCCCGAATGCGCCGCGCCACGGATTCCGGATTGGCGTTGGGATTCACGATCTGCGTCACTTCGTCGTAGCTCGCCGCCACGCCGGGCGTGCGCGCCTGGTCGGGCAACCGGTCGATTTCGGCGACGGCGCGCGTCAGCGCCTGCAGGCCCACGACGACGCGCACTTCGGTCTCGGTGTGGTGGCGCGGCGCGCGCGGCGCCTGCGCGATCGCGTCCGGCCCGAACAGCGAGGCGAGCCGCATCAGCAGCAACCGCTGCTCGCGCGCCGGGAGATCGCCCGGCTTCGGAATTTCCGCATCCTGCTCCGGCAGCCAGCGCATCCGCTCGACGATGCGCGAATACACAGGCGCCGCATCGAGGAACATCACGCGGCCACCCGCCTGCGCGCGATCGCGGCGGCGGAGGCCCGCGGTGCCGGTCAGGTCCACGAAGAACGGCGCGCCTTCCGACGGCGGCGGCGTCAGCGCCAGCGTCGGCGTCCAGTCCTCGAGCTGCCGCGCGACCCATTCCACCTGGTCCGGCGTGAAGTTGCCGGAATCCAGACGCATCAGCAGCAGCGTCTTCAGGTATTCCTGCTCGAACGACACGCCGGGCTTGGCGAACGCGCCGACACCAAAGACGAGCTGCTCGCGCTGCCAGCCGCGCATCCGCGCGAACTCGTACAGCTCGTGGAACTCGCGCCATTGCGCGGGAATCCAGTGGCTGTAGCGAAACAGGCGGAACTTGCCGTCCAGGCCGCGGTAGTGCGCGAGCCGCACGATCACCCATGGCAGGATGGCGCGCCAGCGCTTGTTGTCGGCGCGCGGATAGCCGGCCTTCAGCGCGACCTGGTAGGCGGCGATGAACGCCTTGACCAGATCGAACACCGAATGCCAGAGGCGCGACTCGATGTTCGTGCTCTTCTGGTAGTTCTGCGTGTACTGCTGCGTCAGCTGCGCGATGATCGGTTCCACGCGGCCGTCGATGCGCAGCAGCGCTTCCACCTG
Source organism: uncultured beta proteobacterium (assembly GCA_963823475.1). GTDB lineage: Bacteria > Pseudomonadota > Gammaproteobacteria > Burkholderiales > Casimicrobiaceae > VBCG01. Next base: position 8,961 of record CAWGLS010000031.1, read on the forward strand.
TCCCGGCCCGGCCTCGCGGCGCGTGCCGGGAAAGCCCGACACCAGTTCGAGCGCCTCCTTCTGCAGGCCCGCCGCGTCGATCGACGGCAGCTGGCCGATCCACCGCGACGCGTTGTTCGCGCTCGCCAGCGGATCGGAGAACGAGCGGAACCAGCTCCACATCGGCTGCATCACCGTGCCCGATCGCGATTGCTGGGCCGCAGGCACGTCAGCTGCCCGCCACCGTGATCCTGGAGAGCAGGATCGAGCCCGTGTGCCGGGAACCGCGGCGATCGACGTCATTGCCGACGGCGACGATGGCGCGGAACATGTCGCGCAGGTTGCCGGCGATCGTGATCTCCTCCACCGGGTAGGCGATGACGCCGTCCTCGACCCAGAATCCCGCCGCCCCGCGCGAAAAATCGCCGGTCACCGGATTCACGCCCTGCCCCAGCTGTTCGGTCACGAGCAAGCCGCGGCCCATCCGCCGCAGCAGCGCCGGGAGATCGTCCGTCCCATGCGACAGGACGAGATTGTGGCTGCCGCCGCCGTTGCCGGTCGTCTGCATCCCGAGCTTGCGCGCCGAATACGAACCCAGGAAGTAGCCGTGGACGACGCCGTCGCGCACGACATCGCGCGCCGCCGTCGCCACGCCTTCGCTGTCGAACGGCGCGCTGCCGCGGCCGCGCGGCAGGTGCGGTTCCTCGCGCAGCTGGATCTCGGGCGCGAACACCTGCGTGCCGAGGGAATCCAGCAGGAACGAGGACTTGCGGTAAAGACTGCCGCCGGACACCGCCTGCACGAAGAAGCCGACCAGGTCCGCTGCCTCCGATGCCTCGAAGATCACCGGGCATTCCATCGTGCCGAGCTGGCGGGCGCCGAGCCGGCGTACCGTGCGCTCGCCCGCCATGCGACCCACCGCCTGCGCGGCTTCGAGATCGGAGGGCGCGCGCGCCGCCGTATACCAGTAGTCGCGCTGCATCGCGCCGTCCGCTTCGCCGATCACCGCGCAGTCGATGTGATGGCGCGAACTGCGGTAGCCGCCGGCGAAGCCCTGCGTGTTCGCGTAGACGAACTCGGATTCGCTGCGCGCGACCGTGGCGCCTTCGGTGTTGGTGATCCGCGGATCGACGGCGAGCGCGGCGGCCTCCGCCTCGCGTCCCAGCTCGATCGCCGCTTCGACCGGCAGTTCCCACGGATGATAGAGATCGAGATCGGGCCAGGTCCGGGCAAGCCGCTCGGGATCGGCCAGGCCGGCCGCCGGGTCCTCCGCCGTGTAGCGGGCGATGGCGAGCGCCTTGTCGACGGTGGCGCGCACGGAATCGTCGGAGAAGTCGGCGGTGCTCGCATGGCCGCGCCGCTGCCCGACGTAGACCGTCACGCTGATGCCCTTGTCGCGGTTGTACGCGATCGTCTCGACCTCGGACTGGCGCACCGTGACGCTTTGGCCGATACCCTGCGACACGTCGGTCTCCGCCGCGGTCGCCCCGCCCTTGCGTGCCGCATCGAGCACCGCGGCGGCGATGCGTTCGAGGTCGCCGGTGGATACCGGGAAATGGCGGGAATGGGCGCCCGTGCCGGCGCCATGCGGCGCCAGTGCGGGTTGCCCGGTCGTGAGTTTCACTGTCATCGAAAGTCGTTGCCTGGAGTGGTCGCGGCACGCCCCGGATCGAATCCGGATTCCCGCAACGAGCCGTAAGGGATGGGTCGGTTATCATAGCAAAGGCCTCCCCCGGCAACCGGCTTCAATGGCCCCTTTTTCCTCCCGCACGATGCCCCGACCCCGCGAAAACCCGCTCCCCGCCGCCGACGAACCGGAAACCCCGTCGAAAACGCGGCGCAAGCACGCGATGCACGCGCTGCAGGCGTTGGGCGAGGAACTCGTGGCGCTCGACCCCAAGCGCCTCGCGGAACTCGAGCTGCCCGAACGCCTGGTGGATGCGATCGGCGTCGCGCGGGGCGTGCATGCGCATGAAGGACGCCGCCGCCAACTTCAGTACGTGGGCAAGCTGATGCGGACGATCGATGCCGAGCCGATCCAGGCCGCGCTCGCGCGCTGGTCGTCCGGCGTGCCTCCGGACCAGGCGCTTTTCGCGGCCGCCGAACGTTGGCGCGATCTGGTGCTGGCCGACGATTCCGCGCTCGACCGCTTCGTCGCCGAGCATCCGCACGCGGATCGGGCCGCGCTCGCCTCCTTGGTGCGCGACGCACGGATCGAGCGCACGCGGACCGGGCCGCCGCACCGCTACCGCGAACTCTTTCGCACGCTGAAGACCGCGATCGACACGCCCGCTTGAAGTCTTGCGGATCGCGCCATCCGATGACCTCGAACCCCTCGCTGCTGATCGGCCTCGTGTCGATTTCCGACCGCGCTTCGGCCGGCGTCTACGTCGACCGCGGGCTGCCCGGCCTCACTGAATGGTTCACGGCAGCGCTGGCGTCGCCATGGAGCATGGTGCAGCGGCTCATTCCCGACGAACAGCCCATCATCGAGCGGACGCTGATCGAATTGGTGGATATCGCCGGCTGCCACCTCGTGCTCACCACCGGCGGCACCGGGCCCGCGCCGCGCGACGTCACGCCGGAAGCGACGCTCGCCGTCGCGCACAAGGTGCTGCCCGGTTTCGGCGAACAGATGCGGCAGGTGAGCTTGAAGTACGTGCCCACGGCAATCCTGTCGCGGCAGGTGGGCGTCATCCGCGGCAGCGCGCTGATCCTCAATCTTCCCGGACAGCCCAAGGCGATCAAGGAAACGCTGGACGGCGTGTTCCCCGCGGTTCCGTATTGCATCGACCTGATCGGCGGACCCTACATCGAGACGCACGAGGCCGTGTGCAAGGCGTTTCGTCCGAAGCAGAAATGAGGGTCTTAGGGGTCGGGTCTTAGGGGTCAGAGCGGTAATTTTTGGCCGGCTCCGGTGATTGGCCTTAGGCCGTACCGTAGCGGTCAGAAAATTACCGCTCGGACCCTAAGGCCTTGCCGTACCGTGCCGGCCAAAAATTACCGCTCTGACCCCTAAGACCTTTGCCGTACCGTGCCGGCCAAAAATTACCGCTCTGACCCCTAAGACCGAATTACCGCGTCTGACCCTCATATCGCCGTCTGACCCTCATTTCAATCGCTGCGACCGCACCGCCGGCTCCTGCCGGTAGAAACGCGCGAACTGCTGGTAGACCGCGAGATATTCGTAGCGCAGCAACGCGGGGTCGACGAAGAACACTTCGGACAGCACGGCGAAGAATTCCGCCGGGCTTTCGGCGGCGTACGGGTCGATCGTCGTGCGGTCGCCTTGTTCGACACGCTTCTGGAAGTGCTCGTAGGCGGCGAGCATCGTTCTTTTCCAGACGAGCGGCGCCATGTCGGCGGGCAGCGGCGGACATCCGTTGGCCGCACCGTTGCGCATGTCGAGCTTGTGCGCGAACTCGTGGATCGCGAGATTCATGCCGGACGCCGTCCAGTCCTGGCTCGCCTCGACGTCCGCCCACGACAGGATGACGGGACCCCGCTCCATCGCCTCGCCGGCCATCGGCTCGTCGTTCGTATGGACGACACCGGCCTCGTCTTCCCATTCCCAGCCGGGAACGAACTCGTCGGGGTACACGACGACGCTTTCCCATCCGTCGTAGAAACCGAGGTCGAGATTCAGCACGAGCACGCAGGCCTGCAGCGCGATCACGACGCGCTGCCGCGCCGTGACGACATGCCCGCGCGCGCCGACGATGCTCTTCGCGTCGAGGAACAGCACGACCTTGTCGCGCAGCCGCGCGAGCTCGGCCTCGGTGTACATCCCGAGGAATGGCAGCGACTCGACGGCGTCGCGCCACAGGCTGTCCGGAATGGCCTGCGTCCGCAGAATCCGCCGCTGGCGCCAGCGCCGCAGTGCCGTCAGCATGAACGTGCCGCGCTACTTGGTATCCGGGGGCGCCGCCGGATCGGCATCCAGCACCACGCCAACCTCCCCGGTCAGCAGGCGGTCGGCTTCCAGTTCCGGCAGCGCCTCGACATCGCGAAGCTTGCGCGCGATGGTCGTGCTCTTGCGGCCGGCATCGTCCAGCGTCTTGCCCACCTGGTCCAGTTTTTCCTTGGTCCTCGCGAGGATCTCGCCGAACTTGCCGAATTCGGTCTTGACCGCGCCCAGCACCCGCCACACTTCGGTCGAGCGCTGTTCGATGGCGAGCGTGCGAAAGCCGAGCTGCAGGCTGTTGAGCATGGCCGCCAGGTTCATGGGTCCGGCCAGCATCACCCGGTGCTCGCGCTGCAGCGTCGCCGCCAGCCCCGGACGCGACACCGCCTCGGCGTACAGGCCTTCGGTGGGCACGAACAGGATCGCGAAGTCGGTCGTATGCGGCGGCTCCACGTACTTCTCGTGGATCTTCTTCGCCTCGCTCCGGAAGATGGACTCCAGCGCCTTGCGGCTCGCCTCGACGGCCGCCGCGTCCGCACGCTCGATCGCATCCTGCAGCCGCTGATAGTCCTCGAGGGGAAACTTGGAGTCGATCGGCAGCCAGCATGGCGCGCCGTCCTCGCTGCGGCCGGGAAAGCGGACCGCGAACTCGACCGTATCCCGGCTCCCCGGCCGCGTCGCGACGTTCTGCGCGTACTGGCCGGGGCTCAACATTTCCGCGAGCAACGTGGCGAGCTGCACCTCGCCCCAGCCGCCGCGACTCTTGACGTTGGTCAGGACGCGCTTCAAGTCGCCGACGCCGGTGGCCAGCGTCTGCATCTCGCCCAACCCCTTGTGCACCTGCTCCAGGCGATCGGAGACATGCTTGAACGATTCGCCGAGCCGCTTCTCGAGCGTCGACTGCAGTTTCTCGTCGACGGTCGCGCGCATCTGCTCGAGCTTGGCCGTGTTGTCCGTCCGCAACGCGTCGAGCCGCTGCTCGACCGTCACGCGCACGGCGTCGAGCCGCTGCTCGTTCGCCAGCGTCAGCTTGGTGAGCTGCTCGCCGAACGCGGCCAACTGGCGATGCTGCAGGCCGGCCATGTCGGTCAGCTGCTGCTGTGTCGTGTCGCGGAACTTGCCGATGGCGCCGCCCACTTCCGTGCGCAGGCCGGACGCCGCCTGGCCCTGCTCGCTGCGGGTGTTGGCGAGATCCTGGCGTATGTCGCGCTCGACGTGCGCGAGCTGCGCGATCAGACCATCGAGCCGCGTGCGCTGTTCCGCCGCTTCGCGGATGGCGCCGCGCATTTCGTCGTCGCGCGCGCGCGCGAGCGACGCGAGCCGCCAGAGGGTCGCGACGGCGAGCACCAGCAGGACGACGAGCGCCGCGAACAGCGCGAGGATCAGGGGTTCGGACATGGCACGCGAAAGTCTAGCAGGCGCCACTGTCGGGAAGGTGTCCAGCGGCCGCCGTGAGCGCAAGTATCGCGAACGTGGCGAGCCAGTGCTCGCCTGCGTACTCGCCGCTGCCGAGCGCGGTCATGCCCGCCGTGCGATGCGCCGCGGCCGCCGCGTCCAGGACGGCGCGGCGCGCGTCGCCTCGCGGCAGCGCGGCGGCGATGCCTGCGAGGCACCATGCACGCGACAGGTTCAGCCCGTCGAGGTGCACGATGAAGGGATCCGCGCGGTCGTCGACGATCGCCGGCGCGAACAGCGCGGGCGGCCGGGAAACACCGATGCCGGGGAGAAAGGCCGCGAGCCACCGGGCGAACTCCGCGGCGGGCAGGACGCGCCGCATCAGGTCGGCCTCCATCAATGCCGGCGACAGGAAATCCGCGCCCGAAGGCTCCCATGCGGCGGGAACGTCGCGGTCGGCCGCAAACCAGCGCAATGCCGTTTCGACGCACAGTCGTTCGAGCCCCACTTCGCCGGCCGCGCGCGCATAGTCGAGCGCGAAGGCGAGGCCGAAGGCGCTGTTCGCATGCAGCCCGTGACGCAACGGATACCGCTGGCGCGGCAGATAGTCGGCGTAACGCGCGACGATCGCGTCCGCCAACGGCGCGAGCGTCGATCCCCAGCGCAACGCGGCGGTGTCGTCGCTGCGCCGCAACTCGTGCGCCAGCTCGAGCAGCCACGCCCAGCCGTACGTGCGCTCGAACGACCGTGACTCCGGTCGTGCGAGGTACGCGCATTCCGCGGCGATGTTGTCGGCGGTCACGTGATCGTCGAAGACCAGGGCGATCGCCGCGCGCTGCGGGAGGTCCGGGACGAGCCGTCGCACGCGCGCGAGCAGCCAGTGCATGTGCACGCACGAATGCCAGTCGAAGCTGCCGTGGAACGCCGGATGCAGCGCGCGCGGGGCGCGCACGTCCGCGGGACCGCCGAGCACATGGTCGGGCTTGCCCGGATACTCGCGGACGACGTTGGCGAGCGCGACCTGCGCGACGGTGGACGCGAACGCGACGGTCAGCATCGAAGGCGCGGCCATGGCGGCGCCATCATACGGCGCCGCGCGTTCAGCCGGCCGTCCGGAGGAGCATCGCCGCGACGTCCGTCGCCGGCGTCAGCGCGACGAGATGCGGCGCGCCGCGTGCGCTCCGGATGCGCGATGCCCGTGCGATTGAGCCAGACGGCGCCGATGCCCGCGGCGAGGGCGCCCTCCACATCGTGCACCCACGAATCGCCGACCATGACCGCCTCGGGCGCTGCGCAGCCGACGCGCGCGAGCGCGGCGGCGAAGATCCGCCCGTCGGGCTTGGCGACGCCGATCTCCTCGGACGTCACCAGCGCATCGACGAACGGCGCGAGACCGAACGTCGCCAGCTTTTCGGTCTGTTCCACGAGCGTGTTGTTGGTGACGACGGCGATCCGCACCTGCCCACGCAGCGCGGCGAGCAGCTCGCGGGCGCCGGCGACCGGTCGCCGGGTGGCCTGGTAGACGCGCCGGTGAAGTTCGGCGGCGGCGCCTGCCCGTTCACCGTCGGCGCCCGCGAATGCGAAGAGCCGCCGGTAGCGGTCGATGCGGGCGTCGTCGACGCTGCGGGCGCCGATCGCCACCTCGTGATGCAGCAGGTCGAGGATGCGCTGGTGCTCGGCGGCGAGGACGTCGAGCGGAAGCTGCGCGAGTGCGGTGAACCGGGCGCGGACGCCGGCCATCGCGGCACGCGCCGCGTGCTGGTGGTCGACCAGCGTGTCGTCGAGGTCGAACAGGACCGCGCGGATCATCGGTCCGCCACGTTCAATCGCTACGCCGCTGCGCGCGACGAGAGGCCGTTGGTGTCACCCAACGGCCGCGGCGCGGCGAGCAGGTCTCCCCGGCGCACCGCGTCAAGCCGCTTCGCGGCTTGCTTTCTTCCGCTCGTGCTCTTTCAGATGCCGCTTGCGGATGCGGATCGACTTCGGCGTGACCTCGACCAGCTCGTCGTCGGCGATGAACTCGACGGCGTACTCGAGCGTCAGCGCGATCGGCGGCACCAGCCGCACGGCTTCGTCGGTGCCCGATGCGCGGACGTTGGTCAGCTGCTTGCCCTTGATCGGATTGACGACGAGATCGTTGTCGCGGCTGTGGATGCCGATGACCATGCCTTCGTACAGCACCTCGCCCGGCGACACGAACATGCGGCCGCGATCCTGCAGCTTCCACAGCGCGTAGGCGACCGCGGGGCCATCCTCGGCGGAGATCAGCACGCCGTTGCGGCGCTCGGGAATGTCGCCCTTGACCGGCGCGTAGTTGTCGAACACGTGGCTCATGAGTCCGGTGCCGCGCGTCAGGTTCATGAACTCGCCCTGGAAGCCGATGAGGCCGCGCGCCGGGACGCGATACTCGAGGCGCGTGCGCCCCTGCCCGTCCGACTCCATGTTGGTCAGGTCGGCGCGGCGCGTGCCCAGCGCTTCCATCACCGCGCCCTGGTGCGCTTCCTCGACGTCGACGGACAGCGCTTCGTACGGCTCGCACATTTCGCCGCCGACTTCGCGCATGACGACACGCGGCCGGGACACGGCGAGCTCGAAGCCTTCGCGGCGCATGTTCTCGATGAGGATCGTCAGGTGCAGCTCGCCGCGCCCCGACACGAGGAACGCGTCGGTGTCGCCGGTCTCGTCGACGCGCAGCGCCATGTTGACGAGCAGTTCCTTGGCGAGGCGGTCGCGCAGGTTGCGCGACGTCACGAACTTGCCCTCGCGGCCGGCCAGCGGCGACGTGTTGACCTGGAAGTACATCGACAGCGTCGGCTCGTCGACCAGGATCGGCGGCAGCGCTTCCGGCGTCTCGAGGGCCGCCAGCGTGGTGCCGATCGACAGTTCGTCGATGCCGGTGACGAGCACGATGTCGCCGGCCATCGCGTTGTCCACCGGCGCGCGCTCCAGTCCGGAAAATCCGAGCACGGTGCCGACCTTCGCCTTCTTGGGCACTTCTCCCGGTGCGAGCGGGCCGTTCAGCAGCGCGACTTCCTGCCCGGCCTTCAGCTTGCCGCGGCGAATGCGACCGATCGCCAGGCGGCCCAGGTAGCTCGAATAGTCGAGCGCGCTGACCTGGAACTGCAGCGGTCCCTCGGTATCGCCCACCGGCGCCGGCACGGACTTGATGATCGTCTCGAACAGCGGCTGCATCGACGGGTCCGGTCCCGGTGCGCCGGTCTTGGCGACGGCGACGTCGAGCGTGGCCCAGCCGTTCAGCGCCGACGCATAGACGACGGGAAAGTCGAGCTGGTCGTCGGTGGCGCCCAGCTTGTCGAACAGCTCGAACGTGGCATTGACGACCCATTCCGCGCGCGCGCCCGGGCGATCGACCTTGTTGACGACGACGATCGGCTTCAAGCCCTGCTGCAGCGCCTTCATCGTGACAAAGCGCGTCTGCGGCATCGGGCCTTCGACGGCATCCACCAGCAGCAGCACGCCGTCGACCATGCCCAGCACGCGCTCGACCTCGCCGCCGAAGTCGGCGTGGCCCGGCGTGTCGACGATGTTGATGTGATGGCCCTCGAAGTCGATCGAGCAGTTCTTGGCGAGGATGGTGATCCCGCGCTCGCGCTCGATGTCGTTGCTGTCCATCACGCGCTCGGCGATGTGCTGGTGCTTGGCGAAGGTGCCGGCCTGCACGAGCAGCTTGTCGACGAGCGTGGTCTTGCCGTGGTCGACGTGGGCGATGATCGCGATGTTGCGGAGGTCCTGGCGGGACGTGGTCATGGGTGTTCCGGGTCGAGATGCGCGGTTGGCAGCCTTGTGGGCATGCCGACGGAGTGCGGCTGGCCACCATGGGTGCGCCGCAGCAAAAAGCCCTTGATTATACGACGCAAGTGCCGGGCCACGCTACATTTATTTTGAATAATCCGCAACTTAGGCTACAATGCTGTTTCGGGCGGCCGTTCCGGTCACCGCCCACCCAGCGCCTTAGCCGGGCGCGAATGCGGCAGTTGGCATTCGCGCTGATAGCCCGGCTGTTGCCGCAGACCCACGCAACGTCTTAGCAACGCTGCCTGGACCGGAAGCCGCGTACGACGCGGTAGGCCGCGCCAGGAGCATTTCAATGAGTATCACGAGCTTTGCAGAGCTCGGCCTGAGCCCGGAAATCTTGCGGGCCGTGACCGAGAGCGGTTACACCACGCCCACGCCCATCCAGGCCCAGGCCATCCCGGTCGTGCTGGCCGGACGCGACGTCATGGGCGGCGCCCAGACCGGCACCGGCAAGACCGCCGGTTTCGGACTGCCGATCCTGCAGCTGTTGCAGCCGCACGCGAGCGCGAGCCCCTCGCCCGCCCGCCACCCGGTGCGCGCGCTGATCCTGGCGCCGACGCGCGAGCTCGCGATCCAGGTCGAGGAAGCGATCAAGGAGTACGGCAAGTACACCGGACTGCGCTCCACCTGCGTGTTCGGCGGCGTCGACATCAAGCTGCAGCTGCCGATCGTGCGCGCGGGTGTCGAGATCCTCGTCGCCACGCCGGGCCGCCTGCTCGATCACATCGAACACAAGAGCGTGAACCTGTCGCACGTCGAGATCTTCGTGCTCGATGAAGCGGACCGGATGCTCGACATGGGCTTCATCCCGGACATCAAGCGGATCATGGCGCTGATGCCGGTCGCGGCCAAGCGGCAGAACCTGCTGTTTTCGGCCACGTTCTCCCTCGAGATCAAGAAGCTCGCCGACCAGTTGCTGAACGAGCCGCAGCTGATCGAGGTCGCGCGCCGCAATACCGCCGCGGAGTCCGTGACCCAGAGCGTCTACAAGTGCCCGCAGGACGCCAAGCGGGCGCTGCTCACGCACATCGTCAAGTCGCGCAACCTGCGGCAGGTGCTGTGCTTCGTCCGCACCAAGCACGGCGCGTCGCGCCTCGCGCGGCAACTCGAAAAGGACGGCCTCGAGACCTCGGCCATCCACGGCGACAAGACGCAGGGCGCGCGGATGGATGCGCTGGCCGCGTTCAAGGAAGGCAAGCTCGAAGTGCTGGTGGCCACCGACGTCGCCGCGCGCGGACTCGACGTCGACGACCTGCCGCTCGTCGTCAACTACGAGCTGCCGCACGTCCCCGAGGATTACATCCACCGCATCGGCCGCACCGGCCGCGCGGGCGCCATCGGCGAGGCGATTTCGTTCGTCGCGCCCGAGGAAGAAAAATACCTGACCGAGATCGAGCGCCTGCTGAAGATCAAGATCACCGTCAGCACGATCGAGGGCTTCGATCCGGCCGCGGCCGCCGCGCGCTCGCCGTCGCCGCGCTCGCGCGCCACGCATGCACCGCGCGGCGAGGGCCGCGCCCCGCGCGCCGAAGCACGGGCACCGCGGGCGGAGGCCGCCGACGCACCCGCGGCTGCCGCCACGCGAACCTGCGGCGCCCCGCGCCGCGCCGGTACGCAGCACGCGGGAGCAGGAGCGCGAGGACGCCTATGCGCGCAATCCCGACCAGCCGCTGCCGCCGCGCAAGGACGAAGGCGTTGCGTCCGCCGCCCATGGCCACCGCGGGCATGCACCGCGGGACGGCAAGCCGCGCCCGATCCCCGCGCTGCTGATGAAACGCAAGGCGCCGGAACCGCAAAGCGCCTGATGCCGTAGCGCGCCGCCGGCGCGCGGACGACGATGCCCGCCGCCGTGCTCGTCGCCTACTGTCGTGGCGGCTTCGAGGACGAAGCCGCTGCCGACCTTCGCCGCATCGCGGCCCAGGCCCATGCCACGCTCGCCATCGTCGTCGAGCGCGGCAGCGCATTCGTCGTCGCGCATGGCGATGCCGTCGAGCCCCGCGCCTGGGAGCGCGCCATCCTCGCGGCGCCGCCGATCTTCGCGCGCTGCGCGTTCCAGGGGATTGGTCCGGTCGACCTGCTGCCGGGCGGCGCCAGCACCGGCCGCGCCGACCGCGTCACTCCCCTCATCAAAGCCATTGCCGACGTGGCGGCCGTCGCGGCGCCGCCGTGGCGCAGCGTGTGGATCGAGTATCCGGACACCAACGAAGGCAAGGCGCTGTCGACCCTCGCCCGCGCGCTGGCACCGCGGATCGAAGGCGAGCTCCGCGCCGCGGGCCACCTGGCCGACGACGCGCGCCGCCGGTTGCACGTGTTGCTGCGCGACGGGACCGCGGCCTTCGTCGGCACCAGCATCGCCAGCGAACGCGACTGGCCATTGGGCATTCCGCGACTGCGCATGCCCGGCGGCGCGCCGTCGCGTTCCACGCTGAAGCTCGCCGAGGCGTTGCAGACGTTCCTGGGCGAGCAGGAGGCCACACTATTGCGGCCGGGATTGCGCGCGGTCGACTTGGGCGCCGCGCCCGGCGGATGGACGTGGCAGCTCGCCCAGCGCGGGCTGCGCGTCACCGCGATCGACAATGGCCCGCTGAAGGGCGCGGTGGCGAGCGACCCGCTGGTCACGCACCTCCGGGAAGACGGGCTGCGCTGGCGGCCGCGGCGACCGGTCGACTGGCTGGTCTGCGACATCGTCGAGCAGCCGATCCGCATCGCCGAACTCGTCGCGCACTGGATGGCCGAGGGCCTCGCCCGCCGCGCGATATTCAATCTCAAGCTGCCGATGAAAAAGCGCTACGACGAGGTGCGCCGCTGCGAGCAGCGCATCGGCGAAATCCTGGAGCGGGCGGGCATCCGGCATTCGCTGCGGATGCGGCAGCTCTACCACGACCGCGAGGAAGTGACGGCCTATCTCGCGCGCATCGACTAAAGCGGCCGCGGCGCTACCGCCGCGCCACCACCACGCGCCGTCCGTCGCCGTCGACGAGGCGCATCGGCAATCCGGTCTCAAGCAGCGTCTCGTAAGTCGTCTGGAACATGATGGCGTACGCGTCGGTTTCGCCGCGCCAGCGTTGCGCGAACGTCGGCACATCGGCGATGAAGTTCGCCGGCGCCGCGGCGATCCCGAACTCGAGTTCGCTCTTTTCCTTCACCAGGATCATCGTGCGCCCCAGGTAGAACGGCACCGTGTGGTCGAACATGTCGACGCTGTAGAACGGCAGGTCGGGGCGAAACGGCCACGCGCCTTCGGTCACGCGCTCGATCAGGCGCTCGGCGGAAAAATAGCCGTCGACGTTGTGGGCGACCACCGCCACCAATTGGCAGGCGAGCATGCCGCCGAGCACCACTGCCGCCAGTGCACTCAGGCGCCGCCTGCCGCGCACCCGATGGAGCGCCAGCACGCCGCTGGCCACGAACAGCGCGCCGGCGCCGATCATCCAGCCGACGTTGTGCGCATACTCCTCCTGCACCAGCGCGACCTTGATCCACGCGGTCGCGGGAATCGCCAGTCCGGCGACCGCGATCCCGCAGGCAACGAGCCCCCATGCGGTGAGGCGCAGCGTCGCATCCCAGCGCCGCGCGAGCGGTGGCGCCGCGGCGAGCGCCACGGCGCCCATCGCGGGCATGATGTACGCCGGTAGTTTCGACGACGACAGGCTGAAGAAGACGAAGATCGCGCCGGCCCAGCACCAGGCGAACGTGCGCGCGGAAAACGCCCGCGCGGGAGTGCTCGCCGGCCCGCGGGCGCGCCACCCGAACGAAGCGACGATCGCCGGCAGCCATGGCATCAGGAACACGACGGCAATGGGGACGAAATACCAGAAGGGACCCGGGCGTCGGTGCGCGGGCTGGGTGAAGCGTTGCCAATGCTCGTGAATGAAGAAGAATTCCGCAAAGCCGGGATTGCGCGATTCGACGAGGAAGAACCATGGCGCGGCGATCGCGAGCAGCACGACGAGCCCCAGCCCGATCTGCAGGCTGCGCAACAGCCGCCAGTCGCGCGTGACGGCGAGATAGGTGCCGATGGCGAGCGCGGGCAGCAGGATGCCGATGACGCCCTTGGTGAGCACCGCGAGCGCGCACAGCGTCCACGCGACGAGCATCCAGCGCCGGTTGTCCGCCGGTGACGCGCGCGCCTGCTGCGCGAGCAGGAACGCACACAACGCGCACGTCAGCAGCGCCGTGAGCAGCATGTCGAGCGTGACGAATTGCGTGGCGAGGAAGTAGCCGCAACTCGACGCCAGGATGGCGCCGGCCATCCACCCGGCACGCCGACCGAAGAGCCGGCGCGCGGTCCACAGCACGGCGAGCACGGCCGCGAAGCCGGCGAACGCGGGCGCCAACCGCGCCGTCCACTCGTCGTAGCCGGCAACGGCGAAGACCGCCGCGGTCACCCAATACTGCAACGGCGGCTTCTCGAAGTAGGGAAAGCCGTTGATCCGCGGCGTCACCCAATCGCCGCTGGCGAGCATTTCGCGCGGGATCTCCGAGTAGCGACCCTCGTCGGGGAAATACAGCCCGCGCAATTCGAGAAAGCCGAACCACAGGGCGACAAACGCGACCAGCAGCAGCCATGGCCGCCACCGGAAGCGCGTGCGCGCAAGCGGAACGGCCGCGCCGTCGTTGCCGCGGTTCGCGCTGTCGGACATCGGCGCCCGCTAGCCGCGCACGCGATCGAATTGCGGCCGCAGCTTCTCGAGCGTGGCGGCGAAGCCCGCGAGTCGAACGCGCTCCTGCTCGACCACGGCCGCGGGCGCGCGCGCGACGAATCCCTCGTTGCCGAGCTTCGCGCTGGCCTTGGCGATTTCGCCTTCCAGCCGCGTGATCTCCTTGCCCAGCCGCTCCTTCTCGGCAACGGGATCGACGTCGACGTGCAGCATCAACTTGAACTCGCCGGCGATCTGCACCGGCGCGTCCGACGACGGCAGTTCGGCGACGATGCGCAGCTCCGCGAGCTTGGCGAGCGGCAGCAGGTAGGGCGTGAACTCCGCCAGCATCCCGGCATCCCCGGTGGCGAACAGCGGCACCCGCACGGCCGGCGACAGCTTCATCTCGCCGCGCAGCGCGCGGCAGGCATCGACGATCTGCTTCAGCACCGTCATCCGGGCGTCCGCCGCGGCATCGACGCGCGCGAAGTTGGCCTTCGGAAATGGCTGCGTGGATATCGATTCGCCCGACTTGCCCGCAAGCGGCGCGACCGTCTGCCACAACTCCTCGGTGATGAACGGCACGAACGGATGGGCGAGGCGCAACGTCGCCTCCAGCTCGCGCACGAGCACCGAGCGCGTCCCGCGCGCCGCCGCGGCGTCGCCGCGCGCGTCGGCATCGGCCATCTGCACCTTGGCGAGTTCCACATACCAGTCGCAGTACTCGTCCCAGACGAATTCGTAGAGCGCCCGCGCGGCGAGGTCGAAGCGATAGGCGTCGATGTTGGTCGCGATATCGTGCTTGGCCCGCTGCAGCCGCCCGAGCAGCCAGCGGTCGACGAACGTCAGCGTCCGCGGCAGCGCGTCATCGGTGCCGCAATCCTTGCCTTCGAGGTTCATCAGCACGAAGCGCGTTGCGTTCCACAATTTGTTGCAGAAGTTGCGGTAGCCCTCGCAACGGGCGAGGTCGAAGTTGAGCGTGCGATTGAACGTCGCGAGCGACGCGAACGTGAAGCGCACGGCGTCGGCGCCGAACGATGGAATGCCGTTCGGGTATTGCTTGCGCGTGCGCGCGGCGATCTTCTCCGCCTGCCGCGGGTCCATCATGTTGCTGGTGGCCTTGGCGACCAGCGTCTCGACGTCCACGCCGTCGATCAGGTCGAGCGGGTCCAGCACGTTGCCCTTGGACTTCGACATCTTCTGCCCTTCCTCGTCGCGCACGAGGGCATTGATGTAGACGTCGCGGAACGGCACGTGGCCGGTGAAATAGGTCGTCGTCATGATCATCCGCGCGACCCAGAAGAAGATGATGTCGAAGCCGGTGACCAGCACCGACGACGGCAGGAACGTCGAAAGCTCGGGCGTCGGCGCCGGCCAGCCCAGCGTCGAATGGCACCACAGCGCCGAGCTGAACCACGTGTCGAGCACGTCGTCGTCGCGCGTGAACGATTGCGGCGCGCGGCCGAGCTGCGCCTGCGCCTGCGCGCGCGCGGCGGCTTCGTCGCGCGCGACGTAGATGTTGCCGGCCTCGTCGTACCACGCGGGAATCTGGTGGCCCCACCACAGTTGCCGGGAGATGCACCAGTCCTGGATGTTGTTGATCCAGTGGTGATACGTCGACAGCCACTCGCCGGGGACGAACCGCACGTGCTCGCCGGCGCCCGGCGCGCCGGACGGAAGGCCCGCGTCGCTGACGGCGGCGAGGCACAGGTCCTGGATCGACTTGCCGGGAAAGAACGGATGATCCGCCGGCGCCGGTTTCTTCATGTCGACGAACCATTGGTCGGTCAGCATCGGCTCGATGACCTCGCCGGTGCGGCCGCAGCGCGGCACGACCATCGTGTGCGCCTTCTCCGACACCAGCAGGTCCGCCGCCTTCAGGTCCGCCAGCACCGCCTTGCGCGCCACGTAGCGGTCGAGGCCGCGATACTTGGCCGGCGCGTTGTCGCCGATCGTCGCATCGAGATTGAGGATGGCGATCGGCGCGAGACCATGCCGCTGGCCGACCTGCCAGTCGTTGAAGTCGTGCGCCGGCGTGATCTTCACGCAGCCGGTGCCGAAGGCGGGATCGACATGGTCGTCGGCGATCACCGGGATCGTGCGGCCGGTCAGCGGCAGCGTCACCTGCTTGCCGACGAGGGCGCGATAGCGGTCGTCCTGCGGATTCACGGCGACCGCGACGTCGCCCAGCATCGTCTCGGGCCGCGTCGTCGCCACCACCAGTGACCCGCTGTTGTCCGCGAACGGATAGCGGATCTGCCAGATCTTCCCCTGCTCCTCCTCGCTTTCGACTTCGAGGTCGGACACGGCCGTGCCGAGCTTCGGATCCCAGTTGACGAGCCGCTTGCCGCGATAGATGAGCCCGTCGGCATGCAGGCGCACGAACGTCTCGACCACCGCGGCCGACAGTCCTTCGTCCATCGTGAAGCGTTCGCGCGACCAGTCGGCGGAGGCGCCCAGCCGGCGCATCTGCTGCGTGATGGCCGAGCCGGACTCTTCCTTCCACGCCCAGACGCGCTCGACGAATTGCCCGCGGCCCAGGTCGTGCCGCGACTTGCCTTCCATCTTGAGCTGCTGCTCGACGACGATCTGCGTCGCAATGCCCGCGTGATCGGTGCCCACCTGCCACAGCGTGTTGTCGCCGCGCATCCGGTGATAGCGGATCATCAGGTCCATCAGCGTCTGCTGGAACGCATGGCCCATGTGCAGCGTGCCGGTGACGTTGGGGGGCGGCAACTGCACGCAGAACGGCTGCGCGCCGGCCTGCATCGACGGACGGAAGAGCCCGCGGGAATCCCAGAACGGGTACCACTTCGCCTCGATGGCGTGGGGTTCGAAGCTTTTGGCGAGTTCCATGGGCAGCAGCGCCTGATCGGCGCGCGATATTGGCATAAAGGCTTGAAATTATAGCGGAATCGACCGGCGCGCCGCGATCCGCCAGGCGCGCGGGACGGCGGCGGCGACCGGCAAGCGATGGCGCGCCTGGTACTTCGGTGTCGGGCACGACACGTTCCACGAGGATCGAGCATCACAATGCCCTGGGCTGGCTTGCCGTGCGCGCGATCGGCCGCGCAGCGTTTCCCGCCGGTCCGCCTGCGCTACCGCGCGCGCCGTTCGCTTGGAGGCCGGCGCGCGCACCACGCAGCGTGCCGTTTCACGTCACCGGCAGACCCTCGCGCGCCATCGACAACGGACAGCTCGCGCCGTCCAGCGTGCGGCCCACGGCCTCGGCGACGGCGGCGAGCTTGCGCATCAGCACGGCGAACTCCGCCGGCGTCAGCGCCTGATCCGCATCGCACCACGCCTCCGGTGGATTCGGGTGCACCTCGACCAGCAGGCCATCGGCACCCGCGGCGACCGCCGCGCTCGCGAGCGCCGAGACCATCCACGCCTTGCCGCCGGCATGCGACGGATCGACGATGACCGGCAGGTGCGTCTCGCGCTTGAGCACGGCGATCGCCGTCACGTCCAGCACGTTGCGATACGCCGTCTCGAACGTACGGATGCCGCGCTCGCAGAGGATGATCCTGTGATTGCCACCAGCGGCGATGTATTCGGCGGCCATCAGCCATTCGGCGATCGTCGCGCTCATGCCGCGCTTCAGCACGACGGGCACGTCGACGCGGCCCACTTCCTTCAGCAGGTCGAAGTTCTGCATGTTGCGCGTGCCGATCTGGATCACGTCGACGCCTTCGCGCAGGAACGTATCGAGCATGCGGACGTCCATCAGCTCGGTGACGATCGGCAGCCCGTGCCGCGCCGCGGCGGACTTGAGCAGCGCCAAGCCCTCGACGCCCGCGCCCTGGAATGCGTAGGGGCTGGTACGCGGCTTGAACGCGCCGCCGCGCATGAGCTTCGCACCCCCCGCCGCGACGGCCGCCGCGGCGTCGCGCATCTGCGGCTCCGTCTCGACCGAGCACGGGCCCGCGATCATCTGCACGGCCTGCCCGCCGATGGGAATGCCCCGCACGCGAACGACGGTGCTCGCCCGATGCCATTCGCGCGCGACGAGCTTGTACGGCTTCAGGATGTGCAGCGCCCGCTCGACGCCGGGCAGCGTCTCGAACATGTCGGGCGAGAGCCGGCGCTCGTCGCCGATGGCGCCGATCAGCGTACGCTCGGTGCCGCGCGACACATGCACGGCGAGACCTTCCGCGCGGATCCGTGTTTCGACGGCGGCGATCGCGGAATCGCCGGCCTCCGGTTGCATGACGACGATCATGGCAGCACTCCTCCTGGTTGTACGCGTGACCAACGGCGAACACAAAAAAACTCGGGCGGCCTTTGGGGCCGCCCGAGTCGTGGAATCCTTGAATTACTGTTGCCGGAAATCTACGGTCGCGCCTGCCCCTCTGGATCGTTGCTCCAGAAATAAAACGCAAACGCATACGAACGCGCGGCCGGCGGCGCGTACGTGAGCGAGGGCGAAGTGGGGACGCGAATCATGGAATCAGTCTAGCATGCAAAAAACGCGCGACGCAATCAGCGGGCGCAGTCGTCGCACGAGCCCTTGACGGTGACTTCGACTTCGCGCCGCCGGAAGCCGCGCGGCAGGCTGATCGCCGGCATCCGGGTCTCGTCGAGGCAGATCACCTTGCCGCAGTCGCTGCACTGGAAATGCGCATGCGCGGCGCCGGCGACGGCGCCGGCCGCCGCGAAGCGCCAGACGCGGTCGTCGCCGGCAAGCTTGTGCGCCAATTCATGCTCGGTCAGCCAGTCGAGGACGCGGTACAGCGTCACGCGGTCGACGTCGTGACCGTGCTGCAGTCGCCGTTCGACCTCGTGGTGGGTGAGCGCCTCGCGCGCGGCGAGCAGCACCGACAGCACGGCGATGCGCGCCTTGGTCGGGCGCGCGCCCTGTCCGGCCAGCAGCGTTTGTGCGGCGCCGGCGCGCGCGGGATGGCTTGCGGTTTCCATGTTGTGGCGGGGCATCGGCGATCGGTTCGTGATCGTCGATGATACGCCGGCGTCGTTGCGCGGGCCGGCGCGCATGCGCGCTGGCCGCCATTGATGCTTAGGGGTCAGAGCGGTAATTATCCGGCTTAGGGGTCAGAGCGGTAATTATCCGGCTTAGGGGTCAGAGCGGTAATTATCTGGCTTAGGGGTCAGAGCGGTAATTATCTGGCTTAGGGGTCAGAGCGGTAATCATCGGCTGGCTCCAAAGTTTGGCAGTTGTTAGCCGTCGCGGCCGATGATTACCGCTCTGACCCCTAAGCCAGATAATTACCGCTCTGACCCCTAAGCCAGATAATTACCGCTCTGACCCCTAAGCCGGATAATTACCGCTCTGACCCCTAAGCCGGATAATTACCGCTCTGACCCCTAAGCCGACCGGCGGCCGGGCGCCACGCGCGGCGGTCAGTTATTCTTCCGCCAGTTCTCGATCTCGCGCTCGAGCGCCTCCGCCACATAGGCGCGAAGGAGTTCGCCGACGTGCTGGTTGATCGTCGACACGAGGTCGGCGCTCGCGCGATCGACGATCGGCTGCAGCCGGCGGCCGAGCTGCTCGCGCAGGCCCGTATCGGTGAAGAGATCGATTCGCTGTAGCACCTGCATCCGGATTTCTTCCGCCACCACGTCCCAGCGTGCCTGGTCGGCGGCCATCGCAGCCGCGTGCCCGGCAATGGGCGCGTCCTTCGCGGCCGCACCTTCACTCCGCGTTGCCGGCAGGTCCACGACGACGCCGGCCTCCGCGACCGGTGCGGGCGCGGGCGATGACGCGAATGCGGCGATGGGCTCGGACGGGATCGCCGCGCTGGAAACGGCGACCGGCTCGTCTGGCAGCGCCCGCGTCTCCGCCGTCGGCGCGTCGTCGAATTCCCGGGTGGCCGGCGCGGCCAAGGCGACGGACTCTGCCTGCCCCATCCACTCGTCGAACTCGGTGTCCGCCGCCGCGTCGTCCGACTCCTCCACTGCCGTGCCGGCGGGCTGGGCCCGTTCCGCTGGTGCCGGTTCGGCCAACTCGTCGTCGGCGACGACATCGTCCCCCTTGGCAACGGGTGCGTCCCACGTCGATATGGGCGCATCCCACTTCGCGACAGGCATATCGCGGTCCGCGGCGAGCGAGACGTCCCATTCGTCGTCGACGACCGGCGGCGCCGTCCCGTCCTGCACTTCGTCCTGCACTTCGTCCTGCACTTCGTCCTGCACTTCGTCCTCCACCTCGCCTGCACTTCGTCCAGCGGCTCGTCCAACGCCTCGTCCAGCGTCGCGGGCGGCGACGATGCCGGCGCGCCGGAGGCCTCCGCCTTCGCGGCCGGAAGCATCGGCGCGAACGTCGCGGCGAGCCCCGTCGCCGAGACCACGGCGGGCGGCGTCGAGCCTGCCGCCGGCGCCGTGGGTGGAACCGTTGCCAATGGCGAGGCGGGCGTAACCGCGGAAGGCGCGAACTCGCGCTCGAAGTCGTCCTCGATCGGCGCGGTCAGCTCGATCTCCTCGTGCTCCGCCGACTCGATCAGCGCCTCGTCGTCGCCGCGCACGGGCATCACGCTCGGGACGATGGCGATGGAATCCGGCGCATTGCCCGTCACCGAGGGCTCGCCCGCTTCGAACTCGAGCCAATCCGAAGGCTCGCCTTCGCGCAGCATCGAATCGCCGGCTTCGACGTGGTCGGGCGCGACATGCTCGGTCAGCGTCGGAATCGAATCCGGCAGTGGAGGTGCCGGCGGTTGCGGCGACGACGGACGCAGCGAAACGCGCAGGTCCGGCGTGGGCGAAACCGAATCCGTCAGCACCGGGATGTCGTCGCCCGCGCTCGACCGGTTCCGGCGCATCAGCGCGTCGGCCTGCTCGAGCAGTTCACGCGCCGTCGGCATGGCGCTAACCTCGCTCGCGCAGGTCGTGATGGCGCAGCTCGTAGCCGCGCTCGCGATAGAACCGGAACCGTTCGCGGCCGGCAGCCACGTCATCGTCGCCCACGATCTCGGCGAGACGCTCGAAGCGGCTGAAGAACGGCGGCGGCTCCGCATGCAGGTTGACGAGCACCGCCGCCGGGCCTGCGTGCTCCAGTCGATGATCGATCAGCAGCGGCGTCTCGGCCGCGAGCGGGCTGTCCATCCGGCAATGCGGCAGGAACCCGGTCGCCGGCGATATCCAGAGCAGGCGGTCGAGCGCGTCGGTCGTGGCGGCGTCGGGCGTCAACACGCGCGCGCTGCCGTGCGCGGCCACGGCCTTGGCCACCAGCCGCGCGACCACCGCCAGGCGGTCGGCCACGTGCGTGTAGAAATCGATGGTGGTCATGCGCCTCCCGGCGCCCGCAGCTTCACGTCGCAGGATTCTCCTGGGCCAGCAGCCAGGTGACGAGCAGCGGGACCGGTCGTCCCGTCGCGCCCTTTTCCTTGCCATCCTTCCACGCCGTGCCCGCGATGTCGAGGTGCGCCCAGTCGTACTTCTTGGTGAAGCGCGACAGGAAGCACGCGGCGGTGATGGAGCCGCCGGCGCGGCCGGCGATGTTCGCGAAGTCCGCGAAGTTGCTGGCCAGCCCCTCCTGGTAATCCTCCCACATCGGCAACTGCCATACGCGGTCGTAGGCATCGTCGCCGGCGGTCAGCAGCGCCCGCGCCAGCGTCTCGTTGTTGCTGAAGAGGCCGCTCGCGACGTGGCCGAGCGCGATGACCATGGCGCCCGTCAGCGTCGCGATGTCGACGACGGCCTCCGGCTCGTAGCGCTCGGCGTACGTCAGCGCGTCGGCGAGGATCAGTCGCCCCTCGGCGTCGGTGTTGAGGATCTCGATGGTCTGCCCCGACATGCTGGTCACGACGTCGCCGGGCTTGGTCGCCCGTCCCGACGGCATGTTCTCGCAGCACGGAATCAGGCCGACGACGTTGACCTGCGACTTCATCTCGGCGATGGCGCGAAACGCACCGAACACGGACGCGGCCCCGCACATGTCGAATTTCATCTGGTCCATGTCGAGGCCGGGCTTGAGCGAGATGCCGCCGGTATCGAACGTGACGCCCTTGCCCACCAGCACGCACGGCTTCGCCTGCCTGCGCTGTGAATGCATGTACTCGAGGACGATGAAACGAGGCGGCTGGTCGCTGCCGTTGGTCACCGACAGGAACGAGCCCATCCCGAGTTCCTCGCATTCGGCGCGTTCGAGGATCTTGACAGTGATGTCCGGGAATTCGGTGCCCAGTTGTCTTGCACGGTCGGCAAGGAACGCCGGCGTGCAGACATTGCCGGGGAAGTTGCCGAGGTCGCGCGCCAACTCCATGCCGTGCGCGATGGCCAGGCCCTGGGCGGCGGCTTTCTCGCCCGCCGTCAGGTCCGAGCGCTGCGGCACCGACAGCGTCAGCTTGCGCAACGGCCGGCGCACCTCGGTGGGCTGGCTCTTCATCTGCTCGAACCGGTAGACGGCCTCCATCGCCACGACCACCGCGTGCTCGACGCGCCAGACGACCTCGCGCCGCTTGACCTTCTCCTCGGTCAGGTACAGCACCGCCTCGTACGAGCCGGTCTCGTTCAGCAGCTTCACGGCGGACCGGATCGCCGAGCGGAACTCGCGGTCGCGGAAGTCGCGCTCCTTGCCGAGCCCGACGAGCAGCACGCGATCGGCCAGCGTTCCGCGCACGTTGTGCAGCAGCAGCGTGGCGCCGAGCTTGCCCTCCATGTCGCCGCGGCGGATGATTTCGCTGATGTAACCGTTGCTCGCGCGGTCGATCAGTTCCGCCGAGAGCGACAGCTTGCGATTGTCGAACACTCCGACCACGACACAGGCACTGCGCTGCTTCTCGGGGCTGCCGCTTTTTATGGTAAATTCCATCGCGATCCCTCGTCTCCCGCTTCGGCGTATTGTTACGGTTACACGGCGTGCCGAGCATTATCGGCAATTCCCTCCTAAAAAGTCAAAACTTTTCCCGGCGTCATGATTTTTCGCCGCACCCTGGTCCGGGAGCTGACCGCCACGGCGATCGGGCTCTTTGTCGTGCTGCTGGGCATCCTGTTCACCCAGTCCGTCGTCCGGATCCTGGCCCGGGCGGCCGGCGGCGCCGTGGCCGCCGATGGCGTGCTGGCGCTGATCGGCTTCAACGCCATGTTCTATCTGAACCTGCTGCTGTCCGTCGCGCTGTTCCTGACGGTGCTGCTGACGCTTTCACGGTGGTACCGCGACAGCGAGATGGTGGTCTGGTTCACGTCGGGCCAGTCGCTGACCGCCTGCCTGCGGCCGATCCTGATGTTCGCCGCGCCGTTCTTAGTCGCGATCGTCCTGTTGTCGCTCTTTCTTTCGCCGTGGGCGGAGCAGCGCAAGCTCGAGTACGAGCGGCAGCTCGAATCGCGCGACGAGATCACCATCCTGTCGCCCGGCCTTTTCCGCGAGTTCAAGCGCGCGGGCATCGTTGTCTACATCGAGAGCATCAATCCGGTCGACGGCCGCATCCGCAACGTGTTCCTGCATTCGGTGGACGACAAGAAGGACGCCACGACGGTCGCGCGACTGGGACACCTGGTCGAGGAGCCCAACGGCGACCGCTTCATCGTGCTCGAGGATGGCCGCCGCTACGAAGGTCAGCCCGGGTCCGCCGACTTCCGGTTGATCGAGTTCGAACGGCTGGGCCGCCGCATCGAGCCCGCCGAGGCCCGCGCGCTGCCGACATCGAACAAAGCGATCCCGACGGCAGCGCTGCTGGTGGCCGACGGCCGCAGCGAGCGCGCCGAGCTGTTCTGGCGGCTGTCGGTGCCGATCCTCGCGCTCGTGCTGACGCTGCTGGCCATTCCGCTGTCCTACGTCAATCCGCGGATGGGCCGCTCGTTCAACCTGATCGCCGCGGCCTTCCTCTACATGCTGTACACGAACTGCATCAACATCGTGCAGAGCATGATCGCGCAGGGCACGATCGACCTGTGGCTCGGGCTCCTGCTGCCGCACGTGACGGCGCTCGTCGTCGTATTCCTGCTGTTCCGCCACCAGCTTTCGATCACCGGGCTCTTCGGCCGCGTGCCGCGCGCCGCGCCTCGCTGACCCGATGCGGACCCTCACTCGCTACATCGGACGCGATGTCCTGCTGTCGACGCTGCTGATCTTCGCCGCGCTGATCGGCCTGTTCACGTTCTTCGAGCTCATCAACGAGATGCGCGACGTCGGGCGCGGCAGCTATACGCTGACGTCCGCCCTGCTGTTCGTCGCGCTGCACATCCCGTCGCGCGTCTACGAGCTGTTTCCGGTGGCGGCGCTGATCGGCACGCTGTTCGCGATCTCGCAGCTCGTCGCGAACTCCGAGTTCACGGTGATGCGCGTCTCCGGCGCGTCGACGGTCCAGTTGAGCTGGGCGGTGATCCGCGTCGGCATCCCGCTCGCCTTCGCCACCTTCCTCGCCGGCGAATACGTCGCGCCGCCGGCGGAGCGGCTCGCGCAGAATGTGCGCGCGGCGGCGATGGGCAACGCGACGGGCGTCGTCGCGCAGCAATTCGAGTCGGGCTTCTGGTTCAAGCAGGACCTGACGTTCGTCAACATCCGCACCGTGCTGTCCGACATGACGCTCGTCGGCGTGCGCATCTACGAATTCGACCGCGACCTGCGGCTGACGTCGGTGCGCAGTGCGGAGTCGGGGAAGTTCGCGGGCAACGGCCGGTGGAACCTGGAGCAGGTCAAGCTCACCGCGCTCACCCGCGATTCGGCGACCGTGTCGTCGACGCCGACGTGGGTCTGGCAATCGGTGCTGCAGCCGTCGATCCTGACCGTGTACCAGGTCGCGCCCGAGCGCCTCGCGCTGTCCACGCTGTACGACAACATCCGCGTGCTCGACAGCAACGCGCAGAAGACGTCGCGGTTCGAGATCGCCTTCTGGTCGAAGGTGCTCTATCCGGTGGCCGTGCTGGTGATGATGATGCTCGCGCTGCCGTTCGCGCAGTTCCAGCGGCGCGCCGGCGGCCTGGGCTTTCGCATCTTTTCCGGCACGATGCTCGGGCTTTCGTTCTGGCTGATCGAGCGGCTCTTCTCGTACCTCGGCGTGCTGAACGACTGGCCGCCGCTGTTTTCCGCGGCGTTTCCGCTGGTCGCGTTCACCGCGCTGGCGGTGGGGATGCAGTACTACGTCGAGCGGCGCTAGCGCCGCCGCCGTCAGGGTCCGCGCGGACCGTCGTTGCGGGAGTCGTCAGGGACACAGGCCTCGCAATCGGTCCGGAACACCGAGAAGAAGCGCAGGTAGAGCGCCACGCCTATCGGAAGGAACAGCAGCCACAACACCTCGTATACGCCCAGCTGCGGCAGCTCGTCGCGCCACCAGGCGAGCGCGACCGTGCCCGATTGCAGCAATGCGACGAACAGCATGACGAAGAGCGCGAATCCGGCAGCCGCGCGCCAGAGGACCGACCGCGCCGATGGCGGGTCAGGCATCGAAGTAGTCCGGGTGCCGATGCGCAATCGTCCGCGCGAGCGCCAGATTGCGCGCAAGGTGCGACGACAGCCTCGCCGCGGCCGCCGCGACGGTGCCGCTGCGCACGGCGCGCGCGATGGCGCGGTGATCGACGATCGCCTGGCGCGCGCTGCCGAGCTCCGGTACCGCGATCGCGCGTATCCGGTGATGCAGGTCGCGGGCCTGCGCCACCACCTGCCAGACGCCCGGCAACCCGCTGGCTTCCACCAGTTCCCGATGAAAGCGCGCGTCGGCGTCCATCGCGGCCGCGAGGTCGGCGCCCGCGATCGCCGCTTCCTGTGCGTCGACCACCGCCATCAATGCGCGCGCCACCAGCGCGCGATCGGCGCGTTCCACGACACGACGGAGCACCGCGCATTCGACCGCCTCGCGGACGAACAGCGCCTCCTCGATGCGCGCCAGCGCCATCCGCGCGACGTAGGTGCCGCGTTGCGGGCGTATTTCGATCAGCCGTTCGTCCGCGAGGCGCAGCAGCGCTTCGCGGACCGGCGTACGGCTGGTGCCGAAGCGCTCGGCGATCTCGGTTTCCGCCAACGCCGCGCCGGGCACGAGCTTCACTTCGAGAATCGCCTGCCGCAACCAGGCGTGAATGCGCGCGCTTTCGAACGGGCGCCCGGGACTTGCCTCCGCCGTCGGCGCGCGCGCGTGGCCGGTGGCGGCCGCCAATGCGCTCACCGGTGTCTCCTGTCGCGGGCCGTCGCGCCGGCACGGATCATGACGCGCCCCCCGCCTGCCGTAGGTTCCAGCGCCGGTCGCGCAACGCGGCAATCGCCGCCAGCTTGGCATCGGACAGGTAGCCGTACCGGTTGATCCATAGCGGCAACCCCGTCGCGGCCGCGATCTCGTAGCGCGCGACGACGTCGGCGAGCGGCCCGTAGCTGTGGACGAACGCAGTGATCGGCACGGCGCCCGCCGCCGCCGCCGCGTCGTGCAGCTTCGCGCGTTGCGCATCGCGTCCCACCGGATGTGCTTCGGACGGCTCGGGATAGCGCAAGCGCGCGCCGTCGACGAGACCGTCGGTGAAGCCGAAACGCAACGCCACGGCAGCGGTGACGGCGTCCACGGCGGCCGGCGGCGCGTCGCCCACGAGATCGCGCGCCCAGTAGCGCGCGATCATCGGCCAGTGCATCGTGTAGAGCTTGATGCCGATGCGATCGGCCACACCGTCGAGTTCGCCGATGGGAAAGCCCGACATCGCGCTGAAGGGCGGCGGAAACGCCTGCGGCTCGAGGAGTCGGCGCGGTCCGGGAACCCGGTCCAGCGCCGCGCGGACGGCGCGCAGCAGCGCGCTCGCGGCTGCGCGTTTCGCGGCGAAGAGCGCCGCCAGCGGCCCGCCGCTTCCCGTCAACGCCGGCCACCCCGCCGCGTCGAGCGCCGCGCCCGCGGCCACCGCGCCATCCGCCGCATGCGCCTGCGCCGCGGCGCGGAGGCCGGCAAGCCAGGCGAGCACGTCGCGCGCTATGGCCTGCGGGTCGTGGCCCGCCGCGGACATGAGCGCCGTCGCCGCCGGATTGAAATCGAACAACGCGCTGCGCAGGTCGTACGGCGGGTACTCGGGCCAGTCGAGGCGAAACCCCGCGATCCGCGGGTAGCGCTGCGCGAGTTCGGCCACCAGCGCGGCGGTGTATGCGACGACATCGGCGCTGGCGAGCGATGCGTTGCGATCGACCCGCGCCGCGTGCAACGCGCCGTCGGGACCGACACATTGGTCCTTGGCCACGGCGCCGGAGAACTGGACGCGATAGCCGGGCGGACTTGCCGCCATGACCTGCAGGTAGACATCGAGTCCCCGCACGGACGCCGCGGCCAGCACGCTGTCGAGCAGGCCGGCGTGGCGCGTCGTGAGCGCCGACGGCGGCGACGGCTGGTAACGCATGCCGGCATACCGGGCACGATCGTGGAGGAAGGCCGGCGCCGTGCGCACCCACAACTCGGTGCGGCCGAAGAGCGCGCGGTCGAGCGGGCGCACGCGCCCCGCCTCGCCATCGGCGGGCGGTTCGCGGCCGCCTTCCCCGTCCGGCGCGACCTCCAGCACATACGGACTGGTGGCGATCGCGGTGGCGCCCATCGCCTGGATGCGATCCAGCACGGGCGCGATGCCCTCGCACTGGAACCACTCGGGCATGACGGTAACGCCGAGCGGCGGATGGGGTGGCATAGTCTCGATCGTCGCGTCGTCCGGTGGCGTATGACGGCCGACGGCAATTGCCGGCCACCGACTTGTCGACTAGTATATTACTGATCCTCACCGAAGTGAGTGACAGCATTCGCAAGACCAATGTCGTCCCCGCGAAAGCGGGGATCCAGCGTCGTACGAGGAGAGTCGCTGGGTTGCCGCTTTCGCGGGAACGACGGAGTATTGGTCATGCATTTCGGTAAAGCTCAATGGTTCGAATCCCTTTCCGCCGCCCACAAGGTCGAATGCCCATGACGCGTCCCTTCCCGTCCGCCCGCTCGCCGGCCTTCACATCGCTCGCCCGTGCCGCCGCGGTGTTCGCCGCCGTCGCTTGCGCCCACGTCGCCGCTGCGCAGGAGCCTTTCCCGTCGCGCCCTGTCCGCCTCATCGTTCCCGTCGCGGCCGGCGGCGGCATCGACACCGCGTTCCGCGCGATCGCGCCCGCGTGGTCCGAGCAGCTGGGCCAGCAGATCGTCGTCGAGAACAAGCCGGGGGGAGGGCAGATCCTCGGCAGCGATCTCGTGGCCAAGGCGAAGCCCGATGGCTACACGCTGCTCGGCGCCGGCGTGCCGATCGCCTTCAACACCGCGCTCGGACGCAAGCTGCCCTACGACGCGGTGAAGGATTTCACGCCGCTGTCGATCGTCGTCAGCCAGCCGCTGCTGATCGTCGTCAATCCGTCGGTGCCGGTGAAGTCGATGGCGGAACTCGTCGCCTACGCCAAGGCGCAGAAGCAGCCGCTGCAATACACGTCCGGCGGCATCGGCAGCTACGGTCACCTGTGGTGGGAAATGTTCCGCTCGCGGCAGGGCATTGCCGGCGAGCACATCGCCTACAATGGCATCGCGCCCGCGCTGAAGGACGTGATGGGCGGCCAGGTGCCGCTGCTGATCGACGCGATCGTGCCGTCGGGCGCGCAGGTGCAGGCCGGCACCGTGCGCGGACTGGCGATCGTTTCCGCGCAGCGCGCGAAGTCGCTGCCCGCGCTGCCCACGTTGACGGAGCAGGGATACGGCGGCTTCGACGCCGCGCCGTTCTATGGCGTGCTGGGCCCGGCGGGCATGGACGCCGCGGTGACGCAAACGCTCAACGCGTCGCTGACAAAAGCGCTGGCCACCCCCGCCGTCCGCGACAAGCTGCAGGAGCTGGGCTTCGACGTCATCGGCAGCACGCCCGACGCGTATGCGAAGCTGATCCGCGACGAGATCGATCGCTGGTCGAAGGTCGTGCGCGAGCAGAACATCAAGGTCGAATGACGCGCCGTCAGGGCGCCTGCACGCCCCGCGTCGCGAGGCGTATCCGGTACAGCGACGTCGACGCCGCGATGTAGAGGACGTCCCGGGCGGGTCCGCCGAACGTCACGTTGCCCACTTTCTCGGGCACGTGGATCTTGCCCATCAGCGTGCCGTCGGGATGCAACACCTGCACGCTGTCCTGCGAGCTCGTGTAGATGAAACCCTGCGCGTCCACGCGAAACCCGTCCGGCACCCCCGGTTCGACGTCGGCGAACTTGCGGCCGTCGACGAGCTTGCGTCCGCCGACGACGTCGAACACGAACAGGCAATGGTTGCCGGTCGCCGCGCGACCCAGCGCCGCCGACGTGTCCGACACGTAGAGCAGCGATTCGTCGGGCGAGAACGCAAGGCCGTTGGGCTCGATCGGCAGGTCCGTCACCGGATCGAGTTCGCCGGTGCGCGGATCGAAGCGGAACACGTAGCAATCGCCGATCTCCGACTCGCCGCCGTGGCCCTCCTCCGGAATGATCAATCCGTACGGCGGATCGGTGAACCAGATCGTGCCGTCGGATTTGACGACGATGTCGTTCGGCGCGTTGAGCCGCTTGCCCTGCCAGCGGGCGACGACGATCTGCCGGCCGGTGCCGTCGGGCCGCGTGCGGAACACGGCGCGCAGGCCGTGCGAGCAATGCAGCAGCGATCCGTCGAGGTCGCGCGTATGGCCGTTCGTGAACTCGACGCGCTCGCGCCACACGCTCATGCCGTCGCGTAGCGACCAGCGCAGCATGCGATCGTTGGGAATGTCGCTCCACAGCACGCTGTCGTCCTCGGCCAGCCACACCGGACCTTCGCTCCAGCGCGCACCGGTGGCGAGGCGCTCGAGCGCGGGCGCGGGCGCGCCGGCGAACACGGGACGCAGGCGATCATCGAATACTTCGAGCGTCGTGGCGGTGGTCGTCGGCATCGTGCGGATTCTACCGGCCGCGCCCTGCTCGGGCGCCGCCATGTGCGGTACGTAACAAAAAGCCCGGCGCGAAGCCGGGCTCTTTGTTGCAGCGAACGGGACGCGCGTCAGGCCGCGACGGGCTCGCTCGCCACGACGTACGCGTACTTGTTCTGCTTCGGACCCTTGACGCGGAAGTTGACGTTGCCGTCGACCAGCGCGAACAGCGTGAAGTCCTTGCCGATGCCGACGTTGACGCCGGGATGGATCACCGTGCCGCGCTGCCGGACGATGATGCCGCCCGCGCGGATCGTCTCGCCGCCGTACACTTTCGTGCCGAGCCGCTTCGCCTGTGAGTCGCGGCCGTTGCGCGAACTGCCGCCTGCTTTTTTATGTGCCATTTTCTCGTGTCCTCAGATTCCGATCAGCCGACGATCGCTTCGATCTTGAGTTCGGTGTAGTTCTGCCGATGGCCCTGGTGCTTCTGGTAGTGCTTGCGGCGGCGCATCTTGAAAATCTTCACCTTCTCGCCGCGACCGTGCGCGACGACCGTTGCCTTGACCGTCGCGCCTGCGACGGTGGGTTGACCCAGACGGACGCTTTCGCCTTCACCGACCATCAACACCTGATCGATGATCACTTCCGCGCCCACGTCCGCCGGTATCTGTTCTACTTTGAGTTTTTCGCCGATGGCAACCTTGTACTGCTTGCCGCCGGTTTTTATGACCGCGTACATGAGAGACTCCAGATGAATTTTTGGACTTCCCTGAAAGGCCGCATCCAACGAGGCGCCGGCCAGTTGCCCGCGGCGAAGCGCTGTTGCACCGGGGTGAACCGCATCCGAATTCAGGAAAGCCTTGAATTATAAGGCAGAAGCGGCCGTCTTGTCAAAGCAGCATTGCGCTGGCTGGACACCGGGCATTTGCGGGTGTCAGGCGGCCGCCGGGCACCCTTCGACGCCACCTTTCATCGAGTAGAATGGCGCCGGCGGGATCGCGCGGCGCATTCGACGTTCGGCCGCCACGCTAACGCTGCTCCGGCCCTGCGGCACGGATTGCCCGGAAACGGTCGATTTCCCGGGGCTCCGCGGCCGTTCCGACCCCCTTTCGCACGCCAAAACATCCCTTCCGACCCGCTTCCGTGACCATCGACTTTCTCAAGCCGGTTATCGGCGCCGACATGGCGGCGGTCGACCGCGAGCTGCGCGCGTCGCTCGACTCCGACGTCGTCCTGATCCGGCAGGTCTCCGAGCATATTGTCGGCGGCGGCGGCAAGCGGCTGCGTCCCGCACTGCTGCTGCTTGCGGCCGGCGCGACCGGTTATCGCGGCACCGAGCACCACACGCTGGCCGCCGTCGTCGAGATGATCCACACGGCGACGCTGCTGCACGACGACGTCGTCGACGAGTCCGACTTGCGGCGCGGGCATCCGACGGCCAACGCCCTGTTCGGCAACGCGGCGTCGGTGCTCGTCGGCGACTTCCTGCATTCGCGCTCGTTCCAGTTGATGGTGCGCCTGTCGCGACTGCGCGTGCTCGAGGTCATGGCGGAGGCGACGAATGCGATCGCCGAAGGCGAAGTGCTGCAGCTCATGAACACCGGCGACGCCGATCTCGACGAAGCGGCCTACCTGGCGGTGATCCAGCGCAAGACCGCCCGCCTTTTCGAAGCGGCGGCGCGGCTCGGCGCGGTCCTGGGCAACGCGGATCCCGCGACCGAGGACGCGCTCGCCCGCTACGGCATGCATCTCGGCACGGCGTTCCAGCTCGTCGACGACGTCCTCGACTACTCGGGCAACGCCGACGCCATCGGCAAGAACTTAGGCGACGACCTGGCGGAGGGCAAGATGACGCTGCCGCTCATCCGCGCGCTGGCCACCGGCAGCGCGGAGGACGCGGCGATCATCCGCCACGCGGTGACCGAGGGCGGGCTGACCGATTTCGCCCCGGTGATGGCCGCGCTCGAACGCACCGGCGCGCTGCGCTATGCGCGGGACCGTGCCGACGCCGAGTTGGCACTCGCCGTCGACTGCCTGGCGGGCCTTCCCGATTCTCCGCACCGGAAAACTCTGCTAGAATTGACGTCCTTCGCGGCCCACCGAACGTACTGATTTGGAGTCGTTCCCGTGCCGCGAATGCCGCGGGATCCACAGCCTTTTCCCGCCGCGGCCCACAACATCGCATGCACCGCGGGGTGTAGCTTAGCCTGGTAGAGCGCTACGTTCGGGACGTAGAGGCCGGAGGTTCAAATCCTCTCACCCCGACCACCTGCTCGGTAGATGCGCACGTCCCCCTGCGCCGCCCGCCGTCCCGGAAAACGTTAGCCGGATACGCGAGCCCGGCAGGCATGTCCCGCGCATCCGCCCGACGGAGCTCGACCCGGCGGGCCGGCGCGTCGGCGCCGTGATCGCGCACCTCCTCGCGGGCGAATCGCCCGCTACGCTTTCGCGGCCCTCGTGTTGTTCCCGCGTGCGCCGCGCGTGGCGCAGCGCTGGATCGCCACCATCGAAGCTCACGGGCCTTGGGCCAATCGATTCGCGCCATCGTCGCCGAGTAGAAATGGAAAGGCCTGCCCCACAAGCCGATGGGCGATTACCTCGACATGGAGGCGCAGAGCGCGCCGTTTCGCGCGTACGCCGACCAGTGGATCGCGCTCGCGCGCACCGGCGACGTCGCGGCGCTCGAGAAGACGATCAGCGCGAACATGACGGCGCGCGTCGGCGCCGACGCCATCCGGCGCAATCTCACCGACAAGGTCGTGCCGTTCTTCGCCGCCGCCGGCAGCATCGGCAGGAGCGTGACGATCACGCAGACGACCGACGCGTTCGGCAGCCGCGGTTTCGCCTACTACATGTACATCGTGGGGAAGTCCGGCGCGCAGCGCGCGTTCGTGCTGTACGTCGTCGACGAGAACGGCAGGATGGTCGTCGCCAACATCCTGACCGATCATCTCGTCGAGGATCGGCACAAGTAGACCGTCGTGCCCCGTCCGCGGTGCGGGCCACGCCGAGGTCGCGCTACAGCATCGGCATGTCGAGGCCCTTGGCTTTCGCGACGGCGATGGCCGACTCGTAGCCCGCGTCGGCGTGCCGTACGACGCCCAGCGCCGGATCGTTCCACAGCACGCGCGCGATGCGCCTGCCCGCCGCTTCGGTGCCATCGCAGACGATCACCACGCCCGCATGCTGCGAATACCCCATGCCGACGCCGCCGCCGTGGTGCAGCGATACCCACGTCGCGCCGCCTGCCGTGCTCAGCAGCGCGTTCAGCAGCGGCCAGTCGGACACGGCGTCGGAGCCGTCGCGCATCGCCTCGGTCTCGCGATTGGGTGAAGCGACACTGCCGGTGTCGAGGTGGTCGCGGCCGATGACGATCGGCGCCTTCAGTTCGCCGCTCGCCACCATCTCGTTGAACGCGAGGCCGGCCAAGTGCCGTTCGCCGAGACCCAGCCAGCAGATGCGCGCCGGCAGCCCCTGGAACGCGATGCGCGAGCCCGCCATGTCCAGCCAGCGATGCAGGTGCGCGTCGTGCGGAAACAGCGCCTTCACCTTGCGGTCGGTCTTCCGGATGTCCTCCGGGTCGCCCGAGAGCGCCACCCAGCGGAACGGCCCTTTCCCTTCGCAGAACAGCGGGCGAATGTACGCCGGCACGAAGCCCGGAAAGGCGAACGCGTTGGCGACACCCTCGTCATGCGCGACCTGGCGGATGTTGTTGCCGTAGTCGAACGTCGGGATGCCCATCGCGTCGAATTCGAGCATCGCCAGCACGTGCGCCTTGATCGATTGCTTCGCCGCCGCGACCAGTGTCGCGTGCTGCGCCGGGTCCGCCTGCGCATCGCGCCAGCGGTCGACCGTCCAGCCCGCCGGCAGGTAGCCGTAGACCAGGTCGTGCGCCGACGTCTGGTCGGTGACCATGTGCGGCTGCACGTTCCGGCGCACGAGCTCGGGCAGGATCTCCGCCGCGTTGCCGAGCAGGCCGACGCTGACGGGGGTCCGCTGCGCGCACGCATCCGCCATGATCGCCAGCGCGTCGTCGAGATCGCGCGCCTGCACATCGAGATATCGCGTGGCGAGCCGCATTTCGATCCGCGATGGCTGGCATTCGATCGCGAGCATCGACGCGCCGGCCATCGTCGCCGCGAGCGGTTGCGCGCCGCCCATGCCGCCCAAGCCCGCCGTGAGGATCCACTTGTCGTCGAGCACCCCGCCATAGTGCTGGCGCCCGGCTTCGGCGAACGTCTCGTACGTTCCCTGCACGATGCCCTGGCTGCCGATGTAGATCCACGAGCCGGCCGTCATCTGGCCGAACATCATGAGGCCCTTGCGGTCGAGCTCGTTGAAGTGCTCCCACGTCGCCCACTTCGGGACGAGGTTGGAATTGGCGAGCAACACGCGCGGCGCATCCGCGTGCGTCCTGAACACCGCCACCGGCTTGCCGGACTGGATCAGCAGCGTCTCGTCGTCGTTCAACTCGCGCAGCGCGGCGACGATCGCGTCGAAGCACTCCCAGTTGCGCGCCGCGCGGCCGATGCCCCCGTAGACGACGAGTTCCTTCGGGTTCTCGGCGACTTCGGGGTCGAGGTTGTTCATCAGCATCCGCAGCGGGGCTTCGGTGAGCCAGCTCTTCGCGGACAACTGCGTGCCGCGCGGCGCGCGGATGACGCGGTCGGCGTGGCGCGTGCCGGGCCTGGCGGTGGCGAGTGATTGCGGATCGTCGCGATGCATGATGGGGTCCTGTTGAACGTTACCGAAGCGCATGACAAACACTCAGTCGTTCCCGCGAAAGCGGGAACCCAGCGACTGTCCTTGTACGACACTGGGTCCCCGCCTTCGCGGGGACGACGTTGGTCTTGCGAATGTTGTCAATCATTTCGGCAAGGATCGGCAAGTGGAACTCATTGGAAATCGATTGCGGTGCCGACGAAGCCCGCGAACTCGCCGGCCTCCACCCGCGCGCGGATCGCGGACAAATCGGGCGCGAACGCGCGGTCGCAGGCCCAGTACGCCGCCGATTCGCGGATCAGCGCGTGCGCGCGCGCCAGCACCGGCGATGTCGTCAACGGGCGGCGCAGGTCGAGGCCCTGCGCCGCGGCGAGCAGCTCGATGGCGACGATCGCCGCCGTGTTGCCGGCCATCGGCAGCAGCCGGCGCGCGGCGTTGGTCGCCATGCTGACGTGATCTTCCTGGTTCGCCGACGTCGGCAGCGAATCCACCGACGACGGATGCGCCAGCGACTTGTTCTCCGACGCGAGCGCGGCGGCCGTCACCTGCGCGATCATGAAGCCGGAATTCACGCCGCCATCCTCGACGAGGAACGGCGGCAGGCCCGACATGTTGGTGTCCATCAGCAGCGCGGTGCGCCGCTCGGACAAGGCGCCGATCTCGGCGATGGCCAGCGCGAGATTGTCGGCCGCGAAGGCGACCGGCTCCGCGTGGAAGTTGCCGCCGGAGAGGATTTCCCCCGTCGCCGCGAACACCAGCGGATTGTCGGACACCGCGTTCGCCTCGATCAGCAGCACCGACGCCGCATGGCGCATCTGGTCCAGGCAGGCGCCCATCACCTGCGGCTGGCAGCGCAGGCTGTACGGGTCCTGCACGCGATGGCAATCGACGTGCGACGCACGAATCGAGCTGCCGGCGAGCAAGTCGCGATACACCTGCGCGGCGTCGCATCTGACCGCGATGGCCGCGCACCGCCTGGATGCGCGCGTCGAAGGGCGTATCGCTGCCGAGACAGGCGTCGACGGTCATCGCGCCCGCGACGAAGGCCGCGGCCAGCGCGCGCTCCGCCGCGAACAGGCCGGACAGCGCAAGCGCGGTCGACACCTGCGTGCCGTTCAGCAGCGCGAGCCCCTCCTTCGGCATCAGCTCGATCGGCGCGAGGCCTGCTGCTGCAAGTGCCGCGGCGCCGGCCATCACGCGGCCGTCGACGCGCGCCTCGCCTTCGCCGATCAATACCGACGCGAAGTGCGCGAGCGGCGCCAGGTCCCCCGAAGCACCGACCGACCCCTGGCCCGGGATGCACGGCACGATGCCTGCGTTGGCGACGCGCACGATGAGGTCGATGACTTCCCAGCGCACGCCGGAGTAGCCGCAGGCCAGCGACGCGGCCTTGAGCGCCATGATGAGCCGGACGGTGGCGTCGTCCAGCAACGGGCCCGTCCCCGCGCTGTGCGAGCGCACCAGCGCGCGCTGCAGCTCCGTCAGCCGCGCGTCGTCGATGCGCGTCCGCGCGAGCAGGCCGAAACCCGTGTTGACGCCGTAGACGGTCGCGCCGTCCGCGAGGACCCGCGCGACAGTGGCGGCCGCAGCGTCCACGCCCGGCCGCGCCGCCGGGTCGACGGCGAGCCTGGGCCCCTCGGACCAGATCCCGCGCAGCGTCCCAAGCGCGACGCGCGCCGGGGTGAGCACGATGGTCGTCATGCGTCGGTGCGCACGCGATGCCCCGCGATCGACGATCGCAAGCCGGCCACCTACTTCGTCGATCCGAACGCGCCCACGTAGGGAAGCAGCGCGGTGTACGCGGCGCCCACGGTCTTCGGCACGTCGTCGGGCGCGGGTTCCACGCCGGTGAAATGGGTGAGCGCCAGGGTCACGAAGTCCGTCTCGAGCCCGTTGCGCCCGGCCTCCTGCAGCCGGTTGAAGATGGTCGGCGCACTGTTGGTCTCGAGCCACCTCTTGTGCGGCGTATTGAGCAGGTAGCCGGACGACGTCGACGCGTGGAAGAACGAGCGATTGCAGTAAGTCTGCGACGGCACCGCGCAGAACCACGCGTCCCACACGGCGAACGACTTCGCGAGCGTCGACAGCACCGGCAACTGTTCTGGCGTGAACGAGTCCATGATGACGCGGTACTCGTCGAAAGTGGGTTTGCGTCCTTGCGCCGCCGTGTACGTGTTGCAGTAGTCCTGGACGAACCCCTGCATCGTCGCCGCCTGCCCCGGTGGCGGCGCGTTGAACGGCGACTTCATCTGCACGGACGTTTCGAACTGGTTGGTCGACGGATTCACGATGCCGAAGAGCTGCGTGTTGACATGCGGATACGGTTCGCCCGGATCGGGGTTCGGGTTCTGCATGTCGGCGTCGGTGCCCGGGCTCGGCCGCACGGATACCGACGTGTGGCCGTCGTTGATGTAGGCGGGCACCGGATTCGCGTAGTTGCCGTCATTGAGGCCGTCGAACCCCTGCCCGGCCGGATACAGGTAGCCCAGCAGGTTGTCGAACGAGCGGTTCTCGAACATCAGCACGACGACGCGATCGAACCGCGTCAGCGGATCGATCTCGGTTCCACCGGCCAGTGCCGATTGATCGCCGCCGTCCCCGCCGCCGAAGCACGACGACAGCAGCGTCGCTCCGGCGGCGGCGGCCGACGCCTTCAGGAACTCGCGGCGCGGCGGCGCGCCGGGAACCTCGGTGTCCGTGGGGGCATCGTCTGGCGGGCTACGTTTCGTCATGGGTGGCTCGGTGGCGGACGGAGGAGCCGCGAGCGTGCCATGCCGACCGCGCCGGGACAACCCCGGCGCGTGGTGTCGCGGTCCAGTTGCATTGCGGACCGGCGCCGCTATCCTTGTCCGATGTTCCGCGCGCAACCTGTCGGCGGCGGGTCGCGCAGAAGCGCAACGGCTGGGCGCATCGCTGCGCGCAAATGGCGTTCCCATCGCGCGGGTGCTCGCGAGTCCGTGGTGCCGCACGCTCGAGACGGCGCGCATCGCCCTCGGCGTCGACGCACAGACGGAACCCGCGCTGGCGAATCTCTTCGAGCATGGCCACAACCGCGAGCGGCAACTGGCGGACTTCAAGAAGCTCATCGCGGCCGCGCCCCGGCAAGGCAATCTGATCCTCGTCACCCACGGCTCGACGACGCTGGCGTTTACCGGCGTCAGTCCGGCGACGGCGGAAATGGTGATCGTGACGCCGGAATGCGACGGTCAGTTCAAGGTCGCCGGGCGCATTCCCGTCGCACCGTAGGCTGCATCCGTGCTCCGCGCTAGACGGAAGCCGCGCGTGCAGGCTCGTCGCCCGGAAAGCGCACGGTGACGACGAGTCCGGTGCCCGAGGCGGCTGCACAAAACGCCACCGTCGCACCATGCACCTCCGCGATGCGCCGCACGATCGACAGTCCGAGGCCGCTTCCGGTCGCCGCCATGCCGGTCTGCCGATAGAACCGCTCACCCAGCCGGTCCATCTCCGTCGCGGGCACGCCCGGTCCATCGTCGGCCACCCGCAGTTCCACGCCGCCGGCAGCGCGCGCCACCGTCACGCGCACGCGCGTGCCCGACTCGCCATAACGCACGGCGTTGTCGACGAGATTGCGCGCGAGGATGGCGAGCAGCGCCGGATCGCCGCTGACCACGCAGCCATCGTCGGCGGCCAGTTCGATGTCGATGCCCCGCTCGATCGCGTTCGGCGCCGCGTCGGCAAGCGACGCGCGCAGGATCGCGGCGAGGTTGCACGGTGTCGCCGGACGGTCGGGCTGCGCCGGGTCGAGGCGCGCCAGCGTCAGCATCTGGTCGACCAGGCGGGACGCGCGATCGCAGCCGGCAACGACCTGATGCAGTGCTCGCGCGCGCTCCGCGTCCGTGGTCGCACCGAGCGCCACCTGTGCCTGCGTGCGCAACGCGGCGACCGGGGTGCGCAGTTCGTGCGCGGCGTCGGCGGTGAAGCGCCGCTCGCGCGCCAGGGACTGCCCCACGCGTTCGAAGAGGTGATTGAGGCTGCCCACGAGCGGCGCCACCTCCGCGGGTGGAGTGCCCGCATCGAGCGGTGCGAGATTGTGGGAATCCCGCCCTGCGACCTGCTCGCCCAGCTCACGCAGCGGACGCAGCCCCCCGGTGACCGCCCACCAGAGCAGCAGCGCGAGCAGCGGCAGCGCGACCAGCAGCGGCGTCAGCAGGCTGCGCCCGACCGAGGCGGCGATCGCGTCGCGCGAGCCCCGCTCCTCTGCCACCTGGATCAGCAGCTTGTGCTTGCGGTCCCAACTCGAGAACGCGCGCCATGCGTGGCCGTCGATGACGACATCGGCAAAGCCTTCGTCGCGCGCCATCAGCCGCTGATTCGGCGCATTGGCCGAATGCAGGCGCAACTCGCGGCCGCCCTCCCACACCTGAAACGCGACCCGTCGCGCGTACTTGTGCAACTGCGGCGCGTGCTCGACGTCGATTTCGTCCAGGCCGTCCGTCGCCTGCGCGGCGATGAGCGCGGCCGACTGCGCGAGGTAGCCGTCGAGAATCTCGTTGGCCTCATGGCGGGCGTCGAAGTACGAATACACGGCGGCCCCGAGCCACACCAGCACGACCGCCGAGAGCGCGAGCGTCAGGACGCGCAGCCGCAGCGATCCGCCGGCGATGACGGCGTTGGTCACGGGCGCGGCAGCATGTAACCGACGCCGCGCACGGTGCGGATGAGGTCGGGCGCGAGTTTGCGGCGCAGGTGGTGGACGTGGACCTCGACCGAATTGCTGCCGATCTCGTCGCCCCAGCGGTAGAGACGGTCCTCGAGCTGATCGCGGGTCAGCACGCGTCCCGCGTTGAGCATGAGCTCGTGGAGGAGCGCGAACTCTCGCGGCTTGAGCGCGACGGGCGTGCCGCCGTGCAACACGGTGCGCGCGGCCGGATCGAGTTCGACTGCGCCGATGCGCAGCGTCGGATCCGCCTCGCCCTTGGATCGGCGGATCAGCGCGCGCAGGCGTGCGGCAAGTTCCGCGAGGTCGGCGGGCTTGACCAGATAGTCGTCCGCGCCCGCATCGAGGCCGCGCACGCGATCCTGGATCGCATCGCGTGCGGTGAGGATCAGCACCGGCAGCCGGAGTCCGCGGGCGCGCACCCGCTGCAGCACGTCGAAGCCGGTCATCCGCGGGAGCCCCAGGTCGAGGATCACCGCGGCGTAGCCGCCGGCGTCGGCGGCATGCAGCGCGGCCACGCCGTCGCGGACCCAGTCCACCTCGAACCCGGCCTGCGTGAGTCCCGTGGCGAGGCCGTCGCCCAGCAGTGCATCATCTTCGACGAGAAGCAGGCGCATCGAGGTTCATGGTCATTGGTGTCGTTCAGTATAGGCAGGCGCCGGGGCACCCGCCTTGACCGGCATCATGGCGGCCACCGACTCCAGCCCCGGTGCCGGCACCACGCCTGTCCAGAGCCCGACGATCACCGCGACGAGCAGCACCGCGACGACGCGCCGAGGGCCGCCGATCGCGTCACCGGCCGCGCCGGATTTGTATCCGGTGAACATCGCGCGCACGAGATTCTCGCGGTGCAGGAGACTGCCCGCGGCCACGCCGACGATGTGCACGGCGACGATCGCGAGCATCGAGTTCGCGATGAACTCGTGCCAATGCTCGACCCAGCGGCCGCCGATCTCGTTGTACAGCGCGAGCCCGGTCACGCCCGCCGCAGCCGCACCTGCCAGCAAGGCATAGATCGCCCAGCTGCCGGCCGGATTGTGTCCCGTGTAGTGCGCGGGTCTCCCCGACGCCAGCGACCGCAGGTACGCGGCGACCCGCGCCGGACCGTACAGGAAGCTCGCGAAGCGCGCGTGCCGGGTCCCGATGAAGCCCCAGACGACCCGGAACGCGACCAACGCCAGCATCGTATAACCGAGCATGACGTGAATGTCGCGCCAGCGTTCCGACTCGGCCGTGAGGAACGCGCCGGTGAACGTGATGGCAAGCAGCCAGTGGAAGATGCGCAGCGGTAGATCCCACACGAGGATCCGCATTGTCGGCGTGTCGTGTTTCATGTCTGGATTTCCCTCCTCGTCAGCGCGGTATGCGCACGGTGTGCTCGTCGAAATCACCGCGTTCAGCGCCCGCGTGGCAGGCGCCGCAGTTGGCGGCTGACTTCACCGCGGTCGACGTCCAGTCGCCCGGGCGCACGTTGCGGTGCTCCTTGACGAACCAGCTGCTCGTCGTGATGCGCGGCGGGCCGGAGGCCGCCTGTACCGTGCCGCGGTCGCGTCCGGCGTTGGTCTCGAGGAAGGCGCCGATCTCGGCCGCGACGGCGGCATCGACCGACGCGTTGGTCCCGAAATGCCGATCGAGCGCTGCCATCTGCGCACGCCATTGCGGCGCGGAGAGCAACTTCGGTGGATAGGCGACGTGGCACGAACCGCACTCCGCGCGCCACACGGGGTTGTCCGCGGTCACCCGCGTGCGCTCGGCCAGCGCGTCGGTGGCGAGCAGGCCGAAGGAAAGTGCCAGCGAGCCGATCCACACGGTCAGATCGAAGTAAAGTCGTTTCGTATCGGGGGACATGGAAGACTCCTAGCGAATGGTGAGAAGCCAGGTCAGCACGTCGCCCTTTTCCTGCGGCGTGCATTCGCGATTGAGTACATCGTTGCAATTGCGGCGAAACCACTTTTCCGTCGTCGCCGGATCGCTGAAGCGCTCCGCATTGGCGGCAGGGGCGAGTGGCGCGATGGACTTGCCGGTCTTCGCGTGCCGGCCCGCAGCGGCGGGCGACGCCGTGTGGCACGTCGAGCAGCTCCATTCGCCGCCATGCGTCTCGCCGAAGAACCGCGCGCCGCGCGCCGCCGA
This sequence comes from uncultured beta proteobacterium, assembly GCA_963823475.1. GTDB lineage: Bacteria > Pseudomonadota > Gammaproteobacteria > Burkholderiales > Casimicrobiaceae > VBCG01. The sequence continues at coordinate 49,951 of CAWGLS010000031.1, forward strand.
AAAACCTGCGAAGGCCGGTGCCGATTGGCGGGCGGCCGCTTCATAGCCGGCAAGCAGTTCGCGGGGGCCGGCCGAGGACAGTCCCGACACCAGCGCCAGCGCCGCGATCGCGAGGGAAGTGGACAACCTGTGCATGCTCTTGTCTCCTGTGTGATGAGTCGATGTGCAGGAGACTAGGCGGGAAGTCTTAACGAATGCTTACCGCCCCGTGGCATGGGGGTGGCGCCGCTATAATCGCCGGATGTCCTCCAACGCGCCGCATGCTGCCGCCACTACGCCTGAGCGCGCACTTTCCGCCCACACGCCGATGATGCAGCGGGACTTGTTTAGAATGAAAATACTGACGATATTTACAAACGTTTCGCTATGCGTTTCGCAGGTCGGAAACGCCAAGCTGCCGCTCGAATCCGCAACGACCGCCGCGGTCTGAAAATTTGCTCGCCACGGTTCGTCGGAGCGCAGGCGCCGCGTTGAAGCCGACTGGCGCAGGCTACGCGCTTCGATCCGCTGCGGGGGAGATTGAAAATGACTGGTTCCTGCCTTCGTTTTCTGGTCGTTCCAATTCTTGTCGGGGTCGCCACCGGGGCCTCGGCCCAGAACAAATGCATGGCCAAGGGACAGATGGGCGGTCATGCTTTCAACCTCGCCTACTGCGAGGTCGCGTTCTACGAGGGCCGCCCAGCGGCCACGATCTGGTTCAGCAAATCTCAGTTCGAAACGCTCACCGGCGCGCTGAAGCGCGGCGGCAAGCTGTCGGGCAGGGTCACCGGTGCGATCACCGGAAGAAGTTCAACTGGGATCTGCAGTTCGACCTCGTGCTGCCGCAACGCGCCGCGGGAGCGGGGCCGGCCTGCTAGTCCTGGCTAGCCGTTTGCTACTTTAGTCGCGCGCTGTGCGAGTTCGATCGCGAGGTCGACCGCGGCGACAAGACTTCCAACGTCCGCTGTTTTCGCGAGCGCGGGGGCTCCCGCGAGATCGAGCGCCGTGCCGTGATCGACCGAAGTCCGCCGAAACGGCAGGCCAAGCGTGACGTTGATCCCCTGGCCGAAACTCGCGGCCTCCAGCACCGGCAGCCCTTGGTCGTGATACATGGCGACGGAAGCGAGTCCGGCATCGTCTTGTACCATTCGTGCGGTAGACGCGCCGGTGCAGAGCGCGCTACCCGCCCACCCTTCTCGCAAGGAGTCGCCGTGAAGACCTTTCGTGCCCTTGTGGCCGTAATTTTCATCGTCGTTGGCTTCCCGACATCAGCCGACGACAGCGATGCCCTCGCTCGAGCGCGGGTTGCAGCCAAGGGTTGGCTTGAACTTGTCGATAGCGGCAAATACGGCCAGAGCTGGGACAACGCGGCGTCCATCTTCAAGCGCGCCGTCACCAAGGCCGACTGGGACAAGGCCGTGAAGGGCGTCCGGTCGCCACTCGGCGCGCTCAAGGTCCGAAGGGTAAGGTCGGCCACCTTCACTCGAACTCTTCCCGGCGCGCCCGATGGAGACTACGTCGTCATTCAATTCGACTCACAGTTCGAGAACAAGGCCGCCGCGATCGAGACCGTCACTCCAATGCGGGAAGCCGACGGCACGTGGAAGGTCTCCGGCTACTTCATCAGGTAGCAGGATCCCGGCGCTCGAGGTTCGCGCTCGCGCGCCGGCGATCGCTTCAGGGCGACGCCGCATGCTCATCTAGGAACTTGCGCAACACTTCGTTGAACGCCTGAGGCTGGTCGAACATCACGAAGTGACGGGCAGGTGCAATCGTCACCACCTCGAGTTGCGGCACGCCTAGTAGCAGCGATTGATAGTACGCCCGCTTGGCTGACTCCGAGATGCCCATCGCCGCATAGTCGCTCGCAAGGTAAGGCGCGACCTCGAGCACCGGCACGCGGATCGCCGACATCCGGGGCCGGAGGTCCAGCGCCATCACGGCACCTGCGTACTCGGCGACAGCGCCCGGGTCGCTTCGCGACGTTCCCTTGGCTATCGCCACTGCCTGCGCTTCGCTTACCACGCCGATGCGCCGCATGTACTGAAGCTGCTGCGCCTCGAATTCGCTCGGGGAGATGTTCGCAAACTGCGCGCGCATGCGTTCGGCCAGTGCGGGTCGCTGCGTGGCGGCCACACCTTCAGTCGTCGGGAACACCGGCAGCCCATCGACGGCGACGACGCCACCGATCAGGTCTGGGTGTGCCGCCGCGAACATCAGCGCGAGGGTGCCCCCCAGGCTGTGCCCAACGAGGATCGGTCTTGCCAACCCCTGGGAAACGATCAGTTCTCGAAGCGAGCTTGCCGCAAGCGCCAGCACATCGCCCTTCACTGCCGGACGACCGTCGAATCCGGCCAGTGTCACGGCATAAAGGCGATGCTCGCTCTGCAATGCGGCGATGGTGTCCTTCCACACCCATGCGCCGCTCGCGAGGCCCGGGATCAGTATTATCGGTGTGCCTTGCTCACCGGTGCGTTCGACGCGCATGGTTCCGACCTCGAACACGGCTGGTCCATCGGCCGCGACAGCAACGCCGGCAACACTCATCCATGCCGCGGCCATCAGGGCGGCGGCAACCTTCACGCAATTCATGAGAACTCCTTTTCGGTGGTTATTCGTCTGCCACGAAGATGGCTTCGATGCTCGACTCGAACACTCTTGCAATGGTGAATGCCAAGGGCAGGCTGGGGTCATAGCGGCCAGTCTCGATTGCATTGACTGTCTGCCGCGACACGTCGAGCAGGTCGGCCAGCGCGGCTTGGCTCCAGCCGCGCCCTGCCCGCAATTCGCGAATCCTGTTCTTCACCTGTGGCGCAGGCCATCGACTACCGCGAGAACGCCCCACACCGCGCCCATGACCGGCCAGACGGTGAACATGCTGAGCCTCGGATAGCCCGCGTTCTCGAGAAAGCCGTAGGTGAAGGTCCAACCAGCGGTGGCTGCGGCCGCGATCGCCACATGGAGGAGCGTGGTCTTGCGAACGAATTCGTCCACCCGCTGGACCTGCCGCACGATGGCCCACACCACCAGCAGGAACGGGATCATCGGGCTCACGTACATCGCCGCCTGCCCCGGCCCGGGAGGCATGCGCTGGCCGATGGTCAAGGACGCAACGAGGACGATTGCATAGAGCACCAGCGCTCCCGTCAACTCCTTGTAGTACTGCGCATTTCTTGCTCGCTGGCTCATGCTCATTTCCCTGTCAATGTAAAGGATGCTTGACATATTAGGGGCGACCCAGCGGCTTGTCAAGCGTCCTTTACATCAGTCCCCGGATGGGCTCGGGTATCGTCTGCGGGCAGCGGCTCGTAGGCCGCACCCGGCCCGCAGGTCGCGTCAGCGCCTCGCGTTCACCGCGGGCGCGGCTACGTTGCTACAGGTCCGCGGTTGCGCGCGTCACACCTTCGGTACTTGATTCCGGCGTGGTCACGATTCGCGGCCCAGGGAGGGTTGCTTCTCCTCGGCCCTCTGGTTGTCGTGGGTCATGACGTCATTTCATCCGTTGCTTCGCGATAACACGTCACCCTTGGACGGGATCGCACGAGAATCTGCCGAGGAACAAGCAAGTTGGCGCATGCTTGTCCTGGCGCTACTGCCTTGCCTTGGTTTACCGATCCATTCGGTCATGGCCGATGGCGGCGGCAAAGGGAGAGACGCTGTGAGCGAGGAAATCTGGGCGCCCTCGAAGAGGCATGTTTCGCAAACCTCTTCAAGGCTGACTACGATGGGGGCCTTGTCCTTGTGCACCAGCAGTTTCTGGAATGGCCTGGCGCCGTTCCGCAAGCGATCGACCGAGAAGCGAGTTCACGTTTCATGAGACAACTGATCTCATGGCCCACGTCACGCTCGGTGAAGATCGAACGCGCGGGCATCCGGGTGCTGGCCGCGACCGCGCCGGACGTGAGCGCCTGCTGCGCTACTGCGCCCGGCCGCCGTTCGCCCTGGAACGGCTGCGCGACGTCGATCCGGAGCACCTGTTCTACGAGAGCACCAAACCGGGCCCTGGCGGCACTGGCTCAGCGCCCGGCTCCGTTTGCCCTGCGGGATGGTTGGTATACCCGCCATCGGGGCGGTAGCATCCGGATCCAGCCGATTGATGCTGCGAGCGTGCTTAAATCTCCCCGCGCAAAGCAGAGATGCCCATGGCTGCCACGCGCGGTGCCCTCATGCGTATGGGTACGATCGCGGCCATGACTTGCGATGGCTTCAGGTCGGACAGGAGCACGCCGCCGATTTCGGGTAGGATTTCGCGGTCCAGAATGCGCCACTGCTCGTCACCCCGCGCGAGCTTGGACAGGTGCTCCTTCCGTTATCTCTCCGCGGCACGAGTCAGCGTGTAGCCCGTGCCGCGCATCGTCGCCGCCGTCGCGGCCTCGCGCCGGCGACACACCTCGTCGCGGATGTCACCGTGCTTGTCTCTGGTGACGCGGTGATTGCGCCACTCGGCGCGCGCGTCGGCGAGGGATAATGCCGGAAATGACCCGATCAGAAGTTGGGCCATCTTCCCCGCAGGGTCACGGAAACGGTAGATCCATATTTTGGTGCCGGATGGGCGCGTCATGATCCGCAGACCGGGATGAGCGTGGTCGCCGAGAAAACCGTGTTTCAGCCGCTTGCACGCCAGCTGTCGTGAAGGTTGCATCGTTTCGCGAGACGTTTCGCATGTTTCCGGATTTCGGAGGACATTGGCGGACTTCGATAAACGCTAATGTACTAGGCTTTTTTGATGGCTGACACTGCTCAACACACGCCGATGATGCAGCAGTACCTCCGCGTCAAGGCGGAGCATCCGGACAAGCTCGTGTTCTACCGGATGGGCGACTTCTACGAGCTGTTCTTCACCGATGCCGAACGCGCGTCGCGTGCGCTCGACATCACGCTGACCGCGCGCGGCCAGTCGGCCGGCGCGCCGATCCCGATGGCGGGCGTGCCGTACCACGCCCTCGAGCCGCACCTCGCGAAGCTCGTCAGGCAGGGCGAGTCGGTGGTGATCGTCGAGCAGTTCGGCGACCCCGCGACCGACCAAGGGCCCGGTCGAGCGCCGCGTCGCACGCATCGTCACGCCGGGCACGCTGACCGACGCCAATCTGCTCGACGCCAAGCGCGATTGCCTGCTTGCGGCGTTCGTTCCGGCCGGCAAGCGCGCGGGTATCGCGTGGCTGAATCTCGCGTCCGGCGCCTTCACGCTGACGGAAGTGCCGTTGAGCGAGGCCGCCGGCGTGCTGGAGCGCATCGCGCCGGCGGAGCTGCTGGTGCCCGATGCCACCGAGCCGCCGGTCCTGCGCGTGAAGATGCCGCCGGTGCGCGCGCTTCCCGAGTGGCAGTTCGAGCGCGCGGGTGCGCAGCGGGCGCTGGCCAAGCAGCTCGGCACGCTCGATCTCGCCGGCTTCGGCGCCGACGACGTGCCGCTCGCGATCGGCGCCGCCGGCGCGCTGCTCAACTATGCCGGCGGCACGCAGCAATCGGCATTGGCGCATGTGCGCACGCTGACCGTCGAGCTCGAAAGCGCGTTCCTGGCGCTCGACCCGGCGACGCGCCGCAATCTGGAAATCACGACGACGCTGTCCGGCGACGACGCGCCGACGCTGCATTCGCTGCTCGACGAGTGCGCGACCGCCGCCGGCAGCCGGCTGCTGCGGCAATGGCTGCTGCAGCCGTTGCGCGACCAGCAGCGCCTGACGGAACGGCACGACGGCATCGCGGCGTTCACGACCGACGCGCGCGCCGGCCGCCATCTGGCCGACGCGCTGCGCCGCACCGTCGACGTCGAGCGCGTCGTCGGCCGCATCGCGCTGCGCAACGCGCGGCCGCGCGATCTCGCGGGCTTGCGCGACACGCTGGCGAAGCTGCCGGCCGTGCTGGCCGCGGCGGACGCCGTCGAGGCGCCGGTCATCGCGTCCGCGCGCGCGGCCCTGGCGCTCGATCCGCAGTGGCTCGCGCTGCTGACGCGGGCGATCGCCGTCGAACCCGCGGCGCTGGTGCGCGACGGCGGCGTGATCGCCGACGGCTACGATGGGGACCTGGACGAACTCCGCGCGATCGACGCCAATTGCGGCGCCTTCCTCGTCGAACTGGAGGCGCGCGAACGGTCGCGCACCGGCATCGCCAGCCTGAAGGTCGAATACAACCGCGTCCACGGCTTCTACATCGAGGTGACCAACACCCACGTCGAGAAGATTCCCGACGACTACCGGCGCCGGCAGACGCTCAAGAACGCGGAGCGCTACATCACGCCGGAACTGAAGACGTTCGAGGACCGCGCGCTGTCGGCGCAGGACCGCGCGCTCGCCCGCGAAAAGCTCCTCTACGACGAGGTGCTGGACGCGCTGGCACCGGCCATCCCGGCGCTGCAGTCCGTGGCCGGCGCGCTGGCGCTGCTCGACGTGCTCGGCAATCTCGCCGAGCGGGCGGCGACGCTCGATCTCGCGCGCCCGGCGTTCGTGCCGGAACCGGGGATCACGATCCGCGGCGGCCGCCATCCGGTCGTGGAACGGCAGGTGGAGAGCTACGTGTCCAACGATGTCGCGCTGGGCGGCGACCGGCGGCTGCTGATCGTCACCGGGCCGAACATGGGCGGCAAGTCGACGTACATGCGGCAGACGGCGATCGTCGCGCTGCTCGCGTACTGCGGCATGTTCGTGCCCGCGCGCGAAGCCACGCTCGGGCCGCTCGACGCGATCTTCACGCGCATCGGCGCCGCCGACGATCTCGCGGGCGGCCGCTCGACGTTCATGGTCGAGATGACGGAGGCGGCGTACATACTGAATCGCGCGACGCCGGAAAGTCTCGTGCTGATCGACGAGATCGGGCGCGGCACGTCGACGTTCGACGGGCTGGCGCTGGCGTGGGCGATCGCGCACCGGCTGGCGGAGCGCAACCGCTGCCTCGCGCTCTTCGCCACGCATTACTTCGAGTTGACCGCGCTGCCCGCGGAACTGGCCGGCTGCGCGAATGTGCATTTCGACGCGGCCGAGCACAGGAACGGCATCGTGTTCCTGCACGCCGTCGAGGACGGCCCCGCCAACCGCAGCTACGGCCTGTCGGTCGCCAAGCTCGCCGGCGTGCCCGCCGAAACGGTCCGCCAGGCCAGGGCGTATCTCGCGCGCCTCGATCAGTTCTCCGCGCGCAACGACACCCAGGGCGATCTTTTCAGCGGCGGCCATCCGGCCGCGGCGACCACCGCAACCGCCGATCCGCGCGCCGCCGAGCTGCTCGATCGCCTCGAAGCCCTCGACCCCGACGCGATGTCGCCGCGCGAAGCCCTCGAAGCCCTCTACGCGCTCAAGAAACTCACGCGCAACGACTAACCGTTGATCCAGCGGCACGACGTCGTGTCCGCGTTCGTGCCGTGTCGGCGGCGCTGCCGCGTCCGCCGCGCACGATGGAGCGTCGCCGGCGTCGACGCTCATCGTGCGCAGCGGCTCGCGTTGGATGCACGCGTGGTGCTGACTATTGGTTCGAGCGCTGTGTCCGATCGACTGCTCTACCCAAATCCGCGGCCACGAGCCACGGTCCACTCGCGATCCACCACCGCCGCCAGCCAGCCGTTTATCCGGAAATCGTCGGGCTCCGCCCGCGATTTCCGTCTGAGCTAGCTTGTCGAACGCCCCAGCCGCGTGGTGATTTTTCGCTTGGGGTCGCGGGCGTTAGCCCCTCGCGACCCCAGGAAATTATCTGTCTACAAAATCACGCACGTCAGTGGTGATGCCCATGCGGACCGTGGACATGACCATGCGCGATCTCTTCCTGCGTCGCCGGCCGGATATCCATGACGGTCGCGTCGAAGCGCAGGCGCTGGCCGGCGAGTTCATGGTTGCCGTCGAGCACCGCCTTGCCGTCGGCGATGCCGGTGACGCGCCAGACGACTTCCTGCCCGTCCTGCTCGGCCACCAGGTAACCGCCGATCGAAATGTCCGGCGGCAGCTCCGACACGGGCTCGATGCGGATCATTTTCGAATCGTATTCGCCGAACGCGTCTTCCGGCTCGAGCGTGACCGAGATGGAATCGCCGATTTCCTTGAAGTTCAGCGCTTCCTCGATCTTGGGGAAGATGCCGGAATGCCCGCCATGCAGGTAAACCAGGGGTTCGGGCGATTCCTCGATCAGCTTGTTGCTGGCATCGAACAGCTTGAACGAGATGGTAACGGCGGTGTTGGCGAAGATGTTCATCGACAGGGCTCGCGGCAAGGAATGGGAAAGTGGGGAGAGCCACGGCCGGTTTGCGCAGGATCGCGTACCCTTCGCGCGCGACGGCGGTACCCGCATTGTACAAGGTGGCCCGAGGGCCCCGGTGCCGACGGTGCTACGCTTGCACCCGATGAAGATCGCCCCCGACGAGACCCGCCTGCCGCTGCTGGGTAACCGGTCCCCGCGCACGTTCCTGGCGCGGCACTGGCACAAGGACGCGCTGCTCGTGCGTGCCGCCATTGCCGGATTCGCCGGCCTCTTCACGCGCGACGAATTGTTCCGCCTGGCCGGCCGCGACGATGTCGAATCCCGACTCGTCGTGCGCGAAGGACGCAAGTACACGCTGGCGCACGGCCCCTTCCGGAAGGCGGACTTCAAGGCGTTGCCCGCGCGCGACTGGACGCTGCTCGTCCAGGGCGTCAACCTGGCGAGCGACGCCGCCGATGCGCTGCTGCGCCGGTTTGCATTCCTCCCGTATGCGCGGCTCGACGACCTGATGGTCAGCTATGCGGCCGAAGGCGGCGGCGTCGGCCCGCATTTCGACTCCTACGATGTCTTCCTGCTGCAGGGCGCCGGCCGCCGCCGCTGGCGCTACGGCCGCCAGGACGACCTGGCGCTGCGCGCCGGACTGCCGGTGAAGATCCTGCGCAGCTTCACGCCGCAGCACGACGCGGTGCTGGCGCCGGGCGACATGCTGTACCTGCCGCCCGCGTATGCGCACGATGGTGTCGCGGTCGACGCGTGCACGACGTACTCGATCGGATTCCGCGCGGCGGCGCACACCGAGTTCGCGCAGCAGTTCCTGGACTACCTGCGCGACCGCGTGGAACTGCCGGGCCGCTACGCCGATCCGGACGCCCGGCCGACGACGGAACCCGCGCGCGTCGGCGTCACGATGCAGCGCCGCGTGGCGCGCGAACTCGCGCGCATTCGCTGGGACGCGACCACGGTGGCGCGGTTCTTGGGCTCGATGCTGTCCGAACCGAAGGCCAGCGTCTATTTCGATCCGCCGCAGCACGCGCTGTCGCGCGCCGCGTTCGCCGCCGCGATCCGCAGGGCAGGCGTCCATCTCGACCGCCGCACGCAGTGGCTCTACGACGACGACGCCATTTTCATCAACGGCGAAGCGCACGCGTGGCCGGCGGGGGACCGCGGCGCGCTGATGTCCATCGCCAACGCACGCGCATTGTCGGCAACGCAGTCGAAATCGCTCGACAGTGGCATCATCGCGTTTCTGCATGACGGATACGCCCATGGCTACCTCCACCCCGGCTGACCCGGAAGCGCCCCGCCAACCCCGCGAAACGGTCGTCGACACCGTGGCCGCGCAGACCGCCGCGATCGACGAGCTGATCGACCTCGCGCAGCATCGCCTGCAGGTGTTCGACGTCGATTTGTCGCAATGCGGGTGGCAGACGCCACGCCGCGCCGAGGGTATCGCCGCGTTCCTGCGCCGCGCGCCGCAGGCGCGAATCGAACTCATCGTCCACAGCACGCGCTGGCTGGAAACCGCGTGCCCGCGGCTGCTCGCGCTGCTGAGGCTGCATGCGCACGAGATCACCGTGTACCGGACGGGTCCCGAGGCGCGCAGCGCGATGGACCCATTGCTGATCGCCGACGGCAGCCATTTCCTGCACCGCTTTCACATCGACCAGCCGCGGGCGTCGTTCGCGGTCGAGCATCCGCAGCTCGCGCGACCGCTGGTCACCCGCTTCGAGCAGATCTGGGCGACCGGCGAACCCGGATTGAGCGCCACGGTGCTCGGGTTATAGCCCGTCGTCGCCGGCGCGCGCCGCCCGTGCCGCACCCGCGGCGTCGAACGCAACCGTCTGTATGCCCGCCGCGATCCCGGTAGAATCACGCCCTCGGTTGCCGCACCGCATCTCGTGACGTCCCCGCCTGCGGCGCTGCCGCGCGCACCGTCCGGCGCCGAACCCATTGGTTGGCTCCGAATCCCTCCACCCTTTAGGACTCTTCATGGACAAGTCGTTCGTACTCGCGGTCTCCGCCGCATTCGCGCTGGCCGCTTGTGGTCAGGAACAAAAGCCCGCAACGCCCGCGCCGGCGCCCTCCCCCATCGTGGCGCCGGTACCGGCCCCCGCGCCGACGCCCGCGCCCGCCACGGACGCCAAGGCCACCGACGCCGCGCCCGCCGCCACCGCCATGCCGGCGCCGGCACCGCCCACGCCGATGGCCCCGGCTCCCGACGTCGCGAAAGACGCCGCCAAGAAGTAGTCGACGTTCCTTAAGCAAGAACAAAGGCCGGCAGGTGCCGGCCTTTTTCTCGCATGCGACAGTCGCTTACGGCGTCGACCGCATCCAACGCCGCTTGCTCGGGATTGTGCGCATACACCCGATCTGACCCGTCGCCAGGCCTGCTCACATCCATCGCTCTCGTCATTTCCCCGCCGCGACCTTCGCCAGTTCCACCAGCGCCGCGCGGTCATCGGCGCTGGGTTCCGCGGCAGGCGCATAGAGAAGCCTGAACATGCGGCTGCCGGTCACGACCAGTACCTCGGCGCGTGGATTGCCTACACTGCAATGATGCGCAATGCCGGCACGCTTGCCGAGATTCGGTAGCGTGTCGACCGTGCAGCCGCCGTTCTTCAGCACGCGCTCCGCCGTCGCCCAGCCGCGCGCGTCCTTGGTGACCGCCACGGTAATGACGCTACCGCCGGCCGACACCACGCAGTTGTTCGAATCGGGCACGATCGACGACATGTCGCCCGCCGGCAGCAGGCGCTTGACGAGATTCGGGTCGAGGTACCGGCAATTCGTCTCCTTCGCGAGCGCCTTTGGATTGGTGGCGACGCCCAACGTCGCGGCGAGCAGATTGGCGGCCAGTTCTCGCTGCGCCGGCGTGATCGCGTCCTTGAGGTTCAGATAAGCGGACACGTTGACACGACCGCGATGCCCATAGAAGAACATCGACGTGCGGTCGATCTGCCCGTTGTCCTTCTTCGGCTGGTAGGTGAACCCTTTCTCTCCTAGCGACAGCATCGGCTCGACAAGGCTCGTTCCCGCAACCGCCTGCCTCATCTCGGTCGCTGCGGTCACGGCACCCTCTGCGGAGGTCGTCACCATGTGATTGAAGCCGAAATTGACGCTCGTGTTCCTCGTCATGAAGCTGCACTCGCCCGCCCCGCCGGACACGACGCGCCACGGACCCACTTCGGAAAATCCCTTGTCCACCATATAGGTTTCGATCGCGGGACACTTCGGCGCCGCGAACGACGCCGTGCTCGCGAGCAGCAGGCACAGGCCTGCGAATAGCGACTCCTTCATACCCCCCCCAATGGATGGCACGCGGTTCCGCAATGCTACCCGCGAAACGTCAAGCGAAGAACTGGGCGGACCAGAGGCAGTCGCCACGCAGCGTCGGATGAGAGATGCCGCGCACGAAGGACAGAGCCACTTGTTGGTTGCTCGGCGGTTGCCAGCATTGGAGTGCAGGCGAAGGCGTGAAGTCTCCGCTCGTACCTCGCTGTGGGGGATCCGCCGCCGCCGGTGCCCAGCGCTGAACGACCGCTTTCCGGCGAGGAAGTGCTTACCGTTCTGCCGAATCCATCTTTGTGCCACTCGTGAGCAGCCCCGCTCAAAGCGGGCGCATCCGCGCAAGCGGAATATTCGCATTGACGCCGTAAGCGTCTCGAAGCAATTTTGAAACCGCCGTCAAGGCGACTGAAGCGAGGTCGCTTCGACGGCTTATCGCACCATCATCGTGCTGCCTCGTAGCTCGGAGGAAGTCCGCATGAACCATCACCTGCTTCGGCTCGCGACTGCCTGTACCCTGCTGTCCGCTGCATCATCGAACGTAACAGCGGAAGGTGGCATGCCGGTCCTTCCTTGCGATCCCGCCGAGGCCGCCATCGCTCGGCTAGCGCTCAAGCCGAATGCGATCGCGGAAGGGATCGCCGTAGCAGCAACCGCGAACGCTGTCCACATTGAGGGCATCGTCAATCCGCAACCAAGCCGCCATCGACGAGCTCCTCAAAATCCTTGCAAGCGAAGGAGTCGCGGCAGCCACGTTCGTCAGCGCCGACGCAGAGGCCAGGTTTCGCGAGGTCCTCTACGACGTTGATAAGCTCTCCGCGATTGAAATGAACGCGCTGCTGAGTGCTTGGAAGAGCCTCGACTCCAACGTCCGACTCGCCGGATTCAAGGAAAGCCGGATCGTCAAGCATTGGCCCGTCGTTGTGTCACAATCGACACGACGATATCGCTGCCGTCGCAGAAGTTCGTGCCGTCCATTCGACCTTGGATCGACGGCCAACCAAATCTCACGGCGGAAGGACTTCCGAAACTTGCGGCTGCGAAGCTGCCCAGGATGTCGGATCAAACCACGCAGATGACGGTAGAGCCGACTGCGCCCAAGGAAGATTTCGTCTTGAACGCCCAGAGGTTTCCGCAGAACATCGCCGCCTCCACGCCTTCCTACGTGGGTACGAAACCAGCCGCGGATGCGGCCTGCTGGGCGCCACGCCGGACGCGTTTCGCCAGCGGTATGCCTCGGAGTCGCTTCGACTGTCGAAGTACATGAGCTACGCCGAACAGTTCGTCGGGTGGTGGCAGGCCACCGAGTCACCGCCAAAGGACGCCCCTCCCGCCGTGTTGGAAGCAGCGGCGCTTCACTTTGATCCCAAGATTCGTTTGATTTGGGAGAGCGCACTGCAATACGCATCCGCGTGCCTGACCGAAAACCTGCCGCTCGGCGAGGTCGGAAAACAATTCCCGAAGGTCGTCGGTGCAATAGGCGTTGAGTCGCACCGCTATTGCACGGGCACGCGCTTGTCGCAGGATCTGGTCCTGACCGCACGGCATTGCTTCATGGACGGCGACGAGGGGGGCTACCAACGCAACCTCGGCGATGCCGAGATTCGCAAACGGTGGTTCGAATATCGCTCGGATGAGCCATTTCGTTACTCGGTCTGCGGTATCGAACGTGCCGGCGCGACGGGCCCGTACGAGCATCAGTCCGACTTCATCGTGGTCAGAATCGCCAAGCCGGTCGACATCCCACCGAAGGTCACCTTGACTCCGTCGATTCCGCTCTGGGGATTGAACTTCTACACGCCGGGGCTGAACCTGGCCGAAGACCAGAACTACGTACCGTTCAAACCCAAGTCGACGCTCGTGAGCGGCTGCAAGCTCGTCGCCACCGCCGGACCCTGCATGTTCCACGGCTGCCAAACGCTACCGGGCATGAGCGGCGCGCCCATGTTCATGATCGACGCCGGCGGAAACGCCACCCTGCAACTCGGCGGAATCCATCTGATCGGCCATCGCCCGCAAGACCGGGTGTGCAATGCCAGCGGCCAATTGGCGATCGGGCGCGCACCCAATGTCGGCCTTGCCGCCGCTGTTTTCGCCAAATAGGGGAGAAGCATGGTGCGAGTCTCGAGAGGAATTGTATGCGGCATGCTCGCTATCTGCTCGATACAGGTCGGCGTCGAGCCAGGAGTTTCAGGTCTATTTTCGCAAAGAGTGTCCGGCGACGGGTGTGACCGCAAAGCTCGCGCCGGAGGCTGCTGCGCTTCTTGCGCCGATCCTCGCGGCAATCGCCTCGAAGGCGCTCGAAGGCATCGTGGACAACGGCATCGACGCTCTGATGAAGACATTGAAGCCCGAGGCCGGCAGACGATCCCCACGCAGCAAAACGTCGGAGGTTTCTACTACGGGAAGCGCGTCAATCCCGATCTCGGCTGCATGGTGGCCATCGTTTCGAATTCCGTGTCGCCCGCCACAGCGAAACCGAGTCTGCCGTTCAACGCCGAGTTCGCGACGAATACGACCGGGCTCAAGCAGTTCGCCTCCGAGTTGTACTTTGTCGGGGTTCACACTTCTATCTCGAAGCTTCGCTTGTCCAATCCGACGACGCATCCGCCATCTCGTGGGTGCCCCAGTATGTCTACGGAGGCAAATTCACGATCGACTCCTGGTTCGCGGGAAGCTCGCGCGATGCGGCGTTGACCGTCCAGCTCGCAAGTCCGAGCGGCGCCAAGCTCGCGGAACACTCCTTCAAATTTCTGGATGTCACGTTCCCGCTGGAACGCGGGCCAGCGCAGCTCGGCTCCACGGCCAGTGCATGGAGTCCAATGCCTTCGCTGGAAGACGGCCGATCGAAGACCAGTGGCGGCGCAGACCGGCTCAATCGGCCGTTCACCTTAACCGCGAAACTATCGCTCGAAACTCCGAAACCGAACCAGTTGACGACGATCCTGGTGGGCGCCGTCGAGTCGCAGAAGGGCGAGATCAAAACCATCATCCTCGACACGGTCGATCCCGAAAAACGGAAGAAGAAGGAAGCCGAAGCTGTCAGCGCCACACGGAAGGCGATCACGGACTACGGCACGAGCTGGACTGCCTACAACAAGGACTGCGGCGCGCCCGTCGCGGACAAGGCGGCGCTCGCCGCTTGCCAGCTTGCCTACATGGATTTGAAGGTGGCAGAGGACGCGGCGAAAGCAGCCGTCAAGCTCGATGAATTCAAACAGATCGACCTACCGACGCTGCCGGGGGCGCCGAAGCTGAAGACTTAGGACAAAAAAGGCCTTCGAAGCGCGGGCTATCGAGCGCGTCATTTAGCCTGATGTCGCGCGGCATTGAGGTGTTGACGTCGGGCGCGCCGTTCATTTACGCCTGTTCGGACGAGCTTGCTGCGGCAAACTTGGACTTGCGATACGTCATGGTACGATTTGCGCACCGTGCGTGCTCCGGGCGAACGTCGACGACCGCCACGGCAATTCCAGCGCTTTTCGTTCGCGCCCTTCGAGCTGCAAGTCGGTCTCTGGCCGGCTCGAGGGCGGAGCGCGCGGCGGGCGCATGCGACATTCATGTGCCCCCTGACCGCCCGCTCTGGGCGGCGCCGCTGCCGAATGCAACGCGATTCTTCCCGCGACCCGGCGGCGACCGAATGCTAAGCTGTTCCGCTCCGAAGCAATGTTGCAGTTCCGATGTACTTCGATCGTCGCGCGAATCCCGGCGTTCGTGAATCGCCGCGCGGCAATGGGAAGTGCGCCAAAGGAGAACGAGATGCGTCGTACCGCACTGCGCCTCTTCATCGCCTGCATCCTCGCTGCCGCGAGCGGGACTGTCGTCATGCAATCCGTCGGCGCGCAGCCCCTTCCCGTCGAGCGCGGTGCACGCACAGGAGCGGTCATCTTCTTCGCAGCCGCGAGCATGCGCCAGGACATGGCGGAAAACTATGCGGCAATGGGCGTCATGCCCGCGATCGCCGGCCTGCTGGCCACCGGGGCGAAGGCGGATAACGGGGGAATGCTGACCGGGGCGCCACCGACGGTGGGCGCCGGATGGCACAGCCTTCGCCAGCGGCGCCTGGGCCGGTCCCCATGGCGCGCCCGGCGGCGTGTTCTCCATCAATGGCGGACCGTTCACGAACCGCGTCGACGCGCTGGACCCTGTTGCAATGAGTGCCGAGACTCTCGCGCAAGCCGCCGAACGAGGGGGCAAGCGGGTCGTGCAGTTCGAGTGGACCGGCGGCCGCGTTGCCGGTATCAACGGGCCCACCGTCGATGGCCGTGGACTCTTCTCGGGACGCGCGGCGTCGCGACCAACTTCATTGCCCCGAGCGACAACGGTACGCGGGTGGCGTCGTTCGGATTGCAGTTCGATCACCCGTCCGGATTCGCGGGCCAGCCTCCGTTTCCCGCCGCGGCGCCGACGGACGCAACGGGCTGGACGCAGGTGCCGGCGTCGTACAGCCCCGCGAAGGAAATGCGCTTGCGCGTCCTGGATGCCGGCGTGGACGTGTACGGATTGAATGCCTACCTGTTCGATTCGA
>CAWGLS010000032.1:0-55476 GCA_963823475.1 uncultured beta proteobacterium
GATCCTCGGCTTGTCGGCCGGCGCGTAGGCGATGAACCACGCGTGGTCGCGCAACCGCTCGTCGATCTTGTGCGCGAGGTACTTCTCGCCCTTCAGCGAATACACCTGCGCCGTCCCCGTCTTGCCGCCGGACGTGTACGTGCTGCCGAGGAAAGCCTTCGCGCTGGTGCCCTCCTTGTTCACGCCGACCAGCGCGTTCTTGATCATCGCGATGTGCTCGGGCCGCGAGGAAATCGTGTACGCCGGCTGCGGCGCGACCGTGCGTTCCTCGCCGGTTTTCAGGTTCACGATGTTCTTGACGAGGTGCGGGCGGAACGCGACGCCGTCGTTGGCCACCGTGGCCATCGCATGCGCCAGTTGTACCGGCGTGAACGAGTTGTAGCCCTGCCCGATGCCGGCCGAGATCGAATCGCCCAGGTACCACTTGCGGTGCTCGTCGCGATACTTCTCGCCGGCGAAGCGGGTGCGCTTCCATTCGCGCGACGGCAGCACGCCGACCAGCTCGCCCTCGATGTCGACGCCGGTCTTCCGGCCGAACCCCAGTTGCGACATGAAGCGGGCCGTTTCGTCGATGTCCGTGTCGCTCGCCAGCACGTAGTAGTAGGTGTCGCACGACACGACGATCGACTTGTACATGTCGACCGAGCCATGGCCGCCGGGCTTGTCGTCGCGGAAGCGGTACGACGATCCCGGCAACTGGAAGAAGCCCGGATCGCTGATCGCGAACTGCGGCGTCCGCTTGCCCGACGTCAGTGCGCCCAGCGCCAGGAACGGCTTGATCGTCGAGCCCGGCGGATACGCGCCGCGCAGCGGCCGGTTGAGCAGCGGCTTGTCGGGCGAATCGTTGAGCGCCTCCCAGTTGGCCGTGTCGATGCCTTCGACGAACAGGTTGGGGTCGTAGCCGGGCTTCGACACGAAGGCCAGGATGTCGCCGGTGGCGGGATCGATCGCCACCAGCGCACCGCGGCGGTCGCCGAACGCCTGCTCGGCCGTCTCCTGCAGCTTGATGTCGAGCGACAGGCGGAGGTTGTTGCCCGACACCGGCGGCGAGCGCGACAGCGTGCGCACGGCGCGGCCGCCGGCGTCGACTTCCACTTCCTCGACACCGGTGGTCCCGTGCAGTTCGCGCTCGTAGGAAAGCTCGACGCCGACCTTGCCGATGTAGTCGGAGCCCTTGTAGTTGGCCGCCTCCTCCCAGCCGGCGATGCGTTCGAGGTCGCGGTCGGTGATGCGGCCGATGTAGCCGATCACGTGCGAAGCGACCTCGCCGTACGGATACTGGCGAAACAGGCGCGCCTTGATGTCGACGCCAGGGAACCGGTAGCGGTTGACGGCGAAGCGCGCCACCTCCTCGTCGGACAGCCGCGTGCGCAGCGGCATGCTTTCGAAATTCTTCGATTCGTCGAGCAGCTTGCGGAAGCGCTTGCGGTCGCGCGGCTGGATGTCGACGATCGTCGCGAGCTCGTCGATCGTCGCCTCGAGGTTCCTGATGCGCGCCGGCGTCAGTTCCAGCGTGTACGCCGAGTAGCTCTGCGCGAGCACGATGCCGTTGCGGTCGGTGATGACGCCGCGATTGGGCACGATCGGCACGATCGCCACCCGGTTCGATTCCGCGAGCGTCCGGTAATGCTCGTGCTGGAACACCTGCAGGTAGACGAAGCGCGCGAACAGTCCGGCGAACGCCAGCATCGTGAGCCCGCCGGCAACGACCAAGCGCCGGCGGAACAGGAACACATCGCGTTCGGTGTTGCGCATTTCCGGCGCGCCGTAGCCGCGGTCGTTGTCGTACCGCCTGCGGGAGGAAAAGAGCCGGCGCATGGTCTTCGCGTCCCGCGCCTAGAGTTCGCCCGGCGAGCGCGCCGGCCGTTGCGGCCATTGCAGCAGCACCGACAAGAGCGGCCACAGCAGCGCACCGACGACCGGCGGCACGAAAAACGTCCAGCGCGGCGTCGGCGCACCGCCGACGATCCGCACCAGCAGCACGAGCACCGCGCATAGCATCAGCAGCACGGCGACCTGCGGCGCCTGCTGCCACAGCGGAAAGCGCAGCACGCGGCGGCGGAAGTACTCGGCGGCGTACGCGAGCACGCCGTAGGCGAGCGCGTGCTGTCCGAACACCGTGGCATCGGCGACGTCCATCACGAGCCCCAGCATCCACGCGACGCCGACGCCGACATAACGAGGTTCCTGGATGCACCAGTAAAGGATCACCAGCGCCAGGAAGTCCGGCCGCAGCGCGAGCGTCATGCCCGATGCCGGCGCGATGTTGGCGAGCAGTCCCAGGAAGAACGTGAACAGGATGAACCATGGGTTCACCTGCCGCAGGATTTCCTCGGGGCGGGCAGGGGTGAATGCGGCGGCGCGCGAGAACATGTCAGCCCCCGGGCTCGCGGCAAAAGATGGGACCACCCGCCCGCCGGGCCGTCCCAAGGGCGGGTGGGCGCCCCCTCGGGGGGCAGCGAACGAAGTGAGCGTGGGGGTCCATACCCACCCGCCCGCCGGGCCGTCCCAAGGGCGGGTGTGCGCCCCCTCGGGGGGCAGCGAACGAAGCGAGCGTGGGGGCCCGCAGGGTCCGCGCGGCCGCTCCGAAGGACCCTGCTGCTCCCCCTCGGGGGGCAGCGAACGAAGTGAGCGTGGGGGTCCATCATCCCCGACGGCCCTTGCCGCGACCGCCCTTTTTCGCGCCGTGCTTCGGCGGCTTCCTCGGGACGCGGCGGCTGCGCCGCACCCTGCCCCAGCACCAGCAGGTACGTGCTGCGGTCGGCGCCCGACAGCGGCCGCACGGTGATGCGCGCGAAGACCTGCCCCGTCTCGCGATCGACCGTTTCGACCTGCGCCACCGCGAGGCCCGGCGGATAGGTGCCGTCGATTCCGGACGGTGTGCAGCCTGTCGCCGGGCCGGATGTCGGCGGTGGGCGCCATGAAGCGCAGCTCCGGCGGGCGACCCGCGCCGGCGCCGAAGTACACGCTGCGCACGCCGCTGCGCTCCACGCGCACCGGCACCGCGTGGTCCTTGTCGGTGACGAGCGTCACCTCGGCCATGTTCGGAAACACCCGCGTCACCTGGCCCACGACGCCGAGCTCGTCGACGACGGCCTGTCCTGCGGCAATGCCGGCATCGGTACCGCGATTGACGAACACCTTTTGCGTGAACGGATCGCGGCCCGTGTAGAGCACCTCGACCGCCGTCGCGGAGCCGGGATAGCGCTTCTGGATATCGAGCAGCGCGCGCAGGTTCGCGTTCTCGTCGCGCAAGCGCGTGAACTCCTGCGACGACAGCGAATGGGCGACCAGGTCGGCTTTGAGCGCGGCGTTCTCGTCGGTCAACGCGCGCTTCGCGGTGAAATACGCGCCGACCCACGTGAACGCCTCGCCCGGCAACTGCACGGCGCGCTGCAACGGATACAGCACGACGGTCGCGGCCTGCCGGATGCCTTCGAGATAGCGAAAGCGCGTGTCGGCGAACATCAGCGCGATCGACACGAGGCCGACGAATGCGAGACGCGCGAGCGGCGAGGGACCGCGATGGAAGAACGGAGGCGGTTCGGCGGGGATGTGGCGCAAAGGGTCAGACTCGGGTTTCGCGGGCGCCGTGCCCGCATCCGCGGCAATGCCGTACGCGAAAGTCGAGTCTGACCCCGCGCCAATGTCCACCGACTTCTGCGAATCGGGCCATTGCGTCCGCGAAAGTCGGGGTTGACCGCATTCGCCCCGCTAGTCGCTCGTGAATATCGTGGAGAGCTTTTCCATGTTCTCGAGCGCCTTGCCGCAGCCGCGCACGACGCAGGTCAGCGGATCGTCGGCGACGATGACCGGCAGTCCCGTTTCCTCCATCAGCAGGCGGTCGAGGTCGCGCAGCAGCGCGCCGCCGCCCGTCAGCACCATGCCGCGCTCGGCGATGTCGGCGCCGAGTTCCGGCGGCGTGCGCTCGAGCGCGCTCTTCACCGCGGAGACAATGCTGTTCAGCGGATCGGTCAGGGCTTCGAGGATCTCGTTCGACGACACGGTGAAGCTGCGCGGGATGCCCTCGGCGAGGTTGCGTCCCTTGACTTCCATTTCCTTGACCTCGGAGCCCGGAAAGGCGGACCCGATGGTCTTCTTGATCATTTCGGCGGTGGTCTCGCCGATCAGCATGCCGTAGTTGCGGCGGATGTAGTTGACGATCGCCTCGTCGAACTTGTCGCCGCCGACGCGCACGCTGCCCGAATACACCATGCCGCCCAGCGAGATCACGCCGACCTCGGTGGTGCCGCCGCCGATGTCGACGACCATCGAGCCCGTGGCGTCGGAAATCGGCAGGTCGGCGCCGATCGCCGCGGCCATCGGCTCCTCGATCAGGTAGACCTTCGACGCGCCCGCGCCCAGCGCGGACTCGCGGATCGCGCGGCGCTCGACCTGCGTGGAGCCGCAGGGAACGCAGATGATGATGCGCGGGGAAGGCGAGAAGAGGCGCGAGTCCAGCACCTTCTTGATGAACTGCTTCAGCATCTGCTCCGTCACGGTGAAATCGGCGATGACGCCGTCTTTCATCGGGCGGATGGCGGTGATGTTGCCCGGCGTGCGGCCGAGCATCTGCTTCGCCGCGAGACCGACTTCCTGGATCACCTTCTTGCCGTTGGGCCCGCCTTCCTGGCGAATCGCGACGACCGAGGGCTCGTTTAAAACGATGCCCTTGCCGCGGACGTAGATCAGGGTGTTGGCGGTGCCTAAGTCGATCGCTAAGTCGCTGCCGAAGTAACCTTTGAAAAACTCGAACATGAATGCGTGAACCTGACTGAAAAGTGTAAGTCGCTGACCTCGAAAGGGCGGGGCGTTGCGGCAGCTTCCTGCAGCTTTCGGATCGCGATCGGCAAAAGGGGCCGCGCGCTCTCGAAAGAATGTCGATTATGATAACATTCCGCCTTTGTCCGAAGCACTGATTTGGCGCGGTTTTTTTCCTGTTTTTCACTCTGCTCGGGCGGGCAGGGCCGCGCCGGCGCCGCCGCGACACAATGACCGTTTTTTGCCGAAATGGTGCCCGCGCGGCACGTTTCCGCCCCCTGTCCCATGGCCCTGACCCTCGCTGACGTCCACCGCATCGCCCATCTGGCGCGCATCGAGATCGACGCCGATGCCGCCGCCGACGTCCATCGCAAGCTCCTGGCCATCTTCGCGATGATCAACGAGCTGCAGGCCGTCGACACCACCGGCATCGTCCCGATGGCCCATGCGCAGGACGTGATGCTGCCGCTGCGCGACGACGCCGTGACGGAAGGCGACCGCCATGCGCTGTTCCAGAGCGTGGCGCCGGCCGTCGAGGATGGGCTTTACCTCGTGCCGAGGGTGGTCGAATGAGCGGCGTGGCGAAGCCAAGGACGTCTGCGCGCGCGGGGCGAAGCCAAGGCCCGCAGGGGGCGTCCGCGCGCGGGCGGCGCCGACACGCGACGCGTCGCGTCGCCTGCGTCACGTCAATGAGGGCGGACGAAGGGCGCGTCGCCGCTCGTTCGACGAGGCCGACACTCTGCGGATTCGGCGGTCCCTGTCGGTGCAAGGAGGCCTTGGAATGAACCCCTACACCGGCACCGTCGCCGAACTCGCCGCCGCGTTGCGCGCGAGGAAGATCGGCAGCGTCGAGCTGACGACCGCGCTGCTCGCACGCATCGAGCAGGCGCAGCGCACGCTCAACGCCTTCGTCACCATCGATGGCGAAGGCGCGCTCGAGCAGGCGCGCGCGGCCGACGCGGCGCTGGCCCGCGGCGACGCCGCGCCGCTCGCCGGCGTGCCGATCGCCCACAAGGACGTGATCATGACGGCCGGGCTGCGGACCACCTGCAGCTCGCGGATGCTCGCCGGCTTCACGGCGCCGTACGACGCGCATGTGGTCAGCGGCCTGAAGGCCGCCGGCACGGTGCTCGTCGGGAAGACGAACATGGACGAGTTCGCGATGGGCTCGTCCAACGAGACGTCGTGGTTCGGCCCCGTCAAGAACCCCTGGAACACCGAATACGTCCCCGGCGGCAGTTCGGGCGGCTCGGCGGCGGCCGTGGCCGCGCGGCTCGTGCCGGCCGCCACCGGCACCGACACCGGCGGCTCGATCCGGCAGCCGGCGTCGCTGTCCGGCATCTGCGGCTTGAAGCCCACGTACGGCGTCTGCTCGCGCTACGGTCTCATCGCGTTCGCGTCGAGCCTCGACACGCCCGGCATGTTCGCGCGCACCGCGCAGGACTGCGGCCTGCTGCTGAACGCGATGGCCGGACACGACGCGCGTGATTCGACGTCGCTCGATCGCCCGCGCGAGGACTACACGCGCGACCTCCGCCTGCCGCTGGCCGGCCTGCGCATCGGAATGCCGGCCGAGTACTTCGGCGACGGCATCGACGCCGATGTCGCGGCGGCGATCGACGGCGCGCTCGCGGAGTTCCGCAAGCTGGGCGCCACGACGGTTCCGGTCTCGCTGCCCAACGTCAAGCTGTCGGTGCCCGTGTATTACGTGATCGCGCCGGCGGAAGCCTCGTCGAACCTGTCGCGCTTCGACGGTGTGCGCTACGGCCATCGCGCGGAGAAGTACGCCGACTTGAACGACATGTACAGGAAGTCGCGCGCCGAAGGCTTCGGCGCCGAAGTGAAGCGGCGGATCCTCGTCGGCACCTACGTGCTGTCGCACGGCTACTACGACGCGTACTACCTGAAGGCGCAGCAGGTGCGGCGGCTGATCGCCGACGATTTCTCGCGCGCGTACCAGCAGTGTGACGTCATCATGGGTCCGACGGCGCCGTCGGCGGCGTTCCGGATCGGCGACAAGACCGACGACCCGGTGCAGATGTACTTGAACGACATCTTCACGATCGCCGGCAACCTGACCGGCGCACCGGGGATTTCGATTCCCTGCGGCTTCGACCGGCGCGGGCTGCCGATCGGACTGCAGATCCAGGCCAACTATTTCGCCGAAGCGAAGCTGCTGAACGTCGCCCACCAGTATCAGCAGGCCACCGACTGGCACGCGCGCGCGCCATCGGGGTCAGAGCTGTAACACGCGTTAGGAGTCACGTTAGGGGTCCACGTTAGGGGTCAGAGCTGTAATACGCGCTCCGCCAGTTACCATCGACTCCGTCCCCACGTTAGGGGTCAGAGCTGTAATACGCGCCCCGCCAGTTACCATCGACTCCGTCCCCACAGCGTATTACAGCTCTGACCCCTAACGTGGCGATCTCCGTGGCAAAAGAGGTGTGAACGCATGAAGTGGGAAACCGTCATCGGCCTCGAGACGCACGCACAGCTCTCGACGCGTCTCCAAGATCTTCTCCGGCGCGTCGACGGCGTTCGGCGCGGCGCCGAACACGCATGCGTCGGCCGTCGACATCGCGCTGCCCGGCGTGCTGCCGGTGCTGAACCGCGGCGCGGTCGACCGCGCGATCCGCTTCGGTCTCGCCGTCGGCGCGACGATCAACCGGCGCAGCGTGTTCGCGCGCAAGAACTACTTCTACCCCGACCTGCCGAAGGGCTACCAGATCTCGCAGTTCGAGATACCCGTCGTCGCCGGCGGCGAGGTGCCGATCGTCTCGCCCACGCGGGGCGAACTGCGCGTGCGCCTGACGCGCGCGCATCTCGAAGAGGACGCCGGCAAGTCGCTGCACGAGGACTTCCACGGCATGACCGGCATCGACCTGAATCGCGCCGGCACGCCGCTGCTCGAGATCGTGTCCGAGCCCGGACCTGCGCAGCTCCGACGAGGCCGTCGCCTATGCGAAGGCGCTGCACGGGCTCGTGCGCTGGATCGGCATCTGCGACGGCAACATGCAGGAAGGCAGCTTCCGCTGCGACGCCAACGTGTCGGTGCGGCCGCTGGGCTCGGACACGCTCGGCACCCGCTGCGAGATCAAGAACCTGAACAGCTTCCGCTTCATGCAGGAGGCGATCGAGTTCGAGGTGCGCCGGCAGATCGAGCTGATCGAGGACGGCGGCACCGTCGTCCAGGAAACGCGGCTGTACGACCCCGACCGCCACGAAACGCGATCGATGCGCAGCAAGGAAGACGCCCAGGACTACCGCTACTTCCCCGACCCCGACCTGCCGCCGCTGGTGATCGGCGAGGACTGGATCGCGCGCGTGCAGGCCGCCATGCCGGAACTGCCGGAGGCGACGTCGGCGCGCTTCGTCGAAGAGGATGGGCTTGTCCCCGAGACGGCGAGGCAGCTCGTCAACAGCCGCGCGATGGCCGACTACTACGAAGCCACAGTTCAGGCCGGTGTTGACACGAAGCTCGCGGCCAACTGGATCGTCGGCGATCTTTCGGCAGCCCTGCATAAGTCGGAGCTCGACATCGCGCAGTCACCGGTCTCGTCGGACCAACTCGCTGGCCTGCTGAAGCGCATTGCCGACGGCACGATTTCCGGAAAGATCGCGAAGGATGTGTTCGACGAAATGTGCAAGGAGAGCGCGTCACGTTCGGTGACGATTGACGGACAAATCCTCGAAGCAAAGGCAGGGCTAGTGTCGGGGATCGTGACTGCCGACCAGATCATCGAGGCGAAGGGTCTGCGCCAGATCTCCGACGAAGGCGCCATCGCGACGATCGTCGACGACGCCATTGCCGCCAATCCCGCCATCGTCGCCGAGTACAAGGCCGGCCGTGAAAAGGCGTTCAATGCGCTCGTCGGCAAGGTGATGGCCGCCTCGAAGGGCAAGGCCAATCCCGCCCAAGTCAACGCGATCCTCAGGAACCGGCTCGGCTGACGGCGCGCGCCGTTGCCGATCGGAGGTGCCGAGCATGGCTTCCACGACCGTTTCCCGCTTTGTCGCCACCGCTGCCGGAGCGCTGCTCGCGTTCGGCGGCCCTGCCGCATGGGCGCAGACCGCGCCGGTCGCCAAGGCGCGTCCGCATGCCGAGGCCCGCGCCGCGCACAAGGCCGCGTCGCCGGAACGCCAGCTCGCCGTGTGCGGCCAAGCCATGGACCGGCGACTTCGACGGGATGCTCGAGCGGCGGGTGATCCGCGTCGAATCGCCCTACAGCCGCTCGCTCTATTTCATCGACCGTGGCCGCGAGCGCGGCATCGGCGTCGAGCTCGTCCGCGATTTCGAGCGCTGGATCAATGCGAAGTATGCGAAGCAGCTGGGCAAGCGCCCGCTGACCGTCTACATCGATCGGTTTCGAGACGACGACCTACGTGCGCAACATCTACAAGTACTACGCGTCGTACCGATTGACGCTGGACGTCCAGGAACGCGCGGACAAGGCGCGGCAGCAGGTCGTCCCGGCGAAGAACTGACGCCGGCGGCGGTCGCTCGCGCCGGACGGGTCGGGCGACGACGCGCAGCGTCCCGCCCGGGGCGGACCCCGCTAGCAGTATGTTGAAATTCGCTTGCTGCCGGCACGCCACTCGTTCTTTCGTGGCCCTCATTTTCGTGGCCCCAAAGCGGCGGCGCGTGGCCGCCTTAAAGTCGCCGCTCATTTCTTGTATTGCTCGTCCTCGTTGAAAAACACGGGGAAGCTGTCCTCCCGCGTTTTTCAACGAACGCTAGAAGCGGCCGTAACGCCAGCGCAGGCTCTGCAGCTGGTCCTGCGCCTCGGCCCACTCGTTGTTGTCGATCGCGAAGCTGACGCGCTGCAGCCGGTGCATCATGTAATCGGAATCGGGCTTGGACATCCGCATCGAGCGCGCGTCCGCGACGAGCAGGTTCAGCCCGGTGCGCGTCTCCGGCTCGGACTTCGCGGCGATGCCCGCCATCGTGATGTCCCAGTGCTGCTTGGATTCCTCGCTGGTCGGAGTCGCGGCGTAGAGCGTCGGGAACCGGTAGTTCAGCGTGCTGCAGCCGGTGAGCATCGCGGAGGCGAGCACTAAGCCCGACACGAGAAGCGCTACGCGGATCTTGGGCATGGTCAATCCTTTACGGGCAGCAAACGGTCAAGGATCAAGGCGCACGGTGAGGATCGCTGCCGGCAATCCGCCGCGTACGGCGCCTAGATTACCAGCCGACCGGGATCGATGGGAAATGAGGTGGGGTCAGAGCTGCAACCGGCTTCGGGGTCAGAGCCGTAACAGTCGGCGCACGTAACGTCAATCCGGGCTTCGGGGTCAGAGCCGTAACGGTCGGCGCACGTCAACAGTGCACGTTGCCCGCGCCGTGGCGCGCCGACTGTTACGGCTCTGACCCCGAAGCCGGACGTTACGGCCTGACCGAACCGGAAAAGCCGCTTAAAGCTCTGACCCCAGAATGACGCCGAGCAGCGCGTCGCCGTAGCGCTCGAGCTTGCGGCCGCCGATCCCCGGGATGGCCGCCAGCGCGTCGTGCGAACGCGGCCGCTGCCGCGCGAGTTCGGTCAACGTGCTGTCGTGCAGGATGACGAAGGCGGGCACCGACTGCGCGCGCGACTCGGCCAGCCGCCACTGCTTCAGGCGTTCGAGCAATCGGGCGGCGGCGGGCGGGAGGTCGGCGCCCGCGCCCGCACGCGCGCGCTTGCCCCGCGGGCCCGGCGCGACGACGCGGCGCATCTCCACCGCCTGCTCGCCCTTCAGCACCGGGCGGCTCGCCGGCGTCAGCGTCAGCGCGCCGTACGATTCGTGGTCGACGCGCGCGAGTCCCAGCGCCACCAGTTGCCGGAACACGCCGCGCCACGCGGTCTCGTCCAGGTCGGCGCCGATGCCGAACACCGCCAGCTTGTCGTGATCCCATTTGGTCACGCGCTCGCCGGCCTTGCCGCGCAGCACGTCGATCAGGTGGACGGCGCCGAAGCGCTGGCCGGTCCGGTAGATGGCGGACAGCGCCTTCCTTGCCGCCTCCGTCGCATCCCACGTTTGCGGCGGCGTCAGGCACGTATCGCAGTTGCCGCACGGTGCCGACGCCTCTCCGAAGTACGCGAGCAGCCGCACGCGGCGGCAGGCGGCGGTCTCGCACAGGCCGAGCAGCGCGTCGAGCTTGGCCGACGACACGCGCTTGAACGCGTCGCTCGCCTCCCCGCCTTCGATCAGCCGCCGCTGCTGGACGACATCCGCCAGGCCGTAGGCCATCCACGCGTCGGCCGGCTCGCCGTCGCGGCCGGCACGGCCGGTCTCCTGGTAGTAGCCTTCGACGCTCTTCGGCAGGTCGAGGTGCGCGACGAAGCGCACGTCGGGCTTGTCGATGCCCATGCCGAATGCGATCGTCGCGACGATCACCACGCCCTCCTCGCGCTGGAAGCGCGCCTGATGGTCGGTGCGCGTCGCCGTGTCCATGCCGGCGTGATACGGCAGCGCGTGGATGCCCTTGCCCTTGAGCCACACGGCCGTCTCGTCGACCTTGCGCCGCGACAGGCAGTAGACGATGCCGGCGTCGCCCGGATGCTCGTCGCGGATGAAGCGCAGCAGCTGGTCGCGCGGCTCGGCCTTGTCGACGATCGTGTAGCGGATGTTGGGGCGGTCGAAGCTCGACACGAACACGCGCGCGCGGTCGAGCGCCAGCCGCGCGATGATCTCGGTGCGCGTCTGCGGATCGGCCGTGGCGGTGAGCGCAATGCGCGGAATGTCGGGAAACCGCTCGTGCAGCACCGACAGTCCCAGGTACTCCGGCCGGAAGTCGTGGCCCCATTGCGACACGCAATGCGCCTCGTCGATGGCGAACAGCGCGAGGCGCGCCCGCGACAACTGGTCGAGGCAGCGCGGCATCAACAGCCGCTCGGGCGCGACGTACAGGAGGTCGAGCTCGCCCGCCGCCAGCGCGCGTTCGACGTCGCGCGCCTCCTGCGCATCCTGCGACGAGTTGAGGAATGCCGCGCGCACGCCGACCTGCTTCAGCGCCGCCACCTGGTCCTGCATCAGCGCGATCAGCGGCGACACGACGATGCCGGTGCCCGGCCGCAGCAGCGCCGGTATCTGGAAGCACAGCGACTTGCCGCCGCCGGTGGGCATCAGCACGAGCGCGTCGCCGCCGCCGGCGACATGGTCGACGATCTCCCCCTGCGCGCCGCGGAACGCCGGGAAGCCCCACGTTTCGCGCAACACGGCGAGCGCGCGCGTCGATGCGGCGGGCGCCGCCTCGGCCACGCTTGCGTCAGCTTGACTGGACATCCGCCATTATCGCCCGCGGGGCGCGCCGGCCGGAGTGAACTTGCGGCCGAACGGCGGTGACCGCGTGCACGCCGTCAGAGGACGAGCGCTACGACGAACGCGCCGACCATCGCGAACACGATCGCGAGCTTGACCGCGGTGCCGAGCAGCAGGCCGATCCACGTCGCCACACCCACCGTGCCCGCGCGGATGAAACTGCGCTGCGCGATGAACTCGCCGACCGCCGCCCCGACGAGCGGCATGAACAGCAGTCCCCACAGGCCGGTGAAGATGCCGGCGACCGTGCCGAGCATGGCGCCGATGACGGCGTACCGGCTCGCGCCGACGCGCTTCGCGCCGGCCGCCGCCGCAAAGTAATCGACCGCCCACGCGATCGCCGTCAGCACGCCGAAGATCACCAGCAGCCACGCCGGGATCCGCGTGAAGTCGTCGATCCACGCCGCGAGCACGATGCCGCCAAAGACGAGGATGACGCCCGGCAGCGCCGGCAGCACGGTGCCGGCGACGCCGATGGCAATCAGCGCGACCGCGAAGATCCACAGCACGACAGTCATCCGCAACTCCGCAACAGGCGGCTCGTCATCAACGATCGCCGTCATTCATCCGCGACAGAACAACGTAGCCACAATCCAATCCAGCCGTTACGGGAGCGAATCGTCGGGCTCCGCCCGCGATTCGCCTCTGATCAGCTGGTCGAACGCCACAGCAGCGTTGTGATTTTTCCATGGGGTCGCGGCGTTAGCCCTGCGACCCCATCTGACTTATCTACTCCAGACTACAGCAGCGCCTTATAACGAATACGGTGCGGCTTCGCGGCCTCCTCGCCCAGGCGCTTGCGCTTATCCGCCTCGTACTCGTTGTAATTGCCGGTGAAGAACGACCACTGCGAGTCGCCCTCCGCCGCGAGGATGTGCGTGGCGATGCGGTCGAGGAACCAGCGATCGTGCGAGATGACGAGTGCGGTCCCCGCGAACTCGAGCAGCGCCTCTTCGAGCGCGCGCAGCGTTTCGACGTCTAGATCGTTGGACGGCTCGTCGAGCAGCAGCACGTTGCCGCCCTTCAGCAAGGTGGCGGCGAGATGCAGCCGCCCGCGCTCGCCGCCGGAAAGCTGGCCGACGATCTTCTGCTGGTCGCCGCCCTTGAAGTTGAAGCGCCCGAGATACGCGCGCGACGGCATCTCGAAGCGGCCGACCGTCAGGATGTCCTGGCCGTTGGAAATCGCCTCCCACACCGTCTTGTCGTTGGGCAGGGATTCGCGCGTCTGGTCGACGACTGCCATCTGCACGGTGTGCCCGATCGTGATCTTGCCGGCGTCGGGCTTTTCCTTGCCCGAGATCAGCTTGAACAGCGTGGTCTTGCCGGCGCCGTTCGGCCCGATGATGCCGACGATCGCGCCGGGTGGAATGTGGAACGACAGGTTGTCGATCAGCAGCTTGTCGCCGTAGGACTTGCTGACGTTCTCGAATTCGATCACCTGGTCGCCCAGCCGCTCGGCCACCGGGATGAAGATCTCGTTGGTCTCGTTGCGCTTCTGGTGCTCGAAGGACGCGAGGTCGTTGAAGCGCGTGATGCGCGCCTTGCTCTTCGCCTGCCGGCCCTTCGGGTTCTGCCGCACCCACTCGAGCTCCTGCTTCATCGCCTTGATGCGCGCGGCCTCCTGCTTGCCTTCCGTCTGCAGCCGCTGTTCCTTCTGCTCGAGCCACGAGCTGTAGTTGCCCTTCCACGGAATGCCGTAGCCGCGGTCGAGCTCCAGGATCCACTCCGCCGCGTTGTCCAGGAAGTAGCGATCATGGGTGACGGCGATGACGGTGCCGGGGAACCGCGTCAGGAACTGCTCGAGCCAGTCGACGCTCTCGGCGTCGAGGTGGTTGGTGGGTTCGTCGAGCAGCAGCATGTCGGGCTTCGACAGCAGCAGCCGGCACAAGGCGACGCGCCGCTTCTCGCCGCCGGAGAGGTTGCCGATCTTCGCGTCCCATGCCGGCAGCCGCAGCGCGTCGGCGGCGATCTCCATCTGCACGTCCGAATCGGCGCCGGACGCGGCGATGATCGCCTCCAGCCGTGCCTGCTCCGTCGCGAGCTGGTCGAAGTCGGCGTCGGGTTCGGCGTACGCGGCGTAGATCTTGTCCAGGCCTTCCTTCGCCGCCAGGACTTCGCCCATCCCTTCCTCGACCGCCTCGCGCACGGACTGTTCCGCCGCCAGCTGCGGCTCCTGCGGCAGGAAGCCGATCCGCATGTTCGGCATCGGCACCGCTTCGCCTTCGAACTCGCGGTCCTCGCCGGCCATGATGCGCAGCAGCGTCGACTTGCCGGAGCCGTTCAAGCCCAGCACGCCGATCTTGGCGCCGGGGAAGAACGACAGCGAAATATCCTTGAGGATGACGCGCTTGGGGGGAACGGTCTTCCCCACGCGGTTCATCGTGTACACGTATTGGGCCATGGCGGCGCTCGAGAGATCAGGGGCGAAAGGCGCGATTATCGCAGGCGGCGCCGGCTTGGCGCTCGTTCGGCTTTCCGCGAGGTCGGGACCGCCTGCGGCAAGAGGCGGCGATGCCGCCGCGGCGGCAGCTACTTCTGGGCGGACGTGGGCGTGGCGCGCGCCGCGGCGCCGCCGCTCATCGCTTCGGTCGCCGCGCGCAATTCCTTCCAGCGCTTCTTGTCGACGTCGTAACGGGCGTTGACCGTCGAGATCTCCTTCTGCTTGGCGGCGATGAGAGCCGACTGCTTCGCGAGTTCGGCGCTGATGTTGGCAAGCTCGCGTTCGAGCACGGGCGGCACCGGCTTGTCGCCCAGCGCGCGCACCTTGGTTTCCACCTCGTCCTTGCGCTTGTTGAGCGCCACGCTGTAGGCGCTCGACGACTGCACCTGGGCGTCGATCGTCGTCAGCGCGCGTTTCCGGGCGAGGTCGATCTCGCTTTCCATCGTGTAGGTGGCGAGCAGCGCGCGGTCGCGCCGGTCGACGAGCTCGCGCTCCTTGGCGAGCTGCTGCAACCGCGCCTCCTCCTCCTCGCGCAGCCGCCGCTGCTCGGCCGAGAGGGGCGGATCGTTCTTGCGGATCTGCACGGCGTTCTTGTCGAGCTCGACATTGCCCTTGTTCATGGCTTCGGGCGGGATCTTGTCCGTGTAGTGGACGACCCCTTTGTCGTCGACCCATTTGTACGTGGCGGCCCGCGCACCCGGGGCCAGCAGCAGCGCGAGCGCGGCGACGACCAGCGTGGCCGTGACGTACGCCGCGACGGCCCGCGGACGGCCGCGCGCCGCCGCGATCCTGCTCGAGCCGTCGTGCCGTTGCGCAATTCGATCCACTCGCTGCTCCTGCTCCGTTACGTTGGACGCCAGCACCGGTCAACCGTTCCCGGTCACCGGCGCCACGCCATACTGCGCGCGGTACGCTTCGACGGCGCCCGCGTGCGCCCGCAGCTGCACGTCCCCGGCGATGAACGCCATCAGGTCGTCCAGCGTGGCGATGGCGACGACCGGGATGCCGAACGTCGCCCGCACTTCCTGCACCGCCGACTGCGCTCCCTGACCGCGCTCCATCCTGTCCAACGAGATCAGCACGCCGGCGGGGTTGGCGCCGTGCGCCCGGATCAGCTCGACGGATTCCCGCACCGAGGTGCCGGCGGTGATGACGTCGTCGACGATCAGCACGCGCCCCGCGAGAGGCGCGCCGACGACCACCCCGCCTTCGCCGTGATCCTTGGCCTCCTTGCGATTGAAGCTGAACGGCAAATTATGACCTTTTTCGGCCAGAGCGACAGCCGTGGCGGCGGCCAGGGGGATGCCCTTGTACGCCGGTCCGAACAGCTGGTCGCAGCCGATTCCCGAGGCGAGCCAGGCCTCCGCATAGAAGTGGCCAAGGCGGCGCAGGCTGTCGCCGTCGTTGAACAAGCCCGCGTTGAAGAAATAGGGGCTCTTGCGACCCGCCTTGGTGATGAATTCACCAAATCGAAGCACTTCGCGTGCCAAGGAAAATGCGAGGAAATCGTGCCGAAAATCGGACATGGCTCTGATTTGTTGTGGATTTTGACCGAGTATACAGGCCGCGACGCCGGTGCCCGGCGCGCGGCGACCGGCGATCCCATCGTGTAAACTCGGCCGCTTTTCGCTGGTTCCATGCGCGTCATCACCCTCAACCTCAATGGCATCCGCGCCGCCGAACGGAAGGGCTTCGCGCGCTGGCTCGCCCGCATCGAGCCGTGGGACGTCGTCTGCCTGCAGGAACTGAAGGCGCACCACGACGACGTGCCGAAGTGCCTGCGGGCGCCTCGCAAATGCACGGCGTCGTTCCATCCGGCGGAGACGAAGGGCTATTCCGGCGTGGGTGTCTATGCGCGCGCGCCCGCGCGGTTCGCCACCGGTTTCGGCAGTCCCGAGTTCGACCGCGAGGGGCGCTATCTGCAGGCGGACTTCCGCGACGTCTCGATCATCAGCCTCTACCTGCCGTCCGGCTCGAGCGGCCCGCACCGGCAGGCGTCGAAGTTCCGGTTTCTCGCGGAGTTCCTGCCGCATCTCGCGCGGCTGCGCGCGACGGGGCGCGAGATCATCCTGTGCGGCGACTGGAACATCGCGCACCAGCCGATCGACCTCAAGAACTGGCGCAGCAACCAGAAGAACTCGGGATTCCTGCCCGAGGAGCGCGCGTGGCTCTCCGGCATCTTCGACGACTTGGGCTTCGTCGACGTGTTCCGCAAGGTCGACCCGCGGCCCGAGCAGTACACGTGGTGGTCCAATCGCGGGCAGGCGTGGGCGAAGAACGTCGGCTGGCGCATCGACTACCAGATCGCCACGCCCGGCATCGCCGCGACGGCCCACGCGGCGGCGATCTACAAGAACCGCCGCTTTTCCGATCACGCGCCGCTGATCATCGACTACGACTTCGAGCTCGTCTAAGTGGCAGCGCGCGATCGGGGTCGTTCGGGGTCAGAGCAATAGCTGGATCGGCTGGATCGGGGTCAGAGCAATAATTATCGGCCGCGGAGAGTACGCGGAACCGATACGCCGGCGCACGTCGATAATTATTGCTCTGACCCCGATCCAGCCGATCCAGCTATTGCTCTGACCCCGAACGACCCCGATCGACCAATTCGCTGCATCAACCACGGAACGCGCAAGTGATACGCATCACCAACCTCACGTTGAGCCGCGGCGTCAAGCGGCTGCTCGAAGGCGCCAACCTGACGGTGCACGCCGGGCACAAGCTCGGCCTCGTCGGCGCCAACGGCACCGGCAAGTCGACGCTGTTCGCCGCGATACGACGGGAGCTGTCGCCGGACGCCGGCTCGATCGACCTGCCGGCGGCGTGGACGATCGCCCACGTCGCGCAGGAGACGCCCCCGGTGGCGATGACGGCGCTCGACTACGTGCTGGACGGCGACGCCGAACTGCGCGAGATCGAGGCGGCGCTCGCCGCCGCCGAAGCCGATCCGGCGCACGAGGGCACCGCACTCGCCGAACTGCATCATCGCTTCGAGGCCATCGGCGGCTACAGCGCGCGGGCGCGCGCCGCCACGCTGCTCGCGGGCCTGGGATTCGCCGAGGCGCGCCACGGCGACCCGGTCTCGAGCTTTTCCGGCGGCTGGCGAATGCGGTTGAACCTCGCGCAGGCGCTGCAATGCCGCTCGGACCTCCTGCTGCTCGACGAGCCCACCAACCACCTGGACCTCGATGCGGTGCTGTGGCTCGAGGACTGGCTCGGCCGCTATCCGGGCACGCTGCTGCTCATCACGCACGACCGCGATTTCCTGGACGGCGTGGTCGGCGGCATCGTCCACTTCGCCGCGCGCAAGCTCTTGAGCTACACCGGCAACTATGCGCAGTTCGAGCGCGAGCGCGCACAGCAGCTCGCGCTGCAGCAGGCCACCTACAACAAGCAGCAGCGGCAGGTCGCGCACCTGCACGCGTTCATCGATCGCTTTCGCGCGAAGGCGACCAAGGCGAAGCAGGCGCAAAGCCGCATCAAGGCGCTCGAACGGATGGAGCTGATCGCGGCCGCGCACGTCGACAGCCCGTTCGAGTTCACGTTTCCGCCGGTGGCGGCCACCGCCCGCCAGCTGGTGCTGCTCGAGCATGTGACGCTCGGCTATCCGGACCGGCCGCCGGTGCTCGCCAACATCGACTGGGGCATCCTGACCGGCGACCGCATCGGGCTTCTGGGCCCCAACGGCGCCGGCAAGTCGACGCTGATGAAAGCCATCGCCGGCACGCTCGCACCGCGCTCCGGCGAGCGGCGGACGGCGCAGGGATTGCGGCTCGGCTACTTCGCGCAGCACCAGGTCGAGCAGCTGCGCGAAGAGCATTCGCCGCTGTGGCACCTGCGGCAGTTCGAGCCCGATACGCGCGAACAGGAGTTGCGCGACTACCTGGGCGGCTTCGATTTTCGCGGCGACATGGCGTCGTCCGCGGTCGGCCACTTTTCGGGCGGCGAAAAGGCGCGGCTGACGCTCGCCCTCATCGTCCGCCAGAAACCCAACCTGCTGCTGCTCGACGAGCCGACCAACCACCTGGACATCGAGATGCGCGAGGCGCTGACCGAAGCGCTGCAGGATTACGGCGGCGCGCTGATGGTCGTCGCGCATGACCGGCACTTGCTGCGCGCGACGACCGATGCGTTGTGGATCGTCGTCGACGGCCGTGTCGCGCCGTTCGACGGCGACCTCGACGATTATCGGGAGTGGGTGCTTACTGCCCGGCGTCGCGAGCGTACGGAGGGCAGCGAGCGGCCCGCCGCCGACGCCGCCGCGCCCGCGGGTGACCGCAAGGCGCAGAAACGCGAGGAAGCGAAGGAGCGGCAACGGCTGGCCGACGCGCGCAAGCCGCTGCTGACGAAGCAGGCCGCCATCGAACGCGACATGGCGAAGTACACCGCCGAGAAGGACGCGCTGGACGCATGGCTCGCGGATGAGGCGGCCTACACCGAGACGGCGAAGGAGGAACTGAAGGAGAAGATCGCGCGGCAGGGCGAGATCACCTGGCAGCTCGCGCGGCTCGAAACCGAATGGCTGGAAGTCGCCGAAGCGCTCGAAGGCGTCGGGGCGGCGAGCGAACGCTGAACGAGCTGGCAGTATGTTGAAATTCGCTTGCTGCCGGCACGCCGCTCGTTCTTTGGTGGCCCTCATTTTCGTGGCCCCAAAGCGGCGGCGCGCGGCCGCCCAAAGTCGCCGCTCATATCTTGCATTGCTCGTCCTCGTTGAAAAACGTGGGGAAGCTGTCCTCCCGCGTCTTTCAACGAACTGCTAGAACTTCGGGATCCGCAGCGTCTTGCTGATCATCAGCGTCCCGGACAGCACGAACAGCAGCGCCAGCGGATGCAGGTCCCACGGCCCGATCGCCCACACGCCCCAGTAGAGGGCGTCGCCGATCCGGCCCTGCCACGCGGCGAACGCGAGCACGCCGGTGAGCGCGACGCTGGTGGGAATCGGCGTGCCTTCGAAGTAGGCGACCTTGTCGCGGCCCTCGGACAACGGTTCGGCGGTCACGTTGTAGCGCGCGAGGCGGCCGACGCCGCAGCAGACGAAGTAGATCAGCGCCAGCCAGTCCCAGCCGCCGTCCAACCCCGCGGCGAAGCCGAGCGCCGCCGGCGCGACGCCGAACGAAATGACGTCGGCGAGCGAATCGAGCTCGCGGCCCAATGCCGAGTGCGTCTGCCGCCAGCGCGCGACGCGGCCGTCGATGACGTCGAAGATGAAGGCCGCGGGCGCGAGCGCGGCCGCGATCATGAAGTAGCGGATCGACTGGCTGCTCGACGTACTTCATCGCGCAGAAGACGCCCGCGACCCGCAGGCCGCGTTCGCCAGCGTGAAGAAATCCGCGAGGTGAAACTCGCGGACCTCGACAATGTATTGGAATCTTGCACCGCTGGCTCGCGACGGATCGGCCCGTGCGGTGGGGTCGAGACGCCCGCGTCGACACATGCCTGTGATGCCGGACTGCGATCCGCCTTGCGCCTGGACTGCGCCGTGCGCGGCATCGCGCCCTAGCGCCGCGCCTTAGCCTGCCGCGGGGATCGCGCGTCACTTCGCCGCCCTGGAGAGCGCCGCCCGCTCGAGGTCGACGTCCTTCTGCGGAATCACGACGACGTCCGGGTGCGCCGCGCGCAGCGCATCGACGAACTGCGCTGCCTCGCCGGCCACGACGATCTGCAACGCGTCGACCGGCCAATGCGCTTGCGCGAACGCCTGGACTTCGGCGGGCGTCACGGCGGCGATGCGCCCGATCGCGCGGGTGAGTTCGGCGACGTCGACGCCATTGGCTTCGAGCGAGGCGATGGTGCCCGCGAGGTCCTCGGTGGTCTCGAAGCGCCGGCTGACCGCGCCGATGATCGCGAGCTTGCGCGCCTCCAGTTCGTCGGCGGGCGCCGGGGCGGCGGCCACGCGCGCGATCTCGTCCAGCATCACGCGCACCACTTCCGGCGCCGATTCGTTTTTCGTCTGCGCGGAAACGCGAAACACGCCGCCGTCGCGGCGCGCATCGACCGCACTGCCGACGCCGTAGCTCAAGCCGCGCTTGATGCGGATTTCCTGGTTGAGCCGCGACGAGTAGCCGGCGCCGAGCAGCGTGTTCGCCACCACGCCCGGATAGTAATCGGGCGCGGAACGCGCGATCGTCGGCGCCGCGAACGCCACGCCGGCCTGTCCCGCGCCGGTCATCGCGATGGCGACAGGCGCGCGCACGACCGGCGCCGCCGCCGTCACCGCGGAGGGCGGCAGCGGCGCGGCCGGCCGCGCCCAGCGCCCGAAGGCCGCCTGCGCGAGCGCGAGCGCATCCGCGGGATCGATGTCGCCGGCGAAGATCAGCGCCGCGTTGTCCGGCCGGTACAGCCGCGCGTGCAGCGCGACGACGTCGGCGCGCCGCATCCGCGCGAGCGAGGCGGGCGTGCCGTGCGCCGGATGCCCATAGGTGCTGGCGCCGAACGCCGCGCGCGTGGCCGCGAGTTGCGACAGCGTCCCCGGCTGCGCCAGGGCGACGGCCAGACCGTCGACGGCGAGCTTGCGCGCGCGCTCGAGTTCCGCGCCGGCGAAGCGCGGGTACGCGCGCCACGTCCGCCACCAGTTCCAGCGCCTTCGGGAGTTGCGGCCGCGTCACCGTGATCGACACGAACGAACGATCCCAGCCGGCGCCGCTTTCGAGCATGCCGCCCAGCGCCTCGGCGGCTTCCGCGATCTGCGGCGCGCTCCGCGTCGCCGTGCCCTTGGTCAGCAACGTGGCGCGTGAGGTCGGCCAGCCCCGACAGCGCCGCCGGATCGGCTTCGGCTGCCCGAACGCACGACGAGTTCGGCGGTGACGAGCGGCAGGCCACGGCGCTGCGCGACGATCACGCGCAGGCCATTCCCGAGCGTCTGCACGACCGGCGCCGCGATGACGACCGGCCGCGGCGCGGCCACCGGCGGCGGCGCGGCGAACGGCTGCGCGGCCGTCGCGGACGCCATCAGCGCGGCGAGCGCGCCCAGTGCGGCCGCGAGCGTGCCGTTCATGGCTTCGTGCCTTCCTTGACCGCCGCGGCGGCCGCCTGCTGCGTGTACTCGATCGTCACCTCCGGCGCGTCGAGCACGTACGTGCGCAGCACGCGCTGCACGTCGGCGGCCGTCACCGCCTGCAGCTGCGCGAGTTCCTCGTTGACGCGCCGGGCGTCGCCCAGCGACACGATCGCGTCGCCCAGCGCCATGCCCTTGCCGAGCGGCGTCTGCCGCTCGCTCAGCGCGTGCGTCAGCAACTGCGTCTTGACCTTGGCGAGCTCCGCCGCCGGCACCGGCGATCGCGCGAGGCGCTCGATCTCCTTGCGCAACGCGCGCGCCAGCGTCGCCGGCGTCGCGCCCTTGGCGGCGATCGCGGAGGCAACCAGCAGTCCATTGTCGACGCGGAGGTCGACGTCGAACGATGCGCTCTGCGCGATCTGCCCGCGATAGACGAGCGCCTGGTTCATCCGCGCCGACTCGCCGTTGCCGAGCAGCGCGGCGGCGACTTTGAGCGCCGGCGCATCGGCGCTGCGCGCCGACGGCGCGAGCCACGTGATGGCGACGGCGGGCAGCGGCACGTTCGGGCCGGTTTCGCGGAAGTGCGCGGCGCGGGCGCGCGGCGGCTCCACGACGGTCACCCGCGGGATCGCCGTCGGCGGCCGCGGAATCGGGCCGAAGTAGCGATCGATCCACGCGTCGAGTTCCTTCGGGTCGAAATCGCCGGTGACGATCAGGATCGCGTTGTCCGGACGGTAGTACGTCCGGTGGAACGCGCGCACGTCGTCGAGCGAGGCCGCGTTCAGCTCGTCGATGTTGCCGATCACGCCCCGCCGGTACGGATGCTCGGTGTACGACCGCCGCGCCAGCGCCTCGTGGAAGCGGCCGTAGGGGCTCGCCAGCACCCGCTCGCGGTATTCCTCCTGGACGACCGAACGTTCCGACTTGAACGCGGCGTCGTCGACGTTCAGGTTCGACAGCCGCTCGGCCTCCGCCCACAGCAACCGCTCGAGGTGGTTCGACGGCACCACTTCGAAGTAGTTGGTCGTGTCGTCGCCGGTGCTCGCGTTGTTCATCCCGCCGACGTCCTCGGTCATGCGGTCGAACTGCTCGGGCTGCAAGTACCGCGTGCTCTTGAACATCAGGTGCTCGAAGAGATGCGCGAAGCCCGAGCGGCCGGCGGGGTCGTCCTTGCCGCCGACGTCGTACCAGACCTGGACGCTCACCGTCGGGCTCGCGTGGTCCTCCAGCGTGACGACGCGCAGGCCGTTGCCGAGCACGCGCTCGCGGAATTCGAGCGGCGGCACGTCGAGCTTCGGCGGCGCCGCGGGCGCGGCGCTCGCCGCGCCGCCGACGACGAGCAGGAACGCAACGAGCAGGCGGGCCGCCATCCTCCGTCTAGCCGATCCGGGCACCGGGCCGGTAGAACAGGTAGATTGCGAAACCCAATGTATCGCGTCCCCAGCGCAGGTACGCGTCGCGCCATTTGCGGATGCGGTCGAGCATCGCGGGCACGTCGGGATCCTCCGGCTGCTCGCGCGCGTAGCGCTCGATGGCCCGGCAGTACTTCCATTCGTACTCGTCCCACTCGTCGGCGTTGGCGGTCGTCGCGTGCATCGGGATGAGCCCGGCGTCGATGCCGGCCTGCACATTGCCGCGATGATCGAGGTGCGTGCCATGTTCGGCACCGAGCGCCGCCAGGTAGTCGGGGTGCGCGCGCGTGCGCCAGTAGCCTTCGCCGATCAGGATGTAGCCGCCCGCGCACGTCCACGCCTTCAACTGGTTGCAGATGCCGGCCATGCCGCCGGCGATGCCGCCCGCGCCCAGCATGACGCTCATATGGAACGTCTCGGGGTCGGCGCGGAAGTCGCGGATGTCGATGTCGTCCAGGTGGAGCTTGCCCAGCGCGCCCGTCCATTCGGCCCGCTCGCGCGCCTGGTCGAGCATCATCGACGAGCGGTCGATGGCGACGACCGTCGAGCCGAAGCGTTCGATGATCCGCAGCGCCAGTTCCGCACGGCCGCAGCCCAGGTCGAGCACGCGCGAGTTCTCGTCCAGCGGCAGCAGGTCGAGCAGGCGCTCGATCTTCGCCGCCGCGATCGGGTTGCAGTAGTCGTGTTCGCGGTGCGCGATGGCGCTGAACTTGTACGGATTCACTGGCGGACTTCCTTCCCGGCGCGATCGTGCCACGGTGCGACACGCAAGAGTAATGCCATTCCCGGGACCGCCAGCAGCGTGCAGATCAGAAAGAAGTTGAACCAGCCCGTTTGCGCGACGATCCAGCCGGTGGTCGCGTTGACGACCGTGCGCGGAACGGCGGACAGGCTGGTGAACAGCGCGAACTGCGTGGCCGTGTAGCGCGGATTGGTCGCGCGCGCGATGTACGCCACGTAGGCCACGGTGCCCAGCCCGACGCCCAGCGCCTCGAACGCGATGACGATGCCCAGCGCGACGATGTCCGGCTGCCCGAGCCACGCGAGCCACGCAAAGCCCAGGATCGAGACGAGTTGCACCCAGCCGAACAGCCACAGTCCCTTGTTGATGCCGATCTTCACCATCCACAGCCCGCCCAGCATGCCGCCGATGACGCTGGCCCACAGGCCGGCGTTCTTGGCGACGACGCCGATCTGCGTCTTGGTGAAGCCCATGTCGAGGTAGAACGGCGTCGCCAGCGCCGTCGCCATGCTGTCGCCGAGCTTGTAGAGAAAGATGAAGGCGAGGATCAGCAGCGCGTCGCGCCAGCCGGAGCGCGCGATGAATTCGCGAAACGGCTCCACGACGGCGTCGCGCAGCGTCTTCGGCGCGGCGGCGGCCGCGTCGGGTTCCGCCACCAGCAGCGTCATCGCGAGGCCGGGCAGCATGAACAGCGCGGTGATGAAGAACACCGACGACCACGGCAGGAGGTCGGCGAGGATCAGCGCCAGCGAGCCCGGGATCAGGCTGGAGATCCGGTACGCGTTGACGTGGATCGAGTTGCCGAGGCCGAGTTCGACTTCGGGGAGCAGTTCGCGGCGGAAGGCGTCGATCGCGATGTCGAGGCTGGCCGAGAAGAACGCGACCGCCGCCGCGAGATAGGCGATCGTCCAGATGTCCGCCTGCGGGTGCAGGAATCCCAGCGCCGGGATGGAGACCAGCAGCGCGACGTGCATCGCGAACATCCAGCCGCGGCGGCGGCCGAGCCACGGCATGGCGAAGCGGTCGAGCAGCGGCGACCACAGGAACTTCCACGTGTACGGCAGGCCGATCAGCGCGAAGAGGCCGATCGCCTTCAGGTCGACCCCCTCCGACCGCAGCCACGCCGGCACGAGGTTGATCAGCAGGTAGAGCGGCAGGCCGGACGAAAAGCCGGTGAAGACGCAGATCAGCATCCGCCGGTTGAAGAGCGCCTCGCGCCAGGTTTCCCTGGGCGGGGCGGCGGCGGGCGCGGAAGGCTCCGCCGGGCGCGGTGCGTCGGTCATCGCCCGATTGTAACGGGTGCGCTGCAACCGCCCGCGGGATGGGGTCAATCCGTTAGGGGTCAGAGCAGTAACTTTTGGCGTTAGGGGTCAGAGCAATAATTTTTTCCGGGTCAGGCAATACGTTAGGGGTCAGAGCAATAACTTGTCGCCCGGGCGGTGGGATGCACGTACCGTCGGCCAAGAAGTTATTGCTCTGACCCCTGAAGCTCTGACCCCTAAGCGCCCGACCCCTATCCCGATTCGCCGCGCTTACGGCTTAAGCTCGAACGGATAGATGACCTTCCAGTCCTTTTTCATGTCGATCAACGTCCAGCCGAGCTTCGGCGCCTGATCGAGTCCGACATTCAGCCGGCCGACCGTCGTGTTGCGGTCGTACGCGTATTCGCGGACGGCATCGGTATGCCAGACGAACGCGGCGAAGCGGCGGCGTTGCTTGCTCTGCGGACTGTTGGTCGTGGTCTCGAGCATCGCCAGGTCGCCGTCCGAGTTGCCGAACGCGGCGATCGGCACGCGTCCGATGGCGTGATCGATGCCCACCGCCTTGCCGGGCCCGTCGTCGAGCAGCATCACGCGCGGTTCGCCGACCGTCGTGGCAACGTTGTTGGTGAACGCATACTTCGCGTCGAACGACGTACCGACGACCTGCTCGGGCGGGATGCCGTACGCCGTTTCGGCAAAGCTGCGGATGAAGCCGAGCGTGCCGCCGGAGACAATGTACGTCTTGAAGCCGTTGGCGCGGAAATAGGCGAGCACTTCGAGCATCGGCTGGTAGACGAGTTCGGTGTAGAGCCGGCTGAAGCGCGGATGCTTCGTCACGGCCAGCCAGTCCGCCGCGGTGCGCTCGAACTGCTCGCGCGTCAGCCCGGCGTGCGTCGCCGCGATCAGCTTGAAGAAGTCGGCCTCCGACAGCTTCGCCATTGCGGCGCGGTCGCCGTCGATGACCGTCTTGAACGGCTCTTCGGTCCGCCACGCCGGGTTCTGCGCGGACAACGCGATGATCCGGTCGCGCGTGAACAGCACCTCGACGTACATCGGATGCTCGGTCCACAGCGTGCCGTCGTTGTCGAAGGTGGCGATGCGCTCGGCCGGCGGCACGAAGTCCGGCGCGCCCGCGCGCGTCGTGTCGTCGATCAGCTTGATGATCGCGGCCTTGGTCGGGCCCTCGTTCCACGACGGCAACGGGTCGGTCGCCGGCAGCCCCGCGCAGCCGGCCAGCACGAAGGCGACGAGGACGAGTGCCGTCCAGGAAGCATTGACGTTGCGGTTCCAGCGGTGAAACGCCCGGCTGATCCTGGCCATCTCGTCCCCTTTTTCATGATTGCGCGCCGCTAGTCTACTGATTGGGCCCCGTGCCGCAATTCGTGCCGTGCTCGGTCGGCGGGTATTTCCCGCGCGGTTCCAGCCGGGAGTAGCAGCGCCGACCCGAATGCCCCACGTCGCCGGTCCCGCCGCCACGGCGACTGGATCGACCGGAGGCCGCGACCGTAAGATCCGGAACGGACGCCGCGCTGCCGGCGGCGCCGCCGCCATGCCGGGCGCCGTTCGGCACCGGCGGCCCCCGGCCTGCTCATCCTGCGCGAGAATGCCAACACCATGAAATGCGCGAAATGCGGCAACACCCTCGATGCCGATGCGCTGTTCTGCGGCCAGTGCGGCGCGGTGGTCGGCGCGTCCTACGTGAAGCCCGAACACAGCGCGAACTTCCCGCAGATGCCGTCGCACACGCCTGCGCCGGCCGCCGCCGCGCCCGCGGTGACGGGACTGGTCGACCGCGTCAAGGCGATCCTGCTGCGGCCGGGCACCGAATGGGAGGCGATCGCGGCCGAGCCGACGACGGCCGTCGAGATCTATCTCAACTATGTCGCGCCGCTCGCGGCGATCGGCGCGATCGCGCTCTTCGTGGGCCAGGTCGCCTTCGGGACACCGGTGCCGCTGCTGGGCATGATTCGCGCCGGCATCGCCGAAGGACTCGTGGCGGCCGCGACGATGTTCGCGCTGTCGCTCGCCAGCGTGTTCGTGC
Organism: uncultured beta proteobacterium; assembly: GCA_963823475.1. Taxonomy (GTDB): domain Bacteria; phylum Pseudomonadota; class Gammaproteobacteria; order Burkholderiales; family Casimicrobiaceae; genus VBCG01. The sequence continues at coordinate 26,949 of CAWGLS010000032.1, forward strand.
TGACGCGACTGGTCGACGTGATGGCCGTCAAGTTCGGCGGCCAGCGCGACACGCTGCGCGCGCTCAAGGTCACGGCGTACAGCTACACGCCCGCGTGGCTCGCCGGCGCGCTGCACATCGTGCCGCCGCTCGCCGGGCTGTCGCTGTTCGCGAGCCTTTACGGCGTCTACCTGCTGTTCGTGGGCCTGCCGGTGCTGATGCGCTGCCCGAAGCCACAGGCGGTGGGCTACGCGTTGTCGGTCGTGGCGGCGGCGATCGTGCTGTTCGCCATGCTCGGCGCGCTGACCAATTGCGTGGCCGGATTCGGGCCGATCGGATAACGGCGGTTCTTAGGGGTCAGAGCTGTAATTTGCCGCGAGCGGATGCCGCGGTAGCGGACTTCGACGAAGTGACGTGGTCCGACGACTCGTGGTGCGCTCGATCGCCTGTTTGAATGCACGGTCGCCGAACGCCATCTCCCGCAGCGTAGCCTCGCGCAGTTCCGCGGCCTCGGCGGCGGAGGTGCCAAGGTCACACCACTTCGCGTAAGCGGGACCTGGCACAACGCCGAGCTGTTCCAACGACGGGTGCGGAACGATCCATGCCGCCCGGCGCAATCCGGCAAGTTCGGCATAACTGCTCCAGCCATAGTCCGCCGGGTGCATAACCATCCCCGCGCGAACCGGGTTGAGGTCGATGTAACGGCACGCCGCGAGCACGTGCCGGTCGCGTTCGACCACGCACGCTTTGTAACGGCCCTCCCATAGCGTGCCCGTTCGCTCGCGGGTGTGGTTGACGTGCCACACGTACCGAGCGCCCACGGACTGCATCATTCTCGAAACCGCGCCCACGACCCGGGGCGTGACGAGCAGATGGACATGGTTGGTCATGAGCACGTACGCGTGAACCAGGACGTCGTAGCGCACCGCGGCTTCCCGAAGCGCGCGAAGGTAAACAACACGGTCACGATCCTCGAAAAAGCACGTACCGCGATCGTTGCCGCGTTGTACGACATGCAGCGGGAAGGTCCGTGACGGGAAAGCGCGGCAGGCGGGCCATGGCGAGCCCACGGTAGCGCCGGAGTTGTGGGACGTCATCCGTCTCTCGGCCTAGGTCCGGGCCGTCGATCGGGCTCTGCCGTTAGGGGTAGATGCGTTAGTGCGTTAGGGGTCAGAGCTGTAATTGCCTCGGCGTTAGGGGTCAGAGCTGTAATTGTCAGCGACGTGGCAAAGTTCAACTGCTCGAGGCTAGAGCAATTGACTCTGCCTAACGCCAGGCAATTGCAGCTCTGACCCCTAACGCCAGCTGACAATTACAGCTCTGACCCCTAACGCCAGGCAATTACCGCTCTGACCCCTAACGCCAGACAATTACAGCTCTGACCCCTAACGCCGTCACGCCCGCCGGAAGTGGTAGATCGCGAGTTCACCCAGCAGGTTGGGCAGCACGGTCACCGGATGGCCGCCGCTCAAGACGACACGCCGTTCGACCACGCAGTTGCGCTCGGCGAGGAACGCGTCGAAATCGGCCACCGTGCACAGGTGGATGTTGGGCGTGTCGTACCACTGGTACGGCAGCTTTTCCGACACCGGCATGCGGCCCTTCAGGATCTGCCAGCGATGCGTCCAGTGGCCGAAGTTCGGGAACGTCACGATCACCTCGCGGCCGACGCGCAGCATTTCGGCGACGATCTCCTCCGTGTGGCGCATCGCCTGCAGCGTCTGCGACAGGATCACGCAATCGAACGACGCGTCGTCGAAGCCGGCCAAGCCGCTTTCCAGGTCGCTCTGCAGCACGTCGATGCCGTTGCGGACGCTGGCGAGCACGCCCTCGTCGGCGATCTCGATGCCGTAGCCGCGCACGTTGCGCTCGCGCATCAGGTACGCGAGCAGGCTGCCGTCGCCGCAACCCAGGTCGAGCACCTGCGCGCCGGGCTGGATCCAGCCGGCGATCGTCGCGAAATCGGCGCGCTTGCGCCTGCCGCTCGCGCTCGTCGACCTGCCGCTTGACGTCGCTGCCGAAGCGAAACGTCGAATAGTCGGCGTCGGAGGCGACGCTTTCGAAATACGTGCGCACCAGCGCGTGGTACTGCGGATCGTCGAGCAGGAACGCATCGTGCCCGTGCGGCGCCTGGATTTCCGCGTACGACACGTCGTGCCGCCGGTCGACCAGCGCCTTCACGATCTCGCGCGACCGCGCCGGCGGGAAGCGCCAGTCGGTGGTGAACGACGCGACGAGGAACTTGCATTCGGCGGATGACAGCGCGCGCGCGAGATCGCCGCCGCTGCCCTGCGCCGGGTCGAAATAGTCGAGCGCCTTGGTGATGCGCAGGTACGTGTTGGCGTCGAAATATTCGGCGAACTTCTCGCCCTGGTAGCGCAGGTACGACTCGATCTGGAACTCCGGCGCGAACGAGAACTTGAGGCCGTCGCGCAGCGTGCGCCCGAATTTCTCCTCCATCTGCAGGTCGGACAGGTACGTGATGTGCCCGATCATCCGCGCGATCCGCAGGCCGCGCCGCGGCAGCGTGCCCTGCCCGGCGAAGTGCCCGTCGTGGAAGTCGGGGTCGGTCATGATCGCCTGCCGCGCGACCTCGTTGAACGCGATGTTCTGCGCCGACAGGTTGGGCGCGCCGGCGATGACCAGCGCGTGGCGGATGCGCTGCGGATAGCGGATCGCCCACGACAGCGCCTGCATGCCGCCCAGGCTGCCGCCCATGACGGCGGCGAACTGGGCGATGCCGAGCCGGTCGGCGAGCCGCGCCTGCGCGTCGACCCAGTCCTCCACGGTGACGAGCGGAAAGTCGCCGCCCCACGCGCGCCCGGTGGTCGGGATTGATCGACAGCGGCCCGGTCGAGCCGAAGCAGCTGCCCAGGTTGTTGACGCCGACGACGAAGAACCGGTCGGTGTCGAGCGGCTTGCCGGGCCCGATCATGTTGTCCCACCAGCCGACGTTGTCCTCGTCTCCCGCGTAGTAGCCGGCGACGTGGTGCGACGCGTTCAGCGCATGGCAGATCAGCACCGCGTTCGACGCGTCGGCGTTGAGCGTGCCGTAGGTCTCGTAGGCGAGTTCGTAGCGGTCGAGCCACCGCCCGCTGGCGAGCACCAGCGGCTCGGTGAACTGGGCGACCTGCGGCTCGACGATCCCGACCGAGCGGCCGGCAACGGCGCCGGGCGTGGCGCCGCCGGTGGTGGCGGAAAACGACGGCATGGCGGACGTCTGGCGGATCCCGGTGGCACGGCGGCCAGCTTGGCGGCTAAGCGGGAGGCGGGGATGCGTTGCGCGCCGCTTTAGCCGTATTTGGTCGAAACCCCTGATTCCCCAAGGATTTCCGCGCCCGCAAGCTGGTTCAAATCGGCGCAAGGATCATTTTATCCCGCTTTTGGCCGCTTGGGCGCGATCGGAGGCCGCCGCCGCCATGCCGATGGCATGCGAGTTGTGCAGACGAGGCTGTTCGCCACAGCCGCGGGATAAGTCGCCGTCCGTCGGAATTTCCATGACAACGGGGTATGACATTGGAATAGTTTGCCGTACACTGGATGTTCCCGATCCTGCCCCCTGCCCATGGGCAGGGGTTGCCCGCCGCACGGAGATTGCCGCATGAAACGTTCGCCCCGTCTTGTCCTCGCCCTTTTGGCGCCTTTTGTTCTGGCGTGGTCGGCGTCGACCTTGGCCGCCAATTGCGACAACGGCAAGAACATCTATCGGAAACAGCTTGCGGGCGCAGCCGGCCAGCTGTTCACAGAGCACGTGCCATGGCAACAATCCCGCCGGCGACAAGAACAACATCTACACGAAGGGCGCGGGACAACCTGGCAACATCGACAACGCCCTGAACACCCAGGAGCGAAATGCTAGGCCTGCGCGATTTGCTCGGGATCACTCTTACCGACATTGACGACATCGCGGAATGGATTTTTTTCGCGCCGAACTGCCCCGCCCCCGCGCCGGCCGTCGCAGCCGACCCGACGTCGCTCGCGTTCGGCAACGTGAACGTCGGCGCCTCGTCGGGCAGCCAGCACGATCACGATCACCAACACCGGCGCCGCCAGTGCGACGGGAATGACCTACGGCACCGTGTCGCCGCACGTTCAGCCGCACGCACGCACCTGCCCGGCGACGCTGGCCGCTGGCGCGTCCTGCACGATGAACTTCACGTTCAGTCCGACCGCCGGCGGCAGCTTCACGCCCACCTTCACGATTACGGGTCAGCGGCAGCACCAACATTCCGATCTCCCTGTCCGGCACCGGTGTGGCCGCCAGCGCGCCGAACATCCAGGTCTCGCCATCGTCGCTCGACTTCGGCAGCGTGAACGTCGGCCAGACGAGTCCCGCGCAGACGATCAACGTCAACAATACGGGCAACGCGGCCGCCACGAACATGGTGTACCCGGCAGCGCCGGCCAAGTTCACCAAGGGCGGCACCTGCGCAAGCGCCACGCTCAACGCGGGCCAGGGTTGCACCGTCACGTTCACCTATACGCCGACGGCGGCAGGCCCCGATAACGCCACGTACCACGATCGGCGGCACCGGCGGGCCGTTCCCGGTGTCGCTCAGCGGCTCCGGCGCCGCGGCCGCGCCCGCGGCGCTGTCGGCCGCGCCGACGTCGCTCGCCTTCGGCAGCGTCTCGGTCGGCTCCACCAGCGCGACGCAGGCGCTGGTGATTTCCAACACCGGCGGCGCCACCGCCACCGGCGTCAGCCTCATCAACGGCAACGCCACCGAGTTCCCCGTCACCGGCAGCTGCGCGACGATCGCCGCCGGCGCGTCGTGCACGGTCAACGTCGCGTACAAGCCCGGTTCCGCCGGCCTCCGACGCCGCCAATCTCACCATCAGCTACGCGGGCGGCACGCCTGTCGTCGTCGCGATGTCGGGCACCGGCACTGCCGCTGCCGGCGGCGAGCTTGAGCGCCACGCCGGCAACGCTGGCCTTCGGCAGCCTGACCGTCGGAGCCACCAGCGGCGCGCAGACCGTCACCATCGCCAACGGCGGCGGCGCGCAGGCCACGGGCATCGCGTTCGTCAACAGCAACGCGGCCGAGTTCGCCGTCAGCGCCAACAGCTGCGGCGCCACGCTCAACGCGGGCGCGTCGTGCACGTTCAACGTCGCCTACACGCCGGGCGGCGCCGGCGCCGACAGCGCGAGCGTCACCATCAGCTACGCCGGCGGCGCCAATGTCGTCGTCGCATGTCGGGCACCGGCACCGCCGCCGGCGCGCCGAACCTGCAGGCCTCGCCGCCGCTCGCGGCGTTCGGCAACGTGACGGTCGGCCAGTTGAGCGGCACTACCGCCATCACGATCAGCAACGCCGGCACCGCCGCCGCCAGCGGCATGGCGTTGGTCAACAGCAACGCGACCGAATTCATCGTCAGCGGCAACACGTGCGGCGCCACGCTCAACGCCGGCGCGTCGTGCGCGCTGAACGTCGCGTATGCACCGTCCGCCGCCGGCGCCGACAGCGCCACGCTCACCGTCAATTTCGCCGGCGGGGGCGCACTGTCGGTGTCGCTGTCCGGCACCGGTGTGGCCGCCCCGCCGCCGCCCGCCGGCACCGGCCAGCTCTCGCTGCCCGCCGCGGTGACGGTGCCCGACCAGACGCTCGGCACCACCGGCGCGCCGCAGACGGTTACCGTCAGCAACATCGGCAGCGCGGCCGTCATCGTGTCGTCCATCGCGAGCAGCAATGGCGGCGAGTTCGCGGTGAGCGGCTCGACGTGCGCCACCGTCAATGCCGGCGCGTCGTGCTCGTTCAGCATCACGTTCGCGCCGACGGCCGCCGGCGGCCGCTCGGCGACGGTCACCGTCACCAGCAACGGCACCGGCAGCCCGCAGGCGATCGCCGTCAGCGGTACCGGCACCAGCGGGGCCACGCCGCCGCCGGCGGGGACGACCGCCGTCGCCGTCGAGTACTACCACGCGGCGTTCGATCACTTCTTCATCACGGCGATCGCCGACGAGATCACCAAGCTCGACAACGGCACGTTCGTCGGCTGGGCGCGCACCGGGCGTTCGTTCAACGTCTATCCCAACGCGGGAGCGGGTCTGAACGGCGTCTGCCGCTTCTTCAGCACGGCCTTCGGCGCGAAGAGTTCGCACTTCTACACGCCCGATGCGCCGGAGTGCGGCGTCGTCAAGGCGAACGTCAACTGGACGTTCGAGGCCGAGGTGTTCTACATCCCGTACCCGACGTTCGAAGGCGTGTGTCCCGTCAACACGATTCCCGTCTATCGCGTCTACAACAACGGCCTGAGCGGCGCGCCGAACCATCGCTACACGACGGATTTGAGCGTGCGCGCGGCGATGCTCGCGCTGGGCTGGATTCCGGAGGGCGCCGGCCCGATCGGAGTGATCATGTGCGCGCCGGTTTGATCAGGACGTGCGGCGCTTCGCGCTACACGCCCTGATCACGAATGCAGTCCGCGCGACCGGCCTGGGGCGACCCGGCGCCGATCGCGCGAAACTGCGACGCAGCGCGCGGTTCACAAGCCGCGGCGCGGGCCGTTCGGAAGCGCGCGCTCGATCGGGCATTGCCACGATGCGGGAACGACCCCTTCGTCGTTCCCGCGAAAGCGGCAACCCAGTGTCGTTTGACCTGCGCCACTGCGTCCCCGCTTGCGCGAGGACGACGGGCGTGGAGCGAGACCGTCGCCCCTTTCCGAGGTCGTCGGCCACTCGGTGCGGCGCGCGCATCGCATTGCGGGTGGAATAGCCGCCGCCGTCGCGGTGTTTCCTTTCTGCGATCCGACATCGTTTCCCGGGCTTTCCATGTGGCGCGCACCTCCCTTTCTCCGGCCGGCACTGCGCGCGTTCGCGGCGCTGCTGCTGGCCATCGCGTGGTGCGCCCCCGCGCAGGCCGCCGACATCGTGCGCGGCCAGCAGGTCTACACGACGTATTGCGCGACCTGCCACAACGCGGGCGCGAATCCCGGTCCCGACTTCATCAAGAAAGGCGCGGGCGACCCGTCGCTGCTCGCGGTCGCATTTCGCACGGTGTTCGAGATGGTGGACTTCGAGTTCCTGCTCACGCCCAGGGATGTCGACGACCTCGCCGCGTATCTCGCCGTGCGCTTCGGCGTCACGCCACCGCCGCGGGCGATCGCCGCCGCGGTCGAGTACTACCATGCGGCGTTCGATCACTATTTCGTCACGACGCTTGCCGACGAAATCGCCAAGCTCGATGACGGCACGTTCGTCGGCTGGGCGCGCACCGGGCTGCAGTTCAACGTCTACAAGGGCGTCAACGTGGGCGCCGCCGTCGTCTGCCGCTTTTTCAGCGCGGCGTTCGCGCCCAAGAGCTCGCACTTCTACACGGCGTCCGCCGACGAGTGCGCGGCGGTGAAGGCCAACCCCAACTGGACGTTCGAAGGCGAGGTGTTCTTCGTGGGCACGCCCGCCGCCGACGGGAGTTGCGCGGCGGGGACGGTGCCCGTCTACCGCGTGTACAACAACGGCATGGGCGCCGCGCCCAACCACCGCTTCAGCACGCATACCGCCGTGCAGACGGAAATGCTCGGCAAGGGCTGGGTGCCCGAGGGACAGGGCGTGGGCGTCACGATGTGCACGCCCGAGTAGCGACGCGGCGGCGTCGCGTCGCGTCACGCGGCGGCAGCGGGCGGACCATGCAACGCGCCGTCGCGGGCGACGCCCAGCCACTGCACGCCTTGCGCTTCGAGAAAGGCGGCGCCCTCGCCTTCGAGCAGCATCGCGATCGTCGCGCAACTGCCGGCGACCACGCACAGCGGCGACACCACGCTGATCGATTGCCAGTGCGACACCGGCATGCCCGTTCGCGGGTTGAGGATGTGGCAGTAGCGACGTCCGTCGATCTCGAAATAGCGTTCGTAGTCGCCGCTGGTCGCGAGCGCGCCCGCGGCGAGATCGAAGCCCGCGACGGCGGCGGCGTCGATGCGCGGATGGCGGATACCCACGCGCCACGACGTGCCGTCCGCCTGCGGCCCGATCGCGCGAATGTCGCCGCCCAGGTTCACGAGGCCATGGCGCAGGCCGCGCTCGAGGCAGATCGTCGCGACGCGGTCGGCTGCGTATTCCTTGCCGATGCCGCCGAAGTCGATTTCCATGCCGGCACGCGGCAGGCGGATGTAGTCCTCGCCCCACTCGACGTCCGGCCAGCCGACGAGCGCGATTGCGGCGGCGAGTTCGTCCGCCGGGGGCAGCGCCGGCGGCTCGCGCCGGAAATCCCAGACGCGACGGAGCACGCCGGACGTGATGTCGAACAGTCCGCCGCTCAAGTCGTGACACTGGTCGGCGTAGCGCAGCAATGCCGCCGTCTCGGCGTCGATGGCCACCGTCTCGCCGCCGGCGGCACGGTTGATGCGCGTGGTGACGCTGTCGTCGCGGTAGCGGGAGAACTTCGCCTCGATGCGGCGCACGTCGGCGATCGCCGCCGTCGCGGCGCGGCGCGCGGCGTCCATGTCCGTCGCGGCGAGCTGGATCTCGTGCTCGGCCGCCATCGCGCGGAACGTTTGCCGGAACTGGTTCATGGGGAGCTTCGGGTCTTCGGGGTCGAGCCGAATCACCTTCGGGGTCAGAGCCATAACTATCGGCTCGCTGCACCTTAGGGTCTGCACCTTAGGGGTCAGAGCCGTAACTATCGGCCCGCGACTCGCAATCGCAATTGCGCAAGCCGATAGTTACGGCTCTGACCCCTAAGGCCGATAGTTACGGCTCTGACCCCTAAGGACCCCGAAGAACGCGCTTAGAAGTTCTTGGTCAGGTTGACCTGGAACCAGCGCGCCGAAAAGGTCTGGATGCCCGGACTGCCGGAGCCGCCGAGGCGCCAGTCCGGATCCTGCCGGTACATGTCGGCGCGCAGCGCCACGCTCCAGCCATCCCACAATGTCTTGCCGACGATCACGCCGGCCGTGAGCGCGCCGAACGCCGCGAGCCGCGTGTCGGCGCTGTAGTCCTGCCCTTCCTTGTAACCTCTCGGCCACGGCGGATTGAAGTAAAAATCGGCGGCACTCTGCGTGTAGTAGCGCAGCCCGGGCGTGATCGTGAAGCCGTACGGCAATGCCTGCGCCCACGCGACCTCGAACATGTTCGACGTGCTGCCGAACGAGTCGAACAGCAGCCGGTAGCCCAGCTTGAGCGTCGCGTCGGGCTCGGGGAAATACTGGTTGTAGCGCGTGAGCCACGCGAACGTGTCGCGCGTCGTGGGCCGCGTGTCCAGCGACTTGTACGGATCGGCGTAGTAGCCGTGCCCGGTGTAGTACGTGAGGTTCGACTGGATGATCGAATTGGCCGACAGCGCCTGCGTGACGCCGACGACGAATTCGAGCGCGTTGCGGCGCGAGTTGGGCGCCACGCCGTTGATGGCGTTGATGCGGTCGTTGGTGCCCGCCATCCCCAGCGTCCACGTGCGGTTGCGGTCGTCGCTGAAGAACTGCACGTTGACCGAGCCGCCGCGGGAGAGGAAATCCTGCTCCGACGAAACGAACGCGCCGACGCTCACCGCGTAGGTGCCGAAATACTTGGTGACCTTGACGTCGCCGGCCGTGCGGTAGTCGCCGATCGACGCGCCGGACAGCACGTTGAAGAACAGCGGCGACGCGCCGGACATCGCGTCGTACACCATGCCGCCCTCGACGACCCACGTGTCGTTGATGGGGACGAGCGCGTAGAACGCCGGCGCGTCGACCGTCATCCGGTTGCGGCCCGGCTGCCAGTCGCGGTAACTCAAGTATTGCAGCTCGACGATGCCCTTGTCGGGCGCCGCCTGCGCGTGGGCGGTGACGGGCATCACGCCGGGCAGCGCGAGCGCGGCGGCGAGCAGCGCGCCCATCGGCGCGGCGTCCTGCCGCGGGGGGCGGGATGCGGCGCCCGGCCGACGCCGCGGCGGATCAGTTGCAGCCACAGCCGCCTCCGCCGACGCCATAACCGCCGGTCGCCGCCTCCTTGCTCGTGTAGATGTGCTGCTGCGTCTTGACGTCGAGGCGGTCGAAATCGAACTGCATGTCGGGCCGCGCGAGATTGCCCTTCTCCCACGGCTTGGGCGGTTCGAACGTCGCGCACGCGGACAGCGCGATGGCGAGAATGCTGATGATGGCGATGCGCATGCGGCGGGACCTTGGCCGTTGCCTAGTTTTTCGCGGCCGCGAGCAGCGCGTTCACGCGTTGCTCGAGGGCCGCCTTGTTGTCGTCCAGGAAACCGCGTTCGACGTAAGCGATGTTGCCGCGCGCGTCGATCAGGTACGAACTCGGCATGCCCTTGACGCCCCAGGCCGAAGGCGTGGCGCCGGTCTCATCGTATACGACGGTGAATCCCGCCGGCGTCTGCACCAGGAATTTCTCGGCGTCGGCGCGCTTCTTGTCCACGTTGACGCCGACGACCACGAAGCCCCGGGCGCCGTACTTCTGCTGCATGTCGTTCATCCACGGAAACGACCGGCGGCACGGGCCGCACCACGACGCCCAGAAATCGACGTAGACGACCTTGCCGCGCAGCTGGCCGAGCGCCACGGTGTCGCCCTTGGCGTTCGGCAGCGTGAACGGCGGCGCCGCCTGGCCGGCCTCGGCCGCGTGGGAAAGCGGGGCGATCAGCGCCGCGGCGGCGACGACGGCCGCCAGAATCGCGTAGGGAGTTTTCATGACAATGGCATTATGCACGAAGCGCGACGGGTCGGCCAAGCACCTGCAATCGTCGTACCAACAGGCGTCGCCGGCGATCATTCCGTCATCGGGGTCGTCGGGGTCAGAGCTTTAGTCATTCGTCATAGGGGTCGTTATCGGGGTCCGTCATCGGGGTCAGAGCTTTAGTCATTCGTCATAGGGGTCAGAGCAGTAATCATCGGCCGTGACGACGCTGCGAACGCCAACGTTCTGCGAGCCGATGATTACTGCTCTGACCCCTATGACGAATGACTAAAGCTCTGACCCCGATGCTAGTCCCCACACTCCGCGTTCAGGCGGCGTTCAGCTTGTCGACGAGCGCGGCGATCTTGCTCGGACTGTCGGCGCGGCGGATGCGGTCGACGAGGTTCTTCGCCGCCGCGACTTCCGTAGTGAGCACTCGCTGTTTCACCGACAGAAGGTGGGCGGGGTGCATCGAGAAATTGCGCAGTCCGAGGCCCAGCAGCAGGCGCGTCATCGCGACCTCGCCGGCCATCTCGCCGCAGACGGCGATCGGCTTGCCCGCCTTGTTGGCGAGGCCGATGGCGAGCGCCAGCAGCCGGATCACCGCCGGGTGCAGCGGGTCGTACAGATGCGCGACCGCCTCGTCCGCGCGATCCACCGCCAGCGTGTACTGGATCAGGTCGTTGGTGCCGATCGACAGGAAGTCGAGCTTGGCCAGGAAGGCGTCCATCGCGATGATCGCCGCCGGAATCTCGATCATGCCGCCCACCTGCACGCCCGAATCGAACGGCACGCCCTGCTCGCGCAGCGTCTCCTTCGCCTGCTCGATCATCTGCAGCGTCTGGTCGATCTCCGACGACGACGCGAGCATCGGCACCAGGATGCGGACGCGGCCGTAATGCGACGCACGCAGGATCGCGCGCAGCTGCGTCAGGAAGAGCCTGGGCTCGGCCAGGCAAAAGCGCACGGCACGCAGGCCCAGCGCGGGGTTCGGCGCGACGCGCGCGAATCCGTCGAGTCCCCCGATCTGCTTGTCGGCCCCCATGTCGAACGTGCGGATCGTCACCGGCTGGCCGTGCATGCCCGCCGCCACCGTCCGGTAGGCCTCGAACTGCTCGTTCTCGGTCGGCAGGCCGTCGCGGTTCAGGAACAGGAATTCCGATCGGAAGAGCCCGATGCCGGTCGCGCCGTTCTCGATCGTCTGCGCGAGATCCTCCGGCAGTTCGATGTTCGCGTACAACTCGACATGATGGCCGTCGATCGTTTCCGCGGGCTTCAACCGCAGGCGTTTCAGCTTCTGCCGCTCGAGCCCCAGCTCGCTCTGCTTCAACCGGTACTCGGCGAGCACGGCGCGATCGGGGTTGATGATGACGACACCCGAATCGCCGTCGACGATCAGCATCTCGGTGTCGCGGATCAGCTGCCGCGCGTTGTGCGTGGCGACGACCGCCGGCACGTTCAGGCTCCGCGCGACGATCGCCGTGTGCGACGTGACGCCGCCGACGTCGGTCAGGAACGCGCCGTAGTGGTGGCTCTTGAACTGGATCACGTCGGCCGGCGACAGATCGTGCGCGACGAGGATCGTCTGCTCCTCGGCCAACGGCGCCGGCAGCGCGCCGGGCTTGCCCATCAGCCGCTTCAGGATCCGCTCGCCGACCTGCACGATGTCCGCCTTGCGCTCGCGCAGATACGCGTCCTCGATCTGCTCGAACTGCTCGACCAGCACGCCGAGCTGCTGCGTGAGCGCCCACTCCGCGTTGCAGCGCTGCTCGAGGATGATCTTCTTCGGGACTTCCGACACCGTCGGATCGTTGAGGATCATCCAGTGGACGTCGAGGAACGCGCCGAATTCGCCCGGCACGTCGCCGCCGGTCATCGCGAGATGCAGGCCTTCGAGTTCCTTCTGGACTTCCTTAACCGCGTTGGTGAGGCGCGCGATCTCCGCGTCGACCTTCGACGCCGGGATCACATAGTGCGCAACCTCGAGCGTGGCGTGCGACAGGAGCTGGGCGCGGCCGATGGCGATGCCGCCGGACACGCCCACGCCGTTGAGTGCGAAGCTCACCATGAGCGCGTGCACTCCCGCGCGCGGCGCGGCGCTAGGAGCGTTCCCCGAGACCGTCGTGGAACAGCTCGGCGATTTCCTTCATCGCCGCCGCTTCGTCGGGCCCGTCGATTTCCAGCCGCACCGTGGTGCCGACCGACGCCGTCAGCAGCATGACGGCGACGATGTTGCGCGCGCTCGTACGGCGGCCACGGACGACCAGCCACACGTTGGAGCGAAAGCGCGACGCGATGTTGACGATTCGGGCGCACGCTCTCACGTGCAGGCCGAGCGGGTTCATGATGGAGACGACACGAGTCAGCATGGGCTACCAGATGCGTTGATGAACAAGGACATGGGACCCCAACGGGCCCGCCGTTCCATGTTGGTCGCCATTTTGGCGCGATGGTTCCGCACAATTTCGCACGGGACCTTCCGGGCAGGAACGGGTTGCCGCCGCGAACTCACGCCGTCATCGTGCCTCTTTCCGGTTGCCACCGCATTACAAATTGCATGCTGCATTGCGGTATGCGAAACCCGCGACGACGACGCGGGAACGCGCGCGGGACGGACGAATAGTCGTCGCTTACTGACCTTCGCCGAAATAATCGCCGATCAGGGCGACGATCGCGGTCATCGCGTCGCCTTCGTCCGGACCTTCGATCTCGATCGTCACCTTCGCGCCCTTGCCCGCCGCCAGCATCATGACGCCCATGATGCTTTTCGCGTTCACCTTGCGGCCGTTGCGCGACATCTGCACGTCGCTCTGGTAGCGCGCCGCGAGTTGCGTGAGCTTGGCCGACGCCCGCGCGTGCAGGCCCAGCTTGTTGACGATTTCAACCTCGCGTTGTTGCATAGACCGGATCCACTTCGATATGCAGGACACCGTCGCGGCCGCCGAGCACCGCCTTGGAGATCATCGTGTCCATCCCCTTGGCGCGGTAGGTGAAGGCGCGCACCAGCATCGGCAGGTTGACCCCGGCGATGACTTCGGTGTGGCCCGGCGAGACCAGCTTGGCCGCGAGATTGCACGGCGTGGCGCCGAAGATGTCGGAGAAGATGAGGACGCCGTCGCCGGTGTCGAGCGCGCGCACGCGCTCGCGCGCGGACGGCAGCAGGTCGATCGGATCGTCGGTGGCGTGCACCGACAACGTCTCGAACTGCGGCGGGCGCACGCCCAGCACGTGCGTGACCGCCTTGACCAGGCTGTCCGGCAACGTGTCGTGCGCGATTATCAGGATGCCGATCACTTGTCGATGGTAGCTCTAGGGACGGCGGGGGTGCAAATGGGGTCGATGGCGGCGAAGGGTCAGTCGTTAGGGGTCAGAGCCGTAACGGGTCGTTGAGTCGTTAGGTCGTTAGGGGTCAGAGCCGTAACTATCGGCACGCCGACGATCGGCCTCTTCCGCCCCGTCCCGCCGATAGTTATGGCTCTGACCCCTAACGACCCTCGATTGCCCCCCCGATCACGTGACCTGCGCGGCGGCGAGCAGCGTCTGCGTATACGCTTCGCGCGGCGCCGCGAACAGGGCTTCCGCCTCGCCTTCCTCGACGATGACGCCGTCCTTCATCACCAGCACGCGGTGCGCCATCGCGCGCACGACGGCGAGATCGTGGCTGATGAACACATAGCTCATCCCGTATTTCACCTGCAGCGCGCCCAGCAGCTTCAGCACCTGCTGCTGCACCGAGACGTCGAGCGCCGACGTCGGCTCGTCGAGCACCAGCACTTCCGGCCGCAGCACGACGGCGCGCGCGATGGCGATGCGCTGCCGCTGGCCGCCGGAAAACTCGTGCGGATAGCGCGTCAGCACGTCGGTGATGCCGTCGGCTTCCGACAGCCCCACCTCGGCGAGCATCGCGAGGATGCGCTCCTTGCGCGCTTCCTTCGACAATTCGGGCAGGTGCAGCGCGACGCCTTCGCCGACGATGTCGCCGACGGTCATCCGCGGCGACAGCGAGCCGTAGGGATCCTGGAACACCACCTGCATCCGCCGGCGCATCGCGCGCAGCGTCGCGCGGTCGGCGTCGTCGAGCCGCGTGCCTTCGAGCGTCACGCTGCCGGCGGCGATCGGCTGCAGCGCGAGCAGCGCCATGCCGAGCGTCGTCTTGCCGGAGCCGGATTCGCCGACGATGCCGAGCGTCTCGCCGCGCTTCAATTCCAGCGTCGCATGGCGGACCGCGCGGAACGTCTCCTTGCCGAACCAGCCCTTGGTCGACACGAAGTCGACGCTGACGTCGCGCGCGGCGGCGAGGATCGGCGCGTCGGCGGGCACCGGCTCCACGGCGCGCTGCGGACGGCTGTTGATCAGCTTGACCGTGTACGGATGCCGCGGGTGCGCGAACACTTCGCGGGTTTCACCCTGCTCGACCAGCCGGCCGCGTTCCATCACGCCGACGCGGTGCGTGAAGCGCTTGACGAGATTCAGGTCGTGCGTGATGAACAGGATCGCCATGCCGAAGTCGCGCTGGAGATCGTCGAGCAGCGCGAGGATCTGCGCCTGGATCGTCACGTCGAGCGCCGTGGTCGGCTCGTCGGCGATCAGCAGCTTCGGCTTGCAGGCGAGCGCCATCGCGATCATCGCGCGCTGCCGCTGGCCGCCGGACAACTGGTGCGGAAACGCATCGACCTTCTTCGCGGGGTCGGGGATGCCGGTGCGCGCGAGGAGCTCGATGGCGCGCGCATGGGCGCGCTTCTTCCCGAGCGCCTCGTGCACTTCGAGCACTTCGGCGATCTGGTTGCCGACGGTGTACAGCGGATTCAGCGCCGTCATCGGCTCCTGGAAGATCATCGCGATGTCGCGGCCGCGCAATCCCCGCATCTGCCGCTCGCTCTTCGCGATCACGTTGTCGCCCTGGAAGCGGATCGCGCCTTCGTACGTCGCCGTCGCCACCAGCTTCAGGATCGACAGCGCGGTGACCGACTTGCCGGAGCCCGATTCGCCGACCAGCGCGAACTTCTCGCCCGCATCGACGGTGAACGACACGTGATCGACGACGCGCGACTCGGCGAAGTTGACGCAGAGGTGTCGACGGCGAGAAGGGTTGATGGCGCCCCCACGCTTGCGGCTACGCCGCTGCGCTGCCCCAGGGGGAGCAATTCGCGCCTTGGGACGGCCCGGCGGCGCTCATCATGACTTTCCTCGTGTCGAAGGCGTCGCGCAGCGCGTCGCCGATGAACGTCAGCAGCAGCAGCGTCAGCGACCAGCACGACGAAGGTCGGCACCGAGATCCACCACGCGTCGAGATTGTCCTTGCCCTGGCGCAGCAGGTCGCCCAGCGACGGCAGGCCGGTGACGCCCAGGCCGAGGAAGTCGAGCGACGTCAGGAACAGGATCGCCGCGCTCATCCGGAACGGCAGGAACGTGATGACCGGCGTCATCGAGTTGGGCAGCACGTGGCGCAAGATGATCTGCCAGTTGGACAGGCCCATCGCGCGCGCCGCCTTCACGTACTCGAGGTTGCGGTTGCGCAGGAACTCGGCGCGCACGTAGTCGGACAGGCCGATCCAGCCGAACAGCGCGAACACGCGCGACCAGCAGCAGCAGCGAGGGGCTCAAGATCGACGCGATGATGATCAGCAGGTACAGCTCGGGCATCGCGTTCCAGATCTCGATCACCCGCTGCGTGGCCAGGTCGACGCGGCCGCCGAAGTAGCCCTGCAGGGCGCCGACGACGATGCCGAGGAGCGTCGCCACGGCGGTGAGCGCCAGGCTGAAGAAGATGCTGACGCGGAAGCCGTACAGCAGTCGCGCCGTCATGTCGCGGCCGCGACTGGTCGGTGCCGAGCCAGTGGTCGCGGCTCGGCGGCACCGGATCGGCCGCCCGCGCGTAGTAGTCGAGCGCGTTGGCGCCCCACTGGTTGACCGTGAAGATCGCGATGTTGCCGGGCTTCTTGAACTGCTCGCGGATGAACGCGTCGTCCCACTCGGTCGGTGTCGAGAAGTCGCCGCCGAACGTCGTCTCCGGCTGGTTGTTGAAGATCGGGAAATACCACTGCCCGTTGTAGCGCGCGGCGAGCGGCCGGTCGTTGGAGACGACCTCGGCGAACGCCGCCAGCACCAGCATCGCGGCGAACACGATCAGCGACACGTAGCCTAAGCGATTGCGCTTGAAGCGCGCCCAGGCGCGCTGGTTCGGCGACAGCGACGTCGCCCGCGGCGCGGCGGCCGGCGCCGCGGCGGCAGCGAGTTCCATTTCGACGGCCGGCGTGCTCATTTGGCCACAGCCGCGAACTGGACGCGCGGATCGACGGCGACGTACAGCAGATCGCCGACCAGCTTGACGACGAGCCCGATCAGCGTGAAGAAGTACAGCGTGCCGAGCACCACCGGATAGTCGCGGCGGACGATCGACTCGTAGCCCAGCAGGCCCAGCCCGTCGAGCGAGAAGATCGTTTCGATCAGCAGCGAACCGGTGAAGAACGCGCCGACGAACGCCGCCGGAAACCCGGTGACGATCGGGATCAGCGCGTTGCGGAACACGTGCTTGTAGAGGACGCGCCGCTCGGACAGGCCCTTGGCGCGGGCGACCAGCACGTACTGCTTGCGGATCTCCTCGACGAACGTGTTCTTGGTCAGCGTCGTGATGATGGCGAAGCTGCCGATCGCGTAGCACGCCAGCGGCAGCACCAGGTGCCACAGGTAGTCGACGATCTTTGCCGGCCAGGACAGCGTCGCCCAGTTGTCCGACGTCAGTCCGCGCAGCGGGAACCAGTCGAGGAAGCTGCCGCCGGCGAACAGCACGATCAGCAGCACGCCGAGCACGAAGCCCGGGATCGCGTAGCCGATCAGCACGAGCAGCGTCGTCAGCGTGTCGAAGCGCGTGCCTTCGCGCACCGCCTTGGCCACGCCGAGCGGAATCGAGATCAGGTACGAGAGCAGGAACGTCCACAGGCCCAGGCTGATCGACACCGGCAGCTTTTCCTTGATCAGCGACCAGACGTCCTTGTTGCGCAGGAAGCTCTTGCCCAGGTCGAACTGCGCGAAGCTCTTCAGCATCGCGAAATAGCGTTCGAGCGGCGGCTTGTCGAAGCCGTAGAGCGCCTTCAGCTCCGCGACCTGCTTGGCATCCAGGTCGCGGCGCGCCTGGAAGCTCGCCTGGTCGCCGCCGGCGCCGGCGCGGGCCTCGGCCAGCAGCGTCTCCACCGGTCCGCCCGGCACGAACTGAATGACGATGAACGTCAGCGTCAGCACGCCGAGGATCGTCGGGATCATCAGCAGCAGGCGCTTCAGGATATAGGTGAGCATCGTCGCTGCGTTTCGGCGCGTTGGGGGAAGGCTAGAAGTAAGGCGTCCTGCGGCTATTGCTTGGCGATCGCGTCCCTGGCGGCGTCCTTCGCCCACCACGCGGTGATCGCCCACTGCAGCCAGTCGCTGGGCGTGGCGATCGTATAGTACTTGGGCACGACCTTCGGGATGCCGAACCGGTCCCAGCGCGAGACGCGATTGGTGCCGCCGTAGAGGTCCGGCACCTGGTAGTACTCGAAGATGATGACGCGGTCGAGCGCGCGCGCGGCGTCGGTCAGCTCTTCCATCGTCTGCGCCTGCTCCATCTTCTCGATGATGTGGTCGAGCGCGGGATTCTTGACGCCGCGATAGTTGTCGCCGCCCTGGACGTCGGCGTTGACGCTCGCGTACTGCGCCTTGAAGTCCGCGGGCTCCGGCAGCGTGAAATCGCCGATCTTGATCATCACCATGTCGAAGTCGAACGTCTCCAGCCGCTTGCGGAACAGCGAGAAGTCGACCAGCCGCGATTTGAGGCGAATGCCGATCTTGGCCAGGTTGCGCTCGAAAACGGCCTCGGCGCGGCCGGGCGCGTCGCCGGTGTCCAGGAACTCGAACTCGAGCGGCTCGCCCTTGGCGTTGCGCGCGATGCCGTCGGCGCCGACCTTCCAGCCGGCCTCCTCGAGCAGCGCGCGGGCCTTCTTCAGGTTGTCGCGCAGCGCGTTAGGCGACGTGTCCGACCGCGGCGGCACCCAGGCGGGACCGAACACCTCGGGCGGCAGGTCCTTGCGGAAAGGCTCGAGCAGCGCGAGTTCGCCCGGACCGGGCAGCCCTTTCATCGCGAATTCCGAGTTCGAGAACACGCTGTTGGTGCGCTTGTACTGCTTGTAGACGTTGATCGCCTCGAAGTCGAAGGCGAGGTTGATCGCCTGGCGCACGCGGCGATCCTGCAGCACGGGACGCCGGGTGTTCAGCACGTACGACTGGAAGCCCATGCCGAAGCCGCTTGGAAACTCCTCGCGGATGATGCGGCCGTCGGCCCACTTGGGTCCGCTGTGCTGCCGCGCCCAGCGGCGCGCCGAGTATTCCATCAGGAAGTCGAACTCGCCCGCCTTGAACGCCTCCATCGCGATGGCGTTGTCCTGGTAATAGCGGTAGACGATCCGGTCGAAGTTGTACTGCCCCTTCGACACGCCGAGGTCCTTCCCCCAGTAGTTGGGATCGCGCGCGAACTCGATGCGGCGCGGCGCGTCGGTGGCGGCGATCGTGTACGGACCGGACGTGATCGGATACTCGTTGACGATCTCGTCGAACTTCTTCGGCGTGCCGTCGGCGTTTTCCACCCACTTGCGCGAGAACACCGGCAGGAGGGCCGTGTTGTAGATCGTGTCGTCGACGCGCTCCTTCGAGATCGAAGCGGATCGTGCGGTCGTCGAGCACCACGGCGCGCTCGATGCCGGAGAGCTTGACCTTGACGCCCGGCGCCACGCCCTTGCCGGTCAGCGCGTCGTAGACGGCCTTGATGTCGGCCGCGGTGACCGGGTCGCCATTGGTGAATTTAGCCTTCGGGTTGATGCGAAACGTGATCGACGACTTGTCGGGGGCGATCAGCATGGCCTCGGCGACGAGGCCGTAGATCGTGCCCGGCTCGTCGCCGGAGCGGATCGCCAGCGACTCGAACATCAGCGTCGTGAGGCCCGCGGGCGACTGGCCCTTGATCGTGAACGGATTGAACTTGTCGAAGCTCGAGCGGCGGTCCGGGTTTTGCAGCTGCAGCGTGCCGCCCTTGGGGGCGTCCGGGTTCACGTAGTCGAAATGGGAGAACCCGGGCGGATACTTCGGCTTGCCGTACGGGGCGAACGCATGCGACCACGTGCCGAGCGTGGGATTGCCGGCCGGCGCCTGCGGTCTGGCCGCTGGCGGACGGCGGCGACTTGGCGGCGCTGGCGTCCGGCGTGGCGGCCGCCAACGGGCCTGCCGCGGCCAGCCACAGCGCGCCCACGGCGATCCCGGCCAAGGCCGGGCGCGTTCCTGCCCAATGTGTACGGATATCCATGGATGCGGTCGAAATTGGGTAAGGGTGCCCCGATCGGCTTAAACCAGACTTAAAAGCGCGCCAAGGCACGCCGGGGCGCGGCGCGATGATCCCTTTTCCGGGCGCGAAGCGCAAATCGGCTCGGGGAAGGGGTCAGAGCTGCTTAGGGGTCAGAGCCGTAATTGTTGGCTGGCACGGTGAAGGGAGTACCCATTGGTTGAAAGCCAACAATTACGGCTCTGACCCCTAAGACCCCTAAGATTTTCCCACGGCGCGCAGCAGCGTGTCGGCAAACAGGCCCGCCACGTCGAAGCCGGCCTGCTCGCTGATCTCGACGAAGCAGGTGGGGGACGTGACGTTCACTTCGGTCAGGCAGCGGCCGATGATGTCGAGGCCGACGATCAGCAGCCCCTCCGCCCACAGATGCGGCGCCAGCGCCTGCGCGATTTCGAGGTCGCGCGGCGCCAGCGGCCGGGCCTCGCCGCGCCCGCCGGCGGCCAGGTTGCCGCGAGTCTCGCCGGGCTTCGGGATCCGCGCCAGGCAGAACGGCACCACCTCGCCGCCGATCAGCAGCACGCGCTTGTCGCCGTCGACGATCTCCGGCAGGTACTTCTGCACCATGACCGTCCGCTTGCCGTGGTGCGACACCGTCTCGACGATCACGTTGCGGTTGGGGTCGGACTCGCCGACGCGGAAGATCGACGTTCCGCCCATGCCGTCCAGAGGCTTGACGACGACGTCCTCGTGCTCGTCGATGAACTGCCCGATGAGGTCGGCGTCGCGCGTCACCAGCGTCGGCGAGATGTACTGCGCGAACTTCGCGATGGCGAGCTTCTCGTTGTGATCGCGCACCGCGCGCGGGCGGTTGAACACGCGGGCGCCCTCGCGTTCGGCGCATTCGAGCAGGTACGTCGAATACAGGTACTCCATGTCGAACGGCGGGTCCTTGCGCATCAGCACCGCGGCGAAGTCCGTCAGCGGGCGCATCTCGACCGGACCTTGGCGGTACCAGGCATGGTTGTCGGCGAAGAGCTCGAGCGGACGCGCGCGGCCGCGCGTCGTGCCGTTGTCCCACAGGAGGTCGTGCTGTTCGAGCGCGAAGACGCGGTGCCCGCGGCGCGCGAGCTCGCGCATCATCGCGATGCTCGAATCCTTGTACGCCTTGAGCTCGGGCAGCGGGTCCAGAATGAAGGCGAAGTCCATGGTCGACTCGGTGCGGCTAACGGGTTGGCATCGTAACGCATCGCGGATCGGGGCGCCGCGAATGCCGCGCGTTGCGGCACGACGAACGCGTCGGCCACGATGGCGCGTGCATTGCCGCGCGGCAGCGGCGACGGTTACCATCGCAGCCCGGACGAATCGCGAAGGGACGTCGGTGGGCCTGAACCTCAATCTCGGCTGCGGCCGCCATCCGCTCGCAGGCTGGGTCAACGTCGACATCGCGCCGATGCCGGGCGTGGACGTCGTCGCCGACCTCGATGCCTGCCGCACGCAGCCGCTGCCGTTCGCCGACGACAGCGCATCGACGCTGCAGATGCTGCACGTGCTCGAGCACATCCGCGACACGCTCGCGCTGATGCAGGAACTGCACCGGATCGCCCTGCCCGGCGCGCTGCTGACGATACGCTGCCCGTACGGCTCGAGCGACGATGCGGCCGAGGATCCGACGCATCGGCAGCTCTTCTACGTCAACAGCTTCGCGTATTTCGTGGCAGGAAATGGTCGTCGTGCTGAAGGCCGTCAAGCCGATCCGGCCCGCCGACCGCGAGCTGCGGCACGCGCCGACGGTCAACCTGCGGCTCGTCTGACGCGGGGCGTTCGCGCGCCACCGCCGCGCGGCTTCAAGCGCCGGCGTCGCCCTCCGCCACGCGCCCCTCGCGCAGCGTGACCACATGGACCGCGCATTGGACGAGGTCGTCGGCATCGTGCGTGATGAGGATCATCGGCACGGCGAACCGGCGCTGGATGTCGAGGAGCTCCGCGCGGAGCTTCGTGCGCAGCGCGGCGTCGAGCGCGGCGAACGGTTCATCCAGCAGCAGGAGCCGCGGCTCGGCCGCCAGCGCCCGCGCGAGCGCGGTCCGCTGCCGCTGCCCTCCCGACAGTTGTTCGGGATAGCTGCGGCGAAGATCGTGCAGTCCGAACGCATCGAGCAGCGACGCCACCTTGCGCCGGCCGTCCTCGGCAAGCCGCGACGGATACCACGACATCCGCGCGGCGGCGACGTTCTGCTCGACCGTCCGGTGCGGAAACAGCGCGTAATCCTGGAACACGAAGCCGACGCGGCGCTCGCGCGGCGGACGATGGATGTTGCGCGCGTGATCGAACCAGACGTCGCCGTCGATGGCGATGCGCCCGCGATCGGGCCGCAAGCAGCCCCGCGATCGCCTGCAGCGTCAGCGACTTGCCGGCGCCGGACGCGCCGAAGAGCGCCAGGCGCTCGGTATCGACCGCGAAGCGGACGGCGAGATCGAACCGGCGACCCTGCGCCCGCACCGCCTTGCCGATGTCGATGTCGAAGCGCATCAGAGCGGCTGCACGTTGCGCTGGCCGCGCCGCAGCGCGATGCTCGCGCCCACCAGCAGCGCGATGCAGACGACCGACGCGATCAGCACCAGCGTGTTGGCCAGCGCATCGTCGCCGGCATGGACGGCCTCGTAGATGGCGATCGACATCGTCTGCGTGCGGCCGGGGATGTTGCCGGCCACCATCAGCGTCGCGCCGAACTCGCCGATTCCACGCGCGAACGCCAGCATCGCGCCGGCGACGATGCCGCGCCACGCGAGCGGCAGCGTGACGCGCGTGAACACCGTCCATTCGCCGTAGCCGAGCGTGCGGCCGGCGTTCTCGAGGTTGCGGTCGACCGCCTCGAACGCGGTGCGCGCCGCCTTGAACACCAGCGGGAACGCCGACGATCGCCGACGCGGCGACGGCGCCCTGCCACGTGAAGATGAGCTCGATGCCGAGGTGCGTCTCGAGCCAGTGGCCGAGCGCGCTGCGGCGCCCGAACGCGACCAGCAGGTAGTAGCCGAGCACGGTCGGCGGCAGCACCATCGGCAGCAGCAGCAGCGCATCGACGACGTCGCGGCCGGGGAAGCGCTTCTTCGCCAGCAACAGGCCCGCGGCGACACCGGCGAGGCCCGCGAGCAGCGTTGCCCACGCGGCGACCTTCAGCGTCAACAGCAGCGGCGTGACGGCGGCCTCCATCGCGGGCGCGTCAGGGCGCGCGAAAGCCGTGGCGGCGCAATGTCGCCTGGCCGGCGCTGCCGGCCACGTAGTCGACGAAGGCTTGGCGCGAGCGCGGCCCGCTTCGAGTCGCGAACCACCGCGATCGGATAGCGGACCGGCGTGGTGGTGGCCACGTCGAACGCGACCTTCACCTTGTCCGCCATGATCGCCGCGTCGGTCGCGTAGACGAAGCCCGCGTCGGCCTCCTCGCGCGCGACATAGTCGAGCACCTGGCGCACGTTCTGCGCGAACACGAACCGCGGTTCGAGGCGCGCGAAGAGGTTCGCGCGCTCGAGCGCCTCCTTCGCGTACCGACCCGCCGGCACCGTCTGCGGGCTGCCGAGCGCGATGCGGCGGAAACGCTCGTCGACGCAGGTCCGCCAGCGCGGTCGGCGGTCTGCGCCGACGGCGGCGACCACGACGACCAGCCGGTTCGCCGCGAAATCGCGCCGCGTGGCGCCGACGATGGCACCCGCCGCGACGGCGCGATTCATCGCCTCCTGGTCGGCGGAGGCGAAGACATCCGCCGGTGCGCCCTTCGCGATCTGCGCGACGAGCACGTCCGAGCCGCGCGAAGTTGAACACCACGGTCGCGCCGGGATGAACGGCCTCGAAGGACTTGCCGATGTCGCGAAACGCGTTGGTCAGGCTGGCGGCGGCCGACACGACGAGTTCCTGCGCGGGGGCGGGAGGCGCCGCCAGCGCGAGCAACAGGCAGGACAGCGACCGCGCGTGCACGCACGTCGTGTTTCTCCGGATATGACGACCGCCGTAATATACCCGCAAATACAGCGGGCCGACGTCAGCCGAGGAGCCGGGTGAGCGCGGCGAGTTCCCGCGCCGCCGCCTTCGCGGCCAGCGCCTCGATGCGCCGGTACCGGCGCACGACCTCCGCCCCGAGCGGCGTCAGCACGGCGCCGCCGCCCCGCTGCCCGCCGGCCCCGGCCTTGACGACCGGCCCCTTGAAGCAGCGGTTCATCATGTCGACCAGCAGCCATGCGCGGCGATACGACATGCCGAGATCCCTGGCGGCGCCGGTGATCGAGCCCCGCGCGGCGATCGCCTCGAGCAGGTCGATCTTGCCCGGCCCCACGGCGATGTCGTCGCCGCGCGCGATGCGCAGCCGGAATTTCGCTTCGGTCTTCGGTCGCCATCGTCGTGGTCTCGCGCCAGCGAGCGTCAGCGGTCGTCGCGCACGGCGTCGCCGTACAGCTTCGCCAGCACCGCGCGCGCGGCCTCCGCCAGCAACGCCCGCAAGCGGCTCGCCACCTGCGCGCGATCGCACGGCGGTCCGCGCAGGGACCAGGTCGCCGCGAAGGCTTCCCGCTTCTCGAGGAGAACGCTGTCGACCTCGGTCCGCCAGAAGGCCGGATACTCGCTTTGCTTCCAGTCGCCGCGGCCGCGTCCGTAATGCGCGATCGCGAGGTAACGCAGCAGCGACGACGCCACCAGGCGGTCCAGGAACGCATTGTCCCAGCGCACGGCGTCCTCGGTCTGGCCGCGCGCTCGATTGAAGACGTGGCGCGAAGCCCGCGCCGCCGAGTGCCCCGATGATGGCGCCGGTCAGCATGCCCGCCCCGAACGTGAGGCCGCCCGCCGCCAGGTCCGCGGCGAGGCCGGTCATCGCGCCCGACAGGATGCCGCCGACGGCAGCCGCCTTGCCTTCGCCCAGGCGTTCGTCGGTGGCCACGTCGCTCGCGAGCCGCGCCTCGACCTCCGTGGCGGCGCGTCCCTCGAGGCCGTGAATGGCGATCAGCCGGTCCATCGCGGCTCGCAGGTCGGCATCGAGCTGCTGCGCGAGCGTGCGCAGTGCGCCGTCCTGCTCGCGGTCGCGCGCGTTCGTGCCGACGCCCAACGCGCCGCCCAAGCTCCTTCAGCATCGGCAGCGGCGCGACGACGACGCGCGCGCACACCGCGGCGGCGATCGGCGCGGCGATCGCGTCCATCGCGTCGTCGAACTGCGCCCAGCGCCGCGCGCGCCACGCGGCGGACAGGCGCTCGAACGCCGCGCGCCGCGGCGCGGCAGCACGGCGGCGATCGCGTCGAACAGCGCGAACTCCTGCACCCAGCAGCGCGCGAACGCGTCGAGCGCGAGGACGTCGCGTATGTCGCCATGCGGCGCCAGCGCGACGCGCCAGCGCGCGATGTCCGCGGCCTCGACGTCCGGCGCGCGCGGCGGCCCCGTCTGGTTGAGCAGCACCAGCACCGGCTTGCCGATCCACGCCAGCACCGCGAGTTCCGGCGCCAGAAATCCGGCGTCGCCCGGGTCCTCGGCCGCGTTGACGAGATACAGCACGACGTCGGCCTGATCGCGCACGTTGCGCACGGCGAGCTGCGTCAGGAAGAACGGACGATCGCGAAAGCGGTCCCATACCTGCGTCAGGAACCATCCGACCGGATTGCCCTCCTGCGCCAGCCGGCGCGCGAGCCG
This sequence comes from uncultured beta proteobacterium, assembly GCA_963823475.1. Lineage (GTDB taxonomy): Bacteria > Pseudomonadota > Gammaproteobacteria > Burkholderiales > Casimicrobiaceae > VBCG01. Next base: position 52,485 of record CAWGLS010000032.1, read on the forward strand.
CGCGCTGTCGCCGAAGCCCGGCGTGTCCCAGAGCGTCAGCGTGTCGCCATCCGCGGTTTCGAGCAGCGGATAGGCGGCGGCTTCCGTCGTCACGTGCGGCGCGTCGCGCACGTCGCCGACGTCGCGCGCAAGCAGCGTGCGGGCGAGCGTCGTCTTGCCCGCGTTGGTATGCGAGATCAGCGACAGCGCGACCGCGGCGGCGTTGGCTGCGGTCATGGCGGCGGCGCGTCGAACACGCGGTCGAAGGCCGCGGCGGCCGCCTCCGCATCCGGACGCGCGAGGTCGACGAACACCGGGTCGAGCCGGGCGTCGGCCGCGAGGTCGCGCCACAGGCGCCGGCGATCGTCGCGACGCGCCGCATCATCGGGCCAGCGTGCGTTGAACGCCGACTCGTCGACGACCATCACCCGCGCGCCGCGCCGCGCGGCCAGCGCGGCCAGCCAGCGGCCGTGCGCTTCGCGCTCCGGCGTGGCGATCGCGTTGAACAGCGCGACCAGCGGCGCGGCGTCGTCGGGGATCGCCAGCGGCGCGTCCTCGTCGCCATACGCGACCGGGGGCGCCGCACGCAATGTCACGTTGCCGCCGAGCGAAGGCGCGAGCAGCGCGTTGAGCGTCGCCACGGCCTCCGGCGAGACCGCGAAGCTGTACGGCGCCGCATGGACGGTGACGGGGCCCTGGTGAAATCCGCGCAGCACGCGCTGGAAATAGGGCTCGCCGACATCGTCGAGCAGCCGCGCGGCCCGATGGCGCTCGATCACGCCCATCGCGGCGGCGAGTGCCAACCGCGGCACGATCACGACGAACAGCAGCGTGGCGGACATCAGATGCAGCCATTGCGCGGCGTTCTCGCTGCCCGGCGCGCGGATCGCGGCGATGTGCGCGACGTCGGGGATCGCAATGCGCGTGACGGCGGCGCCGGTGGCATACAGCGCGGCCACCAGCGTGCGCACCATCGACGCGTCGAGAAAGGTGCTTTCCCACGTGGCGCGGAACTCGAGCGCGAGGCCGCGCGCGTACATGCTGGCGATGACGCCGGCGGCCAGCGCCGCGGCGGCGAAGTGCAGCACGCGCGCGGCGCGTGCGGCGTACAGCGGCGTCGCGCGCGCGGTCCAGTCGTCGGCGAAGGCGGCGAGCGCGCGTGCCGCCGGATCCTCCGCGGCGTGCTTCGCGGCCCGCGCGCTGCGGACGGTGCCGGCGAGCCAGGCGACGCCATGGCGCAATGGACCGGGCGGACCGGCCTCGCCGTAGCGGACGACGAATCCCGCGGCGAGCACGATGTAGATCGCGACGTTCCACAGCACGAGCGGCAGCACCGGCGAGTACACGATGTTGATCCGCTGCGCGCCGCCGATCCAGTCGGTGGCCACACCGCAGGCGAAGGCGAGCGCGACGAGCGCGACACCCACCCACGGCCGCCACCGCCAGCCGGATGCGAATTGACAGACGGCATTGCGGCGCTCGCGCAGGCGCTCGAACGCCAGCAGCGCGCGCCGCGCGATGAACGTCGCGGGCGCGGCTTCGGCGCCCACGACCTGCGCGGCCGCGCGGCTCGCCCAGGCCCGGTCGTCGTCGGTCCAGACCGCGCGCGCACGGTCGGCGGTCTCGACCGCGCGGACCGCGGTCACGGCAAGGGCTGTTCGTTCGTCCATGGGGCATCGGCCTGGCGACGCCATCATGCACCAACTGGGGGCCGCTTCGGGGTCAGAGCAATAACAGTCGGCCTGCGCAGACGATGGGCCTCCGCCGGACTCATATCGGGGTGACTCGCATCGGGGTCAGAGCTGCAATTATCGGCTTGCCGGAACGATGGAAGTCGCCGGCGCATCGCGGCCGATAATTACAGCTCTGACCCCGATGGCCTAGCGTCGCGGCGGCAGCGGCGCGCGCTCGAGCGTCGGCTTCGTGCCGAACTCCGGCACGCCCGGCTTTGCTTTCAGCACGAGTTCGAGCGCGGTCGCGAGCGCGGTTTCGAGCTGCCGATCGTGCCCGCTGCCCGCGTCCTGCGGCGCGTTGTCGACCTCGATCTGCGGATCGGTCCCGTAGTTCTCGACGCCGAAGCCCACGTCGGAGAACCAGAACGAGAATTCGGGCTGCGTGGTCTCGGTGCCGTCGACCAGCGCGTGCCGGGGCCAGATGCCGACGACGCCGCCCCACGTGCGCGTGCCCACCAGCGGACCCAGTCCCATCAGCTTGAAGTTGTGCGAGAAGATGTCGCCGTCGGAGCCTGCGTGCTCGTTGGCCAGCGCCACCACCGGGCCGGCCACCGATTCGTCCGGATAGGGCGACGGCCGCATCCAGCGCGACAGCGCGTAGCCGTTGCGCTTGCGCGCGATCTTCTCGAGCAGCAGTTGCGAGACGTGACCGCCGCGGTTGTAGCGGAGATCGACGATCAGCGCGTCGCGATCGCATTCGGCGCTGAAGTAGCGATGAAACTCGGCGAAGCCCGCGGACTGCATGTCCGGCAGGTGGAAATAGCCGACGCGCCCTTGCGATTGCGCGTGCACCCACTCGCGGTTGCGCTCGACCCATTCGCGATAGCGTGCGGGTACCTCGTCGGCGACCGTGGTGACGAGCACCGTGCGCGTGCCGTCGGCGTCGGCCAGCGTCAGCTCGACCTTGGCGCCCGCCTGATGGACGAGCAGCGCCTGCGGCGGCAGCGCGCGCGACACCGGCTGTCCGTTGACGGCGACGATGCGTTCGCCGACCCGGGCCTCCACGCCGATGGCATTGAGCGGCGAATCGTGACCCGGGTCCCACGGATCGCCGGCGACGATGCGCGCGATTTCGTAGGTCGTGCCGTCGGCCGCGAGCTTCAACTCCGCGCCCAGGTGCCCGAGCGTCAGCGGCGGCGGCTTGCGATAGTCGCCGCCCATTTCATACGCGTGCGACGTGCCGAGTTCGCCCTGCATCTCCCAGATCAGGTCCGACAGCTCGCCGCGCGTGGCGACGCGGTCGAGCAGCGATGCGTAGCGGTCGTACATCGGTCTATGCG
>CAWGLS010000033.1:0-35010 GCA_963823475.1 uncultured beta proteobacterium
ATCCCCTCAACGCCGAACGCCAGCCGCTCCGCGACTGCGACGGCCCGATGCGTGCCGCGGGCGCGCGGAGCGGGATGCGGTGATCATCATGCGAAAGATCGCGCACCTGATCGAGCAGGGCGTCGCCCTGGCTGGCATCGTCGCCATCACGTCCACCAACAAGGCCGTGATGCGCGCGAGCGGGCGACGTCGGCGCGGCTCCAGATGCAGGGCAAGGGCGACTCGCTGCAAGGTCGCGATCCGACGTTTCATGCGCGGCTCGCGGATCCTGCGCACCGAAGCGAAGGCGACGGCCCATGAAGTTCTCGATCCTCGATCCGGGCGGGATCTTCAGGGAATCGCGGCGGAGCTGATCGCCGACCGCCGACCGGCGCGCGCGCGGGGTATGGAAGATCAGCGCGGTGGGGAAGACGCGTCGTCGGCGCGGAGGCGCTGAAGACGGCGGGCAACGACGACGAGCTGGCCGGCGGCGCCGACGCGTACACCAACTACGACGAGACGCTCTACGCCGATCAGGGGCGGGTCGACTTCTACGACCTTATCAGCCGCCGTGGCGCTTCCTTGGAGACCGATGCCGATGCCGCGCAGCGCCGGCAGGCGCGGTGCGCGCACGCGCCGTCGACGAGTACGAGGACACCAATCCGGCGCAATACGCCGTTGCGCGCACTGGTGGGCGAGAAGATGCTGTTCACGGTGGTCGGCGACGACGACGAGGCCATCTACGGCTGGCGCGGCGCGACGGTCCACAACCTGGCGCTCTCGCGACCACCCCGTCGAAGGTCGTCAGCTTCAGCAGCACCACCGGGTCGACCGTGCGCACCTGCGTTCGGCGAACTCGCTGATCGGGGCAACAATCCGAAGCTCTTCGAGAAGCGCCGTGGAGCGACCTGCCGACCGGCGACACGATCCGCGCGACGCTGTGCCGACGACGCAGGCGGAGCGAATGGGTGCTGCACCGGATCTCGGCGCTGAAGTTCGAGCGGCGCGCGAAGTATTCGGATTTCGCGATCCTCTACCGCGGCAACCACCAGGCGCGCGTCTTCGAGACCGCTTGCCGCGTGCAGGGCGTGCCGTACGACATCTCCGGCGGCCAGTCGCTGTTCGACAAGACCGAGGTCAAGGACATCGTCGCGTACCTGCGGCTCATCGCCAACGACGATGACGATCCCGCGTTCCTGCGTGCCGTCACGGCGCCGAAGCGCGGCATCGGGCAGACGACGCTGTCGCGGCTGTCCGGGATCGCGACCGCACGGGGCGAGAGCCTGTTCGCGGCGGTGTTCGCCCCTGAATTGCCGGACCGGATTCCCGCGCGCCAGTTCGAGACGCTGCAGGAGTTTTGCGCGCTGATCAACGGACTGCGCGGCCGCGCCGAGCGCGAGCCCGCCGGCCGCCTGCTCGACGAGCTGCTGGCAGCGACGCGGTATGAAGCGTGGCTCGTCGACACGCTCGACAAGCGCGATGCCGAGGCGCGCACGAAGAGCGTGCGTGACCTGACCGACTGGCTCGGACGCAAGGGCGAGGCCGACGAGCGCAACCTGCTCGAGCTGACGCAGATGATCGCGTTAATCACGATGCTGGAGGGTCGCGACGGCGAGGGACCGGAGGCGATACGCCTGTCCACGCTGCACGCGGCGAAAGGACTCGAATTTCCGCATGTTTCCTCGTCGGGCTGGAGGAGGGCATCCTGCCGCACCGCGAACGCGTCGAAGCGGGCGACGTCGACGAGGAGCGGCGGCTCATGTATGTCGGCGTCACCCGCGCGCAGCAGAGCCTGCACCTGTCTTGGTGCCGCACGCGCAAGCGCGCGGGCGAGCGTTCGACGTGCCAGCCGTCGCGCTTCATCGGCGAGCTGGCGCAGCAGGACCTGCGCCATGCCGATGCGCCGCTGCCGGCCGACGAAGCGGCGAAGGAAAAGGCGGCCGGCTCCGAGCGCCTGAAGTCGTTGAAGGCGGCGCTCGGCCGCTGACGCCACCTGTCTCGCGCTCGCCCGGGAACTTCTCGAGCCGGATGAAGCGGTCGCGCGACCGCGGCGGCCCGACCTGCATCGGATAGCGTGATGCACGGCATCAGCTTCGCTGATGCCGGAGCGCTTCCGCGCATCGCTCGGGTTCGCGCCGCGCGCGAATCCACTTTTCCGTTGCGCTGCGTCAACGTGCGCATTGGGCACGCGCCGAGAATACGTCTCTTCCATTCCCGCAACGCATCAGCACCGCGGACCTGCCGCGTGCATTCGACATCCTGCAGCCTGCGGACGGCGACGGCGATGCGCTCGAACAACGAAGAAAGGGAGTTCACGTAATGCTACTGACACTGCAACTGCTGGTCATCCTCGCGTGCCTGTTCTATGGCGCGCGCAAGGGTGGCATGGCGCTCGGGCTGCTTGGCGGCATCGGTGTCGTGGTGATGGTGTTCGCGTTCCAGCTGCCGCCGGGCAAGCCGCCGGTGGACGTGATGCTGACCATCGTCGCCGTGGTGGCGGCGTCGGCCACGCTGCAGGCGTCGGGCGGGCTCGACGTGCTGCTGCAACTGGCCGAAAAGCTGCTGCGGCGCAACCCGAAGTTCGTATCGATCCTGGCGCCGTTCGTCACCTGCCTGCTGACGATGCTGTGCGGCACCGGACACGTCGTCTACACGATGCTGCCGATCATCTACGACATCGCGATCAAGAACGGCATCCGTCCGAACCGTCCGATGGCGGCCTCGTCGATCGGCGCCCAGATGGGCATCATCGCGAGCCCCGTGTCGGTCGCCGTCGTGTCGCTCGTCGCGTTCCTCGCGAAGGCGCCGGCCGGGCAGCCCATCATCGGGTTCGTGACACTGCTGTCGATCACGATTCCGTCGACGCTGTTCGGCGTGCTGATGATCGGCATCTTCAGCTGGTTCCGCGGCAAGGACTTGGACAAGGACCCGGAGTTCCAGGCGCTGATCGCCGATCCGGAGAGCCGCAAGTACGTGTACGGCGAATCGGCGACGCTGCTCGGCAAGAAGCTCGGGCGTGACCAGTGGACGGCGATGTGGATCTTCGTCGCCGCAATCGCTGTCGTCGCGGTCCTCGGCGCGTTCGAGGCGCTGCGGCCGACGGTGGGCGGCAAGCCGCTGTCGATGGTGCTCGCGATCCAGATGTTCATGCTGATGGCGGGTGCGCTCATCATCATCTTCACCAGGACATCTGCGGCGGCAGTCGGGAAGAACGAGGTGTTCCGCGCGGGCATGATCGCGGTCGTCGCGGTGTTCGGCGTCGCGTGGATGGCCGACACGGTGTTCGAGGCCAATCTCCCCGTCATCAAGGAGGGACTGGCGGGCATCGTGAAGACGCAGCCGTGGACGTACGCAATCGCCCTGCTGATCGTGTCCAAGCTCGTCGACTCGCAGGCGGCGGCCATTGCCGCGATGGTCCCGGTGGCGCTGGCGATCGGCGTGCCGCCCGGCTACGTGGTGGCGTTCGCCGCCGCATGTTACGGGTACTACATCCTGCCGACGTATCCGTCCGACCTCGCGACGATCCAGTTCGACCGTTCGGGCACGACGAAGATCGGCAAGTACGTGATCAACCACAGCTTCATCGTGCCCGGCCTGATCGGCGTGTTCAGCTCGTGCGTCGTGGGCTATCTGCTCGCCGCCGCGCGCGGAATGGTGTAGCGTCTCCCCGCGTCGGCAGCAATCGGCGCGGGTACGAAAGTGGCAATGGCGGAGCGCGCGACGAAAGGGCGCCGCCATTGCCGTTGCGGGCAACCGAACGGGCGCGCATGGACGAGCAGGTACGGCGCATGGACGCGCGCGGGGAGTTTGCGACGCCCGAACGCTGCCACATCATCGAGTTGTCGAACAGCGACGCCGACCCCGGGCTGTCGATCGCACGGGCGCGAGTGGAGACGGGCGTCACGACGCGCTGGCACCGCCTTGCCGGCATCGCGGAACGTTACGTGATCGTCGAAGGGCACGGTCGCGTCGAGGTCGGCAGCGCGCCGGCCCTCGACGTCGCGCCGGGCGACGTCGTGCTCATTCCTCCCGGTTGTCGGCAGCGCATTGCCAATATCGGGGCCGGCGATTTGATCTTCCTGGCGATCTGCACGCCGCGCTTTCGCGCCGAGGCGTACAAGGACCTCGATGGGGGGCCGGACGAGCGGCGGCCCTGCGCAGGGCCGCCGTGAATGAGTCTCGCGCGCCAGATTTGCTGCGCGAGGATCCGGCAACGGCGACGGCGCGACACTCCAATGAAAAACGCGGCCTGGGGCCGCGTTCCTGGGGATTGTGCGACGTGTTACTTCGCGGCGGCCACCATGTAATCCACGGCGGCCTTGACGTCGGCGTCGGACAGCGACGGGTTGCCGCCCTTGGCGGGCATGATGCCCTTGCCCTTGAGCGCAGCCGTATACAAGGCGTCCATGCCGGTACTGATGCGCGGCGCCCATGCGGCCTTGTCGCCGAATTTCGGCGCGCCGGCCACACCTGCGCCGTGACACGCGATGCAGCCGGAGTCGTAGACCTTCTTGCCGTCGGCGGCCGCTGCCGCCGGGGCGGCGGCAGGCGCGGCCGCTGCGGCGGGCGCCGCGGTCGCGGCCGCCACCGTGCCGGCGCCGGAGTTCATCATGTATTCGACGGCGTGCTTGACCTCGGAGTCCGACAGGTCGGCCATGCCGCCGCGCGCGGGCATCCCCGCGTGTCCCTTGAGCGCCGATTGATACACGGCGTTCAGCCCGAGCTTGACGCGCTGGATCCACGCCGCGCGGTCGCCGATCTTCGGCGCGCCGCCGACGCCGGTGGCGTGGCACTTGGAGCAGGTCGCATCGACGACCTGCTGGCCGGTGCGTTCCCCCGCCGCCGGTGTCGCGGCGGCCGTCGCCGCCGCCACGGCCGGCGCGGTCCAGCTGGCGCCCGCCTTGTTCGCCATGAAGACGACGGCGCGCTTGACCTCGTCGTCGGTCAGGTCGCTGTTGCCGCCCTTCGGCGGCATCGCGCGGATGCCGCCGATCGCGTGTTCGAACGAGAGCTTCTCGCCTTGCGCCACCACTTTGGCCCAGGCGGCCTTGTCGCCCAGCTTCGGCGAGCCCGCGAGGCCGGTGTCGTGGCAGGTCTTGCAGACCTGGCCGTAAACCTGCTCGCCGGACAGCATGCCCTTGGGGCCGGTGGCCTCGGCCAGCACGACATTGCCGACGGGCTGGATGCGCGACAGCACCAGGCTGTCGTTTTCGTGCGAACCGTGCTCGCCGCTCGTGACGAGCTGCGACACCATGACCGCGAGGGTGATCGGGACGGCGAACGCGAGCAGCACGACGATGATCAGCTGCTTCGGGGTCTTGATCGGGGAGGAATGCTCTTCGGTCATGGTCGCGGGCGTTGGGTGTTACGGCTTTTTGTCCGCGCTATGCGGATCGGCGGCGGCTTGAAGGCTTTGGCTTTCAGCCGGATCAACGTTCGATTATACCGTCCCCGCCCCTCGTCGCGGAACCGCATGGACGGGGCCGGGCCGGAAACGCTACAATCCACGGTTCCGCGCCCGTAGCTCAGTTGGATAGAGTATTGGTTTCCGAAGCCAAGGGTCACAGGTTCGAATCCTGTCGGGCGCGCCAGATGCTCGCCGTCGCATCGAATGCGGCGGCCACCCCCGTCCCCGTTGCCCGGCGCAGTCGTTACGCGCCCCGCGGTGGCACTAGCAGTATGTTGAAATTCGCTTGCTGCCGGCACGCCGCTCGTTCGTTCGTGGCCCTCATTTTCGTGGCCCCAAAGCGGCGGCGCGCGGCCGTCTTAAAGTCGCCGCTCATATCTTGCATTGCTCGTTCTCGTTGAAAAACGCGGGGAAGCTGTCCTCCCGCGTTTTTCAACGAACTGCTAGTTCTGCCCCGCCCGGAGCCTGCCGACCATGGCCGGCGTCGCGTTGGGCGCCGCCTTGTTGCCCCAGCTCGTCCGCACGTAGTTCGCGATTTCGGCCACCTGCTGCTCGGTCAGCTGTGTGGCGAACCCGGGCATCGCGATGAAGCCGGCACGCGCGGGAATGCCCTGGTCGACGACCTTCACGATGTTGTTGGGATCGGCGGCGACGACGACGGGATTGCCGGCGAGCGGCGGAAACACGCCGGGAATGCCGCGCCCGAGCGACTGGTGGCAGCCGCTGCAATTGTCCGAATAGAGCTGCGCGCCGCGCTGCTTCGTCGGGTCGGGCACCACGCGTCCGGTCAGCAGCCGCGATTCGGGTGGCACCGATTTAAGGTACTCGGCCATCGCCCTGCGGTCGTCGTCCGTCAGGTACGCGAGGCTGTTGCGGATGACCTCCGCCATCGGGCCGAGTGTGGTGGTCTTGCCCTTCGCCACCCCGGTCTTGAAATAGATGGCGATCTCGTCGACCGACCACGAGCCCAAGCCCGTCGCGATGTCGGACGTCAGGTCGAGCGCGAACCAGCCGTCGATGACGGCGCCGGTGAAGTCCTTGTTCTTCTCGATGCCGCCCATCAGGTTGCGCGGCGAATGGCAGTCGCTGCAGTGGCCGAGGCCCTCGACTAGGTAGGCGCCGCGATTCCACGACGCCGACTTCGTCATGTCCGGCCGGAACGTGCCCTCGGTGAAATAGAGTTCGCGCCAGACGCCCATCGCCCAGCGCTGGTTGAACGGGAAGTACAGGTGGTTGATGTCGACGGCGTTGCGCACGGGCTTGACGGTGCGCAGGTACGCATAGAGCGCGTCGACGTCCGCGCGCGTCACCTTCGTGTAGAAGTCGTACGGCATCGTCGGGTACATGTCCTTTCCGTGCTTGTTCACGCCGTCATGCAGCGCGCGGTAGAAGTCCGCGCTCGACCAGCGGCCGATGCCGGTGTCGGGATCGGGCGTGATGTTGGGCGACAGCATGTAGCCGAACGGGGTGTCGAGGCGCAGGCCGCCCGCGAACGGCGCGGCCCCGGGCGCCGTGTGGCACGACACGCAGTCGCCGGCGCGCGCCAGGTACTCGCCGCGCTCGACGACGCTGGTCTGCGCGACCGCGCCGCCGGCGCCCAGCGCGAACGCGCATCCTGCCAGGACAATTCGCAACACACGCGGCAATCCGTCGAATCCGATGCCCATCGAAGCTCTCCCGTCGTTGCCCGAACGACCTGCGCCAAGCATAACCCGTCGCATGCCGCGGCGCGACGCCGGTCGCCGCGCGTCGTCAGGCGATGGCCCCGCACGCTCGCGCCGGGGCACGCTACGAGTGCGGCTCGACCCCCCGCGTCGCGGCGAGATCGAGCGCCGCCTGCGCGCCGATGCGCGTCTGCCACAGCGCGTCGACGTCGATCGCGACGCGGCGCCGCCAGTTCGGCCGCTCGCGATCGGTGGCCGGAAGATTGAGGGCGGCCGTCTCGCCCGCGAGGTCGTCGGCCTGCAGCAGCGCCAGCGCGGACGACGACGCGCCGACGTAGCGATGGATCGCGGCGACGATCGCGTCGTCGCACGGCGCCGTGGGCGACAGGGCGCCAGGGAGGGCGAGGCCGGCGGCCTCGATCGCGGCGATCAGCGCGGACTTCGCGGCCTGCCGCTCGCGCTGCGCCGCGGCCGCCGCTTGCGCGTCGAGCATGCGCAGCGCGACGCGCTCGGCTATGTCCGCGCCGCTCCACCAGCCGGCGATCGTCGGCAGGTCGTGCGTGGACACGCACGCGGCGGCTTCCGCCGGCCAGCGCGCGGGCGGCACGAAGGTGTCGCCCTCGCGCTCGAACCACAGCACGCGATACGAGAACACCCGCGCATCGGCGAGCCGCTCGCGCAGTCCGTCGGGCACGGTGCCCAGATCCTCGCCGACGACGAGGCAGCGCGTCCGCGCGCTCGCGAGCGCGACGCATGCGGCGAGCGCGGCGAACGGATACGCGACGTAGGCGCCGTCGGCGCCGGACGCGCCCGCCGGCACCCAGAAGAGGCGCGTGAGCCCCATGACGTGATCGATGCGCAAGGCGCCGGCGTGGCGCATGTTCGCCGCGAGGAGCTCGCGAAAGCCCGCGCACGCGGAGGCTTCCATCGCCAGCGGATTCGGTGGCGGCAGTCCCCACACCTGTCCCCCGGGCGCGAACGGGTCGGGCGGCGCACCGATGGAGACGCCGTCGACGAACGCGCCGGGATCGGACCATGGCTCGCAACCGTCGGGCGCCGCGCCGACCGCGAGGTCGCGATAGAGCCCGAGTGCCAAACCCGCGGCGCGCGCGTCGCGCGCGGCGTCGGCCAGTTGGGTGTCCGCGAGCCATTGCCGATACATGACGCCGCGTACGGCATGCGCGTGCCGCACGGCGAACGCGATGGCCTCGGCCGTATCGGGCCGGCGCAGCGCGGCGGGCCACCGCTGCCACGGCACGCGCGCATGCTCGGTGGCGATGGCCTCGAACAGCGCGAAGCGCACGAGCGGATTGCCGCCTTCGGCGACGAAGCGCTCGAACGCCGCGACGCGCGCATCGTCCTGCGGCCTGCGCTCGAACTGCGCGAAGCAGGCGTCGAGCACCGCGCGCTTGGCCTGCCACACGCGCGCGTAGTCGACCTCGGCGCTCGCCGCGGGCAGCGCGAGCGCGGCGCTTTCGCGCGCAAGCGTCGAACGCGCCGCGTCCGAGTCGGCGAGCTCCGGCACGCGCGCGACGTCGAGATAGATCGGATCGAGGAAGCGACGGTCGCTCGGGTGATACGGGCTCGCGCGCTCGCGGTCCTCCGGGAACAGCGCGTGCAGCGGGTTCACGCCGACGAGGCTGCCGCCCGCGCGGGCCGTGGCCGCGCATGCGTGCGCGAGCGTGGTGAAGTCGCCGATGCCCTGGTCGCCGGCCCGGCGCAGCGCGTACAGGTGAAGCGCGAGCCCGAAGCGCCGCCCGCCGTGTCTCGAGCGCCGGCGGCACGAAACACTGCCGCGGCGCCACCACGATGCGGCAGGCCATGGCCGGATCGTCGTCGAACTGCAGCAGGTGCACGCCGGCGGCAAGCGGCGGCAGCGCGAGCAGGCGCCGGTGCACGCTGCGGCCGTCGGCGGCGATTGCCACGTCGCGCGGCAGGGCGTCGCGCACGAGCAGGATGCGCTCGGCGTCGCCGCTCTCGCGCACGAGGCGCAGCCAGCGCCGCGGACGCGGATCGCCGCTGGCGAAGGCGATCGCGATCACGGGCGGCACACCGTCGCGCGCCACGACCAGCGCCGGCAGCGGCCGCGCCTCACGCAGCGCGGCAAGCGCGGCGAGATGATCGCGCGCATCGCCGGCGGTCGCGGTGGGCAGACCCATCGCGGCGAGCAGCGCGCGCGAGGTGTCGGCGTGGACGACGTGGCGCGCGCCCGACACCTCCCACCAATCGGGCGCGATGCCGGCCGCGGTCGCGAGGCGCGCGAGAAGCTTCGGCTCGACCGCCGCGGCGCGACGACGACGCAGCGCGGCGGCGGGCTCGGGTGCTTCGACGAGCGCGACGACCGAGCGCGGTTCCACCACGAGGGCGTCGGCATCGGGCAGGCCGTCGACCACGCCGGCGCGCCCGGCGCTGTCGATGCCGCGCCGCCACACGAAGCCTTCGCGCGGGCTCGGCCACTTGAGCGCGACAGGATCGGCGCCCGCATGAATGACGATGCCCACGCGCCCGGCCGGCGTCGCGGTCGTCGCGCGCCCGGTAGAGGACGGCGATCAGCGTGCGCGATGCCGGGTCGTGCCAGTCGGCCTCCCGCATCGCCTCGCCGTCCGCGCGCAGCCAGGCGACGTCGGGGATGCCGCTCGCGTCGACGGGCTCGCCGGTCAGCCAGCGATCGTCGCGCAGCGCCGGCTGCGCGCGGCGCAGCGCGATCAGCGCCGCCGTGAAGTCGATCAACTGCAGGTCGGCATGCGCCCAGTCGACCCACGCCAGCGGATTGTCCTGCGTGTACGCGTTGTTGTTGCCGCGCTGCGTGCGACCGAGCTCGTCGCCCATCGCGAGCATCGGCGTGCCGCGCGACAGCAGCAGCGTCGCCAGCAGATTGCGCACGTCGCGGCGGCGGCGCGCGACGATGTCGGCATCCGGCGTGGTTCCTTCGACGCCGTGATTCCACGAGTAGTTGGCGTCGGTGCCGTCGCGGTTGCCCTCATGGTTGGCCTCGTTGTGCTTGGTGGCGTGGCTCACGAGGTCGGCGAGCGTGAAGCCGTCGTGCGCGGCGACGAAGTTGAGCGAGCACCACGGCGGCCGCGCGCGTGGCGCGAACACGTCGCCCGATCCCGCGACGCACGTGGCGAGGCTGCCGGCGAGACCGCCGTCGCCGCGCCAGAACCGCCGCACGGTGTCGCGATAGCGATCGTTCCATTCGGCCCACGCCGGCGGGAACGCGCCCAGCCGATGACCGCCGGGGCCGATGTCCCACGGCTCCGCGATGAGCTTCAAGTCACGCAGCACCGGGTCTTGCGCGGCGGCCTGCAGGAAGGGCGCCAGGGGATCGAAGCCGTCGGCGCGGCGCGCGAGCGTGGTCGCGAGATCGAAGCGGAATCCGTCGACACCGGCGGCCTGCGCGTAGTACCGCAACGCATCCAGCGCGAGGCGCAGCGGGAGCGGCCGCTCGAGCGCCACCGTGTTGCCGCAGCCCGCATCGTCGACGTAGCGCGCGCGATCCTCGGCGAGCGTCCGGTAATACGTCGCATTGTCGAGCCCACGCAGCGACAGCGTGGGTCCGAGCGCGTCGCCCTCGCCGGTGTGATTCAGCACGACGTCGAGCACGACCTCGATGCCCGCCGCGTGCAGCGCCTGCACGCAGTCGCGCAGCTCGGCTAAGCCGCCGGGGGCGAGGCGCGGATCGGGGACGAGGAACGCGACCGGGTTGTAGCCCCAATAGTTGGTGAGGCCGTGGCGCCACAGATGCGGCTCGGCGACGGCGGCCGCGATCGGCAGGAGCTCGACCGTGGTGACGCCGAGGCGCCGCAGGTGGGCGATCGCCGCCGGATGCGCGAGGCCCGCGCAGGTGCCGCGCAACGCCTCCGGCACGTCCGGATGCGTGCGCGTGTAGCCGCGCACGTGCAGCTCGTAGACGACGGTATCCGCCCATGGCACGCGCGGCCGCGTGTCGGCGACCGGGGACGGCGCGGCGACGACGATGCCCTTGGGCACGAACGGGCCGCTGTCCACGCCGTCGCGTACCAGCGGACCCGCCGCGCCCGGCAGCAGCGACGGATGCAGCGCGAACGCACGGTCGACGGCGAGCGCGTACGGATCGACGAGGAGCTTCGCCGGATCGAAGCGCTGGCCTTCGTGCGGCGCCCAGGGTCCGTGCGCGCGCAGGCCGTAGCGGGCACCGGCGCCGATGCCCGGCACGAAGCCGTGGAACACGTCGCCCGTGCGTGCGGGCAGCGCAATGCGCGCGATCTCGGTGGTGCCGGTGTCGTCGAACACGCAGAGCTCGATCGCGTCGGCGTGCGCGGAGGCCACCGCGACGTTGACGCCGTCGCGCGCGAGCGTGACGCCGAGCGGCTCCGGGCTCCCGGGACTCGCGGCCCGCATCGCGTCAGGCGGCCGGGCGTCGTTCGACCACGTCGCGGAAGAGCGCCGCGTACTGCTTCGCGGGCGCGCGCCAACCGACGTCGGTCGCCATCGCGTGCGCCTGCAGCCGGCGCCACGTCCTGGCATCGCGCCGGGCCGCCAGCGCACGACCGATCGCGAGCTCCAAGCCGCTGCGCGACACCGGCGCGAACTGGAAGCCCGTACCGGTGTCCGCGGCGAGCGCCATCTCGTTGGCGTCGATCACCGTGTCGGCGAGACCGCCGACGCGCGCGACGACGGGCAGGGCGCCGTAACGCAGCGCGACGAGCTGCGTGAGGCCGCAGGGCTCGAAACGCGACGGCACGAGCAGCGCGTCGATCCCGGCTTGCAGCAGGTGCGCGAGCGCCTCGTCGTAGCCGATCACGGCGGCCACGCGCCTGGGGTGTCGCATCGCCGCGGCCGTGAGCTGGGCCTCGAGCGCGTGGTCGCCCGAGCCCAGCACCACGAGTTGCGCGCCCTGGCCGACGATGTGCGGGACGACGTCGGCCACGAGGTCCATGCCCTTCTGGTGCGTGAGGCGGCTCACCACGCCGAGCACGGGCGCATCGGGATCGACGTCGAGCGCGAAGCGGGCCTGCAACGCCGCCTTGTTGGGTGTGCGGCGGGCGATATGCCGCGCGTCGTAGCGCGCGGCGAGATGGGTGTCGGTGCCCGGATTCCAGACGGCGTCGTCGATGCCGTTGCGGATGCCGGTCAGGACGTGCGCGCGCTCGCGCAGCAGGCCGTCCATGCCCATGCCGCCCTCCTGCGTGCGGATCTCCGCGGCATAGGTCGGCGAGACGGTGGTGACGCGGTCGGCGAGCGCCACGCCCGCCTTGAGGTAACCGATGGTGCCGTAGTACTCGACGCCGTCCATCGCCCACGCGCGCGGCGGCAGGCCCAGCGCGGCGAGCCACTCGCGCGGGAACTGGCCCTGGAACGCGAGGTTGTGGATCGTCATCACCGTGGCGGGCCGCGGACCTTCGTCATAGTGGAGCAGCGCCGGCACGAGGCCCGCCTGCCAGTCGTGCGCCTGCACGACGTCGGGCACGAAGTCCGGCGCGGCGCCGCGCGCGATCGACACCGCGGCCGCGGCCAGCGCGGCGAACCGGAACGCGTTGTCGGACCACGGCGTGCCGCTGGCGTCCGCATACGGCGTACCGGGCCGCGCGAACATCCGCGGCGCGTCGACGACGAACAGGTCGAGCCCGGCGGCGCGCGCGCGCAGCAGCCGCGCCGGCGCGCCGTACAGGTTCGCATAGGTGTGCACGATGTGCATGTCGTGCAGCGCCTCCATCACGGCCGGATAGCCGGGCACCAGCGTGCGCATCGCGATGCCCTCGTGCGCGAGCGCCGCGGGCAGTGCGGCCGCGACGTCGCCCAAGCCACCGGTCTTGACGAGCGGATAGACCTCCGAGGCGACGGAGAGGACGCGCATCGCGGTCACTTTAAGCCAGCCGGTCGAGCATCGACTGCGTGATGAGGCAGATGCCCTTGGCGGTGCGCCGGAAGCGCGCCGCGTCGGCGACGGGGTCCTCGCCGACGACGAGGCCGGGCGGGATCCGCACGTTGGCATCGACCACCACGTCCTTCAGGCGCACGCCGCGCCCGATCTCGACGTTGGGCAGGATCACCGCGTTCTCGACGCTGCCGTACGAATGCAGGTGGACGCCGGTGAACAGCAGCGACCGGCGCAGCGTCGAGCCCGAGACGATGCAGCCGCCCGCCACCAGCGAGGCGACGCCGAACCCGCGGCGGCCCTCGACGTCGTGGACGAACTTGGCCGGCGGCGTGATCTCCGCGTACGTCCAGATCGGCCAGTCGCGGTCGTAGAGGTCGAGCGCCGGCACGACGTCGGTGAGGTCGATGTTCGATTCCCAGTAGGCGTCCACCGTGCCGACGTCGCGCCAGTACGCCTGCGACTCGTCGGGCGAGCGGACGCAGGACCGCCCGAAGCGGTGCGCCACCGCCTTGCCGTTCTGCACCAGCGATGGAATGATGTCGTGCCCGAAGTCGCGGGTGGAGGCGAGGTCCGCCGCGTCGCGGTGCAGCGCCTCGTTCAGCACGTCACGCCGGAACACGTACACGCCCATGCTCGCGAGCGACCAGCCCGGGCGATCGGCAAGCCCGGGCGGCTGCGCCGGCTTCTCGAGGAACGACACGATGCGGTCCGTCGCATCGACGTCCATGATGCCGAAGGCCGACGCCTCGGCGGTCGGCACCTCGATGCACGCGACCGTGACCTCCGCGCCCGAATTCACGTGCTGTATGAGCATCCGCTCGTAGTCCATCTTGTAGACGTGATCGCCGGCGAGAATGATGATGTACTCGGGCTCGTAGCCGTCGATGATGTCGATGTTCTGGTACACGGCGTCGGCGGTGCCGGCGTACCACTTGTCTTCGCCCACGCGCTGGCTGGCGGGCAGGATGTCGAAGCTCTCGTTGCGCACGGGCTGCAGGAAGTTCCAGCCGCGCTGCAGGTGGCGGATCAGGCTGTGCGCCTTGTACTGCGTGGCCACCGCGATGCGCCGGACGCCGGAGTTGAGCGCGTTGGACAGCGCGAAGTCGATGATGCGCGACTTGCCGCCGAAGTACACGGCCGGCTTGGCGCGCCGCTCGGTGAGTTCCATGAGGCGCGAGCCGCGTCCCCCGGCCAGCACGTAGGCCATCGTGGAGCGCGCGAGCGGCGTCGAATACGTCAGCCTTTCCATGGGCGGATCTCCGGAGCCCGGCGTCGTTTTTCCGCGTCGCTGGAAAGAAATGCAACGACACTGGGTCCCCGCCTGCGCGGGGACGACGATGGGGACGACAACGCCGGCCGCATCACGCGTCCTCGTCGTAGACGAGCCACAGCGCGCCGAGCGGCGGCAGCACGAGGCTCGCGCGGTTCGCGAAGCCGTGCGAGGCGCCGGGCCGTGCGATGACCGCGCCGGCGTTGCCGCAATCGGAGCCGCCGTAGACCGCGGCGTCGGTGTTGAGGATCTCGCGCCAGCGGCCGGGCAGCGGCAGCCCGATGCGGTAGTCCTCGCGCGGCACGGGCGTGAAGTTCA
Source organism: uncultured beta proteobacterium (assembly GCA_963823475.1). Classification (GTDB taxonomy): domain Bacteria; phylum Pseudomonadota; class Gammaproteobacteria; order Burkholderiales; family Casimicrobiaceae; genus VBCG01. The sequence continues at coordinate 14,499 of CAWGLS010000033.1, forward strand.
TGATCGCGGCCACCGGCGCGGCGCCGTCGCCGCCCATGCGCAGCCACGCGAACACCGACCGTTCGCGGTCGTTGACCTCGATCCAGCGGAAGCCTTCGCCTTCGCAGTCGCGTTCGTGCAGCGCGCGCTGCGCGCGGTAGCCGCGGTTGCAGTCGCGCACCAGCGCCTGCACGCCGCGATGCGCGGGCAGGCCGAGCTGCGGCCAGTCGAGCGCCGCATCGAAATCCCATTCGCGTCCCTGCGCGAACTCCTGGCCCATGAACAGCAGCTTCTTGCCGGGATACGCCCACATGAACGCGTAGTACGCGCGCAGCGTCGCGAACCGGCGCCACGCATCGCCCGGCATGCGCGCAAGCAACGAGCCCTTGCCGTGGACGACCTCGTCGTGCGATAGCGGCAGCACGAAGTTCTCGCTCCACGCGTACATGAGCCCGAACGTCACCCAATCGTGGTGCCATGTCCGGTGCACGGGCTCCTGCTGCATGTACTTCAGCGTGTCGTGCATCCAGCCCAGGTTCCACTTGAAGCCGAAGCCGAGACCGCCGGTGTACGTCGGACGCGACACGCCCGGCCAGGCGGTGGACTCCTCGGCGATCACGAACGTGCCGGCATGGTGGCTGTAGACGGCCTCGTTCAGCTTGCGCAGGAACGCGATGGCGTCGAGGTTCTCGTTGCTGCCGTACTTGTTGGGCACCCACTCGCCGGGCTTGCGCGAGTAGTCGAGGTAGAGCATCGAGGCGACCGCGTCCACGCGCAGGCCGTCGATGTGATAGCGGTCGAGCCAGTAGAGCGCGCTCGCGATCAGGTAGTTGACGACCTCACGCCGTCCGAAGTCGAAGATCGCCGTGCTCCAGTCCGGATGGAAGCCCTGCCGCGGATCGGCGTGCTCGTACAGCGACGTGCCGTCGAACAGCGCGAGGCCGTGCGGATCGACCGGGAAGTGCGCGGGCACCCAGTCGAGGATCACGCCGATGCCGGCGCGATGGCAGGCGTCGACGAAGCGCGCGAACGCCGCCGGCTCGCCGAAGCGGCTGGTTGGCGCGAACAGGCCGATCGGCTGGTAGCCCCAGGATCCATCGAGCGGATGCTCGTTGATGGGCATGAGCTCGATGTGGGTGAAGCCCATCCCGGCCACGTACGGCACGAGGGTGGCCGCGAGCTCGTCGTAGGTGAGCCAGCGCCCGTCCTCCGCGCGTTGCCACGATCCGGCGTGCACCTCGTAGATCGCCATCGGCGAGCGTCGCGCGTCGCTGCGCGCGCGCTGCGCGAGCCAGGCCTCGTCGGTCCACGCGAAGCCGTCGGTCGCGCAGACGATGGACGCGGTGGACGGCCGCAGCTCGGCGCGGAAGCCCACGGGATCGGATTTCAGCGGCAAGAGCGTGCCCTGCGCGCCGATGATCTCGTACTTGTAGATCGTGCCCTCGGCCAGCGCCGGGATGAAGATCTCCCACACGCCGGTGTCCACGCGCTTGCGCATCACGTGGCGGCGGCCGTCCCAGGCGTTGAAATCGCCGACGACCGACACGCGGCCCGCGTTCGGCGCCCACACGGCGAAGTGCACGCCGGCGACACCTTCGTGCACGAGCGGATGCGCGCCCAGCCGGTCGTAGAGCGTCGCGTGCGTGCCTTCGCCCACCAGCCAGTCGTCGAGCGGACCCAGGACCGGACCGAACGCATAGGCGTCGTCGACCGTCCACTCGCCGTCGGCGTTCGCGGCGCGCAGCCGGTAGCGCATGCGCCGCGGCAGCGGGCCCTCGAAGAAGCCCGCCTGGTGGCGCTGCACGAGACGGGCGAGTTGCTCGCCGCCTTCCGTGACGGCGTCGAGCGTCTGCGCGCCGGGCACGTAGGCGCGCAGCACGATGGCGCCGTCGACCTCGTGCGGCCCGCAGCACCGCGAAGGGATCGGCATGACGGCCCTCGACGATCGCGGCGATCGTGTCGCTGCGCAGTGCGCTGGGCGCCGCCATGAGAGGGTCCCCTGGGCGTCCTAGCCGTACGGCGTGGTGGACGACGCGCGCCACAGCGCGCAGGTGGGCCCGGCAACGATGCGCGGCATGCGCATGCTATGGCCCGCCTGGGGCCGTGCCCCAGATCTCGCGCGCGTACTCGAGCACGGCGCGGTCCGAGGAAAACCAGCCCATGCGCGCGGTGTTGAGGATCGCCTTGCGGCTCCACGCCTCGCGGTCCTGCCACAGCGTGCTGATCGAGCGTTGCGCGTCCCGGTAGGCGTCGAAATCCGCCGTCACCATGAAGTAATCGTGGTGGCGCAAGCCGTTGACGAGATCGCGGTAGCGGCCGCGATCCTCGGGCGAGAACATGCCGGTCTCGACGGCGTGCAGGACTTCCTCCAGCACGGGCGACGCGGCGATCGTCGCGGTCATGTCGAGGCCGGCCGCGCGGCGCTCCGCCACGCCCTGGGCGTCGAGGCCGAAGATCACCATGTTCTCGGCACCCACCCGCTCGCGGATCTCGATGTTGGCGCCGTCGAGCGTGCCGAGCGTGATCGCGCCGTTCAACGCGAGCTTCATGTTGCCGGTGCCCGAGGCTTCCATGCCCGCCGTGGAGATCTGCTCGGACACGTCCGCGGCGGGGATGATCGACTCGGCGAGGCTCACGTTGTAGTTCGGCAGGAACGCGACCTTGAGGCGCCCGCGCAGCACCGGGTCGCGGTTGACGATGCGCGCGACATCGTTGGCGAGCTTGATGATGAGCTTCGCCTGCCGGTAGCCGGCCGCCGCCTTGCCGGAGAAGATCTTGACGCGCGGCACCCAGGGGTGGCTCGGCTGCGCGCGCATCGCGTTGTAGAACGCGATCGTCTCCAGCAGGTTCAGGAGTTGCCGCTTGTACTCGTGGATGCGCTTGATCTGGACGTCGAACAGCGCCTCGGGGTCGACGCCGATGTTCAGGCGCTCCGCGATGAGGCGGCCGAGGGCGACCTTGTTGGCGCGGCGCACCGCCATGTAGCGCTCGCGGAACGCGGCGTCGTCGGCGAAGAGCGGCGAGGTCTTCGAGCCGCTCCGCGTTGTCCTGGAACGCGGGACCGATGGCGTCGACGATGAGCTCGGTCAGCGCGGGATTCGCCTGGAAGAGCCAGCGGCGCAGCGTGATGCCGTTGGTCTTGTTGACGATGCGGTCGGGGTAGATGGTGGCCAGGTCGTGGAACACCGTCTTGCGCATGAGCTCGGTGTGCAGCGCCGACACGCCGTTCACGCGGCGCGACGCCATGAACGCGAGATGGCCCATGCGCACCCGGCGCGAGTGGTTCTCCTCGATCAGCGAGATCGACGACAGGAAGCGGTCGTCGTGGCCGGCCGTGCGCTGCGCGTCCAGTTGCAGCCCGTTGATGAGGTAGATGATCTGCATGTGGCGCGGCAGCAGCCGCTCCATCAGCGACACCGGCCACGTCTCGAGCGCCTCGGGCAGCAGCGTGTGGTTCGTGTAGTTGAACACCGACGTCGTGATGTCCCACGCGAGCTCCCACGGCATCCCGTGCACGTCCATCAGCAGCCGCATGAGCTCCGCCACGCCGATCGCCGGATGGGTGTCGTTGAGCTGGATCGCGACGTGATCCGCGAGCGAGGCCAGGTCGCCGTGCTGCGCCTTGTGCCGGCGCAGCAGGTCCTGCAGTGACGCCGACGCGAAGAAGTACTCCTGGCGCAGCCGCAGCTCGTGCCCGGCCTCGGTGTCGTCGCTGGGATAGAGGACGCGCGAGACCGCCTCGAGCCGCACGCGGTCCGCGAGCGCACCCACGTGGTCACCGCGGTTGAACTCCTCGAGCTGGATCGGGTCCGTCGCGCGCGCCGACCACAGGCGCAGCGTGTTGACGTGGCGTCCGCGCCAGCCGGTCAGCGGCGTGTCGAACGCCACCGCGTTCACGTTCTCGGCCGGCTCCCACACCGAGCGCACGGTGCCGTCGTCGTTCTCGACGGTGTCGACGCTGCCGCCGAAGCTCACCGTGTACATCACCTCGGGCCGCTCGAACTCCCACGGGTTGCCGGCGGACAGCCAGTCCTCCGGCAGTTCCACCTGCCAGCCGTCCTTGATCGCCTGCCGGAAGATGCCGTGGTCGTAGCGGATGCCGTAGCCGTGCGCGGGAATCCCCAGCGAGGCCATGCTTTCCATGTAGCACGCGGCGAGTCGGCCCAGGCCGCCGTTGCCGAGCGCGGCGTCCGGCTCGACCTTGCGCAGCCGGTCGAGGTCGACGCCCAGGTCGCGCAGCGCCTCGCGCGCGATGTGCGTGATGCCGAGGTTGGCGAGCGCGTCGAACAGCAGCCGGCCGATCAGGAACTCGAGCGAGAAGTAGTAGACGCGCTTGCGGCCGTCGCGGTAGGTGCGGCGCGTCGCGTCGATCCAGCGATCGACCACGTGATCGCGCACGGCGAGCGCGGTGGCGACGAACCAGTCGTGCTCCTGCGCGTGCGGCGCATCCTTGCCGACCATGTAGACGAGCTTGTCCAGCACGCTGGCGCGGAAGGCGGCGACGCCCGCGGCTGCGGCCTCCGCCGATTCCGTGGCGGGGGTCGGCGCCGTCCCGCCGGCGGTCGCCGCGCGCGCGGCCGCCACCGGTGGCGGGGACGTGGCGGGCGCTCCCGATGGGGCGGCGGCTGCCGCGACGACAGGCGTGCCCGACGCAGCGCCCTGGGTGACGGTCAACGGCGTTTCAGGAGAATCGGAATGGGCCATGGAAGAGGGAAGCGGGCTTGGAATTCGCGCGCGCGGGTCGCGATGGCGAGATGAGCGGCCGCGGTGCGTAAGCTTCCGGCATCGTCGGCGTCGCGGTCGGCGGCGTTCGGTGGTCGCGGCGGGTGCGCATGGTGGTGCCTTGGGGCGGCGGCGGGCGAACCGATGAGCCCGCCGATCGCTGCAGTGCATGATGGATGATACAGCCCGCCGCGCCGCTTGCCTCGCGTGACCCTCATTTCCCGTGCACTAACGCGGTGCGGCGCTGCGCGCGAATGAGTTCGGCGAGCGACCAGGCCTGGAACGGGCATCCGCGCAGCGTGTGCGGCGGATCGCCGTCGGCGATCTCGCTGACGTGCCCGAGGCCCGCAGGTCGCGGCTCGCGGCCAGCGGGGCGACGAAACGGCGCCGCGCCTCGCTCCGGTGCGCGTCGTCGTCGCCGTTCACCCGCAGCCAGGCATCGACGAACGCGCCCATGAGCCACGGCCAGACGGTGCCCTGGTGATAGGCGCCGTCGCGCTGCGCACCGTCGCCCTCGTAGTGCGGCGCGTAGCGCGGATCGTCGGGCGCGAGCGTGCGCAGGCCGAGCGGCGTGAGCAACGAACGCTCCACCGTCGCCACGATCGCGCGCGCGAGCGCACCGTCGACCAGCGCGAACGGCAGGCCGCCCACGGCGAAGATCTGGTTCGGTCGCACGCTGGCATCCACGCGCCCGGCCACGTGATCGGCGTCGACCACGTCGTACAGGCCGCCGTCGGTGCTGGAAAAGCGCGCGCGAAACGACTGCGCCGCGCGGTCGGCCACGGCGGCAAAGCGGCCGCCGGCGAGGCGCAGCGCGTTGTACCAGAGCGCCTGCACCTCGACCGGCTTGCCGATGCGCGGCGTGACCACGCGCGCGCCGACGCGTGCGTCCATCCAGGTGAGCTGCACGCCCGGCACGCCGCACGCGAGAAGGCCATCGTCGTCCATCGCGGATGCCGTAGCGCGTGCCCCGCGCATGGCCATCGAGGATCGCCTGCGATCGCCGCCACGAGCTCGCGCGCGCGCGCGGACGCAGCGGGCACCTGCGCGAGGTACTCGTGGACGACGATCACGAACCACAGCGAGGCGTCGACCGCGTTGTACTCGGGCGCGGTCACCGCGATCCGGAAAGCGGTTGGGCAGCATGCCCTGCGACACCGTCCGCGCCCAGGCGAGCGAGGATCGATGCCGCGCAGTCGTCGAAGCGGCCGCGCGCGAGCACGAGCCCGCGCATCGCGATGAACGTGTCGCGGCCCCAATCGGTGAACCACGGATAGCCGGCGACGATCGTGTGGCCGTCGCCGCGGCGCACGAGATACTGCTCCGCCGCGCGGTCCTGCGTCGACATGGCGCCGCGGCGCGCGGCCTCGCGCGCGCGCAGGTCGCTCGCCATCGCCACCGGATCGGCGTCCGGCCGGCTCGCCCGCGCGCAACACGAGCACCGCCTCGCCGGCGTCGAGGTCGAACGTGAACGTGCCGGGCGCGGCCAGGTCCTCGGTGCAGTCGAGCCCGCGCGCGGCCTCCTCGGCGTAGCGGAAATTCCGGTACCAGTCCGGCGCGTGGTCGTACGCGCCGTTGGCCACCGCCGCGATCGCCGGCAACCCCGCGTAGGGCCGCCAGCGCACGTTGCCGGGCGTCACGCGCGCAGTGAAGTCGAAGGCGGGATTCTCGTGCATGAGCGCGTGATAGTCGCGCCCGGACAAGCAGCGGCCGCACGACGAGGCGCGCGGGACCGGCGCCGCCTGTGCCCGCCGCCACGCGAGCAGCACGTCGCCGCCGTCGCGCGCCACCAGGATCTCCTGCGTGATCGTCGTGCCGTCGGGACCGCGGAAGGTCCACGTCGGCCACGGCTCCGAGGCGAAGGTCGCGATGCCGTCGAGCCCGCGCGGATACAGCGACGTCCGGCCCGTAGTGCTGCGTCGACAGCGGCCACGTGGCGCCGCCCGACGTGACGAACGCCTCGACGCCGTTCACCAGCGCCACGCGGCCGGTCGGCGGCGTCGTGGCGGTGAGCAGCAGCGCGTGGTAGCGGCGCGTGCGGTAGCCCGCCACCGTGCCCGATGCGAACCCGCCTGCGCCGTCGGCCTCCAGCCATTCGGCCGCCAGCGGCGGCAGGCTCACTGCGGCTTGTCCCAGCTGCCGAGGCCGTATTCCCTGCCCAGCCCGGGCTTCTCCTGCAATGCGTATTCGGCGTATTGGTGGATGAGCTTCGCCACCACGCCGGTCCAGCCGGTCTGGTGCGACGCGCCCAGTCCCTCGCCGGTGTCGCCGTGGAAATATTCGTGGAAGCAGACGAGATCGCGCCAGTACGGATCGCTCTGGAACTTCTCGCGGTCGCCGTTGAGCGGACGGCGGCCGTGCTCGTCCTGCGTGAACAGCGTGATCAGCCGTCGCGTCAGTTCCGTCGTCACCTCCCACAGCGTCATTTCCTGCTCCGAACCGGTGGGGCACGCCACCTTGAACGTGTCACCGAGGCAGGCGTCGTGCTTCTGCAGCGCTTCGATCAGCAGGTAGTTCAGCGGAAACCAGACGGGGCCGCGCCAGTTGGAGTTGCCGCCGAACAGCGCGTTCGTCGATTCGGCCGGCGCGTAGTCGAGCGTGAAGCTCGCGCCGTCGATCGCCAGCGTGAACGGATGCTCGTGATGGTGCTTCGACACGGAGCGCACGCCGTGGGGACTCAGCATGCCTTCGGCGTCGAGCACCGGCCCCAGGATGCGCTTCAGTTTCTCCGTGTCGACGATGGCCAGCGCGGACCCGGTCCTGCACGCCGCGCTGCGTCAGGTCGCCCAAGCCGCGCAGCAGCTCGGGGCGGTACTTGGCGAACCAGCGCAACCGCTCGGTGAAGTCGCCGAAGCCGCTGACGGCCTCGCGATCGGCCACCGCCACCGCGAAGATCGGGATCAGCCCGGAGATCGTCTGCGCCTTGATCGGAAAGCAGCGGCCGTCGGGCAGCCGCAGCACGTCGTAGTAATAGCCGTCCTCGTCGTGCCAGAGGCCGTCGTGGCGGCCGCCCATCTTGTTGATCGCGGCGCCGATGTAGACGAAGTGCTCGAAGAACTTGGTGGCCAGGTCCTCGTACACGGCGTCCTTCTTCGCGAGCTCGAGTGCCAGCCCCAGCAGGTTGAGGCAGTACATCGCCATCCAGCTCGTGCCGTCGGCCTGTTCGAGATGGCCGCCCGACGGCAGGCCCGACGTGCGGTCGAACACGCTGATGTTGTCGAGGCCCAGGAACCCGCCCTCGAAGATGTTCTTGCCTTCGGCGTCCTTCCGGTTCACCCACCACGTGAAGTTGATCAGCAGCTTCTGGAACACGCGCTCCAGGAAGTCGCGGTCGGTGCGGCCGTAGAACTTCTCCTCGATCTGGTAGACGCGCATCGCCGCCCACGCATGGACGGGCGGGTTGACGTCCGAGAATGCCCACTCGTACGACGGTATCTGCCCGTTGGGATGCATGTACCACTCGCGCGTCAGCAGGATCAGCTGCTCCTTCGCGAAGTCGGGGTCGATCATCGCGAACGGAATCGTATGGAAGGCCATGTCCCACGCGGCGAACCACGGGTACTCCCACTTGTCGGGCATCGACAGCACGTCGGCGGCGGACATGTGCCACCAGTTGTGGTTGCGGCCGTGCTTGCGTTCCGGCGGAGGCGGCGGCTCCGCCGGATCGCCATGCAGCCACCGGTCGACCATGTAGCGGTAGTACTGCTTGTTCCACAGCATGCCGGCGAACGCCTGCCGCTGGACGTTGCGCATGTCGGCGGGCAGCGCGAACGGCGTGATCCGCTGGTAGAACGCGTCGGCTTCGTGCCGCCGCCGGTCGAACGTCGCGTCGAATTGCGGACCCAGCGGCCGCGCGAGATCGCCCGCGGTGGACAGCCGCAGCCGCAGCACGATCGTCTCGCCGGCGCCCACCGGGAACGCGTAGTGCACGGCCGCCTTCGATCCCGTCCGCGCGGGATTCACGGCCCCGGCGCATCCGTTCACGACGTGCTCGTGGAATCCGTCCTTCACGTACGGCGACGGATTGGCCGACCCGAACACGCGCTGCATGTTCGTCTCGTTCTCGGTGAAGAGCGCCTCCTCCGGCGTCTCGCAGTAGAGGTAGTACGGCGGCAGCGTCCGATGGGCGGTCTTCAGCACGACGCCGTGCTCGTCGCTGCGGTCGACGGCGATCTGCGGCTTGCTCGCGTGGCCGTCCCATGTCCAGTCGTTCTTGAACCAGAGCGTGGGCAGCACGTGCAGCGGTGCCGGATAGAGCGCCCGGTTCGTCGCGCTGATGCGGATCAGCATGTCGGTGGGGCCGGCCTTCGCGTACTCGACGACGACGTCGAAATAGCGGTTGTCCTCGAAGATGCCGGTGTCGAGCAGCTCGTATTCGGGATCGAGCCGCGTGCGCCGGCGGTTCTCGTCGACGAGGTCCGCATACGGGTACGCCCGCTGCGGATACTTGTACAGGTACTTCATGTACGCGTGGCTGGGGACGTTGTCCAGGTAGAAGTAGTACTCCTTGACGTCCTCGCCGTGGTTGCCCTCGTTGCCGGAGAGGCCGAACATCCGCTCCTTGAGGATGGGGTCGGCGCCGTTCCACAGCGCGAGCGCGAAGCACAGCTGCTGCTTGTCGTCGCAGATGCCGGCGATGCCGTCCTCGCCCCAGCGGTACGCGCGCGACCGCGCATGGTCGTGCGGCAGGTATTCCCACGCGGTGCCGCCGGCGCTGTAGTCCTCGCGCACCGTGCCCCATTGCCGCTCGGACAGGTACGGGCCCCACATTCGCCACGGCGCCTTGCCTTCGCGGGCGTGCTGCAGTCGTTCCTCTTCGGCGGTCAACGGGGTCCTCGCGATGTCGGTGGGCGCCGCGCGTCAGGTTGGGTGGCGGCGGAAATGCTCGCGCATTGTGCGGGCCATCCGCAACGGGGACAACCGCGGCGGTTCGATCTTTAGCGGGCGGTGAGCGTCTGCGTTCCCGTCCACGTCGCGCCCGCCGCGACGGTGACGGGCGCGTGCGCCGCCGCCGCCTCGACGCACAGCATGTGCGCATAGCCGTCGGCTCGAGATCGGCGAGCGTCGCGCCGCGCGGCGCGTCCGGGTTCCACACGACGGTGTCGGCAAAGCCGGTGGCGACGATGGCGGTGGCGCGGCCGGGCTCGACGACCTCGAGATTCGCCGGCGCGGCGCGGTAGACACGGTCGAGCGGCCGGTCGACGGCGAGCTGCGCCGCCGTCTCGACGACGTCGTCCTGGCGCAGCACCTTGTCGCGATACCTGGCGCCTTCGAGGCCGCGCACCGTCGTGGCGCGCACGTCGGCGACGCGCAGGTAGGTATGCAGCGCGGCGGTGAACGCGAACGGCGCCGCGCCGGTGTTGGTCGCGTCCAGTTGCAGCGCCAGCGTCCTGCCGCGCACGGTGACGGTGAACCGGAGCGCGAACGCATGCGGCCACAGCGCGCGCGTCGCCGCGGAATCCGTGAAACGAAGCTCGGCCGCGGCGGCCCCGTCGGCCAGGCGGCCGGCGCGCACCAGCGTCCATGCCGCGGTGCGGACGAAACCGTGCATCGGCAGCGGACCCTGGTCGGCGAATTGCGGAAAGCAGAGCGGCACGCCGCCGCGTATCGGCAGTCCGTCCGCGAAGTGCGACGCGGCGCTGAGGAACAGCCGGTCCATCGCGTCGCCGGCCGCATGCCATGACGTGACGTGCGCGCCATGCAGGTAGATTTCGGCCCGCGCGCCATCGGCCGCGGTCAATGCGATTTTCGGCAATCCGCCGGTGCCCCCGACGGGCACGACATCCTGTTCGGTCTTCATCTCGCCGCCACTCCGGATCAAACTATGGGAACATCGTGCGCGGACCGCACGCACGCCGGCCCCACGCTCGCTCCGCCGGCGGGTGGGATGCCGGCCGGCACGCGTTGGGTTCGCGCCACCGCATCGTACAATTTTGCATGGCCGCGCACACCGTGCGGCGCGTCGTATCCCCCTTCGGATCCCCGCAATGAGCGTTGCGCTGCCCGTCGTCTACCTTGCCCGCCATGGCGAAACGGCGTGGAGTCTCACCGGCCAGCACACGGGGCTCACCGACCTGCCGCTGACCGAGCGTGGCCAACGCGATGCACGCCTGCTCGGCGACCGCCTGCGCGCGCTGACGTTCGCCGTCGTCTACACGAGCCCGCTGCAACGCGCCGCGCGGACCTGCGAGCTCGCAGGCTTCGGCGCCAGCGCGCACCGCGATGGCGACCTCGTCGAGTGGAACTACGGCGACTACGAGGGATTGCGCACCTCCGAAATCGTCGCCGGCCGCCCGGGTTGGAAAATCTTCCGGGACGGCTGCCCCGGCGGCGAGTCGGCCGCCGATGTCGGCGGCGCGCGCCGACCGCGTGATCGCGCGCCTGCGCGCCTGCGCCGGCAACGTGCTCGTGTTTTCCAGCGCGCACATCCTGCGCGTGCTCGCCGCGCGCTGGCTGGGATTGCCGCCGGCGGGAGGGCAGTACCTGCTGCTGTCGACCGGGAGCTTGAGCGCGCTCGGCTACGAGCACGACGCGACGGAACCGGTCATTCGCCTGTGGAACGACAATCGTCACCTGGCGTCGTGACGGTGCCGATGCTGCGCCCGATGCCAGGCGCGAGGCCGAAATCGGTGGGGGTTCGGTCGGCGCCCGGACACCATGCTTTCGGCCCCGTCTTTCACGATTGCCTTGCCAAGCGCGCGGAAGCCACGTGAAATAGCGGTTCCGTACGCTGGCCGTCCCGCGCCCTTGCAAGCTGGGGCAGGGTCGGCCGTTGCCGACCAATCCTCCACCAGGAAGACACGACGATGAAGGCCACCGCAACGCTGCATGACCTGGGGCAGAGCCTCTGGCTCGACAACATCACGCGCGACCTCCTGGAGAGCGGCACGCTCGCGCGCTACATCGCCGACCTGTCGGTGACGGGCCTCACGTCGAATCCCACGATCTTCGACCACGCCATCAAGGGCAGCAGCGACTACGACGCCGCCATTCGCAGCAAGCTGAAGGCAGGCAAGTCGGGCGAGGGGCTCTTTTTCGAACTGGCGCTCGAGGACATCACGCGCGCCGCCGACCTGTTCCGCCCCGTCTTCGAGCGCACGGGCGGCGTCGACGGCTGGGTATCGCTCGAAGTCTCGCCGTTGCTCGCCCGCGACGCCAAGACGACGCTGGCGGTGGCGCGGGACCTGCATGCGCGCGGCGGGCGGCCCAACCTGTTCATCAAGATCCCGGGCACGAAGGAAGGGTTGCCCGCCATCGAGGAGGCCATCTTCGCGGGCGTACCCATCAACGTGACGCTGCTGTTCTCGCGCGAACAGTATCTCGCCGCCGCGGATGCCTACCTGCGCGGCGTCGAGCGCCGCATCGCCGCCGGCTTGCCGCCGAACGTCGGGTCCGTCGCGTCGCTGTTCATCAGCCGGTGGGATGTCGCGGTGGCGGCCAAGGTGCCGCCGGCGCTGGTCAACCGTTTGGGGATCGCGATCGGCCAGCGGACGTTCAAGGCCTACTGCGACCTCGTCGCGTCGCCGCGGTACATGCGCGTGATGAACGCCGGCGGCCGGCCGCAGCGGTTGCTGTTCGCCAGCACCGGCACCAAGGATCCGAAGGCGCCGGACGTGATGTACATCGGCGCGCTCGCGGCGCCGCTGACGGTGAACACGATGCCCGAAGGCACGCTGCTGGCGCTGGCCGACCATGGCAGCATCGGCGCCGCCACACCCGCGGACGGCGGCGATTGCGAGGCCGTACTCGCGCAGTTCAAGTCCGCCGGCGTCGACATCGACGCGCTGGCCACGCAGTTGCAGGACGAGGGCGCCGACTCGTTCGTCAAGTCGTGGAACGAGCTGATGGCGGTGCTGGCGAGCAAGAGCGCCACGCTGAAGGCCGCGTGAGCCGGGGCGCCGCAGCCATGAGCCCGCCGGGCCGCCCCAAGGGCGAATACCGGAGTGCGCAGCACGAAGGTACGCCAGTGAGCAGGCCCATGAACGTACTGGTCATCGACGTCGGCGGCTCGCACGTCAAGATCATGGCCACCGGCCACCGGGTCGAGCGCCGGATGGAGTCCGGCCCGACGCTGACGGCGGAACAGATGGCCGCCGGCGTGCGGGCGCTGGCGCGCGGCTGGACATACGACGCGGTGGCGATCGGCTATCCGGGCCCGGTCGTGCGCCACAAGCCCGTCGCCGAGCCGCATAACCTGGGACCCGGCTGGGTGAATTTCGACTACGAGGCCGCGTTCGGCTTGTCCGGTGCGGATGGTCAACGATGCGGCGATGCAGGCGCTCGGCGGCTATCAGGGCGGCAAGATGCTGTTCCTGGGCTTCGGCACCGGGCTCGGCACCACGCTCATCGTCGACGGCACGCTGGTGCCGATGGAACTCGCGCACCTGCCGTACCGCAGGGCGACGTTCGAGGATTACGTCGGCGAAGAGGCGCTCGTACGCGACGGCAAGCGCAAGTGGCGCAAAAGCGTCGAGGATGTCGTCGCGCGGCTCGCCGCCGCGCTGACGCCCGAGGACATCGTGCTGGGCGGCGGCAATGCGCGCCACATCAAGGTGCTGCCGCCGCTCGCGCGCATCGGCGCCAACACCAATGCGTTCCCCGGCGGCTTCCGCCTCTGGGCCGACACGGTGCTGCGCAAGGCCGCCGGCGCGACGTTCGGCCAAGCATGCCTCCGCGCAGTCCCGGCGCACGAAGGGAAAGTAGTCGATGCCGACCGCGATCGCCCCCCTGCGAACCCTCCCGGCGTGGAACGCACTGGTCGCGCATCACGCGGCGATGCGCGACACCACGTTGCGCCAGTTCTTCGCCGCCGACCCCGCCCGCGGGCAGCGGCTGACCGCCGAAGCCGCCGGCGTCTATCTCGACTATTCGAAGAACCGCATCGACGACGACGCGCTGCGGCTGCTGATCCAGCTCGCCGAGGAATCCGGCCTCCACGATCGCATCGCCGCGATGTTCCGTGGCGAGAAGATCAACGTCTCGGAGAACCGCGCCGTGCTGCACGTGGCGCTGCGCGCCCCGCGCGAGGCGTCGATCGTCGTCGACGGCCGCGACGTCGTGCCCGACGTGCACGCGGTGCTGGACAAGATGGCGGCGTTTGCCGACCGCCTGCGCAGTGGCGACTGGAAGGGACACACCGGCAAGCGCATCCGCAACGTCGTCAACATCGGCATCGGCGGCTCCGACCTGGGACCGGTGATGGCCTACGAGGCGCTCCGGTTCTACAGCGACCGGTCGCTGACGTTCCGCTTTGTGTCGAACATCGACGGCACCGACTTCGCCGAGGCGACGCGCGACCTCGATCCCGCGGAGACGCTGTTCATCGTCGCGTCGAAGACGTTCACGACGCTGGAGACGATGACCAACGCGCATTCGGCGCGCGACTGGGCGCTCGCCGGACTCGGCGGCGAAGGCGCGGCCGTGGCGAAGCACTTCGTCGCCGTGTCGACCAATGACGCGAAGGTCTCGGAGTTCGGCATCGATACCGCCAACATGTTCGGGTTCTGGGACTGGGTCGGCGGCCGCTACTCGATGGATTCCGCGATCGGCCTGTCGACGATGCTCGCGATCGGCCCGGTGAACTTCCGCGCGATGCTCGCCGGCTTCCACGAGATGGACGAGCATTTCCGCACGGCGCCGTTCGAGCGCAACCTGCCGGTGCTGATGGGGCTCCTGTCGGTCTGGTACAACGATTTCTTCGGCGCGCAGACCGTCGCCGTGCTGCCGTACGAGCAGTACCTGAAGCGGTTCCCGGCCTACCTGCAGCAGCTGACGATGGAAAGCAACGGCAAGCACGTGACGCTCGCCGGCGCGCGCGTGGACTACGACACCGGCCCCATCTACTGGGGCGAGCCCGGGACCAACGGCCAGCATTCGTTCTACCAGCTGATCCACCAGGGCACGCGGCTCATCCCCTGCGACTTCATCGCTTTCGCCAAGGCGTTGAACCCGCTCGGGCCCCATCACGACATGCTGGTCGCCAACGTTTTCGCGCAGACGGAAGCGCTCGCGTTCGGCAAGACGGCCGCACAGGTGAAGGCGGAGGGCACGCCGGACGCGCTGGTGCCGCATCGCGTGTTCGAGGGCAACCGACCGTCGAACACGCTGCTGCTCGAGCAGTTGACGCCGGCGGCGCTCGGACGGCTCGTGGCGCTGTACGAGCACAGCGTTTTCACGCAAGGCACCGTCTGGCAGATCGACTCGTTCGATCAATGGGGCGTGGAACTCGGCAAGGTGCTCGCGCAGCGGATCATCCCGGAGTTGCAGAGCCCCGCGGAGGGCAGCCTCGCGCACGACAGCTCGACCAACGCGCTGATCCGCCGCTATCGCCAGCACAAGGGAAAGTAGACGGCGCCCGGCACGTCATCTGCGATTGCGGTCGCCGCCCGGCGTGAGTCGGCGGCCGCATTTCCAGCACCGACAGGTCAGCACAAAGGATACGGAAATCATGCAACTCGGAATGATCGGATTGGGCCGCATGGGCGCGAACATGGTGCGGCGACTGATGAAGAACGGGCACGACTGCGTCGTCTTCGACATGTTTCCGAAGGCTGTCGAGGCGCTGGTGGCCGAGAAGGCGACGGGCGCCTCGTCGATGGCGGATTTCGTCGGCAAGCTTGCGCAGCCGCGCGCCGTGTGGCTGATGGTGCCGGCGGCGGTCGTCGACGAGACGATCGCGCAGCTGGCGCCGCTGCTCGACGCCGGTGACACGATCATCGACGGCGGCAACTCCTACTACATCGACGACATCCGCCGCAGCAAGGAACTCGCGCCGAGGAAGATCGACTACGTCGACGTCGGCACCAGCGGCGGCGTCTGGGGCCTGGACCGCGGCTATTGCATGATGATCGGCGGCCCGGCGGCGACGGTGCAGCGCCTCGACCCGATCTTCGGGACGCTGGCGCCGGGCGCGGGCGACATCGAGCGCACGCCGGGGCGCGCCAAGGGGCAGGGGACGGCCGAACAGGGCTACCTGCATTGCGGCGCCAGCGGGGCCGGCCACTTCGTGAAGATGGTGCACAACGGCATCGAGTACGGCCTGATGGCCGCGTACGCCGAGGGCTTGGCCATCCTGCGCGCCGCGAATGTCGGCAAGCAGACGCATGCGATCGACGCCGAGACGACGCCGCTGCGCGATCCCGAGCACTACCAGTACGACATCGACCTGCCGGAGGTCGCCGAAGTCTGGCGGCGCGGCAGCGTCATCGCGTCGTGGCTGCTCGACCTCACGGCGTCGGCGCTGATCAAGGACCCGGCGCTCGCGAGTTTCGCCGGCCGCGTGTCGGATTCGGGCGAGGGCCGGTGGACGATCAAGGCGGCGATCGACGAGGCCGTGCCGACGCCGGTGCTGACGACCGCGCTGTACGAGCGTTTCAGCTCCCGCGGCGAAGCCGATTTCCAGAACAAGCTGCTGTCGGCGATGCGCTTCGAGTTCGGCGGTCACCACGAAAAGCCGGCGAGCTGACGGTCTTTCCCATGCGAACGCGCGGGCGATACAAAGTATCCTGAACCACGAAGGACACGAAGTACACGAAGGTTGTCAATCAAACGGAGTGCACGAAGCCGGCGCTATGGAACTTCGTCTTGCTTCGTGTTCTTCGTGGTGAAATATTTCCATTTGAAAGTTCACAGTCGATGACTGCAAACGTGCATTCCGACGCGCTCGTGTTCTTCGGCGCCACCGGCGACCTCGCGTACAAGAAGATATTTCCGTCGCTGCAGGCGATGATCCGGCGCGGGCACCTCGACGTGCCGGTGATCGGCGTGGCGAAGGCCGGCTGGAATCTCGACCAGTTCCGCGCGCGGGCGCGCGACAGCGTGGAGAAGCACGGCGGCGTCGACGAGGCGGCATTCGCCAAGCTGATGACGCTGCTGCGCTACGTCGACGGCGACTACGCCGACGCGGCGACGTTCACGGCGTTGCGCGGCGAACTGAAGGATGCCCGCAACCCGGCCCACTACCTGGCGATACCGCCGGGACTGTTCGGCGCCGTCGTCGAGCAGCTCGAACGCGCCGATTGCACGAAGGGCGCGCGCGTGATCGTCGAAAAGCCGTTCGGGCGCACCCTGGCGTCGGCGCGCGACCTGAACGCGATCCTGCTGTCCGCGTTCGACGAGGCGCACATCTTCCGCATCGACCACTATCTCGGCAAGCGGCCGGTGCACGACATGCTGTTCTTCCGGTTCGCCAATGCGTTCCTCGAGCCGTTGTGGCACCGCGACCACGTCGAAAGCGTGCAGATCACGATGGCCGAGAATTTCGGCGTGCAGGGCCGCGGCGCGTTCTACGACAAGGTCGGCACGGTCCGCGACGTCGTGCAGAACCACCTGTTCCAGGTGCTGTGCAACCTCGCGATGGAGCCGCCGGTGCGCACCGACAGCGAGTCGATCCGCGACGAGAAGATCAAGGTGCTGAAGGCCGTCGCCACCCTGGGCCCCGCCGACCTCCTGCGCGGGCAGTTCCGCGGCTACCGGAAGGAACCCGGCGTGGCGCCCGCTTCGCAGACGGAGACGTTCGTCGCCGTGAAGCTCGCGATCAACTCGTGGCGCTGGCAGGGCGTGCCGTTCTACATCCGCGCCGGCAAGAACCTTCCGGTCACCTGCACCGAGGTGATGCTGCGTTTGAAGCGTCCGCCGGCCGTGTTCCCCACCTGCACGGCGCCGCCCAATCACTTCCGTTTCCGCGTCAGCCCCGATGTCACCATCGCGCTCGGCACCACGGTGATGGACGAGGCCGAGCGCGGCTTCGGCATGCCCGCCGAGCTGCTGGCGAGCCACCAGCCAGACGCCGACGAGCCCGACGCGTACGAGCGGGTGCTGGGCGACGCGATGGCAGGCGACGCCACGTTGTTCGCGCGCGAGGACTACGTCGAGGAGGCGTGGCGCATCGTCGATCCGGTGCTCGCGACCGGTACCGCCGTCTACGACTACGATCCCGGACAGTGGGGTCCGCCGGAAGCGCAGGCGCTCGCGCCGCCCGGCGGCTGGAACGATCCTTCCGGCAACGGCTGAACGCGCGATGTCCCTGGTGCCGATCGAACTGCAGGTGTTCCCCGACGCCGACGCCGTGGCGCGGCACGCCGCGCGCCACATCGCCGCGTTGTCGCGCGACGCGATCGCCGCGCGCGGCCGCTTCACGCTGGCGGTGAGCGGCGGCCGCACGCCGTGGCAGATGTTGCGCGCGCTGGCCGCCGAAGCGGTCGACTGGACGAATGTCCATCTGTTCCAGGTGGACGAGCGGATCGCGCCCGCCGGCGACCCGGATCGCAACCTGACGCACATTCGCGACAGCCTGCTCGCGCATATCGCGTTCCCGGCGGCCAACCTGCACGCGATGCGCGTCGAGGACACCGACCTCGACGCGGCCGCGGCGCGCTACGCGCTGGAGCTCGCGACGTATGCCGGCAGTCCGCCGGTGCTCGATCTCGTGCACCTGGGCCTCGGTCCCGATGGCCACACGGCGTCGCTGGTGCCGCACGACCCCGTGCTGGCGGAAGACCATCTCGACGTGGCGTTGACCGGGCCCTATCAGGGGCATCGGCGGATGACGCTGACGTATCCGGTGCTCGATCGCGCGCGCCGCGTGCTGTTCGTCGTCACCGGCAGCGAAAAGACGGGCGTGCTGCCGCTGCTGCGCGAACGCGATCCGGCGATTCCGGCCGGGCGCGTCACCGGCGAACGCGCGCTCATCATGGCCGATGCGGCTGCCGCCGGCAGCGCGGTCTGAAACGACGGAGAAAAGCCATGGCGTTCCCGCAGGACCAGGACATCGCGACGCTTTGCATCAACACGATCCGCACGCTTTCGATCGACGCGGTGGAGGCGGCGAACTCCGGGCATCCGGGCACGCCGATGGCATTGGCGCCGATGGGCTACGTGCTGTGGAACCGCATATTGCGGTTCGATCCCGCCGACCCGGTCTGGCCCAACCGCGACCGCTTCGTGCTGTCCAACGGCCACGCGTCGATGCTGCTGTGGTCGCTGCTGCATCTCGCCGGCGTGAAGGCGGTCAATCCGGACTACGAGGTGCTCGGCCGCGAGTCGGTGACGCTGGACGACATCCGCCGCTTCCGGCAGATCGGCAGTCACGCGCCCGGCCATCCCGAGTATCACCTGGTGTCGGGCGTGGAGACGACGACCGGGCCGCTGGGGCAGGGCATCGCGACGAGCGTCGGCATGGCGATCGCGCAGAAGTTTCTCGCCGCCCGCTACAACCGGCCGGAGCTTCCCGGTCTTCGACTACGACATCTACGCGGCGTGCGGCGACGGCTGCCTGATGGAAGGCGTCGGCGCGGAAGCCGCGTCGCTCGCCGGCCATCTCGAGCTCGACAACCTCTGCTGGATCTACGACAACAACCACATCACGATCGAAGGCAACACGCGGATCGCGTTCACCGAGGACGTCGCCGCGCGCTTTCTTGGCTACCAGTGGAACGTGCTGCGCGTCGGCGACGCGAACGACCTGGAGCGCATCGAGCACGCGCTGACGGTGTTCCGCGAGACGCACAAGCGGCCGACGCTCGTCATCCTCGACACGCACATCGGCTATGGGTCGCCGCACCGGCAGGACACGGCCGCGGCGCACGGCGAGCCGCTGGGTGTGGAAGAGGTCAGGCTCGCCAAGCGCGCCTACGGCTGGCCGGAGGACGCGCAGTTCCTGGTCCCCGACGGCGTCCGCGAGCATTTCGCGGCGGGCGTCGGCGCCCGCGGCGCGCAGGCGCGCGCGCAGTGGAACGAGCTCTTCGCGGCGTACCGCGCGAAGTTTCCGGCGCTCGCGACCGAAATCGACCAGATGCAGAAGCGCGAGCTGCCGGCCGGATGGGACCGCAACCTGCCGGTGTTCCCGGCCGATGCGAAAGGCGTTGCCGGCCGCGATGCGTCGAGCCAGGTGCTGAACGTGCTCGCGCAGAACATTCCGTGGTTCCTGGGCGGTTCCGCCGATCTTGGGCCCGTCGAACAAGACGACGCTCAAGTTCGACGGCGCCGGCGACTTCGAGCCGCCAACGCCGGCCGGACGCAATCTCCACTACGGCATCCGCGAGCACGCGATGGCGGCCGTCGTCAACGGCATGTCGCTGTCGAAGCTGCGTCCGTTCGGCGCGACGTTTTTCATCTTCAGCGACTACGCGCGCGGCCGCGATCCGCCTGTCCGCGCTGATGGAGCTGCCGACGCTCATGGTGTTCACGCACGACGCGATGGGCGACGGCGAGGACGGCCCCACGCACCAGCCGATCGAGCAGCTGGCGTCGCTGCGCGCGATGCCGGGGATGACGGTGTTGCGCCCGGGCGACGCGAACGAAGTGGTCGAGGCGTACCGCTACGTGCTGCAGTTGAAGCACCGGCCGGCGATCATGGTGCTGTCGCGGCAGCCGCTGCCGACGCTCGACCGCACGCGGTACGCGGCGGCCGCCGGCGTCGCGCAGGGCGCCTACGTGCTGGCGGATGCGCGGCGGCGGTGCGCCGGAGCTGATCCTCATCGCCACCGGCAGCGAAGTGAGCCTGGCGGTGGCGGCCCACGAGTTGCTGGTCGCGGACGGCGTGCGCTCGCGCGTCGTGTCGATGCCGTCGTGGGACATCTTCGAGATGCAGTCGCAGGAGTATCGCGACAGCGTGCTGCCGCCCGCCGTCACGGCGCGCGTCGCGATCGAGCAGGCGTCCGACGTTCGGCTGGGAACGCTATGTCGGCAGCCGCGGCAAGGTCGTCGGCATGCAGACGTTCGGCGCGTCGGCGCCACTCAAGGCGCTGCAGCAGGAGTTCGGCTTCGAGCCGGCGCACGTCGTCGCCGTGGCGAAGGACGTGCTGTCGCGCAG
>CAWGLS010000034.1:0-69840 GCA_963823475.1 uncultured beta proteobacterium
TTTCTATCGGAACTGCAAATTCAAAAATCTTGAACCACGAAAAACACGAAGTTCACGAAGGAAAACGGGGAAGTCAGCTGTAGATTTCCTTCGTGTTCTTCGTGCCCTTCGTGGTTACGCGGTCTTCGCCTTCCGTCAGTCCCGCTCCATGTCGATGTCGATCGCCAGCGAGCGGATTTCCTTCACCAGCACGTTGAACGACTCCGGCATGCCGGCCTCGATCTTGTGCTCGCCCTTGACGATGTTCTCGTAGACCTTCGTGCGGCCGTTGACGTCGTCGGACTTGACGGTGAGCATCTCCTGCAGCGTGTAGGCCGCGCCGTACGCCTCCAGCGCCCAGACCTCCATTTCGCCGAAGCGCTGGCCGCCGAACTGCGCCTTGCCGCCCAGCGGCTGCTGCGTGACGAGGCTGTACGGGCCGGTGGAGCGCGCGTGCATCTTGTCGTCGACGAGGTGATGCAGCTTCAGCATGTGCATGAAGCCGACGGTCACCGGGCGATCGAACGCCTCGCCGGTGCGGCCGTCGTGCAGCGTCACCTGGCCGGAGCGCGGCAGCCCCGCCATTTCCAGCATGCGCCTTGATCTCGACTTCCGTCGCGCCGTCGAACACCGGCGTGGCGAACGGCACGCCGCGCCGGAGGTTCTCGGCCAGGTGCAGGATCTCGTCGTCGTTGAACGAATCGAGGTCTTCCTTGCGACCTGTCGAGTTGTAGATCTTGTCCAGGAATTTGCGGACCTCGACGGCCTTGGCCTGCGCCTTCAGCATGTCCTCGATCTTGCGGCCGAGTCCCTTCGCGGCCCACCCGAGGTGAACTTCGAGGATCTGCCCGACGTTCATCCGCGACGGCACGCCGAGCGGATTCAGCACGATGTCGACCGGCGTGCCATCCGCCATGTACGGCATGTCTTCCACCGGCACGATCTTCGACACGACGCCCTTGTTGCCGTGGCGGCCGGCCATCTTGTCGCCCGGCTGCAGGCGGCGCTTCACCGCGACGTAGACCTTCACCATCTTCTGCACGCCCGGCGGCAGCTCGTCGCCCTGCGTGAGCTTCTTCTTCTTCTGCTCGAACATGGCGTCGAACGTGACGCGCAGCTGCGCCAGCGCTTCCTTGCTGGCCTCGAGCTGCTGCGCCGTCTCCTCGCTCGCGAGACGGATGTCGAACCAGTCGTGCCGGGCGACGGTCTCCAGGTAGTCGTGGGTGACCTTGGCGCCCTTGGCGAGCTTCTTCGGGCCGCCGTTGGCGACCTTGTTCAGCAGCAGCTTCTCGATCCGCGCGTACGCGTCGTTCTCGACGATGCGCAGCTGGTCGTTCAGGTCCTTGCGGTAGCTCTTCAGGTCGTCGTCGATGATCTGCGCGGCGCGCTTGTCGCGCTCGATGCCTTCGCGCGTGAACACCTGCACGTCGATGACGGTGCCGCTGATGCCCGACGGGACGCGCAGCGAGGTGTCCTTCACGTCGGACGCCTTCTCGCCGAAGATCGCGCGCAGCAGCTTCTCTTCCGGCGTCAGCTGCGTCTCGCCCTTCGGCGTGACCTTGCCGACCAGCACGTCGCCGGCTTCGACTTCCGCGCCGATGTAGACGATGCCGGAGTCGTCGAGGCGGCCGAGCTGCGCTTCGCCGAGGCTCGAGATGTCGCGGGTGATTTCCTCGGGCCCGAGCTTGGTGTCGCGCGCGACCACCGACAGTTCCTCGATGTGGATCGACGTGTAGCGGTCGTCGCCGACGACGCGCTCGCTGATCAGGATCGAGTCCTCGTAGTTGTAGCCGTTCCACGGCATGAACGCGACGAGCATGTTCTGCCCGAGCGCCAGCTCGCCCATGTCGGTCGACGCACCGTCGGCGATCACGTCGCCGCGGGCGATGACGTCGCCCACCTTCACCAGCGGACGCTGGTTGATGTTGGTGTTCTGGTTCGACCGCTTGTACTTGGTCAGGTTGTAGATGTCGACGCCGACTTCGCCGGCCGCCGTCTCGGTGTCGTGCACGCGCACGACGATCCGCGAGGCGTCGATGTAGTCGACCTTGCCGCCCCGGCGCGCCATGACGGCGGTGCCGGAGTCGACGGCCGCCGTGCGCTCGACGCCGGTGCCGACGAGCGGCTTTTCCGGACGCAGGCAAGGCACGGCCTGCCGCTGCATGTTCGAGCCCATCAGCGCGCGGTTCGCGTCGTCGTGCTCGAGGAACGGGATCAGCGAAGCCGCCACCGACACGATCTGCGACGGCGCGACGTCCATGTAGTTGACCTTGTCGCCGGTCGACAGCATGAACTCGTTCTTGCTGCGGCACGACACGAGCTCGTCGTCGAGCTTGCCGTTCTTGTCGATCGCGGCGTTCGCCTGGGCGATCACGTACTGGCCTTCCTCGATCGCCGACAGGTAGTCGATCTGGTCGGTGACCTTGCCGTCCTGCACGCGGCGGTACGGCGTCTCGAGGAAGCCGTACTCGTTCGTCCGCGCGTACAGCGCGAGCGAGTTGATGAGGCCGATGTTCGGGCCTTCCGGCGTCTCGATCGGGCACACGCGGCCGTAGTGCGTCGGATGCACGTCGCGGACTTCGAAGCCGGCGCGCTCGCGCGTCAGGCCGCCGGGTCCGAGTGCCGAAACGCGGCGCTTGTGCGTGATTTCCGACAGCGGGTTGGTCTGGTCCATGAACTGCGACAACTGCGAGCTGCCGAAGAACTCCTTGATCGCGGCCGAGATGGGCTTCGCGTTGATCAGGTCATGCGGCAGCAGGTTGTCGCTCTCGGCTTGCCCCAGGCGTTCCTTCACCGCGCGCTCGACGCGCACGAGTCCGGAGCGGAACTGGTTTTCGGCGAGCTCGCCCACCGAGCGCACGCGGCGATTGCCGAGGTGGTCGATGTCGTCGATCTCGCCGCGGCCGTTGCGCAGGTCCACGAGGATCTTGATGACGGCGATGATGTCGTCGTTGGCGAGCGTCGACAGCCCTTTCAATTCCGGGCGGCCGATGCGGCGGTTGAACTTCATGCGGCCGACGGCGGACAGGTCGTAGCGCTCCTCCGAGAAGAAGAGGCCGTGGAACAGCGCCTCGACGGCGTCCTCGGTCGGCGGCTCGCCCGGACGCATCATCCGGTAGATCGCGACCTTGGCCGCGTACTGGTCCGGCGTGTCGTCGGTGCGCAGCGTCTGCGAGATGAACGGCCCCATGTCGAGGTCGTTCGTGTAGATCGTCTGGATGTCCTTGATGCCGGCGTCGAGCAGCTTCTGCAGCGACTCGTCGGTGACCTCGTCGTTCGCCTTGGCGATGATCTCGCCGGTCGACGTGTCGATGACGTTGGTCGCGAGCGTGCGGCCGACGATGTACTCGTTCGGCACGGCGATGCGCTTGACGTGGCCGTCGACGAGCTCGCGCACGTGGCGCGCCGTGATCCGCTTGTCCTTGGCGGCGACGACCTTGCCGTCCTTGCCCAGGATGTCGAAGCGCGCCATCTCGCCCTTCAGCCGCTCCGGGACGAAGTCGAGGGCCGAGCCCTTCTCTCCCAGGTGGAACGTGTCGAACTGGAAGAACTGCTTCAGGATGTCCTCGTTGGTGAGGCCGATGGCCTTCAGCAGCGTGGTCACCGGCATCTTGCGGCGGCGGTCGACGCGGAAGAACAGGAAGTCCTTCGGGTCGAACTCGAAGTCGAGCCACGAGCCGCGATACGGAATCACGCGCGCGGAGAACAGGAGCTTGCCGGACGAATGCGTCTTGCCGCGGTCGTGCTCGAAGAACACGCCAGGCGAACGGTGCAGCTGCGAGACGATCACGCGCTCGGTGCCGTTGATGACGAACGAGCCGTTCTCGGTCATGAGCGGAATCTCGCCCATGTAGACCTCCTGCTCCTTCACCTCCTTGACCGTGTCCTTCGGCGCTTCCTTGTCCATGATGATCAGGCGGACCTTGGCGCGCAGCGCGGAGCAGTAGGTCAGGCCGCGCTGCTGGCATTCGACGACGTCGAACGCCGGCGGCAGCAGCGAGAAGCCGACGAACTCGAGGCGGGCATTGCCCGAGTGGCTCGAGATCGGGAAGATCGACGTGAACGCGGCCTGCAGGCCTTCGTTCTTACGGTCTGCGGCCGGCGTGAATTCCTGCAGGAACGCGCGGTACGACGCGAGCTGCGTTTCCAGCAGGAACGGCACTTCCAGGACGCTCGCGCGCTTCGCGAAGCTCTTCCGGATGCGTTTCTTTTCGGTAAAGGTATAGGGCGTAGCCGTGGTAGTCGCCATAGCGTAGGGTCTTCCCATCTCCGGTTCGTCCAAAGGCCGCGCGAATGCGCGGACCTCGTAGGGTGCTGCCGGCGGGAGCGCATCAGGCGTCCCGCCACTGCTATTCGACTGTCCGGGAACCTTGCGTTCCCAGGCCTGGTGGCTGGCCACTACCAGCCGCTGGCGGACAACGTCGCCATTGCAGCGACGTCCGACCATACCTGCCTTCCGCAGTCGACTCAGAAAGCGAAGCAAAACCGGCAGTAACCGGCTTTGCTTCGGTCTCGGACCGAAGCTGGAATGACCGTTGCTACGCCACTGGGTTCCCGCTTTCGCGGGAACGACGGCGCGTGGACTACCGGTCACCCCGGAGCGGCATCGAAGCCGCCGCCCCTTCCAGCACTTCCTATCCAGAAGTCGTCGGGCTCCGCCCGCGACTTCTGTTCTGACCAGTCTTTCGAACGGCTGTCAGCGTCGTGATTTTTCCAAGGGGTCGCGGCCGTTAGGCTTCGCGACCCCTTCTGAGCTCGATTTACTTCACTTCAGCCTTCGCCCCGGCTTCTTCCAGCTTCTTCTTGGCGGCTTCGGCATCGGCCTTGTTGACGCCTTCCTTGACCGGCTTCGGCGCGCCGTCGACCAGGTCCTTCGCTTCCTTGAGGCCCAGGCCCGTCAGTTCGCGAACGGCCTTGATGACGTTGACCTTGTTCTCGCCGAAGCTCGTCAGCACGACGGTGAACTCGGTCTGCTCTTCGACGGCGGCGGCGGGCGCGGCACCGGCGGCGGGGCCGGCGACGGCCACGGCGGCGGCGGCGGAGACGCCGAACTTCTCTTCCATGGCCTTGATGAGCTCGGAGAGCTCGAGGACGGTCATCGACGCGACTTTGTCGAGAATTTCAGTTTGGACTGCGGACATGTTGTTGCTCCTGGAACGTAACGGTTGGAAATTGGGACGGTATGCGGAATATCAAGCGGCCTGCTTGGCATCGCGAACGGCGGCCAGGGCGCGTACGAACTTCGACGGCACCTCGTTCATCGTCCGGACCAGCTTCACCATGGGCGCCTGCATCGTGCCGAGCAGCTTGGCGATCAACTCTTCGCGCGACGGCAGGGCCGCGAGGGCCGAGATTTCCTTGGCCGACAGGACCTGCCCCGGCATGGCACCGCCGGCAATCACGAACTTGTCGTTGCCCTTGGCGAAGTCGCTCAGGACTTTCGCCACGGCCACGGGGTCGGAGCTGATGCCGTAGGCCAGCGGGCCGACCATCTTGTCGGCCAGCGTGGCGAACGGCGTATCGGCGACCGCCCGGCGCACCAGGGTGTTCTTGACCACCCGGAAATACACGCCGGAAGCCCGCGCTTTCGCACGCAGCTGCGTCATGGCGGCCACGGGCATGCCACGGTTCTCGACCATCACGATGGCCTGAGCACCGGCGACCTGCTTCGCGACTTCCGCGACTACCGCCTGTTTCTCTTGCAGATTGAGACTCACGGTCTTTCTCCTTGATCGGCGCCGGACCAATGGACCGGCACCGCCCTAGACACCCCGCGCATACGGCACACCGGGCATCGCTTCAGGTGACCATTCGTCCAGGAAATCCTGGTCGAGGGCACCATCTACGCTGCGTCAGGTATCGGCAATCAGGCGTCGGAGGTCAACAACCCCTCGTCGTGCCCGACCCTTCGCCCGAATTAAGCCAAAGGCCCCAGCGGTCTTTGACGGTCCACCGGCGCCTTGCGGCACCGGCGTCCCTCAAAATTTCGTTACTGTTGCGACGGCGCGGTCGCGAGCGTGGCCTGGTCGACACGCACACCCGCACCCATCGTCGACGACAGGCTGATCTTGCGCAGGTAGACGCCTTTGACGCCCTGCGGCTTCGCCTTGTTCAACGCATCGATCAAGGCGGTGAGGTTGGACTTCAACTGGTCCGGCGTGAACGACGCGCGGCCGATCGTGCACTGGATGATGCCGGCCTTGTCGGTGCGGTACTGCACCTGGCCGGCCTTGGCGTTCTTGACCGCCTGCACGACGTCCGCCGACACCGTTCCGACCTTCGGATTCGGCATCAGGCCGCGCGGGCCGAGGATCTGGCCCAGCTGGCCGACCACGCGC
This sequence comes from uncultured beta proteobacterium, assembly GCA_963823475.1. GTDB lineage: Bacteria > Pseudomonadota > Gammaproteobacteria > Burkholderiales > Casimicrobiaceae > VBCG01. Next base: position 6,318 of record CAWGLS010000034.1, read on the forward strand.
ATCGCATCCGGGGAGGCGATGACGACGTCGAAGTCCATGAAGCCTTCCTTGATCCGCGCCGCGAGGTCCTCGAAGCCGACGATGTCGGCGCCCGCCTCTTCCGCGGCCTTGGCCTTGTCGCCCTGGGCGAACACCGCCACGCGGACCTTCTTCCCGGTGCCGGACGGCAGCACGACGGAGCCGCGGACCGTCTGGTCCGACTTCTTGGCGTCCACGCCGAGGTTGACGGCGACGTCGACCGACTCGTCGAACTTGGCGACGGCGGTCTCCTTGACGAGCTTCAGCGCGTCGTCGACGGAGTAGAACTTGTTGCGGTCCACTTTCGCGCGGACCGCCTTCACGCGCTTCGACAAGCGCGGTGTCTTTTGCTCGGCCATGATTATTTCACCCCTTCGACCGTGATGCCCATGCTGCGGGCGCTGCCGGCGATCGTGCGCACCGCGGCGTCCATGTCGGAGGCGGTGAGGTCGGGCATCTTCAGTTTGGCGATTTCCTCGGCCTGGGCGCGCGTCAGCTTGCCGACCTTGTCCGAGTGGGGCTTGGGACTGCCCTTGTCCACCTTGGACGCCTTCTTGATCAGGACGGTCGCCGGCGGCGTCTTCATGATGAACGTGAAGCTCTTGTCCGCGTAGGCGGTGATCACCACGGGAATCGGCAGGCCCGGCTCGACCTTCTGCGTCTGGGCGTTGAACGCCTTGCAGAATTCCATGATGTTGAGGCCGCGCTGGCCCAGCGCGGGGCCGATCGGCGGGCTGGGATTCGCTTTCCCGGCCGGCACCTGCAGCTTGATGAAACCGACGATTTTTTTCGCCATGACTTGCTCCTAGTTTGGGTGCTAGCGGACGCCTGCGGCGTCCTCCCCGTTTCACTCCGCCGTCGTTCCCGCGAAAGCGGGAACCCAGCGACTTTCAACGCAACGACACTGGGTCCCCGCTTTCGCGGGGACGACGGATCGCTACGCTTTCTCGACCTGCGAAAAATCCAGTTCCACCGGCGTCGACCGACCGAAGATCGTCACCGACACCCGCAGCTTGCTCTTCTCGTAGTTCACGTCCTCCACGTTGCCGTGGAAATCGGTGAACGGGCCTTCCTTGACGCGCACCGCCTCGCCCATCTCGAACAGCACCTTCGGGCGCGGCTTCTCGACGCCTTCCTGCACCTGCCGCAGGATCGCGTCGACTTCCTTCTGCGTGATCGGCGTCGGCTTGTTGGCCGTGCCGCCCACGAAACCCGTGACCTTCGGCGTGCTCTTCACGAGGTGCCACGAGTCGTCCGTCATCTCCATCTCGACCAGCACGTAGCCGGGGAAGAACTTGCGCTCGGAAATCGCCTTCGCGCCGTTCTTCATCTCCACGACTTCCTCGACCGGAACCAGGATCTGGCCGAACTGGTCCTGCAGCTCCGAGCGCCGGATGCGTTCGACGAGCGCGCGTTGCACGCTCTTCTCGAATCCCGAGTAGGCGTGAACGACAAACCATTTCTTGCTCATCCCTCGGTCCTGCCCGTCAGCAACTTGATGATCCATGCGAGTGTCGTATCCACTGCGAAGAGAAACAGCGCCATGACCACGACGAACGCGAAGACGATCGCCGTCGTCTGGATCGTCTCCTTGCGCGTCGGCCACGACACACGGCCGGCTTCCGCCCACGCTTCCTGCGCGAACGCGAAGAACTCTTTGCCGGGGGCCGACAGCCAGGCAACGCCCGCCGCCGCGATGAGACCGCCCAGCACCATCAGCACGCGCAGCACCTGCGCGACGTCGGAGAAGTGGTAGTAACCCCACACTCCGAGTGCCACGCAGACCGCCGCCAGCGCTATCTTTGCTTTGTCCATGTCAGGAATCAGGAATCAGGAATCAGGAATCAGGAACACCCGCGCACCGTGCGCTCGTCCGATTCGTCTTTTCCGCGTCCCGCCTTCAACCTTTCGCTCCAACTTCGTTTTCCGCCACCGACCGGACCCTGATCCCTGATGCCCGATCACTGATCCCTGAAAGTGGCAGGCCAGGAGGGAATCGAACCCCCAACCTGCGGTTTTGGAGACCGCCGCTCTGCCAATTGAGCTACTGGCCTAATTTCGGCGGACCAAAGTGAAACCCTACTTTGGTCCGATTTAGGGTTACCAACGAATCGCCGGCAAAGCCGGACGATTCGCCGCAGAACTTCTGTTACTCAAATTCAAATGTCTTGCGGGCGGCTGACTTCGGGCGCCCGCTGCTTTCCGTTTTCGTTCTTACTTGATGATCTTGGCCACGACGCCGGCGCCGACCGTGCGGCCGCCCTCGCGAATCGCGAAGCGCAGGCCCTCTTCCATCGCGATCGGCTGGATCAGCGTCACCGTCATCGCAATGTTGTCCCCCGGCATCACCATCTCCGTGCCTTCCGGCAGCACGCAGCTCCCCGTCACGTCCGTCGTCCGGAAATAAAACTGCGGACGATAGCCCGGGAAGAACGGCGTATGCCGTCCACCCTCTTCCTTCGACAGGATGTACACCTCGCACGTGAACTCCGTGTGCGGCGTGATCGACCCCGGCTTCGCCAGCACCTGACCACGCTCCACTTCCTCCCGCTTCGTGCCGCGCAGCAGCACCCCCACGTTGTCCCCCGCCTGCCCCTGATCCAGCAGCTTGCGGAACATCTCCACCCCCGTGCACACCGTCTGCAGCGTCGGCTTCAGCCCCACGATCTCCAGCGGCTCGCCCACCTTCACCACCCCACGCTCCACCCGCCCCGTCACCACCGTGCCCCGACCCGAGATCGAGAACACGTCTTCCACCGGCATCAGGAACGGCCCGTCGATCAGCCGCTGCGGCTGCGGAATATAGGTATCCAGCGCCTCCGCCAGCTTCAGGATCGACCCTTCCCCCATCTCGCTCTTGTCGCCTTCCAAGGCCATCTTGGCACTGCCGATCACGATCGGCGTGTCGTCGCCCGGAAACTGGTACTTCGACAGCAACTCCCGCACCTCCATCTCGACCAGCTCCAGCAGCTCCTTGTCGTCGACCATGTCCGCCTTGTTCATGTACACGATGATGTACGGCACCCCCACCTGCCGCGCCAGCAGGATGTGCTCCCGCGTCTGCGGCATCGGCCCGTCCGCCGCCGACACCACCAGGATCGCCCCGTCCATCTGCGCCGCCCCCGTGATCATGTTCTTCACGTAGTCCGCGTGCCCCGGACAATCCACGTGCGCGTAGTGCCGGTTCTTCGTCTCGTATTCCACGTGCGCCGTGTTGATCGTGATCCCCCGCGCCTTCTCCTCCGGCGCCGCGTCGATCTGGTCGTACGCCTTCGCCTCGCCGCCGAACAGCTTCGACAGCACCAGCGTGATCGCCGCCGTCAGCGTCGTCTTCCCGTGATCAACGTGCCCGATCGTCCCCACGTTCACGTGCGGCTTCGTCCGTTCGAATTTGCCTTTGGCCATCTCGATCTCCAGCTTTTCCTAGAATTTTCCCGTCGGGAATCGACCGGCTTCGCCGGCGATTCCCGAGTGACTCGCTCCGGAAAAAAGTAGGGTTACACTTTTTTCCGTTCAACTTTTGGTGCCCATGGCGTGGATTGAACACGCGACCTCTCCCTTACCAAGGGAGTGCTCTGCCACTGAGCTACATGGGCGTCTGGTTCAATCCTCGGTATCGCGCATCTCTACTGCTGCCGTTTTCTAAGGCGTTGGAGCGGGTGAAGGGAATCGAACCCTCGTCGTAAGCTTGGAAGGCTTCTGCTCTACCATTGAGCTACACCCGCCTGGCGCACAATCCCAAAATGGTGGAGGGGGAAGGATTCGAACCTTCGAAGGCAGAGCCGACAGATTTACAGTCTGTTCCCTTTGACCGCTCGGGAACCCCTCCCGCAGTTTCCGACCGCAGAAACGCGCGATTGTAGCAGCTAACCGTACGCCCGGTCAAACAGGGGCGCCGTCGCGCATCCCGGGAGGGCGTGCTACAACAATCAGTTATATTTCAAACACTTAAGCGCCAATTGACGCGCGCCGGACCGCTAGGAACGAGGCTCGGCGGCCAGGCTCGCCGCAGGCGTGGCGAGCGTATTCTGGTCGCTTTGCGGCGCCGGACGCAGTCCGCCGCGCCGGCAGCCGGACCGAGAACGTGCTGCCCTTGCCCGGCTGGCTCGCGATCTCCAGGTCGGCCTGGTGCCGCAGCAGCACGTGCTTGACGATGGCGAGGCCGAGACCGGTACCGCCGGTGGCGCGCGAGCGCGAGCGGTCGACACGATAGAAGCGCTCGGTCAGCCGCGGCAGGTGCTCGGGGCCGATGCCGATGCCCGTGTCCGCGACCGAAAACACGCCGCTGCCGTCGGGATCGATGCGCCAGCCGAGCGTGATCGTCCCGCCGGCCGGCGTGTAGCGGATCGCATTGGACACGAGATTGCCGAACGCGCTGGCGAGCTCGTCGCGGCTGCCCAGCACGATCGCGGCGTCGCCCAGGGCAAGTTGCACCTGATGCTGCCCCTGCGACAGCGCCTTCGCGTCGGCGGCCAGCAGCTGCATCAGCGGCGCGACCGCGAATGGCTCGTCGACCAGCGGATTCTGTTCGCTTTCCAGCGCCGACAGCGTCAGCAGGTCCTCGACCAGCCGCTGCATGGAGGCCGCCTGCTCCTGCATCAGCTTGAGGAACCGCTCGCGCTGCCGCTCGTCGAGTTCCAGCTCCTGCAGCGTCTCGACGAAGCCGGCGATGACCGTCAGCGGCGTCTTCAGCTCGTGCGAGACGTTGGCGATGAAGTCGCGGCGCATCCGGGCCACCGCCTCGAGTCGCGTGACGTCGCGGCTGATCAGCAGCTTCTCGGCCACCCCGAACGGCACGATCTGGATCGCCAGCGTCGATCCCGCGTCGCGCTGCGAGTCGATGACGATCGCATCGGAGTGATCGCCGGAATCGAGATAGCGGACGAACTCGGGCTGGCGGACGAAATTGACCAGCGGCGCCCCGACATCGTGCTGGAGGTCGAGCCCGAGCAGCGCCTGCGCACGGACATTCGCCCACTTGATGCGGTTCGCCATGTCGAGCACGACCATGCCGTCGGGAATGGCCTCGGCCGCGCTCTGGAAGCGCTCGATCGTGTGCGCGAGGTCGCGCTCGTGGGCGCGGCGCATGCGCGCGCGCCGGTACAGCGCCGAAAACGCTGCCCGCCAGGGTCCGTTGCCTTCGGGCACCGACGTATCGAGCGCCGCCTCGGCCCAGGTCGTCAGGCGATCGAGATGGACGAGATGCTGCGCGAGGATCGCTCCCCAGCCCAGCGCGAGCGCGACCAGCGCCGGCGTGGGTCCGACGATCGACCACAGTACCGCGGCCAGTGCCAGCACTGCCGCGGGCACCGCGACGGCTTGCAGGAGCAGCGGACTCGGGCGACGCACGGGCGGGAAGGTGATGGCGCTAACGTGGCACGGCCAGCCGGTACCCGCTGCCGCGCACGGTTTCGATCAGGTTGGCGAGTCCGTACGGCTCCAGCGCGAGCCGCAACCGGCGGATGTGGACGTCCACCGTCCGCTCCTCGATGTAGACGTGATCGCCCCACACCTGGTCGAGCAGCTGCGTGCGCGAATGCACGCGCTCGGGCCGCGCGAGTAGAAAGCGCAGCAGGCGGTACTCGGTCGGGCCGATCGCCACGGCCTGCCCGTCCGCCGTGACCCGATGCGTGATCGGATCGAGTTTCAGCGCACCCGCGGACAGCGGTTCCTGGGCGGCCTCGGGTGCGCGCCGGCGCAACACCGACTTGATGCGCGCCTTCAGCTCGCGCGGCGAGAACGGCTTGGTGACGTAATCGTCGACCCAGGCTTCGAGTCCCGCCACGCGGTCCGCTTCGTCGGTGCGCGCGGTGACCATGATGACGGGCAGCTCCTTGGTGCGCGGATCCGCCCGCAACTGCTTGGCGAACGCGAGGCCCGACTGCCCCGGCAGCATCCAGTCGAGCAACAACAGGTCGGGCAACGAATCCGGAGCATCGTCTGCGCCGTTTCCGCGTCCGGCGCGGCTGCGCACCTCGTAGCCCGCGTCGACGAGGTTGACCTTCAGCAGCTCGAGGATCGCCGGCTCGTCCTCGACGACGAGGATCGTCGGCATCATGGGTGAGCCCCACGCTTGCGGCTGGCGCCGCTACGCTGCCCCCCGGGCGCAGCTCGCGCCTGGGGACGGCCCGGCGGCGCGAACGCCGACCCCCGCGCCGGCGGCGTTCGCCGCCTGGGGTGTCACTCGGCCACCTCGGCGCGGATCTGCTCGGCGGTCGCGTGGCGCACGTCGTTGCCCTTGACCACCTGCACGACCGCCTCGGCGATGTTCTTCGCGTGGTCGCCGATCCGCTCGATCGACTTGGCGATGAAGACGATTTCGAGCGCCGGGCTGATCGTCCGCGGGTCTTCCATCATGTAGCTGATCAGCTGCCGCAACATCGCGGAGAACGCGGCGTCGATCTCGTCGTCGCGATCGATCACCTCGGCGGCGGCGTTGACGTCGAGGCGCGCAAACGCGTCCAGCGCAAGCTGCAGCATCTCCTTGGCGCCGCTCGGCCGCACGCGCGACGTCGAAGAACCGTACCTGCGACAGCCGCGGGTAATGCGCGGCCTCCGATGCCTTGTACACGACCTTCTTCGTCTCGTCGCCGACGCGCTCCAGGTCGTTGACGATCTTGGTGACCGTCAGGACCATCCGCAGGTCGATCGCCGTCGGCTGCCGCCGGGCGATGATCTGGCTGCACTGCTGGTCCATGTCGACCTGCATCTGGTTGATCGACTGCTCGTCGGCGCCGACCTGCGTCGAGCGATGCCGTGTTCGTCCGTGCTTTCGAGCAGACGCGATCGCGCGCGACATCTGCGTCTCGACCAGTCCGCCCATCGTCAGCACGCCGCTGCGGATGGACTCCATCTCGGCGTCGAACTGCTTGTGCGTGTGATCGGTCATCTTGTTCTCCCGGCCTTCGCCGAGTGCGGTCAGCCGAAGCGGCCCGTGATGTAGTCCTCGGTTTCCTTGCGCTTGGGCTTCAGGAAGAGCTGGTCGGTCTCGCTGAACTCGATCAGTTCGCCCAGGTACATGTAGGCCGTGAAATCGGACACGCGCGCCGCCTGCTGCATGTTATGCGTCACGATCGCAATCGTGTAGTCGACCTTGAGTTCCGTGATCAACTCCTCGATCTTCGCCGTCGAGATCGGGTCGAGCGCCGACGTGGGCTCGTCGAGCAGCAGCACGTCCGGCTTGACCGCGACGGCACGCGCGATGCACAGCCGCTGCTGCTGGCCGCCGGACAGCGCCATGCCGCTCTGCTTCAGCTTGTCCTTGGCCTCCTCCCACATCGCGGCCTTGGTCAGCGCCCATTCGACGCGCTCGTCCATCTCCCTCTGGCCCATGCTCTCGTACAGTCGGACGCCGAAGGCGATGTTGTCGTAGATCGACATCGGAAACGGCGTCGGCTTCTGGAACACCATTCCGACCTTGGCGCGAAGCATGTTGAGGTCCACACCCGCATCGAGGACGTTCTGCCCGTTGAAACGGATCTCGCCGGTGGCCTTCTGCCCCGGATACAGCGAATACATCCGGTTCAGCGTACGCAGAAGCGTCGACTTGCCGCAGCCGGACGGACCGATGAACGCGGTCACGCGCCGTTCCGCGATGTCGAGATTGATGTCCTTCAATCCCTGGAACTTTCCATAGAAGAAATCGAGATTCTTGATCGTCATCTTGGGCGGCGACGGCGGCAGGATGGAGGCCGCGGCCGTCGGGCGCGACACCAGCGTGGTTGCGTTCATCGGTGGCTACCCTTAGCGAACCGAAGCCTGCCGGAAGACCGAGCGGGCGAGGATGTTGATGATGAGCACGGCGAGCGTGATGAGCAAGGCGCCGGCCCAGGCCAGCGACTTCCAGTCTTCGAACGGGCTCATCGCGAACTGGAAGATCACGACCGGAAGGTTGGCCATCGGGCCGTCCATGTTCGCGCTCCAGAACGAGTTGTTCAAGCGCGGTGAAGAGCAGCGGCGCGGTTTCGCCCGGACATGCGGGCGACGGCGAGCAGCACGCCGGTGATGACGCCACCGCGCACCGCCTTGAGGGTGACCATGAGAATCACCTTCCACATCGGGGCGCCCAGCGCCACCGCGGCCTCGCGCAGGCTGTTGGGTACGAGATGCAGCATGTTCTCCGTCGTGCGCACGACCACCGGTATGGCAATCAGCGCCAGCGCGAACGAGCCGGCCCATCCCGAGAAGTGCCCGACCTGCGCGACGTACACCGTATAGACGAACAGTCCGATGACGATCGACGGCGCGGACAGCAGGATGTCGTTGATGAAGCGCGTGGAGCTGGCGATCCACCCGCTCTTGCCGAACTCGGCCAGGTAGATGCCGGCAAGGATGCCGATCGGCGTGCTGATGAACGTCGCGACCAGCACGATCACGACACTGCCGGCGATCGCGTTCGCGAGTCCGCCGGCCGAACCCGGCGGGGGTGTCATCTGCGTGAACAACGTCGGCGACAACGCAGCGAAACCATTGTAGAAGAGGACGCCGAGGATCCATAGAAGGAACGACATGCCGAACAGCATGGTGCCGAGCGACACCACGAGGTTGAAGCGGTTGACGAACAGGCGCTTGCGGTAAAGGTTGTCCACGGCAGGCTCCTAGGTACCCTTGCCTTCGCCTTTGGCGAGCTGGGCGATCAGCATGCGCGAAAGGGCGAGGACCACGAACGTCAGCGCGAACAGCACGAGGCCGAGCGCGATCAAGGATGCCCGGTGGATGGGGTCGGCGGCCTCGTTGAACTCGTTCGCCAGCGACGACGCGATCGAGTTCCCCGGGGCGAACAGCGACGCGCTGATCTTGTAGGCGTTGCCGATCACGAACGTGACGGCCATGGTCTCGCCGAGCGCGCGGCCCAGACCCAGCATGATGCCGCCGATGACGCCGACCTTCGTGTACGGCAACACGATGTTCCAGACGACTTCCCAGGTGGTGCAGCCGATCCCGTACGCCGACTCCTTGAGCACGGGCGGCACGATCTCGAAGACGTCGCGCATCACCGACGCGATGAAGGGAATCACCATGATCGACAGGATGAAGCCCGCGCTCAGCATGCCGATGCCGTTGGGCGCCCCCTGGAACAGCGGTCCGAGTATCCACAGGTCGCCGAAGATGGACTTGAGCGCCGGCTGCACGTAGTCGCCGAACAGGGGCGCGAACACGAACAGGCCCCACATGCCGTAGATGATCGACGGAATCGCCGCGAGCAACTCGACGGCCGTCCCCAGCGGACGCTTGAGCGTTGCCGGACACATCTCGGTCAGGAAGAGCGCGATGCCGAAGCTGACGGGCACGCCGATCAGCAGGGCGATCGCCGACGTGACCAGCGTTCCGTAGATCGGCGCCAGCGCGCCGAAGTCGCTCGTGACCGGATTCCAGATGTTGGTCGTGAAAAACGCGAAGCCGAACTTCTGCAACGCCGGAAGGGCCGCGTACGTCAGCGCTCCCAGGATGGCCAGCAGCATCAGCAACACGAACAGCGCGAAAAACTTTGTCGTGTTCTCGAACAACCAGTCCTGCCAACGGCCGGCCCCCCGGACGGACGCGGGCGGGCCTGGTTCGCGTTGAACTTTGGATTGAGGCAGCGCCTGACATGGGAAGCGACATGGCAGTCGGGGCGGAAGAGGCCGTCATGGTACCCCCTTGACGAAAACCGGCCGCGAACGCGCGTCCGCGGCCGGCAATGTCCGACGGCATCCATCTGCCGCCGGCGCTGATACAGCAGTTCGACGGATCAGTTCCAGACGGCCTTCCCGGCGCCGTCCTTGACCTGGACCTTCCAGGCATCGGCGATCTGGCGCACGAGCGGCTCGGGCAGCGGCACGTAGTCCAGTTCCGAGGCCATCGCCTGGCCGTTCTTGAACGCCCAGTCGAAGAACTTCATCGTTTCGACGGCGTTCTGCGGCTTGTCCTGCTTCGACTGCAGCAGGATGAAGCTGGCACCGGTGATCGGCCAGCTCGTCTTGCCGGGCTGGTCGGTCAGGATCGCGCCGAAGCCCGGCGTCCCCTTCCAGTCCGCACCGGCGGCGGCCGCCTGGAACGTCGCATCGTCCGGCTGCACGAACTGGCCGTCGCGATTCTGCACGCTGGCGTGCGCCATCTTGTTCTTCTTCGCATACGCGTACTCGACGTAGCCAATCGATCCCTTGATTCGCTGCACGTACGCGGCCACGCCCTCGTTGCCCTTGCCGCCGACGCCTTCCGGCCACGACACGGCGGTCGACGCGCCGACCTTCGACTTCCAGTCGGGGCTCACCTTCGACAGGTAGTCCGTCCACAGGAACGTCGTGCCCGAACCGTCGGAGCGGCGCACGACGGTGATCGGCTCCGCCGGCAGCTTGAGGCCGGGATTCAGATCGGTGATCGCCTTGTCGTTCCAGTTCTTGATCTTGCCGAAGTAGATATCGGCCAGCACGGTCCCGGTCAGCTTGAGCGCGCCGGGCGCGATGCCCTCGATGTTCACGATGGGAACGACGCCGCCGATGACCGCGGGGAACTGCATCAGCCCGGACTTCTCGAGGTCGTCCGCCTTGAGCGGCATGTCCGATGCACCGAAGTCGACGGTCTTGGCCTTGATCTGGGCAATTCCGCCACCCGATCCGATCGATTGATAGTTCACCCCGACGCCGGTCTTCTGCTTGTAGGCTTCACCCCACTTCGCATAGATCGGGAATGGGAACGTAGCGCCGGCACCCGTGATGTCGGCGGCGTGGACATGCAGGCCGAACGACAGTGCCGCCGCGGCGAGCAGGCCTTGCATCATGGCTTTGCGATTCATGGATATTTCCTTTCACGTCAACGATGAACGCAATTGTCGGGCCGTCGTGTTACACGGCCATGACAGCGGGATGACCGAACATGACAGCTTCGGCAACGCGATCGCCTCCCGATCGACGTCGTGATACGGCATCTGCGAGAGCGAACGGGCGCTGTAAACGAAGCGCCCCTGCTTCTTGTCCAATGCCTGCACGACCACACCAAGGCGCCTCGGAATTGTGCGTTGCATGCGGCGATTCATTGGTGTCTTGGGCGGCCCGGTCGCTGACCGGAAGCCCGATACGATGACAGCGCCGCGTGACAATGTGTTGACCGCCGGCGACTCTTACGCCTGCAATACTTCGGTCACCGGAGGGCCATACTCGACGACTATCTTTGCCGACAGCGGGACCGATCGCGATCACCGCCCACGCCCACTCCATCGGAGACATGCATGAAGCAACCCGAGAACCATCACGAAATTGCCGCTGAACACTACGAAAAGGCCGCCCGGCATCACCTGCAGGCGGCCGAACTGCTCGACGAAGGCGACCATGCGGCCGCCAGCCGCCACGCTCACCTCGCGCACGCGCACGCGCTGCACGCGCACGAGTACGCCGGACTCGCCGCCCGGCACCACCTCCAACTGCATCAGGATGAGCAGTAGCACAAACTGACGTGCGCTGCGCCGCTCGTCCGGCCCCCGCAGCGTGCGCCCGGCGCCGACGTGGATGGGCAACCGCAGCGTCACCGGCAATACGCTGCGGGACCCCGCCATGTTCATGGATTGTGACACCGGGACCGGCTTGATTCGGGTATAAAGTCATCGCTCTACCCGGTGACCGATGGGGCGCTCTCCGGAATGCCCGGGATGGCACGGGTCGACCGCAAGGGAGCCTTCCAGGTGGCGGAGGTCGCGCGACGCGTTCTCCACGCACGAGGACGTACGAACAACCAGCCTGCAATCAAAACACCCAAGCAATGCGCCGTTGCAGCGCATGTCTCGCGCGCCGAGAACCATGGGAAGTACTGTTTTCAGGGAACGAGGGAGTGACGCATGAAAGATTCGAAGGAAGCCGCCAAGAAGAAGATCGACCTTGGTCGTTGCGGCGAGGTGACGCTGCACCTGTCGGCCGACCGCAAGCGCCTGCTGCTCGAGTTCGAGACGGAGCCGGAAGGTCTCGACAAGACCGGCCTCAACAGCTTTGTCGACGCGCTCAAGAAGATCCGGGAAAGGATGGAACGATAACCGTCGCCAGCGCCGCTCGTTCCTGCGTCCGGGAAGCGACCATGGGCCGCCAGCGACCTGGCACCCTTGGCCGCATTCCATGTCTTCATCACCGTCGGTGACGACTTCGCCGCGAGGCCAATTGCATCTCGCCGCTTCGGGTCACGCTGCGGCGCAGAACCCCACGCCGATGCGCGTCCATCCCTTGCCGACCATGGCCGTCGACTCGGCCGCCGATCCGACGTATCGTTCGTAAGCGAGGCCCGAGTTCGTGATGCGCAGCCGGTCCACGGCCCGCGTTCCGCCCGGACACGCGCCCCCTGCCGCCGGCACCGCATAGAACGCCGTGCCCTCGTCGACCGCACCCGCTTCGGCTTTCCAGGCGGCACATTCGTCCGCCACGATCGAGTACCGGTGGCGATTGCCATTGGTATTGAACACGCGGCAGACCGCCGCCGCCGCCGCGTTGTCGCCTGCGCCCGCCCATACGCTGAACACGTCTGCGCTCGTCTCCCATACGCCGACCTTGTTGGCGGAGACGAACGCGGACTCGGCGAGGCTGGTCGTGCGGAAGAAACGCGAGGTGCCCGGCAGCACATACTCGATCGCGGGCCAGACGCCAGCGGCCATCGTTTCACGCGCCTTGTACGCCGTGTCCGCGAAATCGGAGAACAGGCCGTCGACGCCGAGCGCAAAAAGGTGGCGGTACTCCTGCGCCGGATCCTTCGAGTAGTCGCGCGCCATCGGCACGTCGTCGCGAAACGTGTACGGGTGGACGACGAGTCCCGCCTTGTGCGCATCCGCGACCACGGTCGAGAACACGTTGGTCACGCCGTCCGCCTCGTTGATCGAACCGTCGCCGTTGGCGTCGTCCGCCTTCCCGTCGCCATTCGCGTCGATGCCCTTGACGCCCAGAATCTGCCGCTTCCAGGGGCCGATCCCATCGGCGTACTTCGCGATGTCGGCGAGCCCTGCGGGCGTCAGCATGTCGCCGTAGTTGCGGGTGTCGCCGCCGGCAATCCAGTCCCACGGCGCGCTGTCGGGATCCTTCGCGACGTAGATCGGCCGCCCGGTGTCGATGTCGTTGTCGTAGGCGGACAGCAGCTGCACGAGCCGGACCGACGTCATGCCCCGCAGCATCTTCAGGTTGCCGATCTCGAAGGACTGGATGATCACGGGCGCGTTGCGACTGGTGTAGCCGGCCGCGTTGAGCATCGTGACCAGCGTCTCCTCCAGCGGCAGTCCGATGCCGCGATGCCAGGTCGGATGCTTGGTTTCGGGATAGATGCCGATCGTCCGGGAAAGGCGCGCCGATTCGCTCCTGGCGAGGTTGATCACCTCCGCGAACGTCGGGATCTCGAACGCCCCGTCGAATTTCGTGCTGCGCGGCGCGCGCGGCTGGACGGCGCGCAGCTCCTTGATCTCCGCGAGCGTGAAGTCCGCGGCAAACCACCCATCGTAGTTGATGCCGTCGATGGTCGCTTGGCGCTTGCGGTTCGCGAATTTTGCGATCGACCTCACGTTCGTCGTGTCGGTCAGTACGGGCTCGTGCCGGGCGATCAGCACGCCGTCCTTGGTGGACACGAGGTCCGGCTCGATGAAATCCGCGCCCATGGCAATGGCCGTGCGGTAACCCTCGAGCGTGTGATCGGGGAGGTAACCCGCGGCGCCGCGATGACCGATCACGAGGGGTTTGCTGCCGTCGCGGGTGGGAAACGTGGTCGCCTCCGCCACGGCAAAGGAACCGGAAGCTGCGACTGCTACAATGCCGACGAACAGCGCGAATTTCTTGTGCATTGCACACCCTCCTGTGGTCGAGGGTGCCATCGTGACCGGCCGATGTGACAGGTTGTTTCCGGAATTGTGGCAATGCCGTGGCTTGGGCCGGCGGCCGGATGCCGATCCGGCGCGACGCGCCGCCGACGCCCGAATCCAGTGACATCGCGCTGCAATATTTCAGCGCGACAATGGCAGCGGCCATACCGTCGCCGCACCGTCGCCGCACCGTCGCCGCACCGTCGCCGGCGTCGCGCACGCCTACAAATCCAGGACCGCCATGATCGAAAAATCCGCCGCCGTCGCATCGCTGGGCGAGCACGCGTTGCTGATGCCCGCCTGGGTGCGTGCCGCGCTGGCGGCCAACGACCGGCTGAAGCTCTATTTCTCGGTGCTCCAGGCGGCCGCGCAGCACGCGCAGCGACCCGAAGCCGCCGCGATCGACCTGTCGCGCGAGCGCGCGGCGGCCGGGATCCGCGAGTCCTGGCTGGACGCCGTTGCCTCTCGCCGCGGAGAAGAGCGGCGACGGATACGCGCTTCCCGATCTGCAGCGATTGCTCGCGGTGCTGCGTGCGGACCTCGAAATCATGGCCCGGCCGTGCGTCGCGGACGATCCGGGCGGCGCGCTCGCGGCGCGCGCCCGCGACTGGCGCGAATGGCTGGGAGCGCAGCCGGCGAACTGGCTGTCGGAGTCCGCGCTTGCCGCGTTGACCCACGGCGACCGGCGCACCGGCGACGGCGTCCACATACTCGTGATGGACCTGCACAAGGCGTTGAACCGCTTCGCGGCCGAACTTGCGCGCGAGACCATCGACGGCGCCCATGTGTGGAACCTGTTGCCCGGGGACCGCAGGCGCGTGGAGGCGTTCATGAGAGGGTGCAACCGCACGTCGCCGCTCAAGTTCGACCACCCCGGCCTCGACACCGCGGCCACCCGCGACGGCGACCGGCTGGTCATCCAGAACGACATCGGGACCAACGACGCGCATGTGCTCGTGCTGAACGTCGAGGCGCTGCGGGTCACGCTCACCTATTCCGACCTGCATGATGCACGCTTCGGCTTCTTTCACGACCTGCTGGCCGAGCACGGCGCCCGCTGGTCGGTCGTCGCGCCCACGACGATCCCCGAACTGAACGCCGGCGAGACCTTTTTCGTCGGCACCGCCACCTTCGACTGCGCCGATTCCGCCGCCGTCGACGCCGTGCTCGAGTTCGTCGGCTCGCGCATCGTGTTTCTCATCGACTGGAACCGCGCGCGCAAGCGGCTGCAGCAGTTCGTGGCCAGGGACGATGCCATCGCGGTTCTGCGCGAGGCGGCACGGCGTGACGTGGGCCATATGGGATGGCTGCGCGCCGGCGGTCCGGCGCTCCTGTTCCAGGCGATGCAGGACGTCGGCGACGGGATATTTCGCATCGGCGATCACCTGGCCGACGTGCTGGGCGAGCCCGCCGCGCGCGAGTTCCTCGTCGGCGTCCTGGCGCTGGCGTCGGACGACCAGCGCCGCGGGCGCCCTCGGCGGCTGACGGAGGAGGAGACTCGCCTGCTGCTTGCCCGCCGCGTTCGGGATCGCTCCAGCGAGTTCGACCTCGTCGCCGAGCACGCCGCGTTCTGCCATGAGTTGGCACTGGCGCTGCGGGACGCACTGGCGATGGGCGATGACAGCGCGGCGCTCAACGCCATGGCGACGCGCGCCAAGGCATGGGAGCGGGGCGCCGACGAGCTGGTGTCCCAGGCGCGCGCGGCCGGTGACCGGCACCCGCATCGCCTGCCGATCGCCCGCCTGGTCGTGCTGGCCGACGACGTGGCGGACGCGCTGGAGGAAGCGGTGTTCGTTCTCGGGCTCATTGGCGAGCGCCCGGCGTCGATCCTGGCCGGCAAGGTGCGCGACCCGCTGCTGCAATTGGCGGAGAGCACGCTGGCGGGCATCCAGGACTATGTGCGGGCCGTGGCGATCGCGCGCGGGTTGCGGCAGGGATCGAACCTCGACGAGTCGAACGCGTTGCTCGATGCCGTATGGCGAATCGATCTCGCCGAGCGACGCTGCGACGAGCTATTGCGCAGCGCGCGTCGCCTGATGCTCTCCGAGCTCTCCGCCGCCGCCGACCTCTCGCTCGCCGGAGAGCTGGCAGCGGCGATCGAGCTCGCGTCCGATCGGCTGCTGGCGGCGGGGTACTCGATGCGGGATCTCGCGCTGGCGCGTGGGAGCGCGGGCGCATGAGAGCAGCCGACACCTTCACTATCGGCACCCGCCGGCAAGCCGGCGGCACCACGGCGCAGGTCGCCGCGATGGGCGCCAAGGCACACCACCTGGCACGCATGGCGGACCTGGGCTTGCCGGTACCGCCTGCGTTCGTGCTGGGCACACGGCACTGCGCCGACAGTCTCGGCGCGTCCGGATTGCGCCCGAACATCCGCAATGCCCTGCCCCCGCTGCTGGCAACCGTCGAGGAACAAACCCAGCGATCCTTCGGCGACGCCCGGCGTCCGTTGCTCGTGGCCGTGCGCTCCGGTGCGCCGGTGTCGATGCCGGGCATGATGCAAACGCTGCTCAACATCGGACTGTCGGATCGCACGCTGGCGGGATTCCTGAGACTGACGGGCAATCCGCGGCTGGTCTGGGATGCGTACCGGCGGCTGGTCGCACAATTCGGCGAAGTCGTGGCGGGCGTGCCCGCGGAAGCCTTCGAATACACGCAGTCCGCCACCGCCTTGGGCCCGGGCGAACCCGCGCTCGACTTCGCGGCGCTGCGCGCGCTCACCCAGCGGCATCTCGACACCTATCGGCAAGCAACCGGCACGGCATTTCCGCAGGATCCGCAGGAGCAACTGGAACGCGCGATCACCGCGGTGTTCGCATCCTGGCAGGCGCCTCATGCACGGTCGTACCGGCAAGCGCATGGCATCCCCGACGAGCCGGGCACGGCCGTCATCGTGCAGGCGATGGTCTTCGGCAATGCCGGCGGGCGTTCCGGCGCCGGCGTGGGATTCACCCGCGATCCGACCACCGGCGAACCGGGACTCTGGGTGGACTATCTTCCCAACGCCCAGGGCGAGGATGTCGTATCGGGCCGTCGCACCGCGCACGGCGCGCAGCGGCTGGCCAGCATGATGCCCGAGGTCTGGAGCGAGCTCAGCGCCACGGCGGACAAACTGGAACACGCATTCGCGGACATGCAGGACTTCGAGTTCACGGTCGAGGAAGGTCGGCTGTACATGCTGCAGACGCGAGAAGGCAAGCGGTCGGCGCTGGCCGCGCTGCGCATCCTGCTCGACTTGCATGATGAAAAGATCATCGACGCCGGTGTGGCGTGCGCGCGCGCCGCCGCGATCGAGCCGGCACGACTGACGGTATCGCGCGTGATTGCCGAGGACGGCGGCACGCTGATTCCTCTCGCGCAGGGCGCGAGCGCCAACACCGGAGTGGCGATCGGTGAGATCGTGTTCAGCGAAGCGGCGGCGCGCGCGCGCGTCGGCGCGGGCGCGGCGGTCGTGCTGATCCGGCGCGACGCGGAAACGGCCGATCTGGCGGCCCTCGACCTGGCGCAGGGACTGCTGACGCAGCGCGGAGCGCGCACGTCGCATGCCGCCGTCGTGGCGCGGCAACTGGGCAAGGTATGCCTGGTGGGGTGCGCGCGACTGGCGGTGGACGTGGCAGGACGCACGGTGCGCATCGGGGAGCGCGTGTTGGCCGAAGGCGACGTGATCACGCTCGACGGCAATACGGGCAACGTGTACGCCGGTGCGGCAGTCACCGTCAGCGAGCGCCCGGACGAATTGCTGGCGCGGCTTGCCGCGCTCCCGGGTTGGGCGCAGGAACGGCGCACATCCGCCGTGGCCGAGTCGGCGATCGCCGCTGCCGCTGCGCCCTCCTGAGTTCGACCGGAGCGCAGCGCGGCGCACACGCACGCCGGGGCTGCGAACTCGACAGCCTGTCGGGCCTAAGCCGGTGTCACCGCGCAAGCCCGCTCGCGGCCGCCTCGACTCTCGCCGGTTCAGTTCAGCAGCGGCAGCGGATCGGTGTAGTCGTAACCCAGCGCCTCCGCCACCGGCTTGCACGTCACCTTCCCCAGCGCCACGTTGAGTCCGTTGCGCAAATGCGGATCCTCGGCCAGCGCGCGCTTCCACCCGCGGTCGGCGAGCGCGAGCGCATACGGCAGCGTCGCGTTGTTGAGCGCGAACGTCGACGTCCGCGGCACGCCGCCCGGCATGTTGGCCACGCAGTAGTGGACGACACCGTCGACCACGTAGGTCGGCTCGGCGTGCGTCGTCGGATGCGACGTCTCGAAGCAGCCGCCCTGGTCGATCGCCACGTCGACGACGACCGAGCCTTTCTGCATCGCGCGGATCATGTCGCGCGTGACGAGCCTGGGCGCCGAGGCGCCCGGGATCAGCACGCCGCCGATCACGAGGTCGGCGCGCGTCACATGGCGCTCGACGGCGGCGTGCGTCGAGAACTCGGTCTTGAGCGGCGCGCCGAACTGGCGCCACAGCGCGGCCAGCGCGTCGGGACTGCGGTCGAGCACGGTGACGTCGGCGCCCATGCCGAGCGCGATCATCGCGGCGTGGGTCCCGACCACCCCGCCGCCGAGGATGACGACCTTGCCCGGCATCACGCCCGGCACGCCGCCCAGCAGGATGCCCATGCCGCCGTGCGGCTTCTCGAGCAGGAACGCGCCAGCCTGCACCGCCATGCGGCCCGCGACCTCGGACATCGGCGCGAGCAGCGGCAATCCGCCGCGCGGCGACGTAACGGTTTCATACGCGATGCAGACGGCATTGCTGGCGACGAGCGCCTTCGCCTGCTCCGGGTCGGGGGCGAGATGCAGGTAGGTGAACAGGATCTGGCCGGGCCGCAGCTGCCGGCACTCGTCCGGCTGCGGCTCCTTCACCTTGACGATCATCTCGGCGTCGGCGTACACCGCATGCGCGTCGGCGGCGATGCGGGCGCCGGCGGCGGCATATGCGTCGTCGAACAGTCCGATGCCGGCGCCGGCGTCGTGTTCGACGGTGACGGCATGGCCATGCGCGACGAACTCGCGCACCGATGCCGGCGTCAGGCCGACGCGGTTTTCCAGCACCTTGACTTCCCTGGGCACCCCGATACGCATGATCGTCGTTCCTGGCAGTTGCGGGGTGCCAAGATTACCCGGTTGGGGCGGCCCGCGAAACCGCGTCGTGGCTTGGGGCACGCCTTCCGGCGCCAGGATGATCCGCTATTGCTGTCCGCGCCGGGTCAGCGCAGGAACTTGCCTTCCTTGCCGATCACCGTGAGTTCGACGAAGCGGGAGCCATTGTGGTCGAGCGGCGTGTACGTGACGTTGAATCCGCCCAGATCGAAGTTGCGGAGCGTCTCCAGCGCGGCGATGAAGCTTTCGCGCGTCGGATCACGACCGGCGCGGCGCAGCCCCTCGACGAACACCTTGGCCGCCATGTAGCCTTCGAGGCTCGAGAAGTTGTACTGGTCGTTGCCCGCGTGGGCGGTGAGGTGCTTCTGGTAGTCCTTGACCAGCGGCGCGCCCAAGTTCCAGGGGAAGGGCACGACCTGGGAAATGCCCACGCCCCGTCCACTCTCGCCGAGTTCCGCCGCCAGCGCCTTGCTGCCGACGAACGACACGTTCATGAACTGCGGATTCGAGCTTGCCTTCCGCATTTCCTTGATGAACGCGGCGCAGGACTTGTACGCGGAAATCATCACCACCGCCTGCGGATCGATGGCCGCGATCGTCTTCACGGCGGCGGCGACGTCCGTGGTGTTGCGCTCGACGGTGCCGGTCGCGGCGATCTTCAGATTGCGCTTGGTCATCGCGCGCTCGACGCCGGTCAGGCCGGCCTTGCCGTAGGAGTCGTTCTGGTAGAACACGGCGATGCGCGTGATGCCGAGGCCGGCGACGAGCGCCACGATCGCGTCGGTTTCGTCGAAGTAGCTCGCGCGGACGTTGAAGATGTAGCGGTTGAATGGCGAGCGCAGGAGTTCCGCGCCGGTGAACGCGCCGACGAACGGAACGCGGGCTTCGGTGAAGATCGGCTTGGACGCCTCCGACGTCGGCGTTCCGACGTAGCCGAGCAGCGCGAACACGTTGTCCTGCGTGATCAGCACCTTCGTATTGGCGGCGGCGCGCGTCGCCTCGTAGCCGTCGTCGAGCGATTTGAGGACGAGCTTGCGGCCATTGACGCCGCCCGCCTTGTTGACCTGGTCGAAGTACGCCTGGATGCCCATGCGCATGTCGATTCCAAGTTCCTTGGCCGGGCCGGAAAGTGCCGCCGATTGACCGACCAGCACGGAATCCGCCGTGACGCCGACTTCGGCGACGACCAGCTGCGCGAACGTCAGCGCCACGGCCACCAAGGGAATTCGCAGAACGCCAAGAAACGTCATGAAGGTCGCCTCCAAAGCTGTTGACTGGCCGTGACGAGCAATATCCGGGCCGCATCGAGGCGTGACCCATGTTGTTGTTTTAGTTACGTTTTATTAATGACCATCTGGGAGAATGGCCAAGCGTACGCCCAATGTGCCGATGCGCGCCGCGCAGATCAAGGATGGCGTGGCGTGGCGCGCGTCTGGCGCCGCCGCGTGGTGACGGTCCGATTCTCGTCGTTCTGCGCGGCATGATGCGGATCATCCAGATGTCGCTCGAGGTCCGGTGTCTATTGCACCGCAGCACGCCGGTGGGTTGCCGGGTAATGCCTGCATTGCGCCATCCGTCGGGGTGCGGTTGACATTGCCGTAGGGGATTGCCACCCTCGCCATCATGGTCGCTCGCCCGCACTTCCAGAGACTCGTCGAAAAAGCGCGGTTGCAGCCGCCGCTCGTCGCTGCCGTCGTATTTCCGTGCGACGTCGAATCGCTGCAGCTCGCGCTCGCCGGCGCCTTCGCCGGCTATCTGAACCCCACGCTAGTGGGTCCGGAGACGCGGATTCGCGACCTCGCCGGCAAATCGGGACTCGACATTTCCCGCTTGGCCGTCGTCGACACGGCCGACGATCCGCGCGCGGCGGGCGTGCGTGCGGCCGAGCTGGCCCGCGACGGGCACGTGGCGGGATTGATCCGGGGCAGCCTGACCAACGAGGAGCTGCTGGGCCCGGTCGCGGCCGCGGAATCCGGATTGCGCACGGATCGGCGGCTGTCGCACGCGTACTTTCTCGACCTGCCCGGCCAGCCGCGCGGCCTGCTGCTCGCCGACGCGCACATGAACGTCACGCCCAACCTGGCCGCCAAGCGCGACATCGTCCAGAACACGATCCAGCTCGCCGTCGCGCTGGGCATCGCGGCGCCCAACGTCGCGCTGCTGGCGGCGATGGACGGCCCGGCGCCCGCGTTCCGGTCGACGACGGATGCCGTCGCGTTGAAGGCGATGGCGATGCAGCACATGTTCGGCAGCGCCATCGTCGACGGTCCGCTGGCGCCCGATACCGCGCTGTCGGCGGAATGCGCGCGCAGCCAAAGGCGTGAAATCCGAAATCGCCGGCCACGCCGACGCGCTCATCGGACCGTCGATGGAGAGCGCGCTGATGGTGATGCGCACGATGCAGGCGTTCGGCAGCGGGCTCGCCGCGGGCATCGTGCTCGGCGCGCGCGTTCCCATCGTCGCGCCCGCCCGCCACGACCCGATGGAAGTGCGGATGGCGTCGTGCGTACTGGCGACGCTGCTGGCGACGGCGGGCAACGCCACGCTCGCGACGGCCGTTCCGGTCGCCGGCGACACCGGGACGCGCGTCGCCGCCTGACGCGTCCGCAACCAGGCGCGCCGCGCGTGCCCCGCCTGGCGCGGCCAATCCGTCGCCAAACTGCATCGTTTCCACGCGACGCCCTGCGGAACACCTCGATGCCCGCACCCGCGCGCCGCCGGCACCGCCCGCGGGCGCCACGGCACCACGACGCGCTGCGACACGGCCGCGCCAGTGGCCCGCGACCCCGCTTTTCCGGGCATGATTCGCCTTCAGTCATCGCCGCGCACGTTCCGCTCGTCCCTTGTCTCCGCACGCGCAGAAATTCCTTCCGTTCCTGTCATGGCGCCACCGCGTCGACGCGGATTCGTTGCGCGCCGATCTCATCGCGGGCCTGATCGGCGCCCTCGTGGTGCTGCCGCAGGGCGTGGCGTTCGCGACGCTGGCGGGACTGCCGCCGGCGTTCGGCCTGTACTGCGCGATGTTCCCGGTCATCGTCGCGGCGCTGTGGGGCTCGTCGTGGCACCAGATCAGCGGCCCCACCAATGCGCTGTCGCTGGTCGTCTTCGCCACCATCGCGCCGCTCGCCCTCCCGCAAAGCGGCGACTACATCGCGCTGGTGCTGACACTCACGCTGCTCGTCGGCCTCATGCAGTTCGCGATGGGCGTCGCGCGCCTGGGCGGGCTCGTCAACTTCATATCGCATACCGTCATCGTCGGCTTCACCGCGGGCGCCGGACTGCTGATCATCGCGTCGCAACTGAAGAATTTCTTCGGCTTGAAGGTGCCGGCGGGCGGCAACTTCTTCGAGAACCTGCATGCGTTTTTCGACAGCCTCGCGGACCTCGATCCCGCGATCACCGCGACCGCGACGGTGACGCTCGTGGTCGCGGTCGTGGCCAGGCAGGTGTTGCGCCGCCTGCCGTACATGATCGTCGCGATGGTCGCCGGCAGCACGTTCGCCTACGTGCTCACGCAGTCGGGCTTCGGCCGCACGCCCACCGTCGGCGCGTTGCCATCGGGACTGCCGCTGCTGTCCCTGCCGTCGTTCGACCCGGAAGTGTGGAGCAAGCTCGCGCCCGCGGCGCTCGCGCTGACGGTGCTGGGGCTGACCGAAGCCGTATCGATCGCCCGCGCCATCGCGGTCAAGTCCGGACAACGCATCGACGGCAGCCAGGAGTTCATCGGGCAGGGGCTGTCCAACATCGTCGGCGCGTTCACGTCGGCCTATCCGTCGTCCGGGTCCTTCAACCGCAGCGGCGTCAATTTCGAGGCGGGCGCCCGCACGCCGCTGTCGGCGGTGTTCTCGGCGTTCTTCCTGCTGGCGATCCTGGCGGCCGTGGGTTCGCTCGCCGTCTACCTGCCGCTCGCCGTGATGGCCGCGCTGCTGTTCGTCGTCGCCTGGGGCCTGATCGACGTGCGCGAGATGCGGCGCGTCGCGCGGACGAACCGCGGCGATTTCGTCGTGCTCGCCGTCACGTTCGTTTCGACGCTGACGATCGCCCTCGAGGTCGCGATCTTCGTCGGCGTCCTGGCGTCGCTGCTCGTCTACCTGAACCGGACGACGCACCCGCGGCTGACGCGCGTGGCGCCGGACTCCCGAGCACCGCAGCGTCGCTTCGTCGCGCGCGACACGGGCGCCGCGCTCTGTCCGCAGCTCGATATCCTGCGCGTCGACGGCTCGCTGTTCTTCGGCGCCGTCGAGCACGTGCGCGACGAACTCGAGGCCGCCCGCCGCGAGCGACCCGCCGCGAGCCAGGTGCTGCTGGTCGGCAGCGGCGTCAACTTCATCGACGTCGCCGGCTGCGATTTCCTCGTGCAGGGCGCGCGCTTCCTGCGCGATTCGGGCGGTACGCTTTACCTGTGCAATTTCAAGCCGGACGTGCAGACCGCGCTCGACCGCGGCGGATTCCTGGACGACATCGGCCGCGATCGCGTCTGGGCGACCAAGGCCGACGCCATCCGCGCGATCTACCGGCGGCTCGACCTCAACCTATGCGCCGGTTGCACGGTGCGCCTGTTCACCGAATGCCACGTCGCGCTGCCGGACGGGTCGCCGCGAGTCGGCGCGGCGGCGGCGAGACCTAAGGCCGCGACGGGCACGAAGCAATGTCGGCGACGCGTTCGACTTTCCGGTGGCCGTCTGGGCCTGGAACGCGGCGCTGACACTGGTCTGCGGCAATGCCGTCGCCTGGAAGCCTTCGGACAAGACGCCGTTGTGCGCTTGGGCGACGCACGCGCTGCTGGCCCGCACGCTGCGCGAGACGTTCGCGCCGATCCTCTACGTGCGGCCGTACGCCGATCTCGACGAGGCGATCGCGCTCAACAACGCGGCGGCGCATGGACTGTCATCGGCGATCTTCACGCGCGATCTCACCGAAGCCCATGTGTTCCTGTCGGCGCGCGGCAGCGACTGCGGGATCGCCAACGTCAACATCGGCACCAGCGGCGCCGAGATCGGCGGGGCGTTCGGCGGGGAAAAGGACACGGGCGGCGGCCGCGAATCGGGCTCCGACGCCTGGCGCGCCTACATGCGGCGCGCGACCAGCACGATCAACTACGGCAGCACGCTGCCGCTGGCGCAGGGGATCCGCTTCGATGTGGGGTCGGTGGGGTCAGATCCGTAATGCGGTCTCCCCGTAGCAATAGCCACAAGGCTTAGGGGTCAGAGCCATAATGAGGCATAGGGCTGCCTGAGGCATAGGGGTCAGAGCAATAATGCGGCCCACGTTGTTGGCTCGGCCCCACGGCGCCGCAAATGCATTATTGCTCTGACCCCTAAGCCAATGCATTACGGCTCTGACCCCTACGGGACTAACGCTGCCGCACGCAATCCATGAAGTAGCGCGTCACCCCGCCGTCGTGCGTCTTGACGAGCCCGTGGATGTCGGTCTCGAAGCCCGGGAACTTCTCGTTGAAGCTCCGCGCGAACTTCAGGTACTCGACGATCGTCCGGTTGAAGCGCTCGCCGGGAATCAGCAGCGGGATGCCGGGCGGATAAGGCGTCAGCAGCACGCCGGTCACGCGACCTTCGAGGTGGTCGATCTCGACGCGGTCGATCTCGCGGTGCGCCATGCACGCGAAG
Source organism: uncultured beta proteobacterium (assembly GCA_963823475.1). GTDB lineage: Bacteria > Pseudomonadota > Gammaproteobacteria > Burkholderiales > Casimicrobiaceae > VBCG01. Next base: position 30,843 of record CAWGLS010000034.1, read on the forward strand.
GCATCGGACGGCTTCATCGCCGGCTGCATGTCCGACCGGTACATCTCGGTCGTCACGCGGGCCACGTCGTGGCCCTTGTACATCTCGTGGATCTGCTGGCAGAGGTCGCGCAGGCCGACGCGCTCGTACTTCGGCTGCTTGGCGCAGAACTCGGGAAGGATCCGCCACAGCGGCTGGTTCTTGTCGTAGTCGTCCTTGAACTGCTGCAGCGCGGTGACGAGCGTGTTCCAGCGGCCCTTGGTGATGCCGATGGTGAACATGATGAAGAACGAGTAGAGCCCGGTCTTCTCGACGATGACGCCGTGCTCCGCGAGGTACTTGGTGACGATCGACGCGGGAATGCCGGTCTTCGCGAACTTGCCCGACACGTCGAGGCCCGGCGTGATCACCGTCGCCTTGATCGGGTCGAGGATGTTGAAGCCGGACGCCAGGTTGCCGAAGCCGTGCCACTTCTCGTTGGCGCGCAGGATCCAGTCGTCGCGCTTGATGCCTTCGGCGGACAGCCGCTCCGGTCCCCAGACCTTGAACCACCAGTCCTTGCCCCATTCGTCGTCGACCTTGCGCATCGCGCGGCGGAAGTCCAGCGCCTCGGAGAGCGACTCCTCGACCAGCGCCGTGCCGCCGGGCGGCTCCATCATCGCCGCCGACACGTCGCACGACGCGATGATCGCGTACTGCGGCGACGTCGACGTGTGCATCAGGTACGCCTCGTTGAAGATCGGCAGGTCGAGCTTTCGCGTGTCCGAGTTCTGGACGATGATCTGCGACGCCTGCGAGATGCCCGCCAGCAGCTTGTGCGTCGAGTGCGTGGCGAAGATGATCGCTTCCTTGCTGCGCGGGCGATCCTTGCCGATCGCGTGCATGTCGCGGTAGAACTCGTGGAACGCCGCGTGCGGCAGCCACGCCTCGTCGAAGTGCAGCGTCTCGATGCTGTTGCCGAGCGTGGCCTTCAGCATCTCGACGTTGTAGGCGATGCCGTCGTAGGTGCTCTGCGTCAACGTCAGGATCCGCGGCTTCTTGTTCTTCGCGACGCGGGCGAACGGATTCGCCTCGATCCGCTTGGCGATGTTCGCAGGCAGGAACTCCTCGAGCGGGATCGGCCCGATGATGCCCAGGTGGTTGCGCGTCGGCGGCAGGAAGACGGGGATCGCGCCCGTCATCGTGATCGCGTGCAGCACCGACACGTGGCAATTGCGGTCGACGACGACGATGTCGTCGGGGGCGACGTTGGCGTGCCAGACCATCTTGTTCGACGTCGACGTGCCGTTGGTGACGAAAAAGCAGTGGTCGGCGTTGAAGATGCGCGCGGCGTTGCGCTCGGCGGCCGCGACCGGCCCCGTATGGTCGAGCAGCTGGCCCAGCTCGTCGACGGCGTTGCAGACGTCGGCGCGCAGCATGTTCTCGCCGAAGAACTGGTGGAACATCTGGCCGACCGGGCTCTTCAGGAACGCCACGCCGCCCGAGTGCCCCGGGCAATGCCACGAGTACGAGCCGTCCTGCGCGTAGTCGACGAGCGCGCGGAAGAACGGCGGCGCCAGCGAGTCGAGGTACGACTTGGTCTCGCGGATGATGTGCCGCGCGACGAACTCCGGCGTGTCCTCGAACATGTGGATGAAGCCGTGCAGCTCGCGCAGGATGTCGTTCGGAATGTGCTGCGACGTGCGCGTCTCGCCGTACAGGTAGATCGGGATCTCGGCGTTCTTGAAGCGGATCTCGCTTGATGAACGTGCGCAGGTTCACGATGGCGGGGTCGAGCTCCGGCCCGCGCGTGAATTCCTCGTCGTCGATCGACAGGATGAACGCGGATGCCCGCGATTGCTGCTGCGCGAACTGCGACAGGTTGCCGTAGCCCGTCACGCCCAGCACTTCCATGCCTTCCTTCTCGATCGCCGACGCGAGGGCGCGGATGCCCAGACCCGAGGCGTTCTCGGAACGGAAGTCCTCGTCGATGATGACGATGGGGAAGCGAAACTTCATGCGGCACTCCTGGCGTTCAAAGCGAAGGCGAAAAAGGAAACGGGGGCGCGCCGGTGTCCGGCAGCGCCCCACGGGCGGGATTGTGCCCCCGATGAGGGTGAATGTGGGGATGCGCAGCCCCGAAAGCCAGCGGAACGACGCCGACGATGGCGTCGACGCAACAGCTAGCGCTGCCGGTGGAGCGGTGTCCTAGACGTGCGTGGCGACGATCGCCGCCGCCCACGCGACGAGCCCGGCGCCCAGGGGCGCGCGCAGCCGGCGGCCTCCGCGCAGGTTCTTCTCGGCGGCCATGACGGCCGCGAGCGCCAGCATCCAGCCCAGGCTGCCGGTGCCGACGACGAACATGACGAGCATCAGCGGCGCGCAGCAGCCGATGCAGAACACGCCGTGGTCGAGCCCGAGCCGCCACGCTTCCCGGCGCGGCGACGCGGCCGTGCCAGCGGGACGCCACGAAGGCGAACGGCGTGTGGCACGCGTCCAGGCACCGGTACTTGAGCGCGCTGAACTGGAACCAGCCGGCGCCGGCCAGCACCAGCGCCGACAGCGCCCAGCCATGCGTCGCCAGCGCGGGCAACCGGCCAGCGCCCCATTGCACCAGCGCGTCCGCCGCGTGCGCGACGAGGCCGAACGCGAACCACGCCGCGAAGAACCCGAGGATCAGCAGCGCGACGAGGCGTCCGGCATCGGCGCGGCCGGCGACGATCCGCCGGAACAGCGTCACGACCGGGAACGTCGTCGGCAGCATCATGGCGGCGATCATCAGCACCCACGCCAGCGCGTGCAGCAGCGCCGGCACGACGGTCGTGCCCGCCGGGACGGCCCGGCAAAGATCGGCCAGCGCCGCCAGCTCCAGCCAGCCGCCATGCCCGGCGTACCGTCCGTAGGGGCTCGCGCTCCACCACCAGAGCGCGCCCCAGGCCAGCGCCGACACCGCCAGCAGCAGCGTCGCGAGCGTCACGTCCCGCTCGACGCGCCGCCAGCGCGCGCGCCACGGTACGGCGGCCGGACTCGCGATCGCCGCCACGGTCTCAAGCCTGTCGGCCGGGGTCATGCCGGTCAGCCGGCGCGGCCTTTAGGCGTCGAACACGAACGTGCTTTGCAGCGCGTTGTGGCCCTTCAAGTCGAGGTCGATGCCCAGCTTGGCGTTCTTCGCCCGGTAGCGCGGCGACTTGCCGACGAACACCGGCGCACCCGGCACCGTCGAGAAGACGGTGTCGGCCAGCGTCGTCGTGGCGCCGGTCGCATTCTTGTACGGCTCGAGCTCCGCGTACCCGGCGTCGCCGATCTTGATCGTCCCGTGGCCGCCCTGCACGTCGAACGAGATCGCGACCTTGTCGACGGAGACGACCTCGCCGACCAGCTTCGCGAGTTCCGCCACCGGGCCGCCGAGCTTGCCCGTGTAGACGCCGAGGATCGCCTGCTCCTGCTCCGGCGTGACGCGCTCGTCGAGATAGACGGCGGCCTTCCAGTTGCCCTCCAGGATGTTGCCGGGAACGTGCGCGAGCATCGCGATCGTGCGACCGGAGACGTCGACGCCGTTGATCTTGCCCTGGTCGAAATGCCAGGCGACGATCGTGTCGCAGGTGCCGAAGTCGGGGTCCTCGCCGATCCAGCACGGACACAGCACGCGGCAATTGCAGACTTCGAGCAGCCGTCCTTCGAGGTGGTAGGCCATCGTACCTCCTTGAGCTTCTCTGGTGGATGACGGGCGGCCGGCAGCGTTTGGGGTGCCGGCCAGGAATGCGATGCTAAGCCCGGTCCGAAGTCCATGACACTACGCAATCCTGCGTACAGGCTAGACGCCTAGCGGCGGCCGCCGGCGAGTTGCAACGAGCGGGGATGCGCGCGCAGGCGCGCCATCGCCCAGACGCCCAGCGCCGGCCCCACGGCGAGCGGAATGAACGCATACCGCCATCCGACGGCCGCCACGAAGTACGGCATCGCCTGGATCGTGACGAGCGTCAGCGTGAAACCGAGCGCCGTCTGGACGGTGAGCATCGTGCCGACGCGCGAGCGATCCGCCAGTTCGGCGATGGACGCCGAGAACTGCGCGGAGTCGGCCACGATGCTGATCCCCCAGACGATGCAGAGGGCGGCCAGCCACACCGGATCGCCGCCGTAGAGGAAGCCGATCGTCGCGGCGCAGGTCCCGGACACCGCCATCGCCGCGATCGTGATCGTCGTCCGGCCGAGCCGGTCGGCCAGGAGCCCCGCCGCGACCGAGCCCACGCCGCCGGCCGCGATCGTCGCGAACGCCGTGAGCTTGGCGGCCACCGGCGCGACGTCGGGCGCGCAGCACCAGCGCATAACTGGACGTGAGGAACACGCCGATCCACGCCCACATCGCGTAGAGCTCCCACATGTGGCCGAGGTAGCCCAGGTTGGCGAGGCGCAGCGGCACGTCGCGCCAGGCATCGAGCGCGGCGCGCGGATCGAACGGCGGCGTCGGCGCGCGGTTCGGACCCATGCCGGCCATGCCGATGAGCAGCGCCGCGCCGAGCGCGGACGCGGACGCGACGGCGACCGGCACGCGCCAGTCGAATCCGACGAGCGCATTGAAGAGGTGCGGCAAGGCGGACCCGAGCGTCAGCGCGCCGACCAGGATGCCCACCATCAGCCCCATGTCGCCCTTGGCCCACGTCGCGGCGAGCTTCATGCCCACCGGATAGACGCCGGCCATCGCGACGCCGGTGACCATCCGCAGCAGCGGCGCGGCGGCGGTCGCGGGATCGACGACGAGCAGCAGCACGTTGGCGACGGCGCCCAATACCGCGCAGCCCGCGAACAGGCGCCGCGGATCGACGCGGTCGGGCAATCCGAAGAACGCGCTGACGAGACAGCCCAGCACGAAGCCGGCCTGCACGCCGCTGGTCAGCGCGGCCTGCGCGAAACCGGACAGCCGGTACTCGGCGACGAGCGCCGGCACCACCGCCGACGCGGAGAACCAGAGCGCGAGCGCCGCGACCTGGCACAGCGCGATGATGGTGACTGACGCTGACTTGGAGGTGGCGACGGCCATCGCGAAGCCTTGCTCACGGATGACGGCGCGAGGATGCGCCGGCAAGGCTACGGCAATCAGTGCCGGCACGCTGTTGCGCGTGGCGCGGGTGCGCGGAGCCAGGTCTCGCCGTCAGGCCTCTCGCACGCGGGAGAGGGAGCAGACGGCGGCGACGCGGCTCACGACACGCAATGGACGGCAGACCACGCCGATCGACACGCATTGAAAGCAAGCATGGGCAGCGCATGGAACGCCGCGCAGGCCCGTTGAGCGTCAGCGCGCCAACCTCCGCGCATTGCGCCGATCCACACCGCTGACGCTCCAACGGGGTTGCGCGGCGGACCACGGCCTCCGCACGGCACGGAACGCAGCCCTGTCAACCAGCCGCAGACCCGCGCGGTTCAGATCTTGGGGAGGGTGACCCCTTGCTGTCCCTGGTACTTCCCGCCGCGGTCCTTGTACGACGTCTCGCAGACCTCGTCCGACTCGAAGAAGATCACCTGCGCGACACCCTCGTTCGCGTAGATCTTCGCGGGCAGCGTCGTCGTGTTCGAGAACTCGAGCGTGACGTAGCCCTCCCACTCGGGCTCGAACGGCGTTACGTTGACGATGATGCCGCAGCGCGCGTACGTGCTCTTGCCGAGGCAGATCGTCAGCACGTTGCGCGGAATGCGGAAGTACTCGACGGTGCGCGCCAGCGCGAACGAGTTCGGCGGAATGATGCAGACGTCGCCGGTGAAGTCGACGAACGATCCCGCATCGAAGTTCTTCGGATCGACGATCGTCGAGTTGATGTTGGTGAATATCTTGAATTCGCGCGAGCAGCGGATGTCGTAGCCGTAGCTCGACGTGCCGTACGAGACGATCTTCCTGCCGTCGACCTCGCGCACCTGGCCGGGCTCGAACGGCTCGATCATCCTGGTGGCCTCGGCCATCCGGCGGATCCACTTGTCGGCTTTGATCATCGTTGTCCTGCGCTCCCCTGCGTCGGTCGGTTACTGCTCGAGTTTTCTGCCGGGCGTGTCGCGGCCGCCCTGGTGCAGCACCACGCCCGTCACCTTGCCGTCGCTATCGCGGCGAAACGACAGCTGCGCGGGCACGGCCTTGTAGAAATACTCGTAGTCGCTTTCCGGAAAAATCTCGATGCTGCCTTGCCCGGTCGCCTGGGCGAACACGCGGTCGCCGTCGCGGCGGATCGTCAGCACGAAGTCCGGCGCCAGTTCGTAGCGGCCGGCGATGCGCTCGTAACTCGCCGCGTCCACCTTGGCCACCACGCGCACCTTGGGCGGCGGCGTGAGCGGGACCGTCGCGTCGAGCAGGTGCAGGGCGAGATCGTCGACGCTGATCGACGCATTGGACCAGCACGACGACGCCTTCGCGGGTCGCCGGATTCGAGCGCGATCATGCTGGCGTAGCCGCCGGTGCGCCCGTTGTGCCAGAGGTGCGTCGTCGCGCCACGCTGCGTGATGTGCCACGCCGCACCGGCGAACGCAAGCAGCGACGGGATTCCCGCGCGAATCCCGGCAGCCACCCGCATCAGGTGTTCTGGACGACGATGCTCGGGAACCGCGTGGAGAAGTCGGCGGCCTTTTCGGCGACCGAGATCGCGACCTTGCGCGCGATGTCGCGGTAGATGAGCGCCACCTTGCCGTCGGGATCGGCGACGACCGTGGGCCGGCCGGAGTCCGCCTGCTCGCGGATGCGGATGTCGAGCGGCAGCCCGCCCAGGAACGGCACCTTGTAGTCGCTGCACATCTTCTGCGCGCCGCCGGCGCCGAAGATGTGCTCGGCGTGCCCGCAGTTCGAGCAGAGATGGATGCTCATGTTCTCGACGATGCCGACGATCGGAACGCCGACCTTCTCGAACATCTTGAGGCCCTTGCGCGCATCGATCAGCGCGATGTCCTGCGGCGTGGTGACGATCACCGCGCCCGTCACCGGCACCTTCTGCGCGAGCGTGAGCTGGATGTCGCCGGTGCCGGGCGGCATGTCGACGATCAGGTAGTCGACCTCGCGCCAGTTGGTGTCCTTCAGCAGCTGCTCCAGCGCCTGCGTGACCATCGGTCCGCGCCAGACCATCGGCGTGTCGGCGTCGATCATGAAGCCGATCGACATCGCCTGGATGCCGTAGGCCTCGAGCGGCTCGAGCGTCTTGCCGTCGTTGGATTCCGGCCGGCCGGAGATGCCGAGCATCGTCGGCTGCGACGGGCCGTAGATGTCGGCGTCGAGTATGCCGACGGTCGCGCCTTCGGCGGCCAGCGCGAGCGCCAGGTTCACCGCGGTCGTCGACTTGCCGACGCCGCCCTTGCCGCTCGCCACCGCCACGATGTTCTTCACGCCCGGAACGAGCTTCACGCCGCGCTGGACGGCATGCGAGACGATCTTCGTCGTGACGCTCACCGTGACGCGCGTCACGCCCGGCAATTGGCCGATCGCGTCCTGCACGAGCTTCTTCAGCGATTCGTGCAGGCTCTTCGCCGGATAGCCGAGCGCGAGTTCGATGGCGACGTCGCCGCCTGCGACCGTGACCTTCTTCACCGCCTTGGCGGTGACGAAATCGCGCCCGGTGTTGGGGTCGAGCACGCCCTTGAGCGCGGTTGTTACATCTGCTTCGTTCACTGCCATTGATCACTCCGCACGATCCCGCGGCGCGGGGCTCCGAATGCCTTTGAATTCTAGCCGAATTCGGACGCCTTCGAGGGTCGATCGGGCGCGCCGCCGGCCCCTTCTTGCTAGAATCGGACGTTCCCCTGCACGTCACAAGGTTTTCCCCGATGTCGTCGCCTGCCGTACCCGTGCCCCGCAAGCTGTTCGTGACGACGGCGCTGCCGTACGCGAACGGGCCGTTCCACATCGGCCACATCATGGAGTACATCCAGGCCGACATCTGGGTGCGCTTCCAGCGGATGCAGGGGCACGAGGTGCACTTCGTCTGCGCCGACGACACGCACGGCGCGCCGATCATGCTGAAGGCCGAAGACGAGGGCATCACGCCGGAGCAGCTGATTGCGCGCGTGGCGAAGTCGCACATCGCGGACTGGCAGCGCTACGCGATCAGCTTCGACACGACGCACTCGACGCATTCGCCCGAGAACGTCGACCTCGCGCAGTCGATCTACCGCAAGCTGCGCGACCACCAGCCGTCGCTGATCGGCAAGAAGAGCGTCGAGCAGTTCTACGACCCGGTCAAGGGCATGTTCCTGGCCGACCGCTACATCAAGGGCACGTGTCCGAAGTGCGGCGCGAAGGACCAGTACGCCGGCGATGGATGCGAAAGAGTGCGGAACGACCAATGCGCCGACCGACTTGATCGACCCCCGCTCCGCCATCACCGGCGCCACGCCGGAGCTGCGCTCGTCCGACCACCTGTTCTTTCGCCTGTCCGACGCGCGCGTCATCGAGTTCCTGGAGCGATGGACGAAGGAACGTTCCGTTGCAGCCGGAGATGCTCAACAAGATCCAGGAATGGCTCGGCGACGGCGGGAAGGCGCTCAACGACTGGGACATATCGCGCGACGCGCCCTACTTCGGCATCGAGATTCCCGACGAGCCCGGCAAGTACTTCTATGTGTGGCTCGACGCGCCGATCGGCTATCTCGCGGCACTGAAGAAGCACTTCGATTCCGGCGCGGCGCGGCGCGACTATCCCGACGAGACCCGGACGTTCGAGCAGTTCATCGCCGATCCGGCGGTCGAGCAGTATCACTTCATCGGCAAGGACATCGTGTACTTCCATACGCTGTTCTGGCCGGCGATGCTGCACTTCTCCGGGCGCAAGACGCCGAACAACGTGTTCGTGCACGGCTTCATCACCGCGCTCGGCGAGAAGATGTCGAAGTCGCGCGGCACCGGCATCAGCCCGCAGCGCTACGTCGAACTGGGCATGAACCCGGAGTGGCTGCGCTACTACATCGCCGCCAAGCTGAACGACCGCGTCGAGGACCTGGACTTCAACCCCGACGACTTCGTCGCGCGCGTGAACAGCGACCTCGTCGGCAAGTACGTGAACATCGCGAGCCGCGCGGCCGGCTTCATCAACAAGCACTTCGACGGCGCGCTGGCCTTCGACGCCGCCGTGGCCGGCCAGTTGACGCGCGCCGCGAGCACCAGCATGGCGATCGCGGCCGAGGCGTACGACACGCGCCGGTTCGGGCAGGTCGTCCGCGACGCGATGGCGATTGCCGACCGGATCAACGAAGCGTTCGACCAGGCCAAGCCATGGGCGCTCGCCAAGGATCCCGCGCGCGCTGCGGAATTGCAGGACGTGTGTTCGCGGGCGCTGCAGGGATTCAAGCTGCTGACGGTGCTGCTGTCGCCGATCCTGCCGACGACGGCATCGAAAGTGGCGCGCGATTTCTTCGGCCTCGACCGCGATTTCGTCTGGAGCGACGGTGCCGTGCTGCCGTCGCGCATCGGCAAGTACGCGCACCTGCTGGCGCGCATCGAGCCGAGGCAGATGGACGCGTTGCTCGAAGCGCCCAGCCCTCGCCCCAACCCTCTCCTGTTCCGGGAGAAGGCGGGCAAGCGGTGACGCCGGCGCGCAATGAGGGGATGCGTAGCAAAGCAGCGAAGCCCCGACCGCGACAGGCGCCGCGGCGTCCACAGGCGTCGCGGTGGTCCGGGCACCGCGGCGGCAACGGGCACCGCCGCCGGCACGACCGCTCCCTCGCCCGCGCCAGCGGGAGAGGGCCGGGGTGAGGGAACAGCGCCGACGCACATCTCCATCGACGACTTCACGAAGGTCGAGTTGCGGATCGCGCGCATCGTCAACGCCGAGCACGTCGAAGGCGCCGACAAGCTGCTCAGGCTGACGCTCGATGTAGGCGAAGGTCGCCACCGCACGGTGTTCGCGGGCATCAAGTCGGCGTACGACCCCGCGCGGCTGGTCGGCCGCCTGACGCCGATGGTCGCGAACCTCGCGCCGCGCAAGATGAAATTCGGCCTGTCCGAAGGCATGGTGCTGGCCGCATCGGGCGAAGGCCCCGGAATCTTCCTGCTCGCCCCCGACGACGGGGCGCAACCCGGCATGCGCGTCAAATGATGGAGCCGGCGCGCACGGCCGACCCGTTCGCGCGGGCTCTAGCGCGAAGCACGCCATGCTCGATGCCCACGCCCTCGATCTGGTCGTCGTCGCCGTCGTCGCGTGGCTCGCCATCGGCACGCTCGGGTTGGTGCGCCCCGGGCGCCTGATATTCGTCAGCCGTGTGCTGTTCCCCGCCGGCGCCGTCGTCGGCCTGGCGCTGGCCGTCGTGGCGCTTCGCCGTCATTGCGTCGCCGCCGCAGTCGGTCGTCCTGCCGCTCGGGCTCCCCGACCTGCCGTTCCACCTGCGCCTCGACGCGCTATCGGCGTTCTTCCTGCTGCTGCTGGGATCGGTGGGCGCGGCGGTCTCGTTGTACTCGGCCGGCTACTTTCGCACCGGCGAAGGCATGCCGCCCGGCCTGCTCTGTTTCCAGTATCACGTCTTCCTCGCCGCCATGGCGCTGGTGCTGGTCGCCGACGACGCCTACATGTTCATGGTCGCCTGGGAAACGATGGCACTGTCGTCGTACTTCCTGGTCACCGCCGATCATCGCATTCCGGAGATCCGCCGCGCGGGGTTCCTCTACCTGCTGATCGCGCACGTCGGCGCGCTCGCGATCCTGCTGTGCTTCGGCGTGCTGCAGGGGAACAGCGGCGACTACACGTTCGGCGGCATGCGCGCGCAACAGCTCGCCGGGGCGTGGCCGAGCATCGCGTTCTTCCTCGCGTTGTTCGGCTTCGGTGCCAAGGCGGGGCTTCTGCCGCTGCACGTGTGGCTGCCGGAGGCGCATCCCGCCGCGCCCTCGCCGGTGTCGGCGCTGATGAGCGCCGTGATGCTGAAGACCGCCATCTACGGGCTGCTGCGCGTCACGTTCGACCTGCTGAACGTCCAGCTGTGGTGGTGGGGCGTGTTCGCGCTGGCGCTGGGGCTCGCCACCGCGCTCTTCGGCGTCGTGTTCGCCGCGGTGCAATCCGACATGAAGCGCCTGCTCGCCTATTCGTCGATCGAGAACATCGGGATCATCGTCGCCGGCATCGGGCTCGCGATCCTGTTCCATGCGTACGGCAAGTCGCTGCTGGCGGCGATCACGATGACCGCCGTGCTGTATCACTGCCTGAACCACGCGTTCTTCAAGAGCCTGCTGTTCCTCGCCACCGGCTCCGTGCTGCATGCGACGCACGAGCGCAGCCTCGGCAAGCTGGGCGGGCTCATCCACCGGATGCCGTGGGTCGCCTGGCTGGCGCTCGTCGGTACGCTGGCGATCGCCGGCCTCCCGCCGCTCAACGGTTTCGTATCGGAATGGCTGCTGCTGCAGGCGTTTCTCTTCACGCCTACGCTGCCGCAGTCGTTCGTCAACATGCTGGTGCCGCTGGCGACGGCGGCGCTGGTGCTCGCCGTCGCGCTGTCCGCGTATGTGATGGTGAAGTTCTACGGCATCGTCTTCCTGGGCCGCCCGCGCGAGGCGAACCTCGCGTACGCGAAGGACGCCGGCAAGCTCGAACGCGCGGCGCTCGTGTACCTGGCCGCCGGCTGCATCCTGCTCGGACTGTTCCCCGTCAACATGATCGGCCTGCTCGACCCGGTCAACGCGCTGCTCGTGGGGTCGAGCGCGCTGCAGGAGGGCAGCGGACGCAGCTGGTTCATGCTGGCGCCGATCAACGCCGACCGTTCGAGCTACAGCCCGCTGATCGTGCTGGTCGTCGTCGTGGCCGTCGTGCTGCTGACGGTGCAGCTCGTCCATCGCTACTACCACGGCCGCATCCGGCGGGCGCCGCCCTGGGACTGCGGCTTTCCCGGGCAGACGCCGCGGATGCAGGACACCGCCGAAGGCTTCGGGCAGCCGATCCGCACGGTGTTCGAGCCGTTCTTCCGGATGGAGCGCCACCTGCCGACGCCGTTCGACACCAAGCCGCGCTACTTCGTGAAGGCCGACGACCATTTCTGGTACTGGCTGTACGTGCCGATCGCCCGGGCGACCGAAGTCCTCGCGCGGATCGTCGGCCATATCCAGCAGGGCCGCATCTCCGTCTACCTGACGTACAGCTTCTTCACGCTCCTCGCGCTGCTCTTCTTTGTCCGATGAAACCGAACCACGACATGAGCGCCGCCGGGCCGCCCCAAGGCGCGAACCGCTCCCCCTCGGGGGCAGCGCAGCGGCGACAGCCGCAAGCGTGGGGGACCACATTCGCGCCGCCGGGCCGCCCCAAGGCGCGAATCGCTCCCCCTCGGGGGGCAGCGCAGCGGCGACAGCCGCAAGCGTGGGGGACCACATTCGCGCCGCCGGGCCGCCCCAAGGCGCGAACCGCTCCCCCTCGGGGGCAGCGCAGCGGCGACAGCCGCAAGCGTGGGGGCCACATTCGCGCCGCCGGGCCGCCCAAGGCGCGAACCGCCCCCTCGGGGCAGCGCAGCGACAGCCGCAAGCGTGGGGGCACATTGACCATTGCCAGCTTCCTCTCGCAGCTGTTGCAGGTCGCCATCGCGCTGATCCTCGCGCCGCTGCTCGTCGGCTGGGTCAACCAGTGCCGCGCGTGGCTGCAGAACAAGCGCGCGCCGTCGATCCTGTTGCCGTACCGGACGATCCGCAAGCTGTTCATCAAGGACGCGGTCGTCGCGCAGAATGCGTCGTCGATCTTCCGCCTGACTCCCTACATCGTGTTCGGCGCGATGGTGTGCGCGGCGGCCATCGTGCCGTCGCTCGCCACCGACCTGCCGTTCGCGCGCGCGGCCGACGCGATCGCGCTCGTCGGGCTGTTCGCGCTTGCGCGCGTGTTCATGTCGCTGGCCGCGATGGACATCGGCACCGCCTTCGGCTCGCTGGGCGCGCGCCGCGACATGTTCGTGGGCTTCTTAGCCGAGCCCGCGCTGCTGATGGTGCTGTTCACCGCGTCGCTCATTTCCGGCTCCACGTCGCTGCCGGAGATCGTGGACACGCTGGCACACCGCGAGATCGGCATCTACCCGAGCCTCGCGTTCGCGGGCGTGGCGTTCACGATGGTGTCGCTCGCCGAGAACGCGCGCATCCCGGTGGACAACCCGGCCACCCATCTCGAACTGACGATGATCCACGAGGCGATGCTGCTCGAGTATTCGGCGCGCCACCTGGCGCTGCTCGAATGGGCGGCGGCGCTCAAGCTGTTCAACTACTCGTGCATCGGACTGGCGATCTTCTTCCCGCTCGGCATCGTCGTCAGCGGCACCGACTGGCTGGCGCTGCTGTCCGCCGCGCCGCTGCTGATCGCCAAGCTGGCCATCGGCGGCGGCGCGCTGGCGCTGATCGAGACGCTGTCGGCCAAGATGCGCATCTTCCGCGCGCCGGAATTCCTGGGCACCGCGTTCATGCTCGCCGTGCTGGCGATGCTGGTCAACCTGCTGCTGGGCGCTTAACGATGAGACGACCCCCACGCTCGCTACGCTCGCTGCCCCCCGAGGGGGCGCATCGGTCCCTTGGGACGGCCCGGCGGGACCGACGACCCCCACGCTCGCTACGCTCGCTGCCCCCCGAGGGGGCGCGTCGGTCCCTTGGGGGGGCGGCCCGCGCGGGACGCGCGGACGACCCCCACGCTCGCTGCGCTCGCTGCCCCCCAAGGGGGCGCGTCAGTCCCTTGGGGCGGCCCGGCGGGACTGCACATGGCCACGCTTCCCCTCTGGGCGCAACTCATCAACCTGCTGGCGGCGATCCTGCTGCTGCTGGCGTTCGCGATGCTGGCGCAGCGGCGCGTGGTATCGCTGATCGATCTCTTCGCCTGGCAGGGGCTCGCGCTGACGTGCTCCACGGCGACCGTCGGCTATGCGACCGGCCAGCCGCACCTGTATTTCTCGGCCGCACTGACGCTGGTGCTGAAAGTGGCGCTGCTGCCGTGGCTGCTGCACCGCCTGGTGCGCCAGTTGGACGTGCGGTGGGACGTCGAGGGGCTGATCAACGTGCCGACCACGATGATCATCGGCCTCGTGCTCGTCGTGTTCTCGTTCAACCTGGCGGTGCCGATATCGCAGCTCGCGAGCACCGTGACGCGCGCGACGCTCGGCATCGCGATGGCGACGGTGATGCTGTCGTTCCTGATGATGATCACCCGTCGCAAGGCAATCCCGCAGGTGATCGGCTTCCTGTCGATGGAAAACGGCCTCTTCTTCGCCGCCACCAGCGCCACCTACGGCATGCCGATGGTCGTCGAGCTGGGCATCGCCCTCGACGTTCTGGTCGGCATGCTGATCCTCGGCGTGTTCTTCTTCCAGATCCGCGAGCAGTTCGACAGCCTCGATTTCAAGCACCTCGAAAAATTAAAGGAGAACGAGTGAGCGCGGCGGGCGAAGCCAGGCCCGAAGGGTGCGGCGCCGCGCGACCGAGTGGCGACCGACAGGACGGCGCCCGCCCACCACTGCGCTTTCGCCGAGGGAGCGAATAGGCGGTGATCGAGATCCTCCTCGTCCTGGGTCTGCCGCTTGCCGGCGCCGCGGTTCTGGCGTTCATCGGCGAGCGCCGGACGGCGGCGCCCGTCAACATCGTCGTGAGCCTGCTGACGCTGCTGGCCGCGGCGGCGCTGACCGCCCGCGTCGTCACGGACGGCCCGATGCTGGTGCTCGACCGGCAGTTCTTCGTCGACCCGTTCAACGTGTTCCTGGTCGCGCTGACGGCGTTCGTCGGCTTCACGACGTCGATCTTCTCGCAGCCGTACATGCGGATCGAGGAGGAGCACAAGCGGCTGACCGCCGCGCGGCTGCGCCTCTACCACAGCATGTACCAGCTCTTCAATTTCACGATGCTGCTGGCGCTTCTGACCAACAACATGGGGATCCTCTGGGTGGCGATGGAAGCCGCCACGCTCACGACGGTCCTGCTGGTATCGCTGTACCGGACGCCGGCGAGCCTCGAGGCCGCGTGGAAGTACTTCATCCTGTGCGGCGTCGGCATCGCGCAGGCGCTGTTCGGCACGATCCTGCTCTACTTCGCGGCCGAGAAGCTGCTCGGCGCGGAAGGAGGCGCGCTGCTGTGGACGCAGCTCAACAGCGTCAAGGGCGACCTCGAGCCCACGGTGCTGTCGCTGGCGTTCGTGTTCCTGCTCGTCGGTTACGGGACGAAAGTCGGCCTGGTGCCGCTGCACAACTGGCTGCCCGATGCGCATGCGGAGGGTCCGACGCCCGTCTCGGCGGTCCTGTCCGGACTGCTGCTGAACGTCGCGCTGTACGCGGTGATCCGCTGCAAGGTGCTGGTGGAAGGCTCGGTGCAGACATCCTTCGCCAAGGAACTGATGATGGGCTTCGGCCTGCTGTCGGTCGTCGTCGCCGCGTTCCTGCTGTCGCGGCAGAAGGACATCAAGCGTCTGTTCGCCTACTCGTCGGTCGAGCACATGGGCATCATCACGTTCGCGTTCGGCATGGGCGGGCCGATCGCCAACTTTGCCGGCCTGCTGCACATGACCGTCCATTCGCTGACCAAGTCGGCGATCTTCTTCACCGTCGGCCATGCGACGCAGAAGACCGGCACGCAGGTGATGGACAACATCCGCGGCCTCATCACGATCAGCCCGCTGCTCGGCTGGGGGCTCGCGATCGGCTCGCTCGCGATCCTCGGCATGCCGCCCTTCGGCGTGTTCGCCAGCGAGTTCCTGATCCTCACCACCGCGATGCGCGAGCAGCCGTGGGCAACGCCTTTCCTGCTCGGCGCGCTCGGCCTCGCGTTCGCGGCCGTCTTCTCGAAAGTGCAGCCGATGGTGTTCGGCGAAACCAACGCCAAGCGGCTGCCGCTGCGACCGTCGATGATTCCCGTCTTCACGCACCTCGCGCTGGTGCTGATGCTGGGCCTGTGGATCCCGCCGTTTCTCGCCGATTGGTACCGGCAGGCGGCGCGGTTGATCGGATGATGGCGAAGGACGCCCTGCGATGAACCTGTCACCGCTCGGACTCACCGCGGCCGCGCAGCCGGCGGGGATCCCCGCGCGCAGGGCGTCGGCGAACTCGGGCCAGCTGCTCGCGGCCTGCCGCCTCGCCTGGGAACAGGGCGGCCAGCTCGTCGCGCTCTGGCTGTCCGACGAGCGTGACCGCAACCGCGGCTACTGCCTGCGCGTCGTGCTGCAGGACACGGACGGACTGACGCTGCTCGAGCACACGATGCCCGACGGCGACGTCCACTATCCGGATCTCGCGACCATCTTCCCCGCCGCGAACCGGATGCAGCGCGCCGCCTTCGACCTGATGGGCATTCCGTCCGATGGCGACGACCAGCGGCCGTGGACGTGGATGGCGGCGTGGCCGATCGACCAGTTCCCGCTGCGCCGCGATTTCGTCGCGTTGCCGCAGTGGCAGCCGGGCGAGGAGGAGTACGGCTTCGTGAAGGTCGAGGGCGACGGCGTGCACGAGATTCCGGTCGGGCCCGTCCACGCCGGCATCATCGAGCCCGGCCAGTTCCGCTTCCAGGTCGTCGGCGAAAAGGTGCTGCGGCTCGAGGAACGGCTGTCGTGGACGCACAAGGGCATCGAGAAGCGCTTCGAGAGCATGCCGCTCGCCGACGGCTATCGGCTCGCCGGCCGCGTCTCGGGCGACAGCACCGTCGCCTACGCATGGGCGTACGCGCAGGCGCTCGAGGCGATCGCCGAGACCGCGGTGCCGCCGCGCGCCGCCGCGTTGCGCGCGCTGTTGCTCGAGCGCGAGCGCATCGCCAATCACCTGGGCGACCTGGGCGCCCTGGGCAACGACGCGGGGTTCGCGTTCGGCCTGGCCCAGTTCTCGCGCCTCAAGGAGGACGTGCTGCGGACCAACCTCGCGGCATTCGGCCACCGGCTAGCTGATGGATGCGGTCGTGCCGGGCGGCGTGGCGTCCGACATCGCCGACGGCAACGTCGAGCGCATCCGCGACGAATGCGCGATGCTGGAAGGCCAGTTGCGCATCGTGCGCGACATCTACGACGAGCACGCCGGCGTGCAGGATCGCTTCCGCACCTGCGGGCGCGTCACGCCGGAACTCGCGCAGAAGCTGGGGCTCGGCGGCCTGGCCGGGCGCGCCAGCGGACAGGCGCGCGACCTGCGCTGCGACTTTCCCGTCGCGCCCTACGACACGCTCGAAGTACGCAAGGTGACGTCCATCGCGGGCGACGTCGCCGCCCGGGTGGCCAACCGTTTCGGCGAGGTCACCGAATCGCTGCGGCTGGTGCGCGCGCTGCTCGACGCGCTGCCGCGCGGGACCCGTCAGCGCGAAGGTCCCGCAGGTTGCCGCCCACAAGCTCGGACTCGGCTACATCGAAGGCTGGCGCGGTCCGGTGCTGGTCGCGCTGACGAGCGGGCCCGACAACACGATCCGGCGCTGCCATCCGCACGACCCGTCGTGGCAGAACTGGCCGGTGCTCGAACACGCGATCATCGACAACATCGTGCCGGACTTCCCGCTGATCAACAAATCGTTCAACCTGTCGTACAGCGGTCACGATCTGTACCTGTCGTACAGCGGGGTGGATTTGTAGCGGCAGGGTCAGATTCGCGGCAGGGTCAGATTCGAAATTCCGAACTCAATGTTGCATAGTCCGCACGAACGTTCCGGAAATTCGAGTCTGACCCGTTGGACGAAGGCACGGACGAAAGAAGTCGACAATGTCGCAAGATCCGGTTGAAAACGACTTCGCCCCACCCAACAGGGTCAGACTCGAATTTCCGGAACCGGTTTTAGAATGCGATGCGCTGAGTTCGGAATTTCGAATCTGACCCCGTGAGCGAATCTGACCCCTGAGCGAATCTGACCCCTGAGCGAATCTGACCCCTGAGCGAATCTGACCCCTGAGCACCCCCTCCCATGCTGCACATCCTCAAACAGATCGCGGTCACCGGCTTAAGGACCGAGCCCGCCCCGCTGCCGGCCGACGACATGCTGATCGTCGCGCGCCTGCAGCAGTCGATACTGCGGACGCTCGGCCGCGCGCTGGCCATCCGCCAGGTCGACGCGGGATCGTGCAACGGCTGCGAGCTCGAGATCCACGCGCTCGGCAACCCGTACTACAACATCGAGGGACTGGGCATCAAGTTCGTCGCGAGCCCGCGCCACGCGGACATGCTGCTGGTGACGGGCCCCGTCTCCAAGCACATGGCGATCGCGCTCAGGCGCACGTACGACGCCACCCCCGATCCGAAGCTCGTCGTCGCCGTCGGCGAATGCGGCTGCAACGGCGGCATTTTCGGCGAGAGCTACGCGAGCCTGGGCGCGGTATCCAACGTGATCCCCGTCGATGTCGCGATCCCCGGCTGCCCGCCGACGCCCACCGCGATGCTGCAGGGAATTCTCGCCGCCATCACGATAGCACGCGCCGTCGCCGGCGATGACCGACCCGACCTGAACGTACGCGGATGCGACAGTTGATCGTCCTGGGCGGCGGCGGCTTCCTGATGGAAAAATCGCGCGCGCTCGACCGCTATTTCCTGGCCGCCACGGGGCGCGCCACGCCGCGGATCTGCTTCGTCGGCACGGCGAGCGGCGACGCCGAATCGGCGCGCTACAAGTTCTACGAGGCGATGGCGGGGCTGGATTGCCGTGCGACGCACCTGTCGCTCGTGCAGCCGCCGACGGCGGACCTGGCGTCGTTCGTCGTGGAGCAGGATGCGATCTTCGTCGGCGGCGGCAACACGCGGTCGCTGCTCGCGCTATGGCGCGAATGGCAGCTCGATGTCGCGCTGCGCGCCGCCTACGAACGCGGCGTCGTCATGGGCGGCATCAGCGCCGGCATGATCTGCTGGTTCGAATGCGGCATCACGGACTCGGTGCCCGGCGCGTTGTCGCCGCTGCCCGGCTTGGGCTGGCTGCCGGGCACCGCGTGCCCGCATTTTGACGGCGAGGTGGAGCGCCGTCCGACCTTCCATCGGCTGCTCGGCGACGGGCGCATTCCGCCCGGCTACGCGGCGGACGATGGCGCGGCACTGCATTTCGTCGACGAGTCGCTGGCGCACGTCGTCACCTCGCGGGCCGATGCCCGCGCGTACCGGCTGACGCGCGACGGCGATCGCGTCGTCGAGACGCCGCTCGCCCACCGGTTGCTGCCCGCCTGAAGCGGTACCGCTAGCGCAGCCAGTCGACGAAGGCTCGCGTGACGGCCTCGGGCCGTTCGATGGCGGACATGTGCCCGCAGTCGTCCACGATGACCAGCGTGGCGTCGTCGATGCCGCCGGCGATCTCCTGCGCCAGTGCACGCGGCGTGACGTGATCCGCGTCGCCCACGATCACGACGGTCGGGCAGCGGATGGCCGCGAGATCCGGTCGCGAATCGGGCCGATGAATCATCGCGTTCTGCTGCCGCACGAAGACCTGCGCTCCGCAATCCTCCGCCGAGTGCCGCATGTAGCTGCGCAACGCGGCATCGTCCTTGCGCGACGGATGCACGAAGGCCGGGAACTGCAGCGCGATGATCGCGTCGAACGGGCCGTTCTGCGCCAGCGCGATCTGGCCGCGGCGCTTTTCCGTCTGCTCGGGCGTGTCCGCGCGCGCCGACGTGTCGAGCAGCGCCAATTTCGCCACGCGCTCCGGCGCCTGCCGCATGATCTCGAACGCGATGTAGCCGCCCATCGAATGCCCGGCCAGCGCAAAGCGCGGCGGCGCGTTCGCAAGGATGCGCTGCGCGATCGCGGACATCCGGTCGCCGCGCGTGTGGTCGGCCACCGTCACCGGTCCGAACCGCCATAGCGCGGGAATCTGCGCCGCGTAGAAGCGCGGCGAGGCGATGAGGCCGGGAATCAGCACCACCGGCAGGCTGTCGTCGTTGTTCATCCGAGCAAATCTCCCGATACCTTGCGGCCGCGCGGCGTGCGCGGCGCGGCCGGCGCGGCCTTCCCGCGGCGCTTTGCTTCCGCGTCCAGCACGGGCTTCAGGTAGTGTCCGGTGTAGCTCGCCGCCGTCGCGGCGATCGTCTCCGGTGGCCCTTCGGCGATGATGACGCCGCCGCCCGCGCCGCCTTCCGGGCCCAGATCCACGACCCAGTCCGCCGTCTTGATGACGTCGAGGTTGTGCTCGATGACGACCACGGTGTTGCCGTGATCGCGCAGGCGATGCAGCACGGTCAGCAAGAGCTCGATGTCGTGGAAGTGCAGGCCGGTGGTCGGCTCATCGAGGATGTAGAGCGTGCGCCCGGTATCGCGCTTCGACAGCTCGAGCGCGAGTTTCACGCGCTGCGCCTCGCCGCCGGACAGCGTCGTCGCCGACTGGCCGAGCGTGATGTAGCCCAAGCCGACGTCGAGCAGCGTCGACAGCTTGCGCGCGACCGCCGGCACCGGCTCGAAGAACGCGAATGCCTGTTCCACCGTCATCGCCAGCACTTCGTGGATGTTCCTGCCCTTGTAGCGGATCTCCAGCGTCTCGCGGTTGTAGCGCATGCCGTGGCAGACGTCGCACGGCACGTACACGTCCGGCAGGAAGTGCATCTCGACCTTGATGAGGCCGTCGCCCTGGCACGCCTCGCAGCGGCCACCCTTGACGTTGAACGAGAAGCGCCCCGGGCCGTAGCCGCGCTCGCGGCCTTCCTTCACCTGCGAAAAGAGCTCGCGGATGGGCGTGAACAGTCCGGTGTACGTCGCGGGATTCGAGCGCGGCGTGCGGCCGATCGGGCTCTGGTCGACGCTGATGACCTTGTCGAAATGCTCGAGGCCGTCGATCTCCGCGTACGGCGCCGGCTCCTCCGCGCTGTCGTACAGGTGCCGCGCGACGGCGTGGTACAGCGTGTCGTTGATGAGCGTCGACTTGCCCGACCCCGACACGCCGGTGACGCAGACGAACAGCCCCACCGGCAGCCGCAGCGTCACGCGCTGCAGGTTGTTGCCGGTGGCGCCGCTGATCGTCAGCTCGCGGTCGTCATCGGCACGATGTCGCCGCACCGGCAGCGGAATCTGCCGGTGGCCGGCGAGGTACTGGCCGGTCAGCGAATGCGCCGCATGGCGGATGTCTTCGGGCGTGCCCTGCGCCACGACCTGGCCGCCGTGCTCGCCTGCGCCCGGCCCCATGTCGACGACGTAGTCGGCCGCATTGATCGCGTCCTCGTCGTGCTCGACGACGATGACGCTGTTGCCCAGGTCGCGCAGGTGCTTGAGCGTGGTCAGCAGGCGGTCGTTGTCGCGCTGGTGCAGTCCGATCGACGGCTCGTCCAGGACGTACATGACGCCGGTGAGCCCCGAGCCGATCTGCGACGCCAGGCGGATGCGCTGCGACTCGCCGCCCGACAGCGTCTCCGCCGACCGGTCGAGCGACAGGTAGTCGAGGCCGACGTTGTTCAGGAACTGCAGGCGGCTGACGATCTCCTTGACGATGCGATCGGCGATGGCGGCCTTCTGGCCCTCGAGCTTCAAGCCGCGGAAGAACTCCATCGTGCCCTTGAGCGGCAGCCCGGAAATCTCGTAGATCGGCCGCGCGGCGTCGCCTTCGCCGACCTTGACGTACCGCGCCTCGCGCTTCAGCCGCGTGCCGTTGCATTCGGGGCATGGCTTGTTGTTCAGGTACTTGGCCAGCTCCTCGCGCACCATCACCGAGTCGGTTTCGCGGTAGCGCCGTTCGAGGTTCGGAATGATCCCCTCGAACGCGTGCTCGCGCACCATCGGCTTGCCGCGGTCCGACAGGTACGTGAACGGGATTTTCTCGTCGCCGGAACCGTCGAGGATGAGCGTCTGCACGCGTTCGGCCAGCTTCGCGAACGGGCGGTCGACGTCGAAGCCGACGTGCTTGGCCAGGCTCTGCAGCAACTGGAAATAGAACTGGTTGCGCCGGTCCCAGCCGCGGATCGCGCCGGAGGCGAGCGACAGCTGCGGAAACGCCACCACGCGCTTGGGATCGAAGAAGCTGATCGCGCCCAGGCCATCGCAGCGCGGACAGGCGCCGAGCGGGCTGTTGAACGAGAAGAGGCGAGGCTCGAGTTCGGCCAGCGAATAGTTGCAGACCGGACAGGCGAACTTGGCCGAGAACAGGTGCTCGCGGCCCGTGTCCATTTCGACGGCGATCGCGCGGCCGTCGCCATGCCGCAGCGCCGTTTCGTAGGATTCGGCCAGCCGCTGCTTGTACTCCTCGCGCACCTTCAGGCGGTCGACGACGACCTCGATCGTGTGCTTGGTGGTCTTGGCGAGCTTCGGCGCGGCGTCGATCTCGTGCACCTTGCCGTCGACGCGCACGCGCGCGAAGCCCTTGGCGCGCAGCTCCACGAAGAGCTCGACGTGCTCGCCCTTGCGGTTGACGATCACCGGCGACAGGATCATGAGCTTCGTGTCTTCGGGGAACGCCAGCGTCGCGTCGACCATCTGCGAGATCGTCATCGCCGCGAGCTTCTGGTCCGGATGGTCCGGGCAATAGGGATCGCCGACGCGCGCGAACAGGAGCCGCAGGTAGTCGTGGATTTCGGTGACCGTGCCGACCGTCGACCGCGGGTTATGCGACGTCGCCTTCTGTTCGATGGAGATGGCCGGCGACAGGCCCTCGATCAGGTCGACGTCCGGCTTTTCCATCAGTTGCAGAAACTGCCGCGCGTAGGCGGACAGCGACTCGACGTAGCGACGCTGCCCTTCGGCGTACAGCGTGTCGAACGCGAGCGAGCTCTTGCCCGATCCCGACAGGCCCGTGATCACGATCAGCTTGTGCCGCGGCAGGTCGAGATTCAGGTTCTTGAGGTTGTGCGTGCGTGCGCCGCGGATGCGGATTGAATCCATGCAGGGGTATCGTGCTTTCGTCGGTTCGCGTGATCGATGTTGCGCCGGGTCAAGCCCGTCGTTCGGCTTAGCCCGCCGGGCCTAGGGACGGCGGGCGAACCTGTTAGTATATTGCGTTTCCGTAGTCCGTTCCCGGCCGCAAATTTCTTCCATGTCGATTCCCTCCGCGGCGCACCCCGCGAGCCTGCGGATGACGCCCGCCGAACGGCGCGCGACCGCCAGCCTCGCCAGCATCTACGGGCTGCGGCTGCTCGGCATGTTCGTCATCCTGCCGGTGTTCGCGCTCTACGCGCAGGCGCTGCCCGGCGGCGCCAGCCACACGCTGATCGGCCTGGCGCTCGGCGCCTACGGCCTCACGCAGGCGATCCTGCAGATTCCCTTCGGCTGGGCTTCCGATAGATGGGGGCGCAAGCCCGTGATTTACATGGGGCTCGCCATATTCGCCGTCGGCAGCTTCATCGCGGCCTGGGCGCCCACGATCGGCTGGGTGATCGTCGGGCGGTGCCTGCAGGGCGCCGGCGCCATTTCGGCCGCCGTCATTGCGCTGACGGCGGACCTGACGCGCGACGAGGTGCGCACGCGCGCCATGGCGGTCATCGGCATCACGATTGCCGCCACGTTCGCCGTATCGATCGTCGCCGGACCCGTGCTCAAGGCGTGGATCGGCGTCCCCGGCATTTTCGCGCTGACCGGCGTCCTCGCGATGGCCGCCATCGCCGTCGTGCATTTCGCAGTGCCCGATCCCGATCACATGGCCGAGCGCGATACCGCGCCCGGCCAGCTCGCGCGCGTCATCACCGACAGCCAGCTGTTGCGCCTCAACTTCGGCACGTTCGTGCTGCACGCCGTGCTGATGGCGCTGTTCACGCAGGTCCCGTTCGCGTTGCGCGACAACGGGCTCGCCGCGGAGCGGCACTGGATCGTCTACCTGCCGGTGCTGGCGATCTCGATCCTGCTGATGCTGCCGTTCGTGCGGCAGGTGGACCGGCCCGGGCGCGGCAAGCCGCTGTTCAACGCGGCGGTGGTCGTGCTGCTCGGCGCGCAGGTGGCGCTCGCGCTGTCGCTGCATTCGCTCGTCGCGCTGTGCATCGCGCTGACGCTCTTCTTCGCCGCCCTCAACCTGCTCGAGGCCATGCTGCCGTCGCTCGTGTCCAAGTGCGCGCCCGGCGATGCCCGCGGCGCGGCCATCGGCGTCAATTCGAGCGCGCAGTTCCTGGGCGCGTTCGTCGGCGCGGCCGGCGGCGGCTGGCTTGCCGACCACACCGGCGACACGTCGGTGTTCCTCTTTTGCGTGGCGTTGTCCGCCCTGTGGCTGCTGGCAAGCGCCACCATGGCCGCGCCGCCCGCGCGCTTTGGTGCCAACTACTCTATGGGAGAAACGTGAGATGGCCTCCGTCAACAAGGTAATCCTGCTCGGCAATCTCGGCCGCGATCCGGAAACCCGCTACACGACCGGCGGCGACGCCGTGACGAACCTGAACATCGCCACCAGCGAAACGTGGAAGGACAAGGCGGGCGAGAAGCAGGAAAAGACCGAGTGGCACCGCGTCGTGCTGTTCGGCCGGCAGGCGGAAATCGCCGGCGAATACCTGAAGAAGGGCCGCTCCGTCTACATCGAGGGCCGGCTGCAGACGCGCAAGTACACCGACAAGGACGGCGTCGAGAAATTCGCCACCGAGATCGTCGGCGACCGCATGCAGCTGCTCGGCAGCGCGCGCGAGGCGGCGGCGGCGGCGGTGACGCCGAGTTCTCCGGCGGCGGCAGCCAGGGCGGCGGTGGCCGGCGCGAGGGCGGTGGCGGCGGCGGCACCGGTGCCGGCGGTGGTGGCGGCTCCGGCGGCAAGCCCGCCGGCGGCGGCACGAAGAAGAACGTCGACGATTTCGACGACGACATCCCGTTCTGACGCACGTCCCACGGGCGTGAAGCTGCTCGGCGTCGGAGTCTCCTCGTTGACCGCGCCCCGCCGTCCCCCGCGCCGATGTTCGGCCGCCGAGCCGGTGGCGACGGCGTGAGCTTCTCGCTGCGCGACGTGTTCGGCCGCCGCGCGCAGGTGCCGTCCGCCGACGACGCCCGCCGCGTCGCGCAAAGGCATGTCGACCGCGGCATCGCCGCGGAAGCAGGGGGCGCTGCCGCCGACGCGCTGGCGTGCTATCGCGACGCGGTGGCGGCCGATTCGGGGTTCGCCGTCGCGCACCTGAACCTGGGCATCGCGCTGCAGTCGGCCGGCGACGTCGACGCCGCGGTCGCGTCGTACGAACGCGCCATCGCACTGGATCCGCGGAACGCCGCCGCCCATTACAACCTCGGCCTCGCGCATTCGGCGCGTTCCCGATGGCCCGAGGCCGACGCGCATTTTCGCGCCGCGCTGGAGCTTCGCGCCGATTTCCCCGAGGCGTGGGTGGGGCTGGCCGGCGCGCTGGAAGGCCTCGATCGCGGTGACGACGCGCTGGCCGCGCTCGACGCCGCCAGCGCGCTGCGCAGCGACTACCTGGGGGCGCTGCTCAACGCGGGCGCCCTCGCGCGGAAACTGGGGCGCCTCGAACAGGCCGTCGCCAGCGATCGCCGCGTGCTCGAACTGGAGCCGGACGATCACGCAACGCAATGCAGGCTCGGAATGAGCCTGCAAGCACTGGGGCACCTCCCCGAGGCCGAAGCCCGGTATCGCGAAGCGCTGCTGTTCAAGCCCGACTATCCGGAGGCGAAGTCGGCGCTCGCATCGTTGCTGCTCGCGAAGGACCGCGCGCTGGAAGCGATTCCGTTGCTCTTCGACGTGCTGGCCGTCGTTCCCACGCATCCGCAGCTTCGCGCCAATCTTGCGCAGGCGCTCTTCGGCGTCGCACTCACGCGGGCCGGACCGAAGGAGCGGCAGGTCCTGCAGAGCCTGTGCGAGGACGACAGCGTCTCGATGCTGTTCATCGGCAGCGCCATCGTCGCGCTGATGAAAAGCGATCCTGGCTTCGGGATCCTCGAACAAGCGTCGCGGCAAGGCCGGGATCCTTTCGCGGTGGAGCATCCGGAGGTCGCCGCGTTCCTGCGCGACCCGCTGTTCCTCGCGGCGTTGCCGCGCATGACGATCGCCGATGTCGAGCTGGAATCGGTGCTGACGCACTTGCGTCGCTTTGCATTGCTGCGTTTCGCGCCGGAATCGCGACAGATGGATCCGGCGGTCCCGAACGAATTCATTTGCGCATTGGCGCGACAGTGCTTCTACTCGGGATATGCGTTCTTCGAGCGGGAAGACGAAGCGCAGCACGCGGCGAACGTGCACGGTACGCTGCGGCAAGCGCTCGCTGCGGCGACCGTCGTTCCGCGCGCACTCGAAGCGTCGCTGGCCATCAGCTCGCTCTACGATTCGCTGAACAAGCTGAAGGACTGCGAGCGTCTGCTCGCCCATGCACCGCAGGAATGGAGCGCGGCCTTTCGCCCGATCATCACGGAACAGATCGCCGACCGCGTGCGCGAGCGGGAGATCGCACCGCGGATTGCGGCCATCACGGCCATCGACGACCAGGTCTCCTTGGCCGTGCGCGCGCAGTACGAGGAAAATCCGTACCCGCGCTGGGTGACGGTGCCGACGCCCGGCACGGATACGTTCGAAATGCTGTCCGCCCGGCTGCGGCCGGACGAGGCGGTGCGCACTCGTCCGCGCCCGGTACCGGTGCTGATCGCCGGCTGCGGCACCGGCCACCATCCCATCCAGGTCGCCCGGGCGTATCCGGATAGCGCGATCCTCGCCGTCGACCTGAGCATCGCCAGCCTGGCCTATGCGGTACGGATGACGGAGCGATTCGGCGTTTCCAACATTGCGTACGGGCAGGCCGACATCCTGCGCCTCCGCACTCTCGGAAAGCGCTTTGCCGTCGTCGAGTGCTGCGGCGTGCTGCATCATCTCGACGATCCCATGGCGGGCTGGCGCGTGCTGGTCGACCTGCTCGAGTCCGATGGCCTCATGAAGATCGCCCTGTACAGCGCGACGGCCCGCTCCAGCGTGCGGGCCGCGCGGGAATACATCCGGTCGGGCGACTTTCCACAGACGACGGCGGGAATCCGTCGCTGCCGTCATGCCATCATGGCGCTTCCCGCCGGCCACCCGGCGCGTGACGTCATGTCATTCGGCGATTTTTTCACGCTGGATGAATTCCGCGATCTGCTGATGCACGTTCGCGAGCATCAGTTCACGCTGCCGCAGATCGCCGCCTGCCTCGACGAACTCGGGCTGCGCTTGCTGCAGCTCGAGTGTCCGCCGACGGTTCGCGGTCGCTTCACCGCGATGTATCCCGACAGCGACCCGGACACCGATATCGCGGCCTGGGCGGCGTTCGAGGATACGCACCCCGAAACCTTCAGGGCGATGTACACGTTCTGGTGCGGCAGGAAGTGAACGCGACCGATCGCGGGCAAGCACCGGCAATGCAACGCCGCCCTGCCGCTGTTCGATCGACGGCGTCTCGTGTATTTCGCGGAGGCCAGGGCAACGCTGCCCGTGACGCCGGTGCGAACGCGGCCCCGCCCCGCGCGCAGCCCTGCGCGAGCGCCCCTTCGGCTCATCGGTCCCGCCAGCCCGTGCGAACTCCCGGGGCAACGCAACGTCCTTGCACGGCCGAATACGTGCCGCCGCCATTGACTCCGATCAAGTACGTTTTCGACGCATCGGCTAGGCTCTTTCTGTCCGGTGTCGGTTCCGCGGGAACGACAGCGCCGCGTCCGGCAAACTGGCGGGCTCCGGGCACTACCGGTCGACGTTCCATCGCGCCGATTCGGCCCCGACGATGATCAACGGAGGGAATCTCGTGCGCAAACTCCTAGTCCCCATCGATGGTTCCATCGTCGCCAATCGTGCGGTGGCGCGCGCCATGGAGATGGCGACCGGCGCCGGCGACACGAAGCTGGTGCTGATCAACGTCCAGGAGACGCTCGAGCGCTGGTATGCGCACGGGCTGCTCAACAAGGAAGCGCTCGCGCACCTCGAGGAACAGGGCAAGGAGGCCGCGGCCGAAGCGCGCGCGTTGCTCGACAAGGCCGGCGTCGCCTACGACTTCCTGATTGTCTATGGAAAGCCCGCCGAGGTGATCGCGCGCGTCGCCAGAGAACAGGACTGCGGCGGCATCGTCATGGGCACGCGCGGCCTGGGCGACCTGGAAAGTGTCCTGCTCGGATCTACCGCCTACAAGGTAGTTCACCTGGCCGAGGTACCGGTCACTCTGGTCAAGTGAAGCGTCTGGCGAAGAAGCCGCAGCGGGTGCCCGGCATCGGCCAAGTCCCGCCGCCGCCGTGCGGATTTTCATGAATCCCGCCCTCGTCCCCTGGCTGCAGTTCCTCGCCTGCGCCGCCGTGATCACGGTCGCCGGCACCAAGCTGTCACGCTACGGCGACATCATCGCCGAAAAGACCGGGATTTCGGCAAGCTGGGTCGGGCTGGTCCTGCTGGCCGGCGTCACGTCGTTGCCGGAACTCGTGACGGGCATCAGCGCCGTCACCATCGCCGATGCGCCGAACATCGCGGTCGGCGATGTCCTGGGCAGTTGCGTGTTCAACCTGGTTATCCTGGTGGTAGTCGACCTGTTGTATCGCGACGAGGTGGTTTATCGCCGCGCGAGCCAGGGTCACATACTGTCGGCCGGCTTTGGCGTCGTCATGATCGGGTTCGCGGGGCTCAACCTGCTACTCGGCACCAGGACGACTGCGCTCGCCTTGGGGCACATCGGCGCCTACACCCCCGTGCTGCTGGTTCTGTACCTGGTGGCTATCCGCGCGGTGTTCCACTACGAGCAGGCGCAGCTGATCACCCATTCCCGCGACGAGGCCCTCCGCTATCCGCATGTGACGCTCCGCCAGGTGGCGATTCGCTATGCCATTGCAGCGCTTGCGATCCTCGCCGCCGGAACCTGGCTGCCCTTCGTCGGTGTCCGCCTCGCCGAAGCCATGGGCTGGCACAGTACATTCGTTGGCACGCTCTTTGTCGCGGGTGCCACGTCGCTACCCGAACTGGTCGTGACCATCGCGGCGCTGCGCATGGGTGCCGTCGACATGGCGATCGCCAATCTTCTCGGCAGCAATCTCTTCAACATGGCGATTCTCGCGGTCGACGATGCGCTCTACCCGAGCGGCCCGCTGCTTGCGCACGTTTCGCCGTTGCACGCCATTTCCGCCGCCTCGGCATGCGTGATGACCGGCATCGTTATCGTGGCGCTACTGTATCGACCGCGATCGCGACTGTTCCGGACCGTCGGATGGGTCAGCATCGGCCTGTTCACGTTCTACCTTCTGAACACCTATCTGCTCTACCTGCACGGCGAGTGAACTGCGGGTGCGCGACGGCGGAGCGCGTCGCTTTAGGCAGAAGCGTCCGCGGTGTCGGCCGTGGCCGCGAGGGGATGCGAGGCCGCGATGACGCCGCCCCCCAGACACACGTCGCCGTCGTACAGCACGAGATACTGGCCGGGCGTGGGCGCCCATTGCGGAGCGTCGAAAGCCGCCCGATGGCGGCTGTCACCCCCGGTCAGCGTGCACGCCGCGTCCGGCATCCGGTAGCGCGTCTTCGCGCCCGCGCGCAGCGGCAATGCCGGCGCGCGGCCGGCGATCCAGTGCATGTCGATGGCTTCGACGTCGCGGCGGTACAGCAGCGCGTGATCGTGCCCCTGCACGACCAGCAGCGTGTTGCGCGCCAGGTCCTTGCCGGCGACGAACCACGGCGCGGCGCTGCCGTCGCGCGTGCCGCCGATGCCCAATCCCTGCCGCTGACCGAGCGTGTAGTACGCGAGTCCCTGGTGCTCGCCGACGCGCGCACCCTCCGGCGTGACGATCGGGCCGGGCGTGCGCGGCAGGTAACGCGCGAGGAAGTCGCGAAATGGCCGTTCGCCGATGAAGCAGATGCCGGTCGAGTCCTTCTTGGCGTAGGTCGGGATGCCTTCGCGCCGCGCAATCGTCCGCACGTCGCGCTTGGCGATGTCGCCCAGGGGAAACAGCACCGGTGCCAACTGCCGCTGCGTCAGCCGATGCAGGAAATAGCTCTGGTCCTTCGTGTCGTCGACGGCCTTGCGCAGTTCGACGCGCGCAGGATCGTCGGGCGCCCGGCGCACCCGCGCATAGTGGCCCGTCGCGACGGCGTCCGCGCCGCGGCGCAGCGCGTAGTCCAGGAAGGCGCTGAACTTGATCTCGCTGTTGCACAGCACGTCCGGATTCGGCGTGCGGCCGGCTTCGTACTCGCGCAGGAAGTGCGCGAACACGCGCTCGCGATACTCGGCGGCGAAGTTGACGGCCTCGAGCTCGATGCCCAGCACGTCGGCCACCGCCGCGGCGTCGACCAAATCCTCCCGCGACGTGCAGTAGTCGTCGGTGTCGTCGTCCTCCCAGTTCTTCATGAAGACGCCGATCACCTCGAAGCCCTGCTGCTTCAGGAGCCACGCCGCGACGGACGAGTCGACGCCGCCCGACATGCCGACGACGACGCGGCGACGGCGCGTCATCAGCGAACCTCCTGGACGAGGTCCATCGGCCAGCGGTGGCCGGCGCGATAGTCGTCGACGCAACGCAGGACCAGCGGGCTGCGATGGTCAGCGCGACGCGCGACGATTTCGTCGTAGAAAAGCCACAGCGCGCGGTGGATCCCGGTGTCGAGCGGGCGTGCCGCGTCGTGCGCCCGCGGCACCGTCGCAAATGAAAAGCGGACGAACGTCGACCCGGTGTCCGCCACTTCCCAGCGGTAGATACCGACCAGCGCCGTGGGTTCCACATGCCATCCGGACTCCTCGAGCGTTTCGCGCGCGGCGGCCGCCGGCAGCGATTCGCCCGGCTCCAGGTGCCCGGCGGGCTGATTGAGCTTCAACCCCGCCCGGGTTTCCTCTTCGACCAGCAGGAAGCGTCCTTCGTGCTCGACGATGGACGCCACGGTGACGGCGGGACGTTGCAGCAGTTCGCTCACGGCAATCGGGTACGCATGGACGTGTTGGCCAGAAATGAAAAAGGCAGGGCGCGAAGGCGCCCTGCCTCTAGTGACGCAAGACAGACGACGCTTAGTCGTCGTCGCGGCCTTTTCGCAGG
Organism: uncultured beta proteobacterium; assembly: GCA_963823475.1. Classification (GTDB taxonomy): domain Bacteria; phylum Pseudomonadota; class Gammaproteobacteria; order Burkholderiales; family Casimicrobiaceae; genus VBCG01. The sequence goes on from CAWGLS010000034.1 coordinate 61,527, forward strand.
GCCTTCTGCGCTTCCGGCGTACTTCAGGTTCGGACGGTTGCTTCGGCACTTCCTTCGAGGCGGCCGGTGTTCGACTGCTGCATCGCTGCGGTGCCGGCCACGCCACCCGACGGATTGTTCGGGTTCACCATCTGCTTGTTGACGTCCTTGATGGCCTTGTTCTTCTCGGCCGTCGACATCTTCGGCACGGCCTTCGACGCCTTGACGTTCTCGGCTTGTTCCTTCGCTGTTTTCTGCACGGAGGCCGAGTTGCCCGAGCCGGCCGCGGTCGTGGCCTGGACTTCCTTGGCCTTTTCCTTGGCGGTGGTGGCGGTGGCTGGGGCAGCGGTCTGCGCGGCGGCGACCGACGCGAACGCGCCGGCGATCAATGCAACGAGAAGCTTGTTCATGTGCGATTCCTTTATGGTTTCGGGTTTGGACAGAAAGTGAGTCGGATTACTTCGTGGGCGTCGGGGTGGACGCATTCGCCGCGCCCGTGGTTTTCTTCGCCTTCTTTTTCTTGGTCTTCTTCGTTCCGGACTTGGCCGGAGCTGCCGACGTCGCCGAAGTAGTGGCCGACGGCGAAGTCGGGGTCGAACCTTGAGCAAGCGCGACGGCCGAAAATGCTGCCATCACCAGTGCCGCAACCAATTGCTTCATCAATCGGACCCTTGGCGGAAGCCAAATAGTACGACACCAATCAACCGTGTCGAGGCCATTAACGGCCGCATGCGGATGTCGGTTGACATCGCGCCACGCCGGCCCGACACGGGGCGATCCGTTATTTTAGCTGAACAATCAATGAACTAGGGGGAAAATTCGGCGAAAAAGCTGTCGCCGGACCCAGACAGCCATTTCTGCAACAACTGGGGCGCGGCCCCGCCGCCGCGCGTGCCCGCCGTCACTTGGGGTTGGCGCCGAGCGGCAGCCCTCGTTGCAGCCACTCCCGCAGCAGCGGCAGGGTGATGGGCTTTTTCGCCGCCAGCGAATACCGGTCGAGGGCGGCCAGCGTGCCGACCAGCGTCGTCATGTCGCGCCGTCCATGCGCCAGCAGGTAGGCGATGACGTCGTCGGAGAGCCGGAATCCCCGTTCGTCGGCGTAGCGGGCAAGCGCCAGCGGCTTGTCGGCGTCGGCCAGCGGCTTGAGCTCGTAGACCAGACCCCACCCGAGCCGCGTCCGCAGGTCGTCGCGGAGGTCGAGCCTTCCGGGCGGCATCGAGGCGGCAGCGACCAGCATCCCGCCGGTGTCGCGCAACTGGTTGAACAGCGTGAAGAGCCGGCCCTGGGCGTCGGCGCCGGCGGTGTCGATGTCGTCGACGGCGACGAGCGCGGCCGGTCCCGGCGGATCGCGCGGGACATGGGCCGGATCGGCGTGATACAGCGCCGGTCGCACGCGCGCGGCGGCCACGGCGGCGCGCAGCAGGTGGCTGCGTCCCGATCCGGGCGCCCCCCAGATCAGGACGCCCGTTTCCGCGAGTTCGCCCCGCGCCGCGCGCTCGAGCGCCGTCACGACCTCGGTGTTGGGTCCGGACAGAAAGTTCGTGAATGAAGGCGGCTCGGCCGCGGCGAGTTCGAACGTCAGCTGTTCCATGGCCGCTATTCGTTGCCGCGATACACGGGCGAGTCGAGGTACGCGGCGCGCAGGTGGCGCAACCCCACGAGGAGCGCGGCGGACGCCGGCAGCGCCAGCAGCACGCCGGCGAAGCCGAACAGCTGTCCGAACGCGAGGAGCGCGAAGATCACGGCGAGCGGATGCAGCCCGATGCGGTCGCCGACGAGATACGGCACCAGCACGTACGACTCGAGCAACTGGCCGACGCCGTACACGGCGAGCACGGCGAAGAATCCGGGCCAGCCCGTCCATTGCAGCAGCGCGGCGAGAATGCCGAGCATGAGCCCCAGGCCGAACCCGACGTACGGAATGAACACCAGCAGGCCGGTCAGGACGCCGATCGCCAGCGCGCGCTCCAGGCCGGCCAGCCACAGCGCGATCGCGTAGTAGACGGCGAGCACGAACATCACCATCAGCTGCCCGCGCAGGAATTCGGCCAGCACCAGGTCGATGTCGCCCACGATCGTGCGCACCTTGCCGAGCCAATCGCGCGGGACCAGCGAGTACAGGCGCTCGCCGATCATGTTCCAGTCGCGCAGCAGGTAGAACATCACGACGGGGATCAGCGCGAGGTTCACGAGGACCGACACCACGATGGCGCTGCCGGTCTTCAAGCCGGAAAGCACGTGCAGCGAAATGTCCCGCGCGTCGTCCAGGTTCTCCGCGACCAGCGCCTTGAGCGAGTTGAGGTCGAAGGCGAGCGTGACGCCGAACGTCTGCTCGAGCCACGGCGCGATGCGCGTGTACGCGCGTTCGACGAGTTCCGGAAGACGCTTGGCGGCCAGCAGCACTTCCGCCTGGACCAGCGGAATGAGGATCGTGAACAGCACGGCCAGCAGGAGACCGAACAGCAGCACGACCACCGTCGTCGACAACGCGCGCGAAACGTTGCGGCGCGCGGCCCAATCGACGAGCGGCGTGCCCAGATAGGCGAGGATCGCGCCGATCAGGAACGGCGTGAGCACCGGCCCCAGGTAGCGCATGCCGAGCACCAGCACCACCGCGGCGCCGGCGATCCAGACGTAATTGCGCACCGTCAACACGCGCCGCGGCGACGGCGGCACCGACGCCGGGCGCGCCGTCGACCGCCGCCGCCGACATCGGCGTCGCCGCGGGCGCAGGCATGGCATCCTCGGGCGGCAGCGGGCGGGAGTCGGTCATTTCCGGTAGAATCCGGCGCGTTCGATAAATGCCCGCGAACGCGACTGCGAGCGCGGGCAACTTCGCGGATTGTAGTGGTTCCGTCGCACACTGCGGAAATCCGTGACCACGGACGCCCCCCGCGCATTGCCTGCCGCGCGCACCGGATCGCGAATCCTTCATGTCCCCGTCCGAACCCCGCCCACTTTCCTATCGCGATGCCGGTGTCGACATCGACGCCGGCGACGCGCTGGTCGAGCGCATCAAGCCGTTCGCCAAGCGCACGCTGCGCCCCGAAGTGCTGTCGGGCATCGGCGGCTTCGGCGGGCTGATCGAGATCGGCAAGCGCTTTCGCGATCCGGTGCTCGTCGCCGGCACCGACGGTGTCGGCACGAAGCTCATGCTGGCGTTCGCGCTGAACCGCCACGACACCGTCGGCATCGACCTCGTCGCGATGAGCGTCAACGACATCCTCGTGCAGGGCGCCGAGCCCTTGTTCTTCCTCGACTACTTCGCCTGCGGCAAGCTCGACGTCGACGTCGCCGCCGAAGTCATCCGCGGCATCGCCGCCGGCTGCGAGGCGGCGGGCTGCGCGCTGATCGGCGGCGAGACGGCGGAAATGCCGGGCATGTATCCGGCGGGCGAATACGATCTCGCCGGATTTGCCGTCGGCGTCGTCGAAAAGTCCGGCATCATCGACGGCCGCGGCATCGCGCCCGGCGATGCCGTCATCGGCATCGCGTCGTCGGGGCCGCACTCGAACGGCTTCTCGCTGATCCGCCGCATCATCGCGGCGAGCGGCGCCGACCTCGCGGCGCCGTTCGCCGCCACGACGCTCGGCGCCGCGCTGCTCGCGCCCACGCGCATCTACGTCAAGCCGGTGCTGGCGCTGCTGCACAGCGTGCCGGTCAAGGGAATGGCGCACATCACCGGCGGCGGCCTCGTCGAGAACGTGCCGCGGATGCTGCCGGCGGGCGTGGCTGCGCGGCTGAAGCGCGCGGCCTGGCAACGCCCGGCGATCTTCGACTGGCTGCAGCGGCACGGCAACGTCGCCGACGACGAGATGCATCGCGTGTTCAACTGCGGCATCGGCATGACGGTCGTCGTCGCCAGCGAGCACGCCGACCGCGCCGTCAAGCTGCTCGACGGCGCCGGCGAGCGCGCGCACCGCATCGGCACCATCGTCGCGCGTACGGAAGGCGAACCGGCCACCGTCGTCGTCTGACGCGGCAGCACCCGGCGTCCGGATGACCCCGCCCCGCATCACCGTCCTCATCTCGGGCCGCGGTTCGAACCTCGCCGCGTTGCTCGCCGCGATGGCCGCCGGCGCGCTCGGCGGCACCGTCACCACCGTCATCGCCAATCGCGCGGACGCCGGCGGCCTGGCGATCGCCGCGCGGCACGGCGTGCCGACGCGCGTCGTCGAACATCGGTCCTATGCGACGCGCGACGACTTCGACACGGCGCTCGCCGCGGCCATCGACGCGACGGCCCCGGACCTCATCGTGCTGGCCGGCTTCATGCGCGTGCTGGGCGCCGCATTCGTCCGGCGTTACGGCGGACGGATGCTCAACATACATCCGTCGCTGCTGCCGGCGTACCCGGGACTCCATACGCATCGTCGCGCGCTGGCCGACGGCGTGCGGCTGCACGGCTGCACCGTGCATTTCGTGACGCCGGACGTCGACGTGGGACCGATCGTCGGCCAGGCGGCGGTGCCGGTGCACGACGGCGATACCGAGGACGCGCTGGCGGCGCGGGTGCTCGCCGCGGAACACCTGCTGCTGCCGGCGGTCGTAAGGTGGTACTGCACGGGCCGTCTCGCCGTCGACGGGCGGCGCGTGTCTGTCCGCGACGCCAATGCCGGCAGCGGCGAGTTCCTGTTCGCGCCCGCGGTCACGCCTTGAATGAAGTGCGCGTTGTGCGGCCATCGTCGCGAGACGTTGATCGTCGGTGCGGCGCCTGTCGTAGCCACGGCTGGTCGAGGACGAGATGCTCCGTGCTTGGCAATTCATACCCAATTCCCGTCGTCCCCGCGAAGGCGGGGACCCAGTGGCGTGGCATGAAAGACGCTGGGTCCCCGCCTTCGCGGGGACGACGAAGTGTAGGTTACGCGCGGGACGTGGACACGCAGCACGGCACTTCGTCGCACGCCTTCGTCCCTTCGTCGCATGCCGCGTCCCACGACGCAGCGGCACCGGACGCCGCATCATGACGTCGCGCCCGTCGGCGCCGGCCCCACTGCCCTGAACCCGTCGGCCGTGTCCGCCACCGCCACCGCCCCGTCATTGCTGTCGCTCGCGCTGCGCCTGGCGGAGGCGAAAGCGAGCGCGCGTACCCGCCGCCTGCTGCTCGTCGCGCTGGTCCTGTCGCTCGCCATCCACCTCGCTTTCACGCTGTGGCCGACGGAGATGGCCGCCGCGCCGGAGTCGACGCCGCTGACGGCGACGCTCACCGAGCTGCCGCCGCCGCCGAAGCCTTCCGCGATCGCGCCGGCGCCCCCACCACCCAAGCGCAAGCGCGTGTCGCCGGTGGCGGCACCGCAGCCCGCGCCGGTCGACATCGCACCGCAGGCCGGCCCCGCCGACACCGCGGATACCACTGCACCGGCGGCGCCCACCGCGCCCGACACCGGCACGCCGGCGGCGGTCGCGGAGGCCGAAGTGATTCCCGGCGCGGCCACCGGGACGAAAACCTTGCCGCCGCGCATCGATCTCGCGTACAAGGTCTTCTGGGGCACACGCGGCTTCCTGATCGGCGACGCCGTCTACCGCTTCGAACACGCGAACAACCGCTATCGCATCGCGACGATCGGCGAGGCCCGCGGACTCGCGGCGCTGGTGCTGCGCGGGCAGGGCAAGATCGAAAGCCGCGGCATCATCACCGACGAGGGACTGCAGCCGCAACTCCTACGCGTCGAGCGCGGCGGCCCCGACCGCGTCGAAACCGCGGTCTTCGACTGGGAAACGGGCATCGTCACCATGCACGACAACAAGACGGCGCCGCTGGAGCTGCCGACGTTCGACCCGCTGGCCCTCATGTGGCAGTACTACTTCACGCCGCCGACCAGCGACGTCGTCGACGTCACCGTCGCCACGCCGCGCCGGCTCATGCGCTACACGCTCACGCGCGAGGCCACGGAAAGCATCGAGTGGCCGCAGGGCACGATCGAGACCGAACGCTGGCACCGGCGGTCCGAGGACGGCAAGACCGACAGCTACGTGTGGCTGGCGCCGTCGCTGCGTTATATCGCGGTGAAGATGCGTGTCGCCAACACCGACCGCGGCACCATCGAAGTGATGCTCGATGCGATCCGCGTCGACGAGGACGCCGCCACGATGCTCCGCGACGACCTGCGGATGCCGCGCGCGGCCGACCTCGCCGCCGAGCGCGAACGCAACCGCGTGCCCGACGTCCACGAGGCGCAGCCCGGCGCCACGTTTCCCACGATGACCGGCCAATGACGGTGCTGCGCGCGCACGAGCTGGCGATACTCGCGTCCGCGATCGAACGCGTGCGTCGCTTCGACACGCCCGCCGACAACGGCCTGTCCGCCTTTTTTCGCGCCCATCCGGAGATGGGTCAGCGCGATCGGGCGTTCGTCGCCGACGGCGTGTTCGCGCTGCTGCGCCGGATGCGCTCGACCGAAACGCTGGCCGAGTCCACCGAGCCGCGCAAGCTCGCGCTCGCCGTATTCGTGCGCGAGCTGGGCCGCTCGCTGCGCGACCTCGAGCCCGCGCTGAACACCGCCGAAGCACTGTGGGTGCGGGCGTTCAAATCGCGGATGAAGCAGCCGCTGCCGCCGGCCGTCGCGCACGACGTGCCCGACTGGCTGTGGGACCGGCTCGGTGCGGCGTATGGCGACGCAACGCGTTCCGCGCTCGCCCACGCGTGGCTCGCGCCCGCCCCGCTCGACCTGCGCGTGAACACGGGCAAGGCGACGCGCGAGGCCGCGCTGGCCGCCCTCCTCGCCGAAGGCTTCGATGCCGCCGTCACGCCGTACTCGCCGCTGGGCATCCGCCTCTCCGGCCGGCCGTCGCTCGCCAAGCATCCCTGGCTCGCCGACGGCCGCCTCGAAGTGCAGGACGAAGGCAGCCAGCTGATCGGCTTCGTCGTCGCGCCGCGGCGCTCCGACATGGTGGTCGACTTCTGTGCCGGCGCCGGCGGCAAGACGCTGCTGCTCGGCGCGCTGATGCGGTCGCAGGGCCGGCTCTATGCGTTCGACGTCGTCGGCAAGCGCTTGGCGCAGCTGACGCCGCGCCTCGCGCGGTCGGGATTGTCGAACGTGCATCCGCAATTGCTCGACCGGCGAGCGCGACACCAAGGTCAAGCGCCTCGCCGGCAAGATCGACCGCGTGCTGGTCGACGCGCCGTGCACGGGATTCGGCACGCTGCGGCGCAATCCCGATCTCAAGTGGCGACAGCCGGAATCGGCGGTGGCCGAGCTCGCCGCCAAGCAGGCGTCGATCCTCGCGGCGGCGGCCACGCTGGTCAAGCCCGGCGGCCGCCTGGTCTACGCCACGTGCAGCGTGCTGCCCGAGGAAAACGAGGACATCGTCGCCGCGTTCCTCGCCGCGCATCCGCAGTTCGCGCCGGGCAATGCCGCCGCCGATCTCGCGCGCGCCGGCATCGCCCTCGACACCGGCCCGATGCTGAAGCTCATGCCGCATCTGCACGGCTGCGACGGGTTCTTCGCGGCGGTGCTCGAGCGTGCGCCGTGATCGCGTGCCCTTGGGGCGGGGACCTCGGCACCGCTCTTACCGTCGTCCCCGCGAAAGCGGGGACCCAGTGTCGTTCGCGCGAAGGCGCTGGGTCCCCGCCTTCGCGGGGACGACGGAATTTCTCCATGCTGCGTCGTGGAGCCTCTTTTTGCTTCGGGGAATCTCCACGCGGCTTCGGGGCGTCTCCACTTAGCGTTGCATTGATATCTAAAATGTTCGGTCCGATCGATTTTTCCCGTTTCGAAGTTGCCCTCGCCACGCGCCACGGCTGGCTCGACCTCGCCATCGTGGCGCTGTGCATCGGCGTCGCCTGGGTGATCGACCGGCGCCTCGAAACGCGCGCGCGCGGGGCGGCGGCAGGCGGCCGTCGCCACCTGCACGCCGGCGTGGGGCGCGTCGTGTTCTCGCTGGTGGCGCTGCTGCTGCTCGCGGTCGGACGCGCGGCTTACCGTGTTGCCGGCGGCACTCCGTTGTTCATCGACATCGCGATCCCGCTGCTGATCGCACTTGCGGTCATCCGGACGCTGCTGTACGGAATGCGGCAGCTATTCGCCCAACAAAAGTGGCTGAAGACATCGGAGCGCGCGATCGCGTTCTCGATCTGGGCGCTGGTGGTGCTGTATTTCGTCGGCGCGCTGCCCGAGATCGCGCGCGAGCTCGACGAGTTCACGCTGCCCCTCGGCAAGCCGGTATCGCTGCTGACGATCGTGAAAGGCATCGCGGCCGTCGTGGTGACGCTGGTCGTCGCGTTGTGGCTGTCCGGCGTGCTCGAGCGCGGGCTCCTCGGCCGCACCAACCTCGACACCAATACCAAGGCCCTGCTGTCCAAGCTCGTGCGCGCGCTGCTGCTGGTCGTCGGAGG